>NZ_CAUIYF010000003.1 GCF_962719845.1 Neisseria uirgultaei | reverse complement strand
TTTTTTTTTTTTTTTTTTTTTTTTTTTTTCAATGGTTTATATTGGTCATTGTATAGTAGGTTAACAAAAATCAGGACAAGGCGGGGCAACGCCGTACCGGTTTTTGTTAATCCACTATATATTTGTGCGTTGTGGGGCTGCCTTTTGTGCACGGGTATGAGAATGCCGTCTGAAAAAGGTTTCAGACGGCATTGTGTGTTTAGGGTTTATTTCTTCATCGCTTCGCTCATTGCCTTGATGTTGTGGCGGTACATTCCTATGTAGGTGTCGGCGGGCGCGTTGCCGAGTGCGTCGGAATACAGTTTGCCGCTGACGTTGACGCCGGTCTCTTTGGCGATGCGGTCAACCATGCGGGTGTCTTTGATGTTTTCGGTAAAGACGGCTTTGATGCCTTCGCGTTTGATTTGTCGGATGATGGCGGCGACTTGTTTGGCTGAAGGCTCGGCTTCGCTGCTCACGCCTTGCGGGGCGATGAATTCGATATGGTAACGTTTGCCCATATAGGAAAAGGCATCGTGCCCGGTCAGGACTTTGCGTTTGGCGGCAGGGACGGCGTTAAATGCGGCTTGTGCGTCGCTGTGCAGTTTTTTGAGCTGCATTTGGTAGTTGCCCAAGCGTTGTTGATAATAAACTTTGCCTTCGGGGTCGGCCTTTATCAGGGCTTCGGCGACGTTTTGGGCATAGGCGGACATAAGGACGGGGTCGTTCCAGACGTGGGGGTCATATTCGCCGTGGTCGTGGTGGTGTCCTTCGTGGTCATGGTCGTGGTCATGATCGTGGTCGTGATGGTGTCCGCCTTCTTCTTCTTCGGCTTTGAGGGGTTGGATGCCTTTGGTCGCTTCGGCATAGGATACTTTGCTCTGTTTGACGGCACGTTGCACATCGGCAGCTTCAAGTCCCAAGCCGTTAATCAGGACGAGTTTTGCACTGCGGATTTTTTTAATGTCGCCGCTGGTGAGGTGGTAGGCGTGGGTATCTTGGTTGGCTCCGACCAAACTTTGTATGGATACGCGCTCTCCGCCGATTTGTTTGGCTACGTCGCCTAAAATGCTGAAACTGGTTACAACCGGCAGGGGTGCGGCAGTTGCGGCGGTGGTCAGCAATGCGGCAATAAGGGTGAGCTTGAGGTGTTTCATAACTGTTCTCCTGTGATATAACGTAACATCTGTTATGGTAAAACAAGCCGCCTGTTTGTTCAAGCGACTTGCGGGGTCAGGTGGTGTGGTGGCGGTGGTTTTTGAGCCATTTGGTCAGAATGCCGCCTTCTTTGCCGAGTATGACGGAAAAGAGATAAAGGACGCTGCAACAGAGGATGATGGCGGGACCGGAGGGAATTTCGATGTGGTAGGAAATGAGCAGTCCGCTCAAGCCGCACAGCAGGGCTGTCAGAACGGATAGGAGGATGAGTGCGCCCATGTGCTTCGCCCACAGGCGGGCGGTAATGGCGGGCAGCATCATAAGTCCGACGGACATGAGTGTGCCGAGGGCTTGAAAGCCGGATACGAGGTTCATGACGACCAGGACGAGAAAGAGGACGTGCCAAAGCCCGCCTTTGCCGCCGACGGATTTGAGAAACAGGGGGTCGATGCTTTCGAGTACGAGCGGGCGGTAGATGACGGCAAGGGTAAGCAGTGTGAGGGTGGATACGGCGGCGATGAGTTGCAGGGCAGGAATGTCGACGGCAAGTACGGAGCCGAAAAGCAGATGCAGCAGATCGACGCTGCTACCGTTTTTGCTGACGAGGACTACGCCTATGGCGAGGCTGCTCAGGTAGAAGGCGGCAAAGTTGGCATCTTCTTTCAGGGTGGTGAAGCGGCTGACGAGTCCGGCAAGCAGCGCCATCAGTATGCCTGCGGCTACGCCGCCCAAACCCATGGCGGGCAGGCTCAAGCCGGCAAACATGTAGCCGACGGCGGCACCGGGCAGGACGGCGTGGCTCAATGCGTCGCCTATCAGGCTCATACGGCGCATGACGAGGAATACGCCGACGGGTGCGGCACTGAGGGACAGGCAGAAGACGGATGCGAGGGCGTAGCGCATAAAGTCGAATTCTGCAAAGGGGGCAAGGAGCAGGTCGTAGAGATTCATGGTTTTTCGGTTTCAGACGGCATTTATGACGCGCACCACTCGGGGCTTTCCTGTTGCTGCATTTTGGCGTTGGCTTGAGCGAGGTAGGGTTCTGTCAGAATGGTCTCGGTTGCGCCTGCCGCAATTTTTTCGCGGGCGAGCAGCAGGGTATTGGGAAAGTAGGCGCGGACTTGTTCGTAATCGTGCAAAACGGCAATGATGGCGTGTCCGTTGCAATGACATTTTTGCAATACGTCGAGAAGCTCGTAGGTTGTCCGTGCATCAACGGCATTGAAAGGTTCGTCCAAAAGCAGGAATTTTGCATTTTGAACCAGCATTCGGGCAAAAAGGACGCGTTGGAATTGTCCGTTTGAGAGGTGGGCGATTTGGCGGCGGGCAAACTGCCGCATCCCTACGCGTTCCAAGGCTTCGTGAACGCGTTGTTTTTGAACGGCATTTATTCCTTTGAAAAAACCGATTTCATACCACAGCCCCATTGCCGCCAAGTCGAAAACGGTCATAGGCTGGGAGCGGTCGATGTCGGACTGTTGGGGGAGGTAGGCGATGTTTTGACGGGTCAAGCCGTCGAGTCGGATGCTGCCTGTATCGATAGGCTGCAATCCCATCAAGGATTTAAGAAAGGTAGATTTCCCTGCGCCGTTGGGACCGAAAACCGCCCACATACTGCCTTCTTCAAAGGTAATGTCCACATGGTGTACGGCGGGGCGGCGGCGGTAGCTGACGGTCAGGTTTTCAACGATGATGCTCATACCGATACCGCCCAAAGGTAAACACCCCATAAAAGGGATACGGCAATCAGGGCAAGGATGAGGCGGAAGGTCAATCCTGACAGTAAGAGGGAAGGTGTCATAATGATTTGCAGTTTTGAAAGGGAAGTTGGCAAAGCGGTTATCGTTATATGGCGGATATGATACTGTATAACGTTTGGTCTGTAAATTCTGCTTGAATAGGTGGGAGTGATTGTTAATCAAGGTGGATGAGGGTCAGGCATATCGCTGCCTTGCCGGCATCGCGGCAATAAAAAATGCCGTCTGAACGTTCAGACGGCATTGGGAAAAATCGCTTATTAACCTTTGCGTGCAGGCAGTTTTTCTTTGATGCGTGCAGCTTTACCGGTCAGGCCGCGCAGGTAGTACAGTTTGGCACGGCGTACGTCGCCACGGCGTTTGACTTCGATTTTTTCGACGGTAGGAGAGTACAGTTGGAAAGTACGTTCAACACCTTCGCCGCTGGAGATTTTGCGGACGATGAAGTTGCTGTTCAGACCGCGGTTGCGGCGTGCAATGACAACGCCTTCGTAGGCTTGCAGACGGCTGCGAGTACCCTCCACGACGCGTACGGATACGACTACGGTGTCGCCCGGTGCGAATTCGGGGATTTCTTTGTTCAGGCGGGCAATTTCTTCTTGCTCGAGCTGTTGAATCAGGTTCATTGTTTTTTTCCTAAATTATGATTGGATTTCCCGTTGCTCTTGCCGGATGGTTTCCAAGAGGCGGGATTCCTTTGGGATTAAAACGCGCTTTTCCAAAAGATCGGGTCTGCGCTCCAAGGTGCGGCGCAGCGATTGTTCCAACCGCCATTCCGCTATCAAGCCATGATTGCCGGAACGCAATACTTCCGGAACAGCCATG
This sequence comes from Neisseria uirgultaei, assembly GCF_962719845.1. Taxonomy (GTDB): domain Bacteria; phylum Pseudomonadota; class Gammaproteobacteria; order Burkholderiales; family Neisseriaceae; genus Neisseria; species Neisseria bergeri. The sequence continues at coordinate 193,493 of NZ_CAUIYF010000003.1, read as the reverse complement.
CCTTGAAATTCTAAGGGTTTGGTGTAGTGGGGGCAGTCCAAAATGCCGCTTGAGAACGAATCCTGTTCGGCAGACTGTATGTCGCCCAATACGCCGGGTACGAGCCTCAATACCGCATCCATCAGCATCATGGCGGGAAGCTCTCCGCCGGAAACGACGAAGTCTCCAATGCTGATTTCTTCATCGACGCTGCTTTGCAGCAGTCTTTCGTCTATGCCCTCATACCGTCCGCACAATAAAATCATATGCGGGAGCTTGGCCAGTTCTACCGCCTTTTTATGTGTCAGCGGTTTCCCTTGCGGGCTGAGGTAGATGACTTTTGCGGTTTGGGAAGATTGTGCTTTGGCATGTTCTATTGCCGCATGAAGCGGCGGAGCCATCATAATCATTCCCGGGCCGCCGCCAAACGGGCGGTCGTCGATGTAGCCCAATCTGTTGTCGGCAAACTTTCGGGGATTGACGGCTTCAAACTGCCAGATTCCCTGTCTGTTCGCGCGTCCTGTTACGCCGTAGCGAGTAATGCTGTCGAACATTTCGGGGAAAATGGTAACTGCCTGGATAAGCATCAGTAGTCCAAACCCCAGTCGGCAGTAATGGTCTTGCTGCCGGTATCGACGGTTTCGATATATTGGGAAACGAACGGAATCAGAATCTGCCCGTGTTCTCCGTCAATCATCAATACGTCGTTTGCGCCGGTTTCCATCAGGTTGCTTACCTTGCCTAAAACGGTGTGGTCTTTGTTGACGACGGTCATGCCGACCAAGTCTGCCCAGTAGTATTCGTCTTCTTCTGTCGGGGCGAATGCTTCACGGGGTATCTCGATGGTGTAACCGCGCAATGAGAATGCTGAATCGCGATCGTCTATGCCTTCGAATTTGACTTGGAGTTCGCCGTTGACGACTTTTCCGGCTTCAAGGGTAACGCTGACGGTTTTGCCGTCCTTGACCAAATACCACTCGGGGTAGTCCAAAAGGCTGTCGGAATATTCGGTGTTGGCGGCAATTTTCAACCAGCCTTTTATGCCGAATACACCTTTGATGTAGCCCATGGCTACCCGGTTTTGAGTGTCTGTCATGTCGGAAAATACGGATTAGGCGGCTTTTTGTTCTTTAATCAGTTTTGCAACAGAGTCGCTAACCTGCGCACCTTGTGCAATCCAGTGGTTCAGGCGGTCTGCGTTGAGGCGTACACGCTCTTGTTTTTCGTTGGCTACGGGATTGTAGAAGCCTACGCGTTCAATGAAGCGGCCGTCGCGGCGGTTGCGTGAGTCAGTAACGATGACGTTGTAGAAAGGGCGGTGTTTTGAGCCGCCGCGTGCCAAACGGATAACTACCATTTTGAGTCCTTTTGAGAAAATCGGATATATGGAAACTGCCGATTTTAGGTTATTTTGTGGTCGGTGCGCAAGTTTTTATTTGTTTTTTCTGTTGTTTTGTCTGCCGCAAGGTTCAGATATGCGCGGTACAGGTTTTTTTCGGTGTCCGATTCCTTGAGGGTAAATCCTGATTTTTCAGCAAGTTTGATCATGGGGGTATTGGTTTTGAGAATGTCGGCACTGATGGCGCGGTAGCCTTGTTGTGCGGCAGTACGGATGACGAGCCCCATCATTTTTTGTGCCAGCCCGCTGCCGCGCATATGTTCTGCCAGTGCGATGGCGAACTCGCATTCGTTGCGGTTCAGGCGGCTGTGGCGGGCGACGGCGACGATGTTGTCGTTATTATCTCTTGCTGTCCATGCGGCTTCGCAGTAGTAGTCTGGGTTGCATAAGCGTGCCAATGTACCTTCAGGAAGTTCGTTGGTATGGGTCATGAAGCGTGTGTACCGTGCTTCGGGGCTGAGGCTGCGGACGAACTGCTGTTTGGCTTCTGCGTCTTCGGGCAAAAGGGGGGTAATGGTAACGGTCGTGTTGTTTTTTAGGGACAGTGTTTTGGGGTGTGCTGCGGGATAGGGGGCAAGTACGTTGGGTACGGCTGCTTCGGTTTCGGTTTTGCTGCCGAGCAGTTCTGCGGCGGCTTCGCTTGTGTGGCGGAGAAATTCGGCGGCTGTCGGGTTTTTGTGTTTTAGGTATGCGGCGGCACTCTGCATTTTTGCGGCGGCATGTTCGAGGGTTTGGGCGGCTTTGCCTGTGTTCTTGCGTTTGGGCGTGTCGTGTGTTTCGGGTGCCTTTAAGATGAAATCGCTGCTGTATTGTCCGCCGTTGAGGTTGAGGGTGATGCCGAGAATGTGTTGGCGGTATTCGGGAATGACGGTCAGTGTGTGCAGGAACTGATCGAGGGTTTGTGTGTCGTCGAGTTCGGCAAAGCGGGCAAGGTGGCGGCTGTCGAGTGTGGTAAACGGCGGGAGTACGGCAGTGGTTTGTCCGTTGCAGTGTGCAGTCAGGATGTCGCCATAGAGGGGGTGGCTGCCGAATTGGAATTGGACGGCATTATGGGTGGTGTGCCGGTAGGGGGGGAGGTGCAGGGCTTCGGCGAGCAGGGAAGGGTTTGCCGCTGTAAGGGCTTTTTTGATGTTTTGGGGTTGCGGTGTTTTCAGACGGCATGGCTGCGGCGGTGCAATGTCGAGCTGTGCCTGTTTCAGGGCGGCGGCGGTGTTGCGGTAGGAAAGGGTGCGGATTGCCTGTGTAGGGGTGTCGAAATGGGTTATGCCGTCTGAAAAGGGGCTGCTGACGAGCAGGGGTTTGGCGGTCTGTTCGGACAGGCGGATAAGGGCGCGTGCTGTTTTTTTGTAATCCTCGTGTCCGGAGGGACTGAGGATGGTTAGGACGGCTTGGGTGTCGGGGTGGGCAAGCTGACGTGAGGCGATGTCGTGGCAGATTGAGGGTGTGGGTGTGCCGGTCAGGTGTCCGTTGCGGATGTGGTGGGGAAGGTTGGGAAAGTGGAGGGCGAGGTTTTTTGGCGCGTGCGCGTTCAGCCATTCGGCAGGCGTGTCGGACAGGATGTCGAGTCGGGACAGGGGTGGAAGGTCGGACAGTTGGGCGCGCAGTGCGGCTTCGAGGTCGTCGGCGTTGAAACTGATGAGGAAGTTGCAGTGTCGGGCGAGGCAGTGCAGTACGGCACGGTCGGTTTCTGTCGTGCGGCAGGTGATGTGGAGAATCAGCGGCGTATGGCGGGTAAATTGGCGGATTGCGCTGAACAGTTTGCGCTGATCCTCTTCAGGGTTGTGGTGTAGGACGGCGGTTTTGGTGTGCAGGCTGTGTCCGAAGCGGTTGAGCCAATCGGCGGATGCGATGGGGCTGATGCCGGGATGCAGGCTGATGTGGCGGGATGTGCCTTGACGGAGTTTGTTCAGGATGTTGTCGATTTGGCGGCTGACGGCGGCATTGCCGGTCAGTATGGCGGTATGGCCTGCGGCGTATCCGTCTTGGGTACTGATGTTGAGTCCGAGTGAGGGCAGTTGGATGCCTGCGGTGGTGCAGGCGGTGATGTTGAGTCCGTTGCCGTGGTGTTTGCGGATGGCAGTTTCGGCGGTGTGCAGTTCTGCGGCAGACAGGCTGTCCCAGTCCTGTATGAGGATGATGTGTCGGAGCTGCTTTTTGCGGCAGGTTTTGAAGAGGGTGTCGTAACTGTCGGGCGGGGTAACGGCAATAATCAGGTCTGCACTGCCGGGGATTTTGTTGAGGCTGGTGTAGGCGGGCAGTCCGGCTATGGTGTGGTGGCGCGGGTTTACGGGGGTGATTTTTCCTTGAAAGGGCGTACTCAGCAGGTTGCTGAGTACGCGTTCGCCAAGGCTGTACGGTTGTTCGCTCGCGCCTATCAGGATAATGTGGTTGGGCATGAAGAAGTAGCCGGGATCGGTTTGTGTCGGCATGATATATTCCTTTGCGGACGGTATGTGCGTGATTGTTGGAGATGCACTCACTGTATGTTTGTTTTGGGGTAACTGTTTGTGCAATGCCGTCTGAAGCGGGTTCAGACGGCATTATGGTCAGTTCACGCTTTTTTCTGTTTTGGAACCGGTTTTTTTCTTGGGTAGGATGAAGCGCATCCGCAGCCCGTTTGGTTTGATGTTTTCGGCGATAATTTTTCCGCAGTGCTGTCCAATAATATGTTGGGTCAATGCAAGTCCCAGTCCTGTTCCGGGTTTGTTGGCACTGGAGTCGGCCCGGTAGAAGGCGGTAAATATGTGGGGAAGCTGCATTTCGTCCACACCCGGTCCGTTGTCGGTAACGTCGATAATCCAGTGTTTGTGGTCTTGTCCGATGTTGATCAGGATGGTACTGCCTTCCGGGCTGTAATTGACAGCGTTGCGGATAACGTTGTCGAAGGCACGGTACAGGTAACTTTCATTGGCATATAGGGTGGCGTTCTCGGGAATTTTCCCGTCGGCAGACAGGGTAACCGTTTGCCCGTTTTTCTGGGCAATGCTTTGGTTGTCTTCTACAAGGTTGCTTAGGAAGGGTAGGAGTTTCAGGTTTTCTTTTTCCAAAGCCATATTGGAGGTTTCGAGCCGGGACAAGGTTAAGAGTTCGCCGACCAGCGTATCCATGCGGGTCAGTTCGCCTTCCAGCCGTTTGAGATATTGTTCCTGTTTTTGGGGCTGCGCCTGAATCAGTCCGACAATTGCCTGCATACGGGCAAGCGGGGAGCGCATTTCGTGGGAAACGTGGTGGAGCAGGTGGCGTTCTTTGGCAACGAGTTTTTCGAGTTTTTCCGCCATTTTGTCGAATTGGAGGGCAAGATGGGACAATTCGTCATCACGGTCGTCGACCTGTTGGGAGATGCGGGTTTCAAGTTCTCCGTTTGCCACCCTGTCCATGCCGTTGCCTAAGATTCTGATGGGTTTGGCAATGTTGCCGGCAAGGATATATGCCATCAGCAGTCCGACGATGATGATGAAGGAGAGGATGATGAATTCGTGCCAAATCGGGGCAAGCGGCAGGCCCGGGATAAACAGCGGGCTGGGCAGGCGTTGTGCCTGGCGGTTGTCCCAGCCTTTAATGAAGAACAGGTATTCTTCGCCGAAACGGTCGTATTCGATGCGGACAAGGTTGGAATGGGGGTTGTTGGCGGCAAACAGTCGGGCGCGTTCTATGGTGTAATTGTCGATATAGCGGTTTAAGATGTCTTTTTTCTCGTCGCCCTGTATGACGTAAACGGCGGATGAGACGGGGCTGTCTTTCCATTCGGTCAGGATTTCGCGCGCGCCGTTGTCGCCCCGTGTCTTGAATGCGGAAATAATGCTGCCCATCAATGTGGTTTCGATGGTGCGGCGTTGGTTGAATTGGTTTTCGGCAAGGGTGTTCTGCACCAGCCAAAAAGAAAAACTCGCCACAAAGATTGCGCAGACGATAACCGCGCAAAATGTGGCGAAAATGCGTTGGAACAGTTTCATTTGCCCGCTGCTTCAGTTTTTGACAAACAGGTAGCCCAAGCCGCGTACGGTTTGAATCAGCGAGGCATCGCCCAGCTTGTGCCGGATGCTGGAAATGTGCACGTCGATACTGCGGTCGAATTTTGCCAGCTTGCGGTCGAGTGCTTCGACGGACAGGGTTTCTTTGCTGACTACCTGTCCGGCATGGCGCATCAGGACTTCGAGCAGGTTGAATTCGGTGCTGGTCAGTTCGAGCGGCGTGTCTTTGACGGATGCCTGGCGTTTGGCGGGGTACAGGACGACATCGCTGACGGAGATGCTGTTGGGTGCGTTGTTCTGTTCGCCGCTGTGTTGTGCGCGGCGGAGGATGGCATTGATACGTGCCAAGAGTTCGCGTGGTGTGCAGGGTTTGGGGACATAGTCGTCCGCACCCATTTCCAAGCCGATGATTCGGTCGATGTCATCGCCTTTGGCGGTCAGCATGATGATGGGGACGGTGCTTTGGGCGCGTACGTTTTTCAAGACATCCAAGCCGTTCATTTTGGGCATCATGGAATCCAATACGACTACATCGTATTGCCCGCTCAGGATTTCCTGTACGCCTGCCTCCCCGTCGGGAACGCTGTGGACGTTCAGACCTTCGGCGCTCAGGTATTCGGTCAGCAGTTCGGTCAGCAGGGCATCGTCATCTACGAGTAATACGCGGCTCATGGTGTTTCCTTTTCCGTGGTGGTATGCGCCCGCCGGGTTTGGGACGGGCATGAAACAGGTGTTTAACGGCTTATCTTAACACGGCTGCAATGTTTTTTGATAGCGTATTTTTCTGCGTGTTTGCTGTTTTTTGCAATGCTTTGCAAGGGTCTTTATATTTCAGGCGGCATACACATCCGCCGGCGCGGGTCATTTGCAGGGTTTTGCTTCCGGATGGCCGGGCGCGGCGGCGAAGGCTTTGCAGTCTTTGAGCAGTTCGGGCAACAGCGGCGCCCATACGGGCAGTTTGCGGATTTCGTCGGCGTATCGGGGCATGAGGTAGGGGTAATAGGACTGCGTTGCCCGCATCCATTGTTTTGCTTCTGCAACTTTGCCCTGCCGCATCAGGTAGAGGGCAATCCGGTAGGTGGCGGAGTAGGGGCGGTATTTTAGTGCTTTGAGGGTTGCTTCTTCCGCCCAAGTCTGGGTTTCGGGGTATTCCGGCAGGGCGAAGTTTACGAGGGAGAAGTCGGCATAAAAGGACAGCATCGGACTGTTTGCGGAAATATAGCGCAGTTCGTTGATTTTCCGGTTGAGGGTTTTGGCACTGTCGTCAGTGGCGGGGGAAAAGGCGTTAACCAGCCGGGTGTATGTCCAGTCCAAGTGCAGCAATCCTGCGAATATGGCGGCGGAGGCGGTCAGTATGCCGAGGTTGGCGGCTTTTTTGAAGGCGATGCCGTCTGAAGCCTCTGCGGGGGACAGGAAGAGCATCAGTCCGAAGGGGATGAGGAAATAGACATACCACAAAGGATATTCGAGCATACTGTGGCACATACTGACGGCAAGCGTGCAGATCAGGAAAAGCGATGCGGGGGTCAGGGGGCGTTTAAGCAGCCCGGCAATGCCCGTCAGCAGGGTTGCGGCAACCAGAAGCGTGCCGCTGATTCCCATCTCTGCAAGGAGTTGGAGGACGATGTTGTGGGAATGGGTGAACAAGTTGTTGAGGAAGTTGTCGTGTATGGTGTGCTGTTCGGCATTGATCAGGAAGGTTTGTTGGGCAAAACTGTTCCAGCCGTGCCCGAATATCGGGGCGGACTGGAAGGCGGCAAGGGCTTTATTCCATTCGATTTGGCGCGGCAAGTCTGTGAAACCGCCGTTGGTAACGCGTTCGACGGCAGTTTCGTAGCGGATGCCGATAAAGGTTTCCAGAATGGTGTTCATGGAAAATTGGAACAGCGCGGTAAGGAATACGGCTGCGGCTATGCCGAGTATCGTCCGCCTGTTGGATTTGTCCGAACGGAAATACCAGAAGGGAAGGATGAGGGCGATGGCGGCTATGTAGGTCAAGATGGTGCGCGAATTGACCAAACCTAAAACGGCGGTCTGCATAATCAGGCAGATTGTGCCGAGGGCGGCGGGGATTTTTCGTTGTCCGTTGAGGTAGGCGGCGGCGAGTATGCCCCACATGAGGTAGTGTCCGAGGTTGTTGCGCTGCCCGATGTGTCCGATTACGCCCTGCCCGCTGTAAACGATGATGTTTTGAAGCAGGGGGGTGTTTTCCCAGCCGGCAAACTGGATGACGACGATGCAGGATTGAAGCAGGGAGCCGATAAGCAGCGACCAGGCAAACAGGGTAACGATGCGTTCTTGTCCGTAGTGTGCGACCAAACTCTTGCAGGCCCACGCGCTGACGGCGAGCAAGATGAAAATCCAAGAGGCGATGTCGTTCATTCCGGGGTAAATCAGGTTCATCAGGCGTGCCTGAAGCCACCAAAATGCCGCCATGGCAAACAGGAAGAAGCTGATGGCGGGGATTTTGACATCAAACAGCTTTTTTCCTGCCGTGAAGAACAACAGGACAATCAGGCCGGCTGCGGCGGCGGCATCGTGGTAAAAGTCGGGCGACGGTTCCAGCCTGAGCGCGAAGGTAAAGGGGACGATGCCTATCCAAAGGAAGCAGGGCAGGATGTAAATCGGCAGTTTGGCGGCGGGGCGCGCGCCGGATACGGTCGTTTCAGCGGGCATTGTTTGTTTCCTTGTATTGTTTGACGAACGACAGGCAGGATATGAAGAAGATGATGCTGAATACTGCGGAAAGCGCGGCGCAAATCTGTTCTGCGGGATAAGCGTCGAACAGGCGCATGACGGCTTCGGCAAAATAAATCAGAACCAGCATAGAGCTGTATTGGTAGGTATAGATTTTTTTCTTCAGAATACCTGAAAGCGGCAGGCAGAGGGGCAGGGCTTTGAGCGCGAGCCACGAACCGCCCGGGCGCAAAGGTGCAATCCACAGTTCCCAGGAAAGGGACAGGATTATCAGTGCAATCAGGCTGAAGGAGGCAAGGAAGTAAGCGGTTTGTTTGTTCACGGCGGACTTTACGGTTTAAGGGCGGATAAGGGGGAGCGGTATCCCAAATCCTGCAACATGGAAACGGTTTCATAAACGGGCAGCCCCATAATGCCGCTGAAGCTGCCTTCGATAGATTGGATAAAGATGCCGCCTATGCCTTGTACGGCGTAGGCGCCGGCTTTGTCCATCGGTTCGCCGCTTTGCACATAGGCGGAAATTTCTTCCGAACTCAGGGGTTTGAAAACGACGTTGTTGGTTTGGACGCGGCTTGTCGTTTTGCCGCGATAACGGATGCAGACGGCAGTCAGGACGGTATGCCGGGTTCCCGACAGCAGGTTCAGAAAGGTTGCCGCTTCGGCTTGGGAGCGGGGTTTGCCTAATATAATGCCGTCTGAAACAACGCAGGTATCCGCTGTAATCAAGGGAAAGTCAGGCATTGCGCCGTTGGTTTCGCAAAAGAGGGTCAGGGCGGTTCGGTTTTTTTCTTCCGCCATCCTTTGAACGTAACGGGCAGGGTCTTCGTTCTGTCTGACCGTTTCGTCGATCTCGGCAGGCAGCTTGACGACCCGATAGCCCAACTGCGTCAGGATTTCCATTCTGCGTGGGCTGTTTGAACCTAAATAGAGGGTATTCAAAGGTATTCCTTAATCTGTGGCGGTATGAGGTGAGGCTTCAGACGGCATAGTGTCAGGTTTTTGCAGACGGCTGTATGTCGCCATCCTGTTCTGAATGTGGAGTGAAGAAGCGTCCGAACCAAATACCTGCTTCGTATAAGAGAATCAGCGGAATGGCAAGCAGGGTTTGTGAAATCACATCGGGCGGTGTGATGACTGCAGCAATGACAAAAGCACCGACAATGACATAGGGGCGGGCATGTTTGAGCTGTCCGGTTGTTACCACGCCGATTTTGGTTAACAGGATAACGACGATGGGAACTTCAAAGGTTGTGCCGAACGCAACGAACATGCCTAAGATAAAGGACAGGTATTTGTCGATGTCTGTCGCCATATTGACGCCGACAGGGGTAACGCCGGCAAGGAATTTGAAAATGACGGGGAAAACCAGAAAGTAGGCAAATGCCATGCCGATGAAAAACAGGCTGACGCTTGAGAGGACAAGCGGGGTAATCAGGCGTTTTTCGTTTTGATAGAGTGCGGGGGCGACGAATGCCCAGATTTGGTAGAGCGTATGCGGCAGCGAAATTAAAAATGCCGCCATCAGGGTAACTTTGACCGGCACGAAAAATGGTGCGATGACGTCGGTGGCAATCATGCTGGTGTCTTTTGGCAGGTTTGCCATCAGCGGGTCGGCGATAAAAGTATAGAGTTGTTGGGCAAACGGCATTAGGCCGAAAAAGCAGACTAAGATGCCGACAACCGTCCACATCAGGCGGCGGCGCAGCTCGATGAGGTGTTCGACAAGCGGTTGGACGGGTTGTTCGTTTTGTGTTTCGGACACCGGATTGCCCTCTTTATGATTTACGGACGCGCAATTTAGGTTTGGCGCGGGATTTAGGACGCAAATCGCGTTTGCGGCTTATGGCCTGTTTACGCAGCGAAGTGGTATGCGGAACAGGGGTTTCAACAGCAGCGGTATCGATATAGCTGACTTCCACGGTCTGTGTGGCAGGCGAAGAAGGTGCGGTCAGGTATTCGCGCCATGCGCGGTCTTTATCGGTTTCCGAAGGCTCGGCTGCGCCGCCGGTTTGCCCGTCGTCCCCAAGGGTTTCGGCGGAAGTATCGGAACGTTCAGACGGCATAACGTAGGAAATGCCGTCTGATACGGTGTTTGCCGTATCATGAAGGGGATTGCCGCCTTCATCAACGCCGAAATCGGCAGGCGTCCGCTGTTCGGGCAGTTTTTCCCAGGGCTTCAGGCCGTCGGAAATGTCGTGCAGGCTGTTATGCATATCCGTATCGGTTTCTTTGAGGCTGTCTCGAACCTGAGCGGCGGCAGCTTCGAATTCCTGCTTTGCCTTCCTCAGTTCTTCCAGTTCGATTTGAGTGTCAAATTCCTGCTTGACGCTGCCGACAAAGCGTTGCAGCCTGCCGATGAGCCGTCCGGCAGTGCGGGCGGCTTCGGGCAGGCGTTCTGGACCAAGGACAATCAGGGCGATAACGCCGACCAAAATCAGCTCGCCCAAACCGAAATCAAACATACGTTATGCTTTGTCTTCGTCTTTTTTATGTTCGATTACGTCGTCTTTTCCGGCATCTTTGCCATCGGTGCCTTCGTTCAGCCCCTGTTTGAAGTCATGAACTGCGCCGCCGAGGTCTTTGCCGACGTTGCGCAGTTTTTTGGTGCCAAATATCAAAACGACGATAATTAATACGATAATCCAGTGCGTCAGAGAAAAACTGCCCATGATGTATCCTTAAGTAAGTATTAGGGGTTGATTGTGAAATAACGGTTTATACCGGTGTGCCCATGATGTGTATATGCAGGTGGAAGACTTCTTGTCCGCCACCTTTGCCGGTATTGATTAGGGTTTTGAAGCCGTCTGCCAGTCCTGCCGCTTTGGCGATTTCGGGAACTTTCAGCATCATTTTTCCCAAAAGGGGCTGATGTTCGGGAGCGGCGTGTGCCAACGAATCGAAATGGACTTTGGGAATCAGCAGCAGATGAACCGGAGCGGCGGGGTTGATGTCTTTGAAACAAACCATTTCGCCGTCTTCATAGACGGTTTGCGCCGGAATCTCTTTGGCGGCAATTTTACAGAAAATACAGTTGTCCATAACGGCTCCGATGCCGTCTGAAAAGCGGTCAGACGGATTGAATGTGGGAAAGTGCGGATTGTAATATAAATTCAAGATTTTGTGCGAGCGGCTTTTTCGGCCAAGCCCGACAAACCTTGACGGAGCGCAAGTTCGTCCAGTACGTCTTCCGCCTTCAGGTCGTGGTGTGTCAGAAGAATCATGGTGTGAAACCATAAGTCGGCAACTTCGTAAACCAGGTGGGACGGGTCTTTGTCTTTGGATGCCATCAACACTTCGCCCGCTTCTTCAATCACTTTTTTTAGGATTTTGTCCTCGCCCTTGTGCAGGAGCTGTGCGACGTAAGATTCGGACGGGTCGGCAGATTTGCGCTGGATGATGGTTTGTTGGATGGCGGATAGTACGGAATCTCCCATGATTTTCCCTCTGTTTGTTTCTGTTTGTTCAGAATGATAGGCTAAACGGCTGCTTTCGGGCAATACGCCTGTTGCGTTTCGTTGGAAAAATGCCGTCTGAGCGTTTCAGACGGCATTTGTGCTGTTGCAAATGTAATTTGCTTACAGGTTTGGATTCACAATAATTTTAACGGCGGATTCGTTGTTGTGAATCAGACGCTCAAAGCCTTCGGAAACCAGTTCGTCCAGTTTGATGCGTTGGGTGATGAAAGGCTCAAGGTTGATTTTGCCTTCTTCAACCAATTTGATGGTTTCGGCGTGGTCGTTGCAGTAGGCGATGGTGCCGCGCACGTCCAGCTCTTTCATCACAACGCTGTGGACGTTGATGGTAGCAGGGTGGCTCCAAATAGATACGATGACCAAATTGGCGGCAGGTTTACATGCTTCTACCAAGGTATCCATTACTTTGTTGACGCTGGTGCATTCGAATGCAACGTCCACGCCTTCGCTGCCGGTCAGTTTTTTCACTTCTTCGACAACATCGACTTCGGACGGGTCGAGGATGTAGTCGGCAACGCCGGATTCGCGCGCTTTGTCTTTGCGTGCTTTGCTCAATTCGGTAATGATGACTTTGATGCCTTTGGCTTTCAACACGGCAGCCAACAGCAAACCGATCGGGCCTGCACCGCCAACCAATGCGACATCGCCTGCTTTCGCGCCGCTGCGTACATAAGCGTGGTGTCCGACAGACAGCGGTTCGATCAAAGCGGCTTGATCCAACGGGATTTTGTCGGAAATCGGATGCACCCAACGGCGTTTGACGGCGATTTTTTCAGACAAGCCGCCGCCGCAGCCGCCCAAGCCGATAAAGTTCATGTCTTTGGATAGGTGGTAGTTGCTGCCTTCGCCGGTTGGTACGTCGTCGCGGATGATGTAGGGTTCGACCACGACGTGTTGTCCGACTTTGATGTCGTCCACGCCTTCGCCGACGGCATAAACCACGCCGGAGAACTCGTGTCCCATGGTTACTGGCGCAGACTCGCCGGAAATCGGGTGCGGATGGCCGCAGGGCGGGATGAAAATCGGGCCTTCCATGAATTCGTGCAGGTCGGTGCCGCAGATGCCGCACCAGGCGACATTGATGCCGACGGTGCCGGGGGCGACGGCCGGTTCGGGGATGTCTTCGATGCGGATGTCGCCTTTATCGTAAAAACGTGCTGCTTTCATTGTAACGCTCCTTGTTTTCAAGTAGGAATGCCGTCTGAAAAATGTCGGACGGCGGTTGAAATGGGAATGGTGTGAAGAAGCCTGACCGTTTCCGGTTGAATCTGTTTAGATGTTATTTTACTACAAGAGACGTGTTTAAGCACGCGGAAGGCTTTCTGTTTGCGTCAGGTCAAATAATGATGCCGTCTGAAAACCGAATCGGCTTCAGACGGCATTTATATCGTAACGGTCGGATTGGGTAGGTTGGCGTACCTGTCCGGTTTTCGGTTTGGCAAACCGTTTTTTTGTCGGGTTCAGTGTTTTCTGATAGGCGGTTGCGGCATCGGATTTGCCCAGCCCTGCCAGCACGCGGATATGCTCGGCAGCAGATTGTGCCAGAGGTTCAAGGGTGTAGCCGCCTTCGAGTACGGATACGATTTTGCCGGGGCAGCCCGATGCCGTCTGAATGATTTTGTGTGTCAGCCAGGCAAAATCTGCCTCGTGCAGGTTGAGCCTGCCCGATTCGTCCAGACGGTGTGCGTCGAATCCTGCCGACAGCAGTACCAGTTCGGGTTTGAATGCGGCAAGCCGGGGCAGCCACTGTCTGCGGACGGCTTCGCGGAATGTGCGGCTGCCCGTTCCCGGCGGCAAGGGCAGGTGCACCATATTGCCGCCATCGGGCATATCGTTGTTTTCGGGGAAGGGGAAAAGGTCGGTTTCAAACAGGTTGAAAAACAGGATGCGCGGATCGTCTTTGAATATTTCTGCCGTACCGTCGCCGTAGTGGACATCGAAATCGATGACGGCAATGCGTTTCAGGCGGTATTCGGCAATGGCATGCATGACGCCGGCGGCAACGTTGTTCAGCAGGCAGAATCCGCCGGCTTTGCCGCTTTTCGCGTGATGCCCCGGCGGGCGGGCGACGCAAAAGGCATGCCATGCTTTGCGTTTCATGACCATATCGACCGCCTGAACTGCCGAACCGGCGGAAAAACGGGCGGCGGACAGGGAGTTTTTGCTGATAACGGTGTCGTCGTCCAAACGGCAAATCTTGCCGTCTTCGGGTAGGCAAGATTCCAAACGGTTCAGATATTTGCTCGAGTGGACAAGTGCAAGGCGCGTATCGCTGATTTCTTCCGCCTCTACGGTTTGGAGGTGCTGCCAAATACCGGCGCGGCGCAATGCCTGCTCGATGCAGAGGATGCGGTCGGGCGAATCGGGATGGTTTGCTCCGGGTTCGTGTCCGGTGCAGGCGGGGTGGAAAAGCCAGGCGGTCTGGGCGTTTTTGCCCAAAAAAAGGCGCAGCAGGGCGTAGAGTTTCAGGAACAGGCGGGTCAGCGGCATGGGTTCGGGAAAGGGGTTGCAGACGGCATACGGTTGGGTATGGGCAGCAAACCCGATATATTGTTTACGGTCTTATGCTATTATATACCCCGCTCGATTTTCAATCATATTTAGAAAGAACGGATAAATTATGAATCAAGCTGTTGCACAATTTGCTCCTTTGGTGTTGATTATGGTGGTGTTCTACTTCCTGATCATGCGCCCCCAACAAAAGAAATTCAAAGCGCATCAGGCAATGCTTGCCGCCTTGAAAGCCGGCGATAAAGTGGTCTTGGCGGCAGGTTTCAAGGGTAAGGTAACCAGAGTCGGCGAACAGTTTTTTACCGTGGATATCGGACAGGGTACAAAAATCGAGGTCGAAGTGGAACGCAATGCGATTGCCTCAAAAGTCGATTGATTTGTGCCGACAAGCCGCATCGGGAAAGCCCGTATGCGGCACTTTGTTTTGAATTCCAACCGAAGGCTTGACCATGTTCCGACACGCAGGGCGGCATATTCAGGATGCCGCCCTCCGGTCTCGTCTGACTGGGAAGGGGTTTTGCCTCTTCTGAAATAGCCCGATTCCGACACCACCGAAAGGGTGGGGTTTCAACCATTAAGGAACAATGATGAACCGTTATCCTTTATGGAAATATCTGCTGATTGTGTTCACGATTGCGGTTGCCGCAGTGTATTCGCTGCCCAACCTATTCGGCGAAACGCCCGCCGTGCAGGTATCGACCAACCGACAAGCCATCATCATCAACGAACAGACTCAATCCAAAGTGGATGCCGCACTGCAAAACGCGGGTATTCAGACCGACGGGATGTTTGTTGTGGACAATTCACTGAAAGTGCGTTTTAAAGACACCGAAACGCAGCTTAAAGCGCGCGACATCATCGAAAATACTTTGGGCGAAGGGTATATTACCGCGCTCAACCTGTTGGCGGACAGCCCCGAATGGATGGCGAAAATCAAAGCCAATCCGATGTTCTTGGGTCTGGACTTGCGCGGCGGCGTGCATTTCACCATGCAGGTCGATATGAAAGCCGCGATGCAGAAAACGTTTGAACGTTATTCGGGCGACATCCGCCGCGAACTGCGCCGCGAAAAAATCCGCAGCGGCACGGTGCGTCAGGCTGAAAACAGCCTGACCGTCCCTTTGCAGGATGCCGGTGATGTGCAAAAGGCACTGCCGCAGTTGCGCAAGCTGTTTCCTGAGGCAACGTTAAATTCGGAAGGTAGCAATATTGTATTGACGCTTTCGGAAGAGGCGGTGAATAAAGTACGTTCCGATGCGGTCAAACAGAACATCACTACCCTGCATAACCGTGTAAACGAATTGGGCGTGGCAGAGCCGATTATCCAACAGTCAGGTTTGGACCGCATTGTCGTACAGCTTCCCGGCGTGCAAGATACTGCCAAGGCAAAAGACATTATCGGCCGTACTGCGACTTTGGAAGTGCGCATGGTGGAGGATGATCCTGTTAAGTTGCGCGAGGCTTCGGAAGGTAATGTACCCGCAGGTTACGAGCTGCTTTCGAGCGGCGGGGAGCATCCCGAAACCCTGCTGATCAGCAAACAGGTCGAGCTGACCGGCGACAATATCAACGATGCGCAACCCAGCTTCGACCAAATGGGCGCACCTGCCGTCAGTCTGAGTTTGGACAGCGCGGGCGGCAGCATTTTCGGCGAACTGACTGCCGCAAATGTCGGCAAACGCATGGCGATGGTTTTGATCGACCAAGGAAAATCCGAGGTTGTAACCGCACCGGTTATCCGTACTGCCATTACCGGCGGACGCGTGGAAATTTCCGGAAGCATGACGACGGCCGAAGCCAACGATACTTCGCTGCTGCTGCGCGCCGGATCCCTTGCCGCGCCGATGCAGATTGTCGAAGAACGTACCATCGGTCCGTCTTTGGGTAAGGAGAACATCGAAAAAGGCTTCCATTCGACTTTATGGGGTTTTGCCATCGTTGCTGCATTCATGGTGGTTTACTATCGTCTGATGGGTTTCTTTTCCACCATTGCATTGAGTACCAACATACTGTTCCTAATCGGTATTTTGTCTGCCATGCAGGCAACGCTGACGTTGCCGGGTATTGCCGCGCTGGCGTTGACGCTGGGTATGGCAATCGACTCCAACGTCTTGATTAACGAACGTATCCGCGAAGAATTGCGTGCCGGTGTGCCGCCGCAGCAGGCCATCAACCTCGGTTTCCAACACGCATGGGCGACCATTGTCGATTCGAACCTGACTTCGCTGATTGCCGGTATCGCGCTTTTGGTATTCGGTTCCGGCCCGGTACGCGGCTTTGCTGTCGTACACTGTTTGGGTATTCTGACTTCGATGTATTCGTCCGTCGTCGTATTCCGTGCGTTGGTCAATCTGTGGTACGGACGCAGACGCAAATTGCAGAATATTTCCATCGGTGCGGTATGGAAACCTGAAGCCGAAACTGCGGCAGGTAAGGAGTAAGCTATGGAACTCTTTAAAATCAAACGCGATATTCCGTTTATGAGCTACGGCAAACTGACAACCTTCATTTCGTTGGTTACCTTTATTGCCGCCGTATTCTTCTTGGTTACCAGAGGCCTGAATTTCTCCGTCGAATTTACCGGCGGTACGGTAATGGAAGTCCAATATCAGCAGGGTGCGGATGTCAATAAGATGCGCGAACGCCTCGATACGCTGAAAATGGGTGATGTACAGGTTCAGGCATTGGGTACGAACAAACACATCATGATCCGCCTGCCGAACAAAGAAGGTGTTACTTCCGCACAGTTGTCCAATCAGGTTATGGATTTGCTGAAAAAAGACAGTCCCGACGTTACTTTGCGCCAAGTCGAATTTATCGGCCCGCAAGTCGGTGAGGAATTGGTTACCAATGGTTTGATGGCATTGGGCTTCGTAGTGGCAGGTATTATTATTTACTTGTCCATGCGTTTTGAATGGCGTTTTGCCGTATCTGCCATTATCGCCAATATGCACGACATCGTGATTATTCTCGGCTGCTTTGCCTTCTTCCAATGGGAATTTTCGCTGACCGTCTTGGCGGGCATTCTTGCCGTATTGGGCTATTCTGTGAACGAATCCGTCGTCGTCTTTGACCGTATCCGTGAAAACTTCCGCAAGCCGGCGATGCGCGGACATACCGTGCCGGAGGTCATCGACAACGCGATTACCGCAACGATGAGTCGTACCATCATTACCCACGGTTCGACCGAGGCGATGGTCGTATCCATGCTGGTGTTCGGCGGTGCGGCCTTGCACGGCTTTTCTATGGCGTTGACCATCGGCATCGTGTTCGGCATTTATTCTTCCGTATTGGTTGCCAGCCCGCTCTTGCTGATGTTCGGTTTGAGCCGCGACAATATTGCCAAGGAAGCGAAACAGAAGGAAGAAATTGTGGTCTGATGTCAAATGCCGTCTGAAGCCGGAAGATGTCTCCGTTTTCAGACGGCATTTTGCCGACATCGCAAAATAGCGTGCAGAACAGCAAAAATTGTGTGATAATGCGCCGTTCCTGTTTCAGGAATAGGGAGTTTGCCGTTGTCGAGGCTTGGCAAACTTGTCCGAATCCCATTTGGGGTTCTTTTTATTTTTCGGAGTTTTTCCATTATGGCACTGACCGTAGAACAAAAAGCACAAATCGTTAAAGATTTCCAACGCAAAGAAGGCGACACCGGCTCTTCTGAAGTACAAGTTGCCTTGCTGACTTTCCGCATCAACGACCTGACCCCCCACTTCAAAGCCAACCCCAAAGACCACCACAGCCGCCGCGGCCTGTTGAAAATGGTCAGCCAACGCCGCCGCCTGCTGGCCTACCTGCGCCGTACCCAACCCGATACGTATCGTGCGTTGATTACCCGCTTGGGTCTGCGTAAATAATCGCGCTTTCCGACACCGCCCAGAAAAATGGGCGGTGTTTTCTTTTCTGTTGCTTTCCGACAAGTTCAAATTCATATTTATTGCCCGAAAACCGCATAAACTAATATAATATAAAGTTCTTTGGAATCCTGTTCCATTTCATGCTGCCCGTGCGCTTCACAAGAGTTTCAGACGGCATCAGACGTTGCGACTCCCGCCAGCAATCAAACAGCTTTTTATCACCCATTCGAAAATCCGTTTTGCCGGTACTCGTCTTTTTATTGGAGTATTGCCATTATGACCGCAACCACTGCGTCTTCAGCCAAACCTTATCTCAAAATCCAAGGTTTGGTGAAAAAGTTTGGTGACAATTACGCTGTCGATAACATCGACTTGGACATTTATCAACACGAAATCTTCGCCCTTTTGGGCAGCTCCGGCAGCGGCAAATCCACGCTGCTGCGTATGCTGGCGGGTATGGAAAGTCCCAATCAGGGGAAAATTATCCTTGACGGTCAGGATATTACCAAACTTGCACCCTATGACCGCCCCATCAATATGATGTTCCAAAGTTACGCGCTTTTTCCGCATATGACCGTAGAGCAAAACATTGCCTTCGGTCTGAAACAGGACAAAATGCCTAAAGGCGAAATCGATGCGCGCGTCGAAGAAATGCTCCGTCTGGTTCAGATGACCAAATTTGCCAAACGTAAACCGCACCAATTGTCCGGCGGTCAGCAACAGCGCATCGCTTTGGCACGCAGTTTGGCAAAACGTCCGAAAATCCTGTTGCTTGACGAACCTTTGGGGGCATTGGACAAGAAATTGCGCCAGCAAACCCAGCTTGAGTTGGTCAATACGCTGGAACAAGTCGGCGTAACCTGTATTATGGTTACACACGACCAAGAGGAAGCCATGACGATGGCGACCCGCATCGCCATTATGTCCGACGGTCAGTTGCAGCAGGTCGGCACGCCAAGCGATGTGTACGATTACCCCAACAGCCGCTTCACTGCCGAGTTTATCGGCGAAACCAATATTTTTGACGGTGTCGTGATTGAAGATCATGCGGATTATGCCGTCATCGAATGCGAAGGTTTAGAAAACCACGTCCGCATCGATCATGGTTTGGGCGGCCCGAGCGAGCAGGACCTTTGGGTTAGTATTCGACCAGAGGATATTGATTTATATAAAGAAAAACCTGATCATTTGGGCGATTATAACTGGGCGAAAGGCACGGTAAAAGAAATTGCCTATTTGGGCAGCTTCGCCATATACCATATCAAACTCGCCAACGGCCGCGTTGTCAAAAGCCAAGTTCCTGCACCTTACTGGTATGTGCGCAACATCACGCCGCCAACTTGGGATGAAACCGTGTATATCAGCTGGCCGGAAAACCAACCGACTCCGTTGTTCCGTTGATTTAAGGGGAATGAGATGAACCTTAAAAAACTGAAAAACAAACTGTTCCGCCGTCCGGGGCAGCGTGCGGTGATTGCCGTGCCGTATATTTGGCTTTTGGTGCTGTTTCTGGTTCCGTTCGCCATCGTGCTGAAAATCAGCTTTGCCGAACAGGAAATCGCCATTCCGCCGTTTACGCCGTTGACCAGCATCGATGAAGATTTAGGTCGTCTGAATATCGCCGTCAGTTATCAAAACTATGCCGATATTTTCCAAAATTTTTGGCATACCCTGAATCCGTTTGGCGACAGCGAAAACAGCAATATCTATCTGATGACCTACTGGTCTTCGATTAAGACTGCGCTGACGACGACGGTAATTTGCCTGTTGGTCGGTTACCCGACCGCCTATGCGATTTCCCGTGCCAACCCTTCCGTCCGCAATGGTTTGCTGCTTGCCATTATGCTGCCCTTTTGGACATCGTTCCTGCTGCGCGTCTATGCGTGGATGGGTCTGCTCGGACATAACGGTATCGTCAACAATATGTTGATTAAGATGGGTATTGTCAGCGAGCCTTTGGATTTGTTCTACAATGCCTTTTCGCTCAATTTGGTAATGGTTTACGCCTATCTGCCGTTTATGATTCTGCCGCTTTACACGCAGCTGGTGAAACTGGACAGCCGCCTGCTCGAAGCAGCTTCCGATTTGGGTGCGGGACCGGTCAAGTCGTTCTTGACGATTACACTGCCTCTGTCTAAAACCGGCATTATTGCAGGTTCGATGCTGGTTTTCGTCCCCGCTGTCGGCGAGTTCGTCATTCCCGAGCTGGTCGGAGGTTCGGAAAACTTGATGATTGGTAAAGTCTTGTGGCAGGCATTCTTTGATCAAAACAACTGGCCGCTGGCTTCCGCCGTCGCCGTTGTGATGGTCGCGCTGCTGGTCGTGCCGATTGCGCTGTTCCAGCACTATGAAAACCGCGAATTGGAAGAAGGAGCCAAATAATGCAGAAATCCAAATTATCTTGGTTCTTGAAACTGATGTTGGCACTGTCGCTGGCGTTTCTGTATATCCCGCTGGTCGTTTTGGTTGTCTATTCGTTTAACGAATCCAAGCTTGTTACCGTTTGGGGCGGCTTTTCGACCAAGTGGTACGGCGCATTGCTGGAAAACGACACCATCTTGGAAGCTGCTTGGTTATCGCTGCGTATTGCCGTCGTGTCTTCGCTTGCCGCCGTGGTTTTGGGTACGCTGGCGGGCTATGCGATGGCGCGTATCAAACGTTTCCGCGGCAGTACCTTGTTTGCCGGTATGATTTCCGCACCTATGGTGATGCCCGACGTGATTACCGGTCTGTCTATGCTGCTGCTGATTATTCAGGTGCAGATATTTTTGCAGGGCAGCGAATGGTTGCAACATCTCTACTTCGATCGAGGCTTTTTCACCATCTTCCTCGGACATACGACGCTTTGCATGGCATACATTACCGTTGTCATCCGTTCGCGGCTGGTCGAGCTTGACCAGTCGCTCGAAGAAGCCGCAATGGATTTGGGTGCGCGTCCGCTGAAAATCTTTTTTGTCATCACTTTGCCTTTGATTGCCCCTGCCATCGCTTCAGGCTTCCTGCTCGGCATTACCCTGTCTTTGGATGATTTGGTGATTACCTCCTTCCTGTCCGGCCCTGGTTCTTCTACATTGCCGCAGGTGATTTTCTCCAAAATCAAGCTGGGTCTTGATCCTCAGATGAATGTCTTGGCAACCATCCTGATCGGCATCATCGGAACATTGGTCATCATCGTTAATTATTGGATGATGAGGCAGGCAACCAAGCGCGACCGTGAGGCAGCGGAAGCCTACCGCCAAGAAAAATTGGCTGCCGAGAAAGCAAATTAACTAACAAGGCAGGCTGACCGCATGAATGGGTCAGCCTGTTTTCTTAAAGTAATTTCCCGTTCAGACGGCATGGTACGGCAAACCATATCATGCCGTCTGAAAATACACCTGATAAAGTAAACATAATGATTCGTCCTGATTTTCAAGAATATTTGCCTTCTTATTATTTTAGTTCGGTTAATCCTTATACTGTTTATCCGAAACTTCAATGCCGTCTGAAAACCGAAACCTGCATTATCGGCGGCGGTTTGAGCGGTTTGTGTACAGCATTGCCGCTGGCGGAACACGGACATGAAGCCGTCGTTTTGGAAGCCGCGCGTATCGGTTTCGGCGCATCGGGACGGAGTGGCGGGCAGGTTATCAGCGATTACGCCTGCGGTATGGAGGAAATTGAAAAACAGGTCGGTTTGGAGCAGGCGCAATGGTTTTGGCAACAGTCTTTGCAGGCGGTCGAACTGGTGGACGAACGCGTCCGCAAACATGCCATCGATTGCGATTGGCAGCGCGGTTATGCCACGGTTGCCGTCCGTCCGCAGCATTGGGAAGAGTTGCAGCAGTGGCATGAACACGCCCAAAAATATTACGGTGCAACTCATTATCAACTTTGGGATAATACTGAACTGAAGCAGCAACTCGACAGCGATATGTACCAAGGCGCACAGTTCGATCCCTTGTCCGGACACCTTCATCCGCTCAATTACACGTTGGGTGTTGCCGGTGCCGTTGCCGAAGCCGGTACGCAGATTTTTGAGCATTCTCCCATGATACGCATCGAACCGCATCAAAACGGTTGGCTGGTTTACACGCCCGAAGGCAGTGTCGAATGCAAAAATGTGGTCTATGCCGTCAATACTTATGCCGGTTTGAATCCGATATTCAAGCCTTTGGAACGCAAGGCGATTGCCGTCAGCACCTTTATTATTGCCACCGAACCCTTGGGGGCGCGCGCAAAAGGGCTTATCCGCAACAATATGGCTGTGTGCGACAACCGCCATATTTTGGACTATTACCGCCTTAGTGCGGATGGCAGATTGCTTTTCGGCGGTAAAGACCATGAATTTATCGACGATCCCGCGCGTATGACCGAGCTTGTCCGCCAAGATATGCTTAAAGTTTTTCCGCAGCTTGCCGATGTCGGAATCGAGTATTCGTGGGGCGGGGAGTGCGATATTACCGCCAACCTTGTCCCGCATTTCGGACGTTTGGCCGAAAATGTTTTTTATGCACAAGGTTATTCCGGCCATGGTATGGCAATAACGGGTATTGCAGGTTTGGCGGTCGCAGAAGCAATTTTAGGGGACGAATGCCGTCTGAAGCCGTTTGAGCAGTTGTGCCAGCCGAATATCATCCTCCAACCGTTTTTGAGAAAGCTCGGTTCCTTCCTCGGCTCGAAATATTATCAGTGGAAAGACAGCCGTTAAGTATCGTAGGCAGTATGTTTATCCGTTGGCGGTCAATGTGAAAAATGCCGTCTGAAACCCGATTTTCAGGTTTCAGACGGCATTTCGCCTAATGTCGATGATGTGTTTATTTTCCGCGCATCAATTCAAAGAAATCATCATTGTTTTTAGAGGCTTTGATTTTTCCGATTAAAAATTCGGCTGCCTCGATTTCATCCATCGGATGCAGGAACTTGCGCAGCAGCCACATACGTTGCAGCTGGTCGTTCGGAACAAGCAGTTCTTCGCGGCGCGTGCCGGATTTGTTGATGTTGATGGCGGGGAAGAGGCGTTTTTCCGCCATGCGGCGGTCAAGATGCAATTCCATATTGCCGGTGCCTTTGAATTCTTCGTAAATCACATCGTCCATACGGCTGCCGGTTTCAACCAATGCGGTGGCGATGATGGTCAACGAACCGCCTTCTTCCACGTTGCGCGCCGCACCGAAGAAACGTTTGGGACGATGCAGTGCGTTGGCATCGACACCGCCGGTCAGGATTTTGCCTGAGGTAGGCACGACGGTGTTGTAGGCACGGGCAAGGCGGGTAATCGAATCCAGCAGGATGACCACATCTTTTTTGTGTTCCACCATACGCTTGGCTTTTTCAAGCACCATTTCGGCAACTTGGACGTGGCGTTGAGCCGGCTCGTCAAAGGTGGAGGAGACTACTTCGCCACGGACGGAGCGGCTCATTTCGGTAACTTCTTCGGGACGTTCGTCAATCAAGAGGACGATGAGCTCGACTTCAGGATAGTTTGCGGTAACGGCGTGGGCAATGTTTTGCAGCATCACGGTTTTACCGCTTTTGGGCGGGGCAACCAAGAGGGCGCGTTGACCTTTGCCGATGGGGGAAATCAGGTCGATGGCACGTCCGGTCAGGTTTTCTTCGGACTTTAAGTCGCGTTCCAGTTTTAACTGTTTGGTCGGAAACAGAGGAGTCAGGTTTTCAAACAGGATTTTATGGCGGCATACTTCCGGGTGGTCGCCGTTGATGGAATCCAGTCTGACCAGGGCAAAATAGCGTTCGTTGTCTTTGGGGACGCGCACGCTGCCTTCGATGGTGTCGCCCGTATGCAGGTTGAAGCGGCGGATTTGGGTGGGTGAGACATATATGTCATCAGGACCCGCAAGATAGGAGGTGTCCGCGCTGCGGAGGAAGCCGAAACCGTCGGGCAGGATTTCAAGCGTGCCGGAGCAGGTGAAACCCTCGCCTTTTTTCATCATCTGGCGGACGATGGCAAATACGAGGTCTTGTTTGCGGAATCGGTTGGCGTTTTCGATGCCGTGTTCTTCCGCCAATTCTAAGAGTTTGGAAATGTGCAGGGTTTGTAATTCGGAGACGTGCATAATAATGATGTATTTTGAAGAGGAAAAAGACAGGCAGATGCCGTCTGAAAGAAGAAGCTGACCGTTGCCGGTTGCTCGGAGAAGGGGGAATTGTAGGCAGTCGGCGCGTGGGTGTCAAATATTATCGCGGACGGGGCATCGGCAGGAAATGCCGTCTGAACGGAGCTGCTTGGAAAAAAATACCCCCGCGCTTTTCAGGCTCGGGGGTATGGGCATTGATTATTTGTTCAATTCATTCGCCAAATACAGCCAAGTTTCGATGACGGTATCCGGGTTCAGGGAAACGCTTTCGATGCCTTCCTCAACCAGCCATTTGGCAAAGTCCGGATGGTCGGACGGACCTTGACCGCAGATGCCGACATATTTGTTTTGTTTGCGGCAGGCGGAGATGGCAAGATGCAGCATCACTTTGACGGCAGGGTTGCGTTCGTCAAACGATTCGGACACCAAGCCGCTGTCGCGGTCGAGACCGAGGGTCAGTTGGGTCATGTCGTTCGAGCCGATGGAGAAGCCGTCGAAGTATTGCAGGAATTGTTCCGCCAATACCGCGTTGCTCGGCAGCTCGCACATCATGATCAGGCGCAGGCCGTTTTTGCCGCGTTCCAAACCGTTTTCTTTCAGGGCTTTGACAACGGCTTCGGCCTCGCCCAAGGTGCGGACGAACGGAATCATGATTTCAACGTTGGTCAGCCCCATTTCGTCGCGGACGCGTTTCAAGGCTTTGCATTCGAGGGCGAAGCAGTCTTTGAAATTGTCGGCTACATAACGCGCTGCGCCGCGGAAGCCCAGCATCGGGTTTTCTTCGTGCGGTTCGTAAATGCTGCCGCCGACCAAGTTGGCGTACTCGTTGGATTTGAAGTCGGACATACGGACGATGGTTTTACGCGGGTAAACCGATGCGGCCAATGTTGCCACGCCTTCTGCGATTTTATCGACGTAGAAGTCGACAGGGGACGCATAGCCGGCGATGCGGCGGGTAATTTCCGCTTTCAATTCGTCGTCTTGTTTGTCAAATTCCAACAAGGCTTTGGGGTGGATACCGATTTGGCGGTTGATGATAAATTCCATACGCGCCAAGCCGATGCCTTCGCTGGGCAGATTGGCAAAGCTGAATGCGAGTTCGGGATTGCCGACGTTCATCATCACTTTGACGGGTGCTTTGGGCATATTATCCAAGGCGACATCGGTAATCTGTACGTCCAGCAGGCCGGAGTAGATGAAGCCGGTATCGCCTTCGGCACAGGATACGGTAACTTCTTGACCGTTTTTCAGCAATTCGGTTGCATTGCCGCAGCCGACAACGGCAGGAATGCCCAGTTCGCGCGCGATGATGGCGGCGTGGCAGGTACGGCCGCCGCGGTTGGTAACGATGGCGGAAGCACGTTTCATCACCGGTTCCCAATCCGGGTCGGTCATGTCGGTAACGAGTACGTCGCCGGCTTCGACGGAATCCATCTCGGAAGCATCTTTAATCAGGCGCACCTTGCCCTGACCGACTTTCTGACCGATGGCGCGGCCTTCGCACAAGACGGTTTTTTCGCCGTTGATGGCGAAGCGGCGCAGGTTGCGGCTGCCTTCTTCCTGGGATTTTACAGTTTCGGGGCGGGCTTGCAGGATGTAGAGTTTGCCGTCCAAGCCGTCGCGACCCCACTCAATGTCCATCGGGCGGCCGTAGTGTTTTTCGATGGTCAGCGCGTAGTGTGCCAACTCGGTGATTTCTTCGTCGGTAATGGAGAAGCGGTTGCGGTCTTCTTCGGGGACATCGACGTTGGTTACCGATTTGCCGGCTTCGGCTTTGTCGGTAAAAATCATTTTGATGTGTTTCGAACCCATGGTCTTGCGCAGGATGGCGGGCTTGCCCGCTTTGAGCGTAGGTTTGAACACATAAAATTCGTCCGGGTTGACCGCGCCTTGTACGACGTTTTCGCCCAGACCGTAAGAGGAGGTAACAAAGACGACTTGATCGTAGCCGGATTCGGTGTCGAGGGTGAACATCACACCTGATGCGCCACTGTCGGAACGCACCATGCGTTGAACGCCGGCGGAAAGGGCGACGATGTCATGTTCGAAGCCTTTATGGACGCGGTAGGAGATGGCGCGGTCGTTGTACAGGGAGGCGAATACGTGGCGCATGGCTTCTTTAACATTTTCCAAGCCATTGATATTCAGGAAAGTTTCCTGTTGTCCGGCGAATGATGCGTCCGGCAGGTCTTCGGCGGTTGCGGAAGAGCGTACGGCAACGGAAATGTCCGCACCGCCGGCATCGGCAACCATTTTGTTCCATGCCGCTTCGATTTCGGCATCGAGCTGTTCGGGGAAGGGCGTGTCCAAAATCCATTGGCGGATTTCTTTGCCGACGCGTGCCAGTTCGGCAACGTCTTCGACATCCAATTTTGCCAGTGCGGCGGAAATGCGTTCGCTCAGACCGTTGTGTGCGAGGAATGCGCGGTAGGCATCGGCCGTGGTGGCAAAGCCGCCGGGGACGCGCACGCCTTTTTCGGTCAGCTGACTGATCATTTCGCCCAGCGAGGCGTTTTTACCGCCCACGCGTTCAACATCTGTCATACGCAGGTTTTCAAACCAGATTACGTAGTTGTCGGCCATTTGTGTGTCCAATCCAAAATATGTTAAAAAAGAAACAAATCCGCTTGCTTATTTTAAGCGATTCGTTCCTCTGCTGTCATGTGTTTTATCCGTTTTAAAATCATGATGCCGTCTGAAAAATTGCGGTTTCGGCGTGTGTAGCGGTTTGAAACTTGCAGCCGGTATGTTTCCTTTTTTGGGTATTTTCTTTGTAAAACAGATGGTTTGAATAAGTTAATGTTTTTTCTGTTGGATTTTTTTGTTTATTTTTTAAAATTTTATTCCAAAAAATACTTTATCTAAATAATTTTATTTCAAAATAATATTGTGTCTGTTTGGGTGTAATCCGAGGTAGGCGTACTGCGGGTGCTTTCCTTGTGTCTGCCGCTGCTGTTATGATGGGGTTTTAAACCTGTGTTTTAAGGATGGAAGATGAGCAGTCCGCGCCATGTGTTTTACATTTCCGACCGTACCGGTCTGACTGCCGAGAATATCGGCGAGGCTTTGCTGAACCAGTTTGGCAATCTGTCGTTCAAACGCCATACGCACCCGTTTGTCGATACGCCGGAAAAGGCGCGCGCGGTGGTGGAGAAGGTCAATCGGAGCCGGCAGGAAAACGGTCAGCGTCCGATTGCGTTTGTCAGCGTGGTCAATGACGAAATCCGTGAAATCATCAAACAGGCAGACGCTTTCCACATCAATTTTTTTGAAACCTTCCTCGGGCTTTTGGAAAAGGAACTCAACACCGAGGCGGTTGCCGCCGAACAAGGGCATCACAGTATCGGCAATACGAAGCGTTACGATGCGCGTATGGAGGCGGTCAATTTTTCTTTGAACCACGATGACGGGGTCAGCGATAAGAACCTTCAGGAGGCTGATGTAATCTTGATGGGTGTATCGCGTTCGGGCAAAACGCCGACCTGCCTTTACCTCGCCCTGCAATACGGTATCCGTGCGGCAAACTATCCGCTGATTCCCGACGATTTGGAATCGGCCGATCTGCCGCGTATGGTCAAGCCGTATAAAGACAAGCTGTTCGGGTTGACCATCCAGCCGGAACGTTTGCAGGCCATCCGTCAGGAACGCCGTCCGAATTCGGCTTATGCGCGCATCGATACCTGCCGCAGCGAGGTGGCGGATGCGCAGAGTATGTTCAGACGGCATGGGATTCCGTTTGCGAATACGACGGATAAGTCGGTTGAGGAACTGGCGGTACACATCCTTCAGGCGTGCAAGTTGAAGCGCAGGTTTTGATGTTTCCTGCCTGAAATCCGGGCAAAATTCCGTTTATTGACACCTTACACGGGAGTTCCGCCATTAAATATTCGTCAAACAAAGATGTCCAAAGGCTGGTAACCCGCCTGCTCAAGTCCAATCCCGATGGGTGTTTCCACAGTCGGGGCGGGCGGCATATCAAGCTGGTTTACCTGCCGACATCCGATGTCCTGCCCATACCGTACAGCCCGTCGGATTTCAGGGCTGCTAAAAATTTAAGCAGCCATATAATGAACGCGCTATAAAACGAAAATAGACGGCTTACAGAGCGTTTTTAGATTGGAGTTAGTCTTATGGACTGGTTACATACTATTTTCTTTTGCTTCGCTTGGATTGTGGCTGTTGTCATTGCGGGCATTAGTGTATATGTTTTTATTGTGTTGCCCATTTCGTTAATAGCCTATGTCGTTGGCATTGTTTACAGTTTTTTCAGGCTGTTTTTACCATTCCTTCCCGACTTTTGGGCGAACATAGGCACAGGCACAACAGGAAATAAAGGCGGCTTTGATTGGGGAGAGCAGACAGAAGCCGATAAGCACCGCGAGTTAGTGGAGCATATCCGCATTCAGAACATGAACGAAGAGAGAAACAGACGATAAAGAAAGAAGCCCTTGCAGGACAGGTTAGCAAGGGCTTTAATTTTATTTTGAGTAACTTGTAAACTTTTTACCATTGAGTACAATGGGCGACTATTATAGCTCACTTTTAGGCAGTCTGAAACTAGGTTCTTACAACAGAGAAAAAAATGGGCAGGCGCACGAATTGACGGCAGCAGGCGAGCCAAGAGAAAAGGAAGATTGAAAGCGGGCACAATAAAAGCCGATAACTTCCGGCCGATTCTTTCGGTTGATTAACGAAGGCGCCGGTCGGTGCCAGAATGCGGGAAATGCCGTCTGAAGGGTTTCAGACGGCATTTTTCAAGGACGGATTTTGTTTAGCGTCCCGAGTAGCCCGATCGGTGTGGGGATGCGGTAGTCGGGTTGCCATGAGTCGGTATCGTCTTCATCTGAGATGTAGCCCCATTCGGCGAGGACGGTTTTCATACCGGCGTTGCGTCCCGCCTGCATATCGCGTTCCGCATCGCCGACGTAGAGCGTGTGTCGCGGGTTGGCGTGGATTTGTCCGCACGCATACAGCATGGGTTTGATGCCGGGTTTGGGTTCGCCGCAGGTATCGCCGCTGACGACGACGGCGGGTGGGATGATGAAGCCGAGTTTGGGAACGAGTTTGTCGGTGAAGCGCATGGGTTTGTTGGTCACGATGCCCCATTTGATGCCGCGTTGGTTGAGTTCGGCAATGAGTTCGTTCACGCCGTCAAAGAGTTCAGTGTCTTGGGCGTAGCGGCTGTCGTATTCGTCGAGGTATTCGGTGCGCCATGCGGTATAGTCGGGGTGTTCGGGCGTGATGCCTGCGCCGAGCTTGAGCAGCCCTGCCGCGCCGTGTCCGGCATACGGGCGGATTTCCGCGATGTTTTTCTCGGGCAGGTTGTGGCGGCGCAATACGGTGTTGAGTGCGCCGCCGAGGTCGGGGGCGGTGTCGGCAAGCGTGCCGTCGAGGTCGAAGAGTACGGCTTGTATCATGTGTTTTCCTTTTTTATAAAGTGCGGAATTGAAGGGTTTCAGACGGCATGTTTATTTTGTTTCAAACCCTGCTCGAAATCTTCCAACATATCCAATTCAAAGCGGCTGAAGCCCGCTTTTTCCCTCGCTTCGATGTTCACATAGCCGCGGAAGATAAACATATCGTAACGGGCAATCAGACTGCGGAACAGGGCGACAGGTTCCAAACCGCGTTCGCGGCAGAGGTGTTGATACCAATGGTTGCCGATGGCGACATGACCCACTTCGTCGCGGTAAATGATGTCCAACACGCCGCAGGTTTCCGAATCGCCGCGCTGCTCCACCTTCGCGCGTATCCCCGGCGTAACGTCCAGCCCGCGCGCTTCCAACACACGCGGCACCAAAGCCATGCGCAACAGCGGGTCGTAAGCGGTTTTGTACGCCATGTCCCACAAATGGTTGTGCGCCTCGAAATCGCCGTAATCGAAGCCGAAAGCGCGCAATCTGTCGCGCATCAGACGGAAATGGTACACCTCTTCCTTCGCCACTTTCACCCAGTCGCGGACAAACTGAAACGGCAGCGTGCGGAAACGGTATGCCGCGTCCAAAGCCAGATTGACGGCATTGAACTCGATATGCGCAATCGCGTGCAGCATTGCCGCATAGCCTTCTGCCGTGTTCATTTTGCGCGGGGTCAGTTGCGACGGCGCGACCAAAACAGGCTTAGACGGCCGTCCTGCGTGGAGGAAGTCCAGCGGCGCAGCGTTTGCCTCGGCCCCGTCCATGTTCTGAACGGCGGCAAACGCCTCATCCGTCAGCCGTCCTTTTTCATCTGGGTCGCCCGAAAGCAGGGTGCGTTCCAGCAAAGCATAAATATCGGGTTTCATCTCAAGTCCGCCGTGTTCGGAAAACAAATATTATAGCGTTTAAAAAAAACAAGATGAGGCATATAATCTCCGCGATTCGGCATTCCGGGCCCAAGCCGTCAAATATAGTGGATTAACAAAAACCAGTACAGCGTTGCCTCGCCTTAGCTCAAAGAGAACGATTCTCTAAGGTGCTGAAGCACCAAGTGAATCGGTTCCGTACTATTTGTACTGTCTGCGGCTTCGTCGCCTTGTCCTGATTTTTGTTAATCCACTATAACGCGGCACACAATTAAAGGGCGGCGTGGCGCGCCTGCCTTTTCCGAGCGGTCAAAAAAATCAGCCCTCGGAAAACGCGGTTTGCAAAATGCAAACCGTCCGTCCCGCCGCCCGTATGATTGTTTTGCCGCGCCGATACTTTACGCCACACCCATTCTAACAAGGAAAAATAATGATGAAACCGCACAACCTGTTCCAATTCCTCGCCGTTTGCTCCCTGACCGTCGCCGTCGCTTCCGCACAGGCGGGCGCGGTGGACGCGCTCAAGCAATTCAACAACGATGCCGACGGTATCAGCGGCAGCTTCACCCAAACCGTCCAAAGCAAAAAGAAAACCCAAACCGCGCACGGCACGTTCAAAATCCTGCGCCCGGGTTTCTTCAAATGGGAATACACTTCGCCCTACAAACAGACTATTGTCGGCGACGGTC
Source organism: Neisseria uirgultaei (assembly GCF_962719845.1). Taxonomy (GTDB): domain Bacteria; phylum Pseudomonadota; class Gammaproteobacteria; order Burkholderiales; family Neisseriaceae; genus Neisseria; species Neisseria bergeri. Next base: position 162,560 of record NZ_CAUIYF010000003.1, on the reverse strand, counting down.
AAACCGTCTGGCTTTATGATGTCGATTTGGCACAAGTTACTAAGTCGTCCCAAGACCAGATCATAGGCGGCAGCCCCGCCGCCATCCTTTCCGATAAAACCGCCCTTGAAAGCAGCTACACGCTGAAAGAGGACGGTTCGTCCGGCGGCATCGATTATGTGCTGGCAACGCCCAAACGCAACAACGCCGGCTACCAATACATCCGCATCGGCTTCAAAGGCGGCAACCTCGCCGCCATGCAGTTGAAAGACAGCTTCGGCAACCAAACCTCCGTCAGCTTCGGCAGCCTGAACACCAGACCCGGCCTTTCGCGCGGCGCGTTCAAGTTTACCCCGCCCAAAGGCGTGGACGTGTTGAGCAACTGATTTGCCGTTTTGAAAAATGCCGTCTGAAAGCCGCCGAGGCTTCAGACGGCATTTTCACGCGGGCGGAACAATGTCCCCCATTACCGCCCGATCGTGCGCCGGAACGGCAAACCCGTGAAAATTAATGGTTGCGCCCCGGCTGTTTTTGCCGTTTAATGCAAACCTTGCTGCACCAAGGGCCAAGAAAGCCGACCGGCCGCCCCCACAGCTCCCGATGCAGGCGGCCCGACCGTCCCTGCAATGTTTTTTATTTTTGAACGAAAGGTCGAAAACCATGAAAAAAACACTGGTGGCGGCGGCAATCCTGAGCCTCGCCTTGACTGCGTGCGGCGGCGGAAGCGATACCGCCGCCCAAGCCCCCTCCGCCAAGCCCGAAGCCGAACAATCGGGCAAACTCAACATCTACAACTGGTCGGATTATGTCGATCCCGAAACCGTTGCCGCCTTTGAAAAAGAAACCGGCATCAAGACGCGTTCCGATTATTACGACAGCAACGAAACACTGGAGGCAAAAGTCCTGACCGGCAAATCCGGCTATGACCTGACCGCGCCGTCCATCGCCAACGTCGGCCGGCAAATCAAAGCGGGCGCGTATCAGAAAATCGACAAGGCGCAAATCCCCCATTACGGCAACATCGATAAAGATTTGCTGAAAATGATGGAAGCCGTCGATCCGGGCAACGAATACGCCGTCCCCTATTTCTGGGGCATCAACACCTTGGCAATCAATACGCGGCAGGTGAAAAAGGCATTGGGTACGGACAAGCTGCCCGAAAACGAATGGGATTTGGTGTTCAAACCCGAATACACCGCCAAACTCAAATCCTGCGGCATCAGCTATTTCGACAGCGCAATCGAACAGATTCCCTTGGCGTTGCACTATTTGGGCAAAGACCCCAACAGTGAAAATCCCGAAGACATCAAAGCCGCCGTCGATATGATGAAAGCCGTCCGGGGCGACGTGAAACGCTTCAGCTCTTCCGGCTATATCGACGATATGGCGGCGGGCAACCTGTGTGCCGCCATCGGTTACGGCGGCGATTTGAACATTGCCAAAACCCGTGCCGAAGAAGCCGCAAACGGCGTGGAAATCAAAGTATTGACCCCGAAAACCGGCGTGGGCGTGTGGGTGGATTCCTTTATGATTCCGCGCGACGCGCAAAACGTTGCCAACGCCCACCGCTATATCGACTACACGCTCCGGCCCGAGGTGGCTGCGAAAAACGGCAGCTTCGTTACCTACGCGCCCGCCAGCCGTCCCGCGCGTGATTTGATGGAAGCCAAATACACAAACGATCCATCGATTTTCCCGACCAAAGAACTGATGGAAAAAAGTTTCATCGTATCGCCCAAATCCGCAGAATCCGCCAAACTGGGCGTGAAGCTGTGGCAAGGGCTCAAAGCGGGCAAATAACCGGAATCCCTGCCGTCTGAAACCTTTCGGGCGGCAGGAAACGGCGTGTCCGCATTAAGTCAGGATTAGAATTATTTAGGATAATAATATGGATATGGATTTAAGTATCGTAGTTCCCATTTATAATGTCGAAAGTTATTTGGAAGCGTGTTTAAATTCTATAGAACCCATATTAAGTAATGAAAATGTTGAACTTATCCTTGTGAATGACGGATCAAAAGACGGAAGTGAAGATATATGTTATAAATATATAGATAAAACAACAAACAACAAACAACAAACAACAAACAACAAACAACAAACAACAAACAACAAACAACAAACAACAAACAACAAACAACAAACAACAAACAACAAACAACAAACAACAAACACCGGACACCAAATATCAAATATCAAATATCAAATATATATATCAGGATAACCAAGGATTGTCGGAGGCGAGAAATACCGGAATAAAAAATTCAAACGGAAAATATATAGCATTTATTGATTCGGATGATTTTATTAACTATCAGATTTTGCTGGATTTTCTTGGTAAAGATGATAGTGATATGCCGGATGTGGTTTTTTTAAATGCAGTTAAATATGATAAGGGAAGTGTTTCACATTTTGGCGAAGATTATCAGCCTGAAAAAATACTCAATCAACCCAAAGTCGAAGTTTTGAAAGGATTATGCCGATTTAGAAAATTTCCGGGTTCGGCATGGAATAAGATTATAAAAAGAGAATTGATTATTAGAGAAAAACTGTTTTTTGAAAAGGGAATTTATTCTGAAGATATCGAATGGTCAATGAGGTTATTTAATGCGGCAACAACTTTTTCTTATTTGGACGGTTGTTATTACTATTATCGGCAGGGAAGAAAAGATTCTATTACGGGAACTGTTTCGGAAAAAAGTATAAAGTCATTATTATATATTTTGGAGAAAAATGCGGAAATGGAATTTAATAGGGATATATCAAGTTATCTTTATTCTTTTCTTTCCTACGAATATCTCGTTTTGCTTTTTATAATGACGAGTAAAAATATAGCGTGTGATTCTGATATAAAAAGAAGGGCGTATCATTTAAGGTTTATGCTGTTAAGGTCCAATAAGTTGATATATAAGCTGATATTCCCGATAATCACATTATTCGGTGTAGATATTACAGGCCGGATTTTAAAAGCAATCAGAGGGAATATTTAATAAATTCCTTAACAATATATACCTTGCCAAAGGAGGAAAAATGACCGCAATCCGCAAATTTTTGGAACACGCGCCCCAAATTCACGAAAGCTGCATGATAGACGAAGCCTGCGTCGTCATCGGCGAAGTGTCGCTTGCCGAAGATGTTTCCGTGTGGCCGTGCGCCGTGTTGCGCGGCGATGTGAACAGCATTACCGTCGGCGCGCGCAGCAATATACAGGACGGCAGCGTCCTGCACGTTTCCCACAAAACCGCCGCCAAACCCGAAGGGTCGCCGCTGGTTATCGGCGAAGACGTTACCGTGGGGCACAAAGTGATGCTGCACGGCTGCCGAATCGGCAACCGAGTTTTGGTCGGGATGGGGACGACGGTTCTGGACGATGCCGTGATTGAAGACGAAGTGATGATTGGCGCGGGCAGCCTCGTTCCGCCGCGCAAACGCTTGGCGGGCGGCTACCTTTATGTCGGTTCGCCGGTCAGACAAGTGCGCGTGCTGACCGATGAGGAAAAAGCCTTTTTGAAATATTCCGCCGCGCATTATGTGAAGCTGTCGAAACAGTACGGGATGTGAAATCACACCGACGTTCTTGCGTCAGCCCCAAATTCACGCGCTTGGACGCACCAGATAACGGCATCCGATGCGCCTTGATTTTGACCGTCTGCGTTTGAGTTGCAGGCAAAAAATGCCGTCTGAAGACCTTTTTTCGGGTTCAGACGGCATTTTATCGCCGATTGCTTTTTACAGTTTGACCGAATGTTCGCGCGTTTCGTGGAACACGATGTCCGCCGGCGTTCTTGCGTCAGCCCCAAATTCACGCGCTTGGACGCACCCGATGATGATTCCGATGCGTCTTGATTTTGACCGTCTGCATTTGAGTTGCAGGCAAAAATGCCGTCTGAAAGCCTTTTTTCGGGTTCAGACGGCATTTTATCGCCGCTTGCTTTTTAAAGTTTGACCGAATGTTCGCGCGTTTCGTGGAACACGATGTCCGGCCAACGTTCTTGCGTCAGCCCCAAATTCACGCGGTTGGGGGCGAGGTAGGCGAGGTTGCCGCCCGCGTCGATGGCGAGGTTGCCCGCGTTGGCTTTTTCAAATTCCGCCAGTTTTTTCTTGTTGTCGCACGATACCCAGCGCGCCGACCAGATGGATGCGCTGTCGAACACGGCTTCCACGCCGTATTCGTTGGCGAGGCGCGAGGTTACGACCTCAAACTGCAACACGCCGACCGCACCCAAAATCAAATCCGCGCCGCTCATCGGTTTGAACACCTGTACCGCGCCTTCTTCGCCGAGTTGTTGCAAACCTTTTTGCAGTTGCTTGATTTTCAGTGGGTTTTTGATGCAGACGCTGCGGAATAGTTCTGGCGCGAAGAAAGGGATGCCGGTAAATGCCAGTTGTTCGCCTTCGGAGAAGCTGTCGCCGATTTGGATGTTGCCGTGGTTCGGGATGCCGATGATGTCGCCCGCGTAGGCTTCTTCCACCAGCTCGCGGTCGTGCGACATGAACGTTACCACGCTGGACGCGGCGATTTCGCGGTTGATGCGCAGGTGTTTCATCTTCATGCCGCGCTCGAATTTGCCGGAGCAGACGCGCAAGAAGGCGATGCGGTCGCGGTGTTTCGGATCCATATTGGCTTGGATTTTAAAGATAAATCCAGAAAATTTCGGCTCGTCAGGCTCGACCATGCGTATGGTCGCGTCGCGCGGTTTCGGTGCGGGCGCCCAGTCAATCAATGAATTGAGGATTTCCTGAATACCGAAGTTGTTAATCGCCGAGCCGAAGAACACGGGCGTGAGTTCGCCGGCGAGAAATTCGTCGAGATTGAACTCGTTGGAAGCCGCCTGCACTAATTCGATTTCGTCGCGCAACTGCTGGATTTCCAGCGGAAAGCGTTGTTCCAATTCGGGATTGTCGATGCCTTTGATGATGTCGAACTCGTGCGGCAGGCGTTCGCCGCCCGCTTCAAAGAGATAGATTTCGTCGTTCAGGATGTGGTATACGCCCTTGAAGTTTTTGCCCATACCGATCGGCCAGGTAACGGGCGCGCAGCGGATTTGCAGGATGTTTTCCACTTCGTCCAGCAATTCCAAAGAATCGCGCACTTCTCGGTCGTATTTGTTCATGAAGGTAACAATCGGCGTATCGCGCAGGCGGCAGACGTTCAAGAGTTTGATGGTTTGCGCTTCCACGCCTTTTGCCGCGTCGATGACCATCAATGCGCTGTCCACGGCGGTCAAAACGCGGTAGGTGTCTTCGGAAAAGTCTTGGTGTCCCGGCGTGTCCAAAAGGTTGACGGTATGGTCTTTGTAGTCGAACTGCATCACGCTTGATGCCACGGAAATGCCGCGCTGCTTTTCGATGTCCATCCAGTCGGAGGTGGCGAATTTGCCGGTTTTCTTACCTTTTACCGTACCCGCACTCTGAATCGCGCCCGAAAACAGCAACAGCTTTTCGGTCAGCGTGGTTTTACCTGCGTCAGGGTGGGAAATGATGGCAAACGTGCGGCGGCGGCGCACTTGGTCGAGGATTTCTTGGGACATGGTTTTCTTTGCAAAAAGGTTCAGGCCGCTTTTCAGACGGCCCGGACAGTGTTTGAGACGGCGAAATTGTACAAAAAAATGCCTGATAATTCAATGTTGGAGGCGGTCAGTGCGTGCTGCCGTAAATCTCTTTTTCGTCTTTCAGGACGGCATCGGCGGTTTCCCACGCGCTGCCGTTCCAGACTTTGTAAAAGCAGCTTTCGCGCCCGGTGTGGCAGGCGATGCCGCCGTTTTGGGCGATGAGCATCACAATGGCGTCGCCGTCGCAGTCGAGGCGCAGTTCGCGGACTTTTTGCGTGTGTCCCGACTCTTCGCCCTTCATCCATTGTTTTTGGCGAGAACGGCTGTAATAGTGGGCAAAGCCGGTTTCGACGGTTTTTTGCAGGGCTTCGGCGTTCATCCACGCCACCATTAAAACACGTTTGGTTTCGGCATCTTGGGCGATGGCACAAACCAAACCTTTTTCGTCAAATTTGACGGCTTCAAGCAGGTTTTTATCCATATTTCCTTTCAGACGGCATAGTCGGGGCGGTCAGAGGCGCACTTCGATGCCGGCTTCGCGCATAGCGCGTTTGGCTTCGCGGATGGCGATTTCCCCGAAATGGAAAATGCCGGCGGCAAGTACGGCATCGGCTTTGCCTTCGGTTATGCCTTCAATCAGATGCCGGACATTGCCGACCCCTCCGGAGGCGATGACGGGGATGTCGACGGCTTCGGCAACGGCGCGGGTCAGCGGCAGGTTGAAACCCTGTTTCGTCCCGTCCCTGTCCATACCGGTGAGCAGGATTTCGCCCGCGCCGCGTTTTTGCATTTCGACCGCCCATTCCACCGCATCCAAACCGGTCGGATTTCGCCCGCCGTGGGTAAAGATTTCCCAGCGTGTGTTTTCGGGGTTGACGGCTTTGGCATCGACGGCGGCGACGATGGCTTGCGAACCGAAAAATCCGGCGGCTTCGTCAATCAGGTCGGGACGGGTAACGGCGGCGGTGTTGATGCTGACTTTGTCCGCGCCGGCATTGAGCAGGCGGCGGATGTCGGCAACGGTGCGTACGCCGCCGCCGACGGTCAGCGGGATGAAGACTTGTTCGGCAACCTCTTCGATGATGTGCAGGATGGTGTCGCGGTTGTCGGATGAGGCGGTGATGTCGAGGAAGGTCAATTCGTCCGCGCCTTCGCCGTTGTAGCGTTTGGCGGCTTCGACGGGGTCGCCCGCGTCGCGCAAACCGATGAAGTTCACGCCTTTGACGACGCGCCCGTCTTTTACGTCGAGACAGGGGATGATGCGTTTTGCCAGTGCCATAATCGGATGCCTTTAGTCGAGGGAATCTGCCAGTTGCTGCGCTTGGGCAAAATCGATGCTGCCCTCGTAAATCGCGCGGCCGGTAATCGCGCCTGCTACGCCACGTTTTTCGGCGGCACACAGGGCGCGGATGTCGTCCAAGCCGGTCAGTCCGCCGGAGGCGATGACGGGAATGCGGACGGTTTGGGCGAGTTTGACCGTCGCGTCGATGTTCACGCCGCTCATCATACCGTCGCGCCCGATGTCGGTGTAGATGATGCTGTTGACACCGTCGTCTTCAAAGCGTTTTGCTAAATCAATCACATGATGCCCGGTTACGGTTGCCCAGCCGTCGATGGCGGCCATACCGTCTTTGGCATCCAGCCCGACAATAATCCTGCCGGGGAAGGCTTTGCACGCCTCGCGCACGAAGTCGGGGTTTTTGACTGCCGCCGTGCCGATAATCACGTCGTTCAGGCCCAAATCCAAATATTGTCCGATGGTTTTCAAATCGCGTATGCCGCCGCCGAGCTGTACGGGGATGTCTTTGGCGACGGCGGCGAGGATGTCTTTGATGGCGGGCAGGTTTTGCGGAACACCGGCAAACGCGCCGTTCAAATCTACCAGATGCAGGCGGCGCGCGCCCTGTTTGAACCAGTGCAGCGCGGTTTCGGAGGGCGAATCGGAAAAGACGGTCGCCTCTTCCATCAACCCTTGTTTCAGGCGGACGCAGCGTCCTTCTTTCAAATCGATGGCGGGTATCAGCAGCATAATTTTTCTCCTTGTTCGGGGGTGTGTCCGGCTTACCAGTTTAAAAAGTTTTTCAACATCGTCAGCCCGGCATCATGGCTTTTTTCGGTGTGAAATTGCGTGGCGAATACGTTGTCTTTGCCGACGATGCAGGCAAACGGGGACGGGTAGTCGCTTTCGCCCAATATGGTTTCGGGATTTTCGGGGTCGAAATAGTAGCTGTGGACGAAGTAAAAACGCGTGTCTTGGGGAATATCTTTAAACAGCGGGTGGTTTTGGGTTTGGCGCACGGTGTTCCAGCCCATATGCGGGACTTTCAGACGGCATCCCTGCCGGTCGCGGAGGTCGCGGGCAAAGCGTCTGACTTTGCCGCCGAACCAGCCCAAGCCGTCGGTGTTTCCTTCTTCGCTGTGGTCGAATAAGAGTTGCGCGCCGACGCAGATTCCGAAAAACGGTTTGTTTTTTAAGGCATCTTTGACTGCCTCGTCCAAGCCGCCGCGCTTCAGTGCCGCCATACAGTCGGGCATCGCGCCCTGCCCGGGAAAAATGACTTTGTCGGCGCGGGACACGCGGTCGGGGTCGCCGCTTAAAAAGATTTCGGTATTTTTTCCGGCAAGCTGCCCCGCCGTCCGGACGGATTTCAATACGGAATGCAGGTTGCCCATACCGTAATCGATAATGGCGGTTTGCATGGCTTCCTCCTCTTTTTTGCAATATGGCTGCGATTTTAACAAACAAATGTGCCGGGCTGATAAAAATGCCGTCTGAAAACGGGAATCTGTCTTCAGACGGCATAGGGTTCAAACCCGGAAAGCCGTTTGTCAGCCTTCCATTTGTTTTGCCTGAACGGCAGTCAGGGCGATGGTAAACACGATGTCTTCCACCAGCGCGCCGCGAGACAGGTCGTTGACCGGTTTGCGCAGGCCTTGCAGCAGCGGACCGACGCTCAAGACGTTGGCACTGCGTTGGACGGCTTTATAGGTGCAGTTGCCGGTGTTCAGGTCGGGGAAGACCAAAACGGTTGCCTGTCCTGCCACCGGGCTGCCCGGAGCTTTGGATTTGCCCACGCCCGGCACGGTTGCCGCATCATATTGCAGCGGGCCGTCGATGGCGAGGTCGGGGCGTTTTTCTTGGGCAAGTTTGGTTGCTTCGATGACGGTATCGACATCGGGACCGCTGCCGGAGTTGACCGTAGAGTAGGAAATCATGGCCACTTTCGGGTCGATGCCGAAGGCTTTTGCGGAATCGGCAGACTGGATGGCGATGTCGGCAAGCTGTTGCGCGGTCGGGTTCGGATTAACCGCGCAGTCGCCGAAGACGAGGACTTGGTTGGGCAGCAGCATAAAGAATACGCTGGATACGAGGCTTGCACCCGGTGCGGTTTTAATCAGTTGCAAAGCGGGGCGGATGGTGTTGGCGGTCGTATGAACCGCGCCGGATACCAGGCCGTCTACATCGTTTTGCGCCATCATCATTGTACCGAGTACCACGGTGTCTTGCAGTTGCTTGCGCGCGTCTTCGGGTGTCAGGCCTTTGGATTTGCGCAGTTCGCACATCGGCTCGACGTATTGTTCGACCAATGAGGCGGGATCGACGATTTCCAAAGAGTCCGGCAGGCTGATGCCGCGTTCTTTGGCAACGGCTTCAACTTCTTCGCGTTTGGCAAGCAGGACGCAGCGTGCAATGCCTTTTTCGTGACAGATGGCGGCGGCTTGGACGGTACGCGGCTCGGCACCTTCCGGCAGGACGATGCGTTTGTCGGCTTTACGGGCGAAGTCAATCAGGTTGTAGCGGAATTGGGCGGGCGAAAGGCGTTTGGTTTGTCGGTTTGCCAATACGGATACGTCTTTCAGCGCGCTGCTTGAGCCGAAGAACGTCAAACCGGTTTTTTCGGCAGCCGCTTCGGCAACGGAGGTTGCCGCACCGTCGACAATAAAACCTTCCAATACGCCCGGTGCGGTGGCAAAGAACTGTTTGGCAAGGTTCAGCCGGTGCGCCAGTTCGTCTGCATCGGCGTTGTCGGAACGGATGGCAAATACGGCGGCGGCGTCCAAAGAGAGCGCCAGTTCGACGTTTTTGCCTGCAAGGTAGATTTTGTCAGCATCGGGTGCGATGCCTTCGATAATGAGGTTGTCGGCATCGAGTGCGGCAACTTTACCGACCGTCGCGTCAAACCAGTCGTCGCTTTTGCCTTGCGCCAACAGGGCTTCTGCTTGTGCGTCAAAGGCTTGGAAAACTTGTGCGTTCAGGGCTTTTGCAAATGATCGGGCGGCGGCGGATGCGTCAAGTCCGGCAGATACGGGTACGATGAGTACTTTTGCCATGATATATCCTTTCGTATGCTGCGGTGTGCGGCATGTATGTTGGAAGTGTTGGGATTTGAGGGGAAATGTCGGGATAGGCTATTTCCCGTCCGGTTTGCGGAAACAGGTATTTTCTGTTTTTGGGCGGCAGTCGGTCTTACGCTGCCGCGTGTTTCTATATTAACAAATAAATTATGTTTTCAACAAGATGAATATCGCCAGACATTGGCACGCCTTTCAGACGGCATGGTGTTTCCAAACTTACGGGGCAGGTTGTTCCGGGAAAAACAGTGCTTCTGAATTCAAGTAGATGCGTGTCTGTATGCCGTCTGAAAAATCGGGTGCGTAGGGGGTGTTCAGCGTCAGGATGGTTTGCTCGACTTTCAGGCGGATTTGTATGTGGCGTGCTTTGGGTATGGCGTTGAGGATGGTGGCGGATAATTCGGCAGCATGGGTGTTCGGGCGGTTGAAGCTGAATTGTTCCGGACGGATGAGCAGTGTGCCGCGTGTGCCTGCGGGTAAGGTGTTGCCGACGGGGAACCTGCCTAATTCGGAGTCTGCCGTACCGTCGGCGTTGAGTGTGGCGGGCAGGGAGATACCTTCGCCGATAAATAGGGCTGTTTCAAGGTCGGCAGGTTGTCGGTACAGTTCGTGGGGGGCTGCAGTCTGGAGGATGCGCCCTTGTTTCATGACGGCAATCCGGTCGGCGTATTGCAGGGCTTCTTCCCGGTCGTGGCTGACGAAAACGGCAGATTTGCCGTTGGCGCGCAGGGCGGCAATCATGTCTTCGCGAATCTGGCGGCGCAACTGTTCGTCCAGTGCGCTGAAGGGTTCGTCCAGCAGGATGAGTTCGGGATCGGGGGCGAGGGCGCGGGCGAGGGCGACACGTTGTTGCTGTCCGCCTGAAAGTTCGTGCGGATGACGGTTTGAGAGTTCGGAAATGCCGGTCAGGGCCATCATGGCTTCGATGCGTTGCCGCTCCTGCGCCGTCTTGCCTTTGCCGTTGCCCAGCCCGTAGGCGATGTTGCGGTAAACGGTCAGGTGGGGGAACAGTACGCCTTCCTGTACGACGTAACCCAAACGGCGTTCGCGGACGGGAAGGTTGGTATTTTCTGAATAGATTGTTCTTCCGTAAAGCGAGATTTCTCCGGAATCGGGTTGTTCAAAACCGGCAAGGCAGCGCAGCAGCGTGGTTTTGCCGCAACCTGATGCACCGATGACGAAGAGGATTTCCCCTTTGCCGAGTGTGAGCGAGATGTTTTGCAGAACGGCATGGTTCTGGAAGTTTTTGGTCAGTTGGCGGATTTGGAGTGCGGGTGCGGTCATAGTCGGTCTTTCGCAGCAGTGTTATTTGAAGGCGTATTTTTTCAGTATGAATACGGGCAGGCCTGAAAACAGTACCAGCATAAGGGCATACGGGGTGGCGGCGGCATATTGTGCGTCTGACGTGTATTCCCAAACGGCGGTGGAGAGCGTGTGGACATCGTCGGCGGTCAGCAACAGAGTGGCGGTCAGCTCTTTCATCAGGTTGAGGAAGACGAGTGCGAATGCGGCGGTAATGCCGGGCAGGATGGACGGCAGCACCAACGTCCTGAAAATAAAGAAGTGTCCGCGCCCCAATGTTGCGCCGACCTGTTCCATGCCTTTGGGGAATTGTTCCAAGGAAGTCCTCAGGGTGGTTTGCGCCATCGGCAGGTAAAGCATGAAATAGGCAAGGACGACGACGATAAAGGTTTGGTAAACGGATGGTGCATAGTTGATGCTGAAATAAATCAGCGAAAGGGCGATCACTAGGCCGGGTACGGCGTGCAGCAGGAAGGGCAGCCTGTCTATCCATACGGTCAAGATATTGCGGTAGCGGACGGATGCCCAAACGAGCGGCAGTGCACACAATATGGTCAATAATGCGCCGGCGGCGGATACGCCCATCGATCGGGCAAACGCATCGAACACGGATACGAGTTCAAATGTGCCGGACGAGCCGACCATCATCCAGCGGATGAGGATGCCGAACGGGATGACGATGCTTAAAACCAGCAGCGAGCCAAGAAAAAATACTGTGCAGATTTGCGCGGGCAGCTTCATCGTTTTGACCGGGTAGGGGCGGGCAACGCCTTTGCCGCTGTGATAGAGCTTGGTTTTTCCACGGAAAATGCTTTCTCCAAATACGACGATGCCGCACACTGCCATTAAAACGGCGGACAGCAGCGCGGCGGTGTTGTTGTCGAACGACATTTCGTATTCTTGGAAAATGGCGGTGGTAAAGGTCGGATAGTTGAGTATCGATACTGCACCGAATTCAATCAGCATGTGCAGCGCAATCAGCAGGATGCTGCTGCCGATGGCAGGTTTGAGTTGGGGAAGTATGGCGGAAAAGAAAGTTTGCAGGCGGCTTTTACCCAAGGAAAGGCTGACTTCTTCAAACGACAGGCTGATGCGTTTGAGGGCTGCCTCGACCGATAGGTAGGCGAGGGGAAAAGACGACAGGCTCATAATCATAACGGTTCCCCAAAATCCCTCCACGCGGAAAGTCAGGCTGATCCATGTAAAGCAGCTGACAAATGCAGGTATGCATAAGGGCAGAGTAATTGCCGTCTGAAAAAAGGTTTTGCCGAAAAAGCGGTAACGTTGGAACAGGACGGCGCAGGTAATGCCTAAAACGATAGAAATCAGGGTAACGCCGAACATCAGCATCAGGGTGTTTCCCAGCAAATCAAACATGCGTGGGCGGAACAGCAGTTCGTAGGCGCGTGTTGCACCGACCTGCCACGAACGCATGGCGACATAAAGGAAAGGAAGGGTCAGCGGCAAGGCGATAAGCAGGATGAGGGCGGTCAGCCATGAGGGTATTTTGTTGCGGGACATAAATCGGATTCGGATAGAAAACGGTCGGACAGCAGGGTTGTCCGACCGTTTGAACGGAAAAAGTTTATTTCAGACCTGCCTGTTCGAGGAGGCGGGTGGCATTTTCTTTGTCGGCAATGGTGGTTGCAGATACTTCAGGTGCTTCCAATTTGGCATAAGGTTCCATATTGAACGGGGAAGACACGCCGGCGTGCAGCGGATATTCTGCGCGGACGGAAGTCAAGACCTGCTGTCCTTGTTTGCCGGCAAGGAAGGCGACGAATTTTTGTGCTTCGGCTTTGTTCGGGGAAGATTTCAGCACAGCCGCGCCGGAATAGGTAACGAGTGCGCCCGGGTCTCTGTGGCGGACGAAGTTCAGGCGGGAATGGATGTTGTTCACGCCTTTTTCTTTGGCAAACGCATACCAGTAGTAGTTGTTGATGAGGGCGGCCGGCACTTCGCCGTTTTCGACGGCTTGGAGCGCGACAGTGTTTTTAGCATACAGTTTGCCGTTTTCTTTTAAGCCTTTGAGCCATTTCAGGGCGGCTGCTTCGCCTTTCAGTTTGACGATGGCGACAACCTGTTCCAAGAACGCGCCTGAAGTCGGTACATAACCGATACGGTCTTTCCATTTCGGCGTGGCGTAATTCAGGACGGATTTTTCCAAATCTTTTTCAGACAGTTTGCGGGTGTCGTAAACGACGACGCGCGAACGTCCGCTCAATGCCACCCAGTCTTTTTTGGCGGCAACCGGCACGCCTTTGCGGCGTGTGTCGTTAATCGTTTTTGCGGGGAGGGTTTCTAAGAGGTTGGCTGCGGAAAGCGTAACCAGCGGGGGGATTTGTTCGGAATAGAATACGTCGGCGGGGCTTCGGCTGCCTTCTTCTTTGATTTGGCCGGCAAGCTGGTCGCTTTTGCCGCTGTTAATTTTTACTTTGATGCCGGTGGCTTGGGTAAAGGCATCGGCAAGTGCCTGCGTGGCTTCTTTGTGTTGGCCGTTGTACACGGTAATGTCTGCCAGCGCGGGGGTTGCGGCGGTCAGGGCTGCGGCAAGCAGTGCGTATCGGATAGATGTTTTCATATCGATTTTCTCCTAATGAATGAGGGTGTATATCTTGTTAAGACATAACGGGGTATAGTGTATTCCTTCTTTTTTATAAATGCAAATAATTATTTTTTTAAATTTGTTATTATCTGATTCGGTTATTGTTTGTTCTGACTTGTATTTTTTTTCGTGCATCGCGCCCGTAAGGCGGAAGCAGCGGGTAATGCGTGTCGGAACGGGCAAAAACCGGGCTGTTTCATATTGCCGTACGGGCGGCGGAATGCGGGCAAAGGCGGCATCTTGATTTGCCGGAATACTTGAGAACCCTTCCCTTTAAAATGCCGTCTGAACAGGGTTGCCGGAATAGTATTGCCATCCCAGCAGATACAGTTTGTCGGGGTCTTGCCAATATTGTTCATCCAGACTGTTCAGCAGCGAGGCGGTTTTGTTGTCGAGATGCTGTGTTATATCCCACATTTCTTTTAGGGTTTTACCTTCCGATTGGAGGTGGCGGATTTCTTTGTCCAATGCGTCTGCCGCCCGATGGATCAGCATTGCGCTGTGTACCGCGCCGATTTTTTTCAGAACGGAACAAGTCTTTTCGGCGGCGGGAAAACCCCAGTTGCAGACAAATTGCAGTATGCCGCCGTTGCCGATGTCGGCTTCCGCCCGCCAAATCAAAACCAGCTCCTGTTCTCGTCCGTCCATGCTTTCGAGTTTGCCGTCATGCTGTTCAAAAAGTTTGTCCACCGCCTGCCACATCATCTGTTCGAAGTGGTCGGCTTGGGTATCCGTATCGGTCATCGTGTTCTTGCCTTTTAAAAATGCCGTCTGAACATTTCTTCAGACGGCATCGGGGGTTAAGCCAACACTTCACGCCAGCGTTTGACTTGGAGGCGTACCTGTTCGGGCGCGGTGCCGCCCAAGTGGTTGCGGGCGTTTAAGCTGCCTTCGGGTGTCAGTACGCCGTACACGTCGTCTGAAATCAGCTTGCTGAAGCCTTGTAAGACTTCAAGCGGCAGTTCGCTCAAATCAACGCCAGCTTCATCGGCATGGCGCACGGCTTGGGCAACGACTTCATGACTGTCACGGAAGGGCATGCCTTTTTTCACCAAGTAATCTGCCAAATCGGTAGCCGTTGCAAAACCCTGCATTACGGCGGCGCGCATATTGTCGGGTTTGACGGTTACGCCGCGCATCATATCGGCGTAAATCCGCAACGTGTCGATAAGCGTGTCGGCGGTGTCAAACAGCGGTTCTTTGTCTTCCTGATTGTCTTTGTTGTACGCCAAGGGTTGGGATTTCATCAGGGTAATCAGGCCGATAAGGTGTCCGATGACGCGTCCGGATTTGCCGCGCACGAGTTCGGGTACGTCGGGATTTTTCTTCTGCGGCATGATGGACGAGCCGGTGCAGAAGCGGTCGGCGATGTCGATAAAGCCGAAACGCGGACTCATCCACAAAATCAATTCTTCGGACAGGCGGCTCAGGTGAACCATAACCAGCGAGGCGGCGGCGGTGAACTCGACGGCAAAATCGCGGTCGGATACGGCATCGAGCGAGTTTTGGCAGATTTGCTCGAAACCCAGTAATTCGGCGGTAATTTCGCGCCGAATCGGGTAGGTCGTACCGGCAAGGGCGGCTGCGCCGAGCGGCATACGGTTGACGCGGCGGCGGCAGTCCGCCATCCGTTCGTTATCGCGTCCGAGCATTTCGACGTAGGCGAGCATATGGTGTCCGAAGCTGACAGGCTGGGCGACTTGCAGATGGGTAAAACCGGGCATGACGGTTTCGGCGTTTTGTTCCGCCAAATCCAGCAATGCCGTCTGAAGGCTTTGAATCAGGCTTTGGATAACGGTAATCTGATCGCGCAGCCACAGGCGGATGTCGGTAGCGACTTGGTCGTTGCGGCTGCGGCCGGTGTGCAGGCGTTTGCCCGCGTCGCCGATTTTGTCGGTCAGGCGGCGTTCGATGTTCATGTGGACATCTTCCAAATCGAGTGACCATTCGATTTTGCCGCTGCGGATTTCTTCGAGGATTTCTGCCATACCCCGGCGGATGTCCGCCAAATCGCCTTCGTCCAACACGTCGGTTTCTTTCAACATTTGCGCGTGTGCCAGCGAGCCTTGGATGTCCCATTCGGCAAGCCGTCGGTCGAAACTGATGGAGGCGGTGTATTGTTTGACGAGTTCGGAAACGGGTTCGTTGAAGCGTCCGGACCAGGTTTTGTCGTGCATAAGGATTCCTTGATGTGGTTATTCGGTACGGTATTTTTCCAAAAGGCGGCGGAAGGGTTCACCGGTTTCGGGGTGTTTCAGGCCGTAGGCGACGGTGGCTTCGAGGTAGCCCAGTTTGCTGCCGCAGTCGTAGCGCGTGCCTTCAAAGGGGTGCGCCAGGACAAATTCGTGATCGAGCAGCTTGGCGATGCCGTCTGTAAGCTGGATTTCGTTGCCCGCGCCGCGCGGCAGGCCGGTCAGTAAGTCGAAAATGCGCGGGGTGAGGATGTAGCGGCCGACGACGGCAAGGTTGGAGGGCGCGTCTTCGGGCTTGGGTTTTTCGACAATGCCGGTAATGCGTTGGAACTGTTTGAGCTGTTCGGTTTCGACGATGCCGTATGAGCCGGTTTGCGACGGTTCGACGGTTTCTACGCCCAAAATGCTGTTGCCGCTGCGCCCGTACACTTCGACCATTTGTTTGAGCGCGCCTTTGGGCGCATCGATTAAGTCGTCGGCAAGAATGACGGCAAAGGGTTCGTCGCCGATGGCGGCGCGGGCGCACAATACGGCGTGTCCGAGTCCCAGTGCTTCGGTCTGGCGGATGTAGAGGCAGGTAATGTTCGGCGGCAGGATGTTGCGGACGTGTTCCAGAAGTTTGTCTTTATGGCGCATTTCCAACTCGGTTTCGAGTTCGTATGCCTTGTCGAAATGGTCTTCGATGCTGCGTTTGTTGCGTCCGGTTACAAACACCATTTCCGTGCAGCCGGCTTCCACGGCTTCTTCTACGGCGTATTGGATCAGCGGCTTGTCGACGATGGGCAGCATTTCTTTCGGGCTGGCCTTGGTGGCGGGCAGGAAGCGGGTTCCCATCCCTGCGACGGGGAAGACGGCTTTTTTTATCGGTTTCATTCTTTTTCCTTTGTATTGTTTTGATGTTTAAAGGGCGAGTTTGCGTAAGAGTTCGGCAAGTGCCTGCGCGCGGTGGCTTTCGCGGTTTTTGACCTCCGAATCCAATTCGGCGGCAGTTTTGCCGTGTTCGGGCAGATAAAAATACGGGTCGTAACCGAAACCGTTTTGCCCGAGCGGCGTATCGTTCCACTGCCCGTGCCATACGCCCTCGGCGATAATCGGGCGCGGGTCGTCTTTATGGCGGACAAGAACCAATACGCAGACATAGCAGCAGCTTTTGTCGGCTTTGCCGGCAAGTTCGGCGGCAAGTTTCAGGTTATTGGCGGTATCGGATTTGGGATTGTCGCCCGCGTAGCGTGCAGAATGGATGCCCGGCGCGCCGTTTAAGGCGGCGGCACAGATGCCGCTGTCGTCGGCGAGTGCGGGCAGCCCGCTGTATTTGGCGGCATGGCGTGCTTTTGCCAGCGCGTTTTCAACAAAGGTGGAATAGGGTTCCGGACATTCGGGTATGCCGAATTCGGATTGCGGCAATACGGTGATGCCGTAAGGCTTGAATAAGTTGCCGAATTCTTTGAGCTTGCCGGCATTGCCGCTTGCCAAAACGATTTTTTCCAGTTTTTCAGACATAGCGGTTTTCCTGTGATGAAGATGGGGCGGCGCGTAGGGATTTGTGCCGCAGGTAGAGGGCGAGTGCGCCGATTTGCCCGAACAGCGCGCCGAATGCGAAAAGGAAGGACGCGACGGCAAAGGCTTTGCTGCCGACGGTCAGCAGATAAGCACCCAAGAGGACGAGCAGCATAAATGCCAGTGTGAATAGGGCAACAGACAACAGATAGGTTTTTCGGCGGTTCATGGCGTTCGGTCGGAAACGGTATGTTCGGATTATAGCCGATTGGGACGGTATTCCCTAGAGCTTGGAAAAATGCCGTCTGAAGCGGCGTTCAGACGGCATGGCGGGCGTTATGCCTGTTTGTTCCAACGTTCGATGGATTCTTTAATAACTTTTTTCGCTTCTTCCACACCGCCCCACGATTCGACTTTGGTCGTACCCGCTTTTTTCAGGTCTTTGTAGTGGTTGAAGTGGAACTCGATTTGTTTGATGAGCTGTTGCGGCAAATCGGACAAAGTTTTGTAGGCGTTGCCGTTGTTGCGGTCGTCGGCAGGAACGCAGACGATTTTGTCGTCAACTTCGCCGTCGTCAACGAATTTCATCACGCCGATAACGCGCGCTTCCAAGAATACGCCGGTTGCCAGAGGTTGTTCGGTAACGAGCAGCACGTCCAATTCGTCGCCGTCTTCGTCCAAAGTTTGGGGAATGAAGCCGTAGTTGGTCGGTTTGGCGAAGATGGCGGGTTCGACGCGGTCGAGTTGGAATGCGGCGAGTTTGCGGTTCCACTCGATTTTGTGGTTGCTGCCGGCGGGGATTTCGTTGACAACGTTGATGATGCCGCCGTCCACGTCGCCGGGGGTCAGGATTTGGTTGAAGTCTGCCATTTGGTTTCCTTTATTTGGGAAGGTTTGAAGTTTGAAAGTATAGCACAAACGTCCGGCTGAAAATGCGCCCGATGCCGTCTGAAAGGGTGTCCGGACGCGTGTTACCGTTTGCCCAAAAACCTGCCCAGTTCCAAAATCGCGCGCCTGTTGGATGGGGAAAATACTTTTTCCGCCGCTTCTTCCATATCGAACCAACCGTAGGAGACGTGTTCTTCGGGTTGCAGGGCGATGGGCGTATCACGCTGAATTTCGGCAGAGAAGAGGTGTTCGCGGTTTTCAAACACGCCTTTTGGATAGCGGTGCCGCCAGTGGTGGTAGATTTCGTAAACCGTGCTGTCGTGCCAGTCTTGAAGCTGTCCTTCCGCAAGCAGTATGCCGGTTTCTTCCCAAACTTCGCGCCTTGCTGTTTGGGCAACGGTTTCCCCGGGTTCGAGGCTGCCGGTTACCGACTGCCAAAACCCTTTCGGATGCGTGCGTTCGATGAGGAGGATACTGCCGTCCCCGTCATGGAGTACGACCAGTGCGGAGACGGGGTATTTGAGCGGTTTTGCCATCGGCATCTTTCGGCGGGCTGCGGTAATGAAGGGGCGGATTATAGCAAACGCTACACGTTATGGCGTTTATCCTTTTCCGCCTAGGAGGGATGCGCCGGTGTTTGCCGGTAAATTTTCCGTTGTGTCAAAAAGATAAGGGCGGTTGTGATTTTAATGCTTGCCAAAGCGTCGGGCGGAAACTATAATCCGAAACTTATCGAGTCGGAGTGTGGCGCAGTCTGGTAGCGCACTTGCATGGGGTGCAAGGGGTCGAAGGTTCGAATCCTTTCACTCCGACCAAAAAATATAAGGCAGCCGTTTTTGAAACGGCTGCTTTTTTGTCCGTATAAAGAAAGGTCGTTTGAAACCGTATTTTTTGTTTAAGACAACCTCTTAGCTCAAACTTTGAGAAACACATGCGTGCGTTCCGCACACATGCTGCTTGTTGAGTTTAGGTTTCATATGGGCTACGGCTTGCTAGTTGCACAGGCTGCGCCTGTTATACTTACTCATCAGCTATTTTGGAATACATATACTCCACAGCTTTAGGTGATAGTGGTGCTTTACACTCGGTGCAATAATCTTTATTAAATGGGGAAATTCCTCTTGAATAAGTTAAATTATTAGCATCAATCTCAAATGATTTGCCATTAAATTTTTGAAAAGAATGGCAATATGGACATATGCCGGCAATCGGAATATAAATAATACAAAAAAGTAATCCAACAACCCAATATATAGTAAATATAATAAAAAAAATATCTTTCTTTAAGAAATTATTGTTTGTAACAATTTCTTGGAGGGTTGCTGCACCAGATATACAGGCTACGGAAATAAAAAAAATCTTAGGAATTAACATTCTTTTTTGAAATTTTTTCGCAATATACATTGCTTGTTCTTTGTCATCTAATTTTTTCATATCTCTTACTTCTTCCGTTCCAATCCGCCCGTGCCGCCCAATATCCCATTTCAACATACCACCTATTTCCACATGTACAAACTTTCTTGAAATGCCGTCTGAAAAGTTTTCAGACGGCATTTTTTATTTCTTCCAGTAGGCGGGGGTGAAAAGGATGAAGACGGTGAAGATTTCCAGCCTGCCCAAGAGCATGGCGGTAACGCAGATCCATTTCTGCATCACGTCCAAACCGGCGTAATTGCCGGCGGGCCCGACTTCGCCCAGTCCGGGGCCGGAATTGGTAATGCAGGCGATGACGGCGGTAAAGGCGGTGGTAAATTCCATACCGCTCGCCATCAGCAGGAAGCTGAAGAGGACGACGGTCATAAAGTAGATGAAGATGAAGGACATAACGGTCAGCGCGAGGCGGTCGGGTATGGCCTTGCCGCTGATTTTGACGGTGCGGACGGCTTTGGGGTGCAGCAGCACCATCATTTCGCGCAGGCTGAATTTGAACAGGACGAGGGCGCGTATGGTTTTGATGCCGCCGCCGGTCGAGCCGGAGCTGGCGAGGATGTTGGCGAGGAAAAACATCCACAGGGAAATCAGGAGCGGCCATTGTGCGAAGTCGGTGTTGGACAGCCCGTTTGCCAATCCGATGGAGACGAAGTTGAAGGCGGTGTAACGCAGGGATTCGATGAAGCCGGCGTAATGGCCGGTGTGCCACAGGTACAGGGCGGCGGCAAGGATGCTGCCGGAGAGCAGCAGTAGCATCGTCCGGCATTCTTCGTCTTTCCAATAGGTTTTGAGGCTGCGGCTGTTGAGGGCGGCGAAATGGCTGGCAAAATTGATGCCGCCGAAAATGGTGAAAACGATGATGACTGCTTCGATGAGGGGGGAGTTGTAATAAGCTATGCTGGCATCGTGGGTGGAAAACCCGCCCAGCGAGAGGGTCGCCATTGCGTGACAGACGGCATCGAACCAGCCCATCCCGGCAAAATGTAGGCAGGCTGCCGCGAGGATGGTGATCAGGGTGTAGCCGAACCAGAGTTTTTTCGCCACTTGGGAAATGCGCGGCGACATTTTGCTTTCTTTGTCAATGCCGGGGATTTCGGCTTTGAATAATTGCGTGCCGCCTACGCCGAGCATGGGCAGGATGGCGACGGCAAGGACGATGATGCCCATCCCGCCCAGCCAGTTGAGCATATGCCGCCAAAAGTTGACGGATGGGGCGAGTCCGTCGACGTGGGAGATGACGGTCGCGCCGGTGGTGGTCAGTCCCGACATCGATTCAAAAAATGCGTCGGTAAAGCCCATATTTGGGAAATACAGGTACATCGGCATCGCAGCCATAGCGGCAAACGCCAGCCACAACATCAGGACGAGGGTAAAGCCGTCGCGCGGACGCAGTTCGCGCCTGAACCGGAGGGTGGCGAGCCGGACGATGCACGAGCCAGAAAGGGTAACGGTCGCGGTGGTGGCGAAGGCGGTGTACGCGCCGTCCGAAAAGGCGTAGGAGAGGGCGGCGGGTATCAGCAGGATAAAGGAAAACAGCATACCCAGTCGGGAGAGGACGTGGGCGATGGGCAGGATTTTGTGCATAGTGGGGCGGTCCGTTATTTTGCGAAGCTTTTCCAGTCTATGCCGCCGGCGGCTTGGACTTGGGTAATTTCTTCCGTTTCGAGGTTGACGGCGGTCAGCTGCCCGCCCCACAGCGCGCCGGTGTCCAGCGAGATGACGTTGTCGGCATTCGTGTAGCCCAGCGAGGACCAGTGTCCGAAGATGATGGTGTGGTCGAGGTTTTGCCGGTCGGGGGCTTTGAACCACGGGCGCAGGTAAAGCGGCATTTTTTTCACTGTGGATTTGTAGTCGAAATCCAGTTCGTTTTTAAAGGTCAGGGCGCGCATCCGCGTGAATGCGTTGACGATGAAGCGCAGGCGGGCATAGCCTTCCAAACCTTCATCCCACGCGGCCGGTTTGTTGCCGTACATTTTGGAAAAGAATTTGACGTATTTTTTGCCGCGCAGTTCGGCTTCGGCTTCTCTAGCGAGCGATTCGGCTTTGGCTATGCACCATTGCGGCAGGATGCCGGCGTGTACCATCACGCGGCTGCCCTCGCGTATCAACAGCGGTTGCGCACGCAGCCAGTCGAGCATTTTTCTGCCGTCGGGGTGTTTGAGTATGGGTTCGATTGTGTCGCTGCGTTTGAGCGCGCCTTCGCCGCAGCCGACGGCGAGCAGGTGCAGGTCGTGGTTGCCGAGGACGATTTGCACGCTGTTTTCGTGACGGATGCAGAATTGCAGCGTTTCGAGGGATTTCGGGCCGCGGTTGACGATGTCGCCCGTCAGCCAGAGGGTGTCCGTGCCGTGGTTGAAGCCGATTTTGCCGAGCAGCGCGGTCAGTTCGTCGAAGCAGCCTTGGATGTCGCCGATTGCGTAATGTGCCATTGCGGGTGTTGTGAAGTGGGAAAGTATTGCGGTTCGGACGGCACAGTTGGAAATCTTATGCCGTCTGAACGTGGAATTATGCGTTCAAAACGAGGACGGCTTCGGCTTCAACCTGCA
This sequence comes from Neisseria uirgultaei, assembly GCF_962719845.1. GTDB lineage: Bacteria > Pseudomonadota > Gammaproteobacteria > Burkholderiales > Neisseriaceae > Neisseria > Neisseria bergeri. The sequence continues at coordinate 140,215 of NZ_CAUIYF010000003.1, read as the reverse complement.
CGCCTTTGGGCAGCGAGGCAACGCCGACGGCGGCGCGGGCGGGGAACGGCTCGGCGATAAATTCCGCCATCACTTCGTTGAAGACGGCGAAGTTGGCAAGGTCGGTCAGGTAGGCGTTGAGTTTGACGATGTCGTCCAGCGAACCGCCTGCCGCTTCGGCGACGGCTTGCAGGTTTTTAAAGACCTGGCGCGCTTCGGCGCGGAAATCGCCGTTGCCGACGACGGTCATGGTGGCGGGATCGAGGGGGATTTGACCGCTCATGTAAACGGTGTCGCCTGCTCGGACGGCTTGGCTGTATGCGCCGATGGCGGCAGGGGCTTTGTCGGTGTGGATGATGGTTTTGGACATTTCGGATTCCTTAAAAAATAGGGCGGCAGAAGCCGCAGCGTTCGGGATTATCGTACAAAACCGCCGGCTTGTGTAGTTTCAGACGGCATGGATGTTGAAAACAAAAAACCGCCGAAGGCTCGGCGGTTTGCGGAATAAGGCGTATATCAGAATTTGACGCGCACGCCGGCGGACAGTTCGCTGGAGCGGACGTTTTTGACAGTGTTGACTTTGCCGACGTAGTTGTAGCGGTAGCCGGCATCCAAATCGACATTCGGGGTAACGGCATAGCTTACGCCCGCCAATACGCCGAGACCGGTGGAGGTTTGGCTGAAGCTGTCGCTGCCGCCCAAGTCGACGGAGGCGCGGTTGAGGCTCAAGCGCGCGCCGAGATACGGTTTGACGGGCGATTGGGTGTCGAAGTCGTAAATGGCGGACGCGCCGATGCTGTAAAGTTTGAAATCGGTGGATGGGACTTGTTTATAGTTTTTGTAGCGCGTGTAATCGACGGCGAAGCGGAGGTCGTTGATGCGGTAGCCTGCGGAGATGCGCGGGCTGAAGCCTTTGGCAGAACCTAAAGAGCTTGAGGCTTTGGCGTGTGCGGCATCGGCTTGGACGTAAAAGCCGGATGCGCCTTCTGCCAGTGCGGCGGTCGGGAGGGCGAGGGCAATCAGTGCGGCAAGTGCTTTTTTCATATTTTGGTTCCTTTATGGTTAGGGAGAAAAATTGTTAAGAATCCGTTAAAGAATCCTGCCGTATTATACTGAAATTTTCTTTTTGCATCGTAATATTTTCAATGCCTCAAGATACGCGGCGGCATCCGGCTGCTCTGCCGACGGCAAAGCCGTTAACCCGCGCGTTGCCTTTAAATGGTGGCGGCGGCATCACGCGGCGGACGGGTGGAACTTGCAAACGGTTTGGAAAAAACCGCAAAGGCGCGGCGGCGGTATCTGTCGGATTGTTGCAGGCGCAGGCGTACGGTTTTTTGTGTGCGGCGTTGCCTTAAGCGTCGGACATTTCCGGCGGCGGCTGTGCCGTCTGAAACGCCCGGCGGGGGATGTGGCTGCGTTTTCCATCGATAAGCATATTTGCCGGCCGCGTTCGGGGCGGGTTTTCCCGGGCGGCCGCCGATTTGTTTGCGCTTATAAAAAACACTGCAATAAATCGTTTAAAAACAACCGTCCCCGTTCGGTCGGGCGGAACACGGTCGGGTCGGTTTCCAGCAGGCCTTTTTGCCTTGCCGTTTCGATTTGCGCCATGATTTTGGCGGCGGGTACGCCCGTGCGTTCCTGTAACATCGCGGCGGGTACGCCGTCGATCAGGCGCAGGGCGTTCATCATGAATTCGAACGGCAAATCTTCGGCGGCGACGGTTTTGCGTTCAACGGCTTCGCTCGGTTGGCTTTGCATTAGGGCGAGGTAGTCGTTGGGGTGGCGGCGGCGGACGGTGCGTTCGATGCGGTCGGGATAGGAGATTTTGCCGTGCGCGCCCGCGCCTATGCCTAAATAATCGCCGAACTGCCAGTAGTTCAAATTGTGGCGGCACTGCATGGCGGGTTTCGCAAAAGCCGATGTTTCGTAGTGGATAAAACCCGTGCCTTCCAGCGCGCCGTGTACCGCGTCTTCGATGTCCAATGCTGCTTCGTCTTGCGGCAAACCTTTCGGCGGTGTATGACCGAACGGCGTGTTCGGCTCCATGGTCAGATGATACGCGCTGATGTGGGTTGCGCCCGTGGCGATGGCGGTTTGCACGTCGTCCAATGCCGTCTGAACGGTCTGGTTCGGCAGGGCGTACATCAAGTCGATATTGACTTTATCAAATAATTTCAAGGCAGTAGCTATGGCGGTTAAGGCTTCTTTGCCATTGTGGACGCGCCCCAGCCGCGCAAGCATATCGTCGTTGAAACTCTGCACACCAATAGAAAGCCGCGTGATACCCGCGTCTTTAAATCCTTGAAACTTCTCGATTTCAAACGTACCCGGATTGGCTTCCAACGTAATTTCCGCTTCCGGCTGCAAGCGCAACAGCGAACGCACGCCGCTCAACAAACGGTCGATTGATTCCGCCTGAAACAGGCTGGGCGTACCGCCGCCGAAAAAGATTGTTTCCACCGGCCTGCCCCAAATATTGGGCAATTCAAGCTGCAAATCGGTCAGCAGCGCGTCGATATAGGCGGCTTCGGGCAATCCGTTTTTCAGGCTGTGGGAATTGAAGTCGCAATACGGGCATTTTTTGATGCACCACGGGATGTGGATGTAAAGCGACAGGGGCGGCAGGGCGGTGAGTCGGGTGCGGTTTGGAAAGGAAATGGTGTGCATGGTGTGGTTCGGAAAAGTGGACAATGCCGTCTGAAGGCGGTTCAGACGGCATAGGTTCAGCCGAGCAGGGTAAGCAGGTCGGCTTCGCTGAGGACGGAAACGCCCAAGGCATTGGCTTTTTCCAGCTTGCTGCCCGCGGCTTCTCCGGCGACGACGTAATCGGTTTTTTTGGACACGCTGCCGGAAACTTTGCCGCCTGCGGCTTCGATTAATGCTTGGGCTTGGTCGCGTTTGAGCGTGGGCAGGGTGCCGGTTAACACAAAGGTTTTGCTCGCCACGGCTTTATTGATGCCGTCTGAACCTTGCGCCGCTTCGTCTTCAGACGGCATTTGCGCGAAGAAGGTTTTCAGGTTTTCGAGCAGGGCGGCGTTTTGTGGTTCGCTGCGCCACGCCTGCCAGTCGGCAGGGAGGGCTTTGTCGTTTTGCAGGCCTTCTATGTTTTTGCCGGCGAGTTCCCATAAGGCTTGGGCTTTGTTTTCGCTGATTTTGAAACTGGGCAGGCGGGCGATCCAGCGTTGCGGTTCGGCATATTGTGCGGCAGGCAGGCTGACGGCTTGGGTTTGCGGGGCAACGCCTGCGGCGAGCAGTTCGTCTATCATCGCCTGCTGTTCGGCTTGGGCAAAGAAGTGGGCGATGGAACGCGCCACGACGGTGCCGATGTCGGGCAGGCAGGCGAGGATGGGTTCGGGCGCGCGGCGGACGTGTTCCAGCGAACCGAATGCCTGCGCCAGTGTTTTGGCGGTGCGTTCGCCGACGTGGCGGATGCCGAGCGCGAACAGGAAGCGGGCGAGTTCGGGCGTTTTGCTGGCTTCTATGCCTGCGAGGATGTTTTCCGCCCACTTGGTCGGCTGTTTTTTGCCGTTTGGGGTATTGGATTCAGACAGGTCGCCTGAAACCGTTTCTGTGTCGCCGTCTTCGTTTTCAGACGACCCTTTATCCGCCGTTTCCTTCATTTTTTGCAAGGTCGGGATGTCGAGGCGGTAGAGGTCGGCAAAATGGCGGACGAGGTCTTGGGCGACAAGTTGCTCGATTTGTTTTTGACCGAGTCCGTCGATGTCCATGGCTTTGCGCGAGGCGAAGTGGATTAAGCCTTGTGCGCGTTGTGCCTGACAAAGCATGCCGCCGCTGCATCGAGCGACGGCTTCGCCTTCTTCGCGTTCGATTTCGCTGCGGCAGATGGGGCAATGGGTCGGCAGGCGGTAGGGCTTGTGGAGCGGAACGGATTGGGTTTGGTTTGCAGCCGGTGCTTCGGCAAACAGGTCGTCTTGTTGGTATTTGATGCCGTCTGAAACGGCAACGGCGGTTTCCTGCATCGGGCGGCGTTCGAAAATCACGCGTACAACTTCGGGAATCACGTCTCCGGCGCGGCGCACGACGACGGTATCGCCGATGCGCACGTCTTTACGCGATACTTCGTCCTGATTGTGCAGAGTGGCGTTGGTGACGGTTACGCCGCCGACGAATACGGGTTGCAGGCGGGCGACGGGGGTAACCGCGCCGGTGCGCCCGATTTGTACGTCTATGGCTTCGACGACGGTCAGGGCTTCTTCGGCGGGGAATTTGTGGGCAATCGCCCAGCGCGGCGCACGGGAGATGAAGCCGAGTTCGCGCTGTTGCGCCAAGCTGTTGACTTTGACGACCATGCCGTCGATTTCATAGGGCAGCTCAGGGCGTTTTTGCTGCATTTGTTCGTAAAATGCCAATACTTCGCCGATATTTTTGAAACAGCCGAAATTGCCGTCGGGTAGGCTGAAGCCGAGTTCTCGGAAATAGGCGAGTTCTTGGATATGCTCTTCCGCGACGAAACCGCCTTGCTGGCGGGCAATCGAGTAGGGGAAAAAGTGCAGTTTGCGTTGCGCGGTGATGCGCGAATCGAGTTGGCGCAGGCTGCCGGCAGCGGCGTTGCGCGGATTGGCAAAGGATTTTTGCCCGTTTTCGGCTTGACGTTTATTGAGCGCGGCAAAGTCGGCTTTGAGCATCAGCACTTCGCCGCGCACTTCGATGAGTTCGGGCGCGTTTTCGCCGTGTAGCCGCAGGGGGATATTGGCGACGGTTTTGACGTTTTGGGTAACGTCTTCGCCCGTCGTACCGTCGCCGCGCGTTGCCGCCTGCACCAATACGCCGTCGCGGTAGAGCAGGCTGATGGCGAGGCCGTCGAATTTGGGTTCGATAACGTATTCGGGATTGCCGCCGTCCAAGCCGTCGCGCACGCGTTGGTCGAAGGCGTACATTTCGGCATGGTCGAACACGCCGTTTTCATCTTGCGGGGAAAAAGCGTTGGTCAGCGACAGCATCGGCACTTCGTGGCGTACTTCGGCAAATCCCGCCAAAGGCTCGCCGCCGACACGCTGAGTCGGGCTGTCGGGCAGCTTGAGCTCGGGATGGTTCAGCTCGAGGGCTTCGAGTTCACGGAACAGGCGGTCGTATTCGGCATCGGGTACGCTGGGCGCATCGAGGGTGTAGTATTCGTAGGCGTAGCGGTTGAGGAGGTCGGTGAGGCGGCAGATGTGTTGTGCGGCAAATTGTTTTATATCACTATCAGACGGTTTAAGAAGATTGGTAAGGTTAGTGTTATGTTTTGAGTTTGGATTCATGAGAGAAGGTTTTCAGACGACCTTTGTCTGATACGGGATGAAACGGGCAAAGGTCGTCTGAAAAATGATAGGTTGAAAACAGCTGAATTTTACCCGAAAAAAAGCGGATATGCCGTAACGACATATCCGCTTTGATTGCATTCGATTTTAGGAGAACAGGCGCAGGGCGGTTTTGCCGCCCGGTTCGATACCGACTTTGAGCATCTCGGACTGACGCGCCAATACATAAGTGCGTACGTCTTTGAGCCATTGGGTCGAAACTTCTTCCATTTTGTCGTTGACCAGATTCAGGTTCAACTGGCCGGACAGGCGTACCGCCAAATCCATAAAGAGGTCGTCAAAAGTTTTTTCGCCTGCCGGAGAGTGCGGGATGTCGAGCAGCATACTGAAGCCTTTGTAGGACTGGTTGTCCAAAAGGGCATTGGTAAACGGCTCGTTGTTGAGCGTGCAGATGGAGAACATGGTCGAACCCGACGTGTCGGTATAGTGGAACGCGCCGTCGTCTTCCAAAACGAAACCCACGCCCGTTACGGCGGAACGCAGTTCTACGCCGCTGATGCTGGTCGGGGAAACCAAATGGATGGCGATGGTCTGGTCGACGCGCGCGCAGAATGCGTCCAGTGCGGAAGCCACTTCGATAAAGGCGGCAAGGTCGGTGTGCAGCGTCTGACCACCCATGCTTTGTGCGAATGCGTCCACCTGGCGGTTGAATGCGGAGAGTTCTTCCTGCGAGGCAAGTCCGTTGCGGCTGACTGCCTGAATACCCACGATAAATGCCTGATAGCGGATGCCCGGGATGGGTTCGGCAATCTGGAAATGGTCGTCCATGGTGCAGCCGACAATCTGGTAGCGGCAGCGGTTGGAAAGGCGCGGCAGTGCGTGCAGTTCTTTGGCTTCGGTCAGCGCGATATAGGAAATGAAATCGAAGCGCACGTCAAACCAGGGCAGCTCGACCTTCGACAGCTCTTTGAGCGTAATCAGCGGTTTTGCCGGCGTTTGCGGGACAGGAACGGGTTTTGTCGGCGCGTCGGCAGGTTTTGGTGCGGAATGTCCGGTTTGGGGTTCGGAAGCGGTGTGGGCGGAGTTGTCGATAATGCCGCTTTCTTCCAAGACGGTTTCGATTTCGGTTTTGAACGGGGAGGCTTTTGCCTGTTTCTGCTTGGCGATGTAGACGGCATCCTGTTCTTGCAGGTTGCGCATGGCGGGGTCTTGGGGTTTTGCCGTTTTTTTGACCGCCGGTTGGGGTTTCGGCATCATGACCGGTCCGCCGGACGGTTTGCCGTCGCGGACATGGCTGGTTTTGCTGTTGAGCAGGGCATCTTTGTCGGAGTGTCCGAACTGGTCGCGCACTTTTTTGCGGTATTGGTTTTCCTGATACATATTGTAGGCGACAACGGCGAGGACGACGGCTAGAAACAGTACGATGTAAATCATGGCAATCACTTTAAATTTCGAGATGCAGGATACGCAAAGTGCGGGTACTGCGGTTAAATCGGGCTTGCGTTTCCGGCAGTCTGACGGAACGACCGGTTATAACGTTTGAATTATAACGAAAATTGCAGGGTCTGACAGCAGTGTGTCGAAATAAGCGGAAATTTTCCGAAATGCCGTCTGAAATCTGTGGTTTTCAGACGGCATTTCTGTCCACGGGAAACCCTTTCTCACGTATCCGCCGCCAGTCGAAAAAATGGCCGGGGTCGGTTTTGCGGCCGGGTGCGATGTCTTGGTGTCCCGTTACCGCCGTGATGGGGTAGCGGCGGCAGATTGCGTCCAACAAGGCTTCGAGCGAACGGTATTGCGCTTCGGCAAACGGCTCGAAATCGCAGCCTTCCAATTCGACGCCGATGGAAAACGCGTTGCATTTTTCCCGTCCACGAAACGAGGATACGCCCGCGTGGTACGCCATGTCGCTGCATGATACGAACTGCACCGTTTCGCCGCCGCGTTTGATTAAGAAATGGCTGGATACGCGCAAAGTGTGTATCAGGCTGAAGAACGGATGCCCGTCGGGGTCGAGCCGGTTGGCAAACAGCTTTTCCACCGCATCCGTGCCGTATTCGAACGGCGGCAGCGAAATGTTGTGCAGCACGATTAAGGAAACCGTTTCCCCCGTTTCCCTCGGGCTGAAATTGGGCGACGGGGTATGGCGTATGCTTTGAAGCCAGCCGTTTTGCCAGTGTGCTTCGGCGTGATTGTCCATGATGTTCTTCCTGTCCGGCGGGTAATTTGGGTTATACTGTCGCCCGAATTTTAAGACGTATTCCGAATGCTGGGAATCCTACCATGTTGAGAAAATTGTTGAAATGGTCTGCCGTTTTTTTGACCGTGTCGGCAGCCGTTTTCGCCGCGCTGCTTTTTGTTCCTAAGGATAACGGCAGGGCATACCGAATCAAGATTGCCAAAAATCAGGGTATTTCGTCGGTCGGCAGGAAACTTGCCGAAGACCGCATCGTGTTCAGCAGGCATGTTTTGACGGCGGCGGCCTACGTTTTGGGTGTGCACAACAGGCTGCATACGGGGACGTACAGATTGCCTTCGGAAGTGTCTGCTTGGGATATCTTGCAGAAAATGCGCGGCGGCAGGCCGGATTCCGTTACCGTGCAGATTATCGAAGGTTCGCGTTTTTCGCATATGAGGAAAGTCATCGACGCAACGCCCGACATCGAACACGACACCAAAGGCTGGAGCAATGAAAAACTGATGGCGGAAGTTGCGCCCGATGCCTTCAGCGGCAATCCCGAAGGGCAGTTTTTCCCCGACAGCTACGAAATCGATGCGGGCGGCAGCGATTTGCAGATTTACCAAACCGCCTACAAGGCGATGCAACGCCGTCTGAACGAGGCATGGGCAGGCAGGCAGGACGGGCTGCCTTATAAAAACCCTTATGAAATGCTGATTATGGCGAGCCTGATCGAAAAGGAAACAGGGCATGAAGCCGACCGCGACCATGTCGCTTCCGTCTTCGTCAACCGCCTGAAAATCGGTATGCGCCTGCAAACCGACCCGTCCGTGATTTACGGCATGGGTGCGGCATACAAGGGCAAAATCCGTAAAGCCGACCTGCGCCGCGACACGCCGTACAACACCTACACGCGCGGCGGTCTGCCGCCGACCCCGATCGCGCTGCCCGGCAAGGCGGCACTCGATGCCGCCGCCCATCCGTCCGGCGAAAAATACCTGTATTTCGTGTCCAAAATGGACGGCACGGGCTTGAGCCAGTTCAGCCATGATTTGACCGAACACAACGCCGCCGTCCGCAAATATATTTTGAAAAAATAAACCATGCCGTCTGAACGCTGAATTTGTTTCAGACGGCATACCCTTACCGGAACTGCAAGCATGAAACCGCAATTCATCACTTTGGACGGCATAGACGGTGCCGGCAAATCCACCAACCTTGCCATCATCAAGGCATGGTTTGAACGGAGGGGGCTGCCCGTGCTGTTCACGCGCGAACCGGGCGGCACGGTGCTGGGCGAGGCGTTGCGCGAGATTTTGCTCAATCCGGCGACCAAGGCCGGTTTGCGTGCGGAAACACTGATGATGTTCGCCGCTAGAATGCAGCATATTGAAGACGTGATATTGCCCGCGCTTTCAGACGGCATCCATGTCGTGTCCGACCGTTTTACCGATGCGACCTTCGCCTATCAGGGCGGCGGGCGGGGGATGCCGTCTGAAGACATTGAAATTTTGGAACATTGGGTGCAGGGCGGTTTGCGCCCCGATTTGACCCTGCTGTTGGATGTGCCGCTGGAAGTGTCGATGGCGCGTATCGGACAGACGCGCGAGAAAGACCGTTTCGAGCAGGAGCAGGCGGATTTCTTTATGCGTGTGCGCAGCGTTTATCTGAACCGTGCCGCCGCCTGTCCCGAACGGTACGCCGTTATTGACGGCAACCGCAGCGTGGAAGAAGTCAGAAACAGCATAGAAAAAATGTTGGACAGACATTTCGGCTGTTGATGTGGCAAATATTGAAACAAGCGCATCCGCCCGCGCCGAAAATCAAACGGCAGTGCCGCAGGTAAAAATGGCGGTATGCGCCAAACTTTCGGCATGATAGAATTACGCTCAGTTACAAGGCAGGATGCGTCGGCAATATTAACGAACCGCCCGTAACCCGATGTCTCGAAAGTGTTTCGGACAGTCCGATTCAAATCTTTTTCTCGCAACAGGATTGACACATGGAAAACTCATTGAAAGAAGCCGCCCTCAAGTTCCACGAATTACCCGTTCCGGGCAAAATTTCCGTTACCCCGACCAAATCTCTGGCGACCGACAAAGATTTGGCGTTGGCGTACTCTCCGGGCGTAGCCGCCCCCTGTATGGAAATCCATGCCGATCCGCAAAATGCCTACAAATACACCGCCAAAGGCAACTTGGTCGCCGTCATTTCCAACGGTACGGCCGTTTTGGGCTTGGGCGACATCGGCGCGCTGGCGGGCAAACCCGTGATGGAAGGCAAAGGCGTATTGTTCAAAAAATTCGCCGGTGTGGATGTGTTCGACATCGAAATCGATGAAAAAGACCCGCAAAAACTGGTGGACATCATCGCCGCTTTAGAGCCGACTTTCGGCGGCATCAACCTCGAAGACATCAAAGCGCCCGAGTGTTTCTACATCGAACGCGAATTACGCAAACGCTGCAAAATCCCCGTATTCCACGACGACCAGCACGGTACCGCCATCATTACTGCCGCCGCCGTATTGAACGCCCTGCGTTTTACCGGCCGTAAAATCGAAGAAGCGACTTTGGTGTGTTCCGGCGCAGGTGCGGCCGCGATTGCCTGCCTGAACCAACTGCTGGATTTGGGCTTGAAACGCGAAAACGTAACCGTTTGCGACTCCAAAGGCGTGATTTACCAAACCCGCGAAGACAAAGACCGCATGGATGAGTCCAAACAGTTCTACGCCGTTGAAGACAACGGTCAACGCGTGCTTGCCGATGCCGTCAAAGGCAAAGACATCTTCTTGGGCCTCTCCGGTGCGAATCTGCTGACACCTGAAATGTTGAACACGATGAACGAAAAACCCATCGTGTTCGCCATGGCCAACCCGAATCCGGAAATCCTGCCGCCGCTGGCAAAAGAAACCCGTTCGGACGTGGTTATCGGCACCGGCCGATCCGACTTCCCGAACCAAGTCAACAACGTATTGTGCTTCCCGTTCATCTTCCGCGGCGCGTTGGATGTCGGCGCGACCACCATCAACGAAGAAATGAAACGCGCTTGCGTGTATGCTTTGGCAGATTTGGCGATGGAAGAAGTAACCGAAGAAGTGGTTGCTGCTTACGGTAAGAAATTCGAATTCGGCGCGGAATACCTGATTCCGACCCCGTTCGACTCCCGCTTGCTGCCGCGCGTCGCTGCGGCTGCCGCCAAAGCAGCGATGGAAAGCGGCGTGGCAACCCGTCCGATTGCAGACTTGGAAGCCTACGCCGCCAAGCTGGGCGAATGGAAGCTGTAATACGCTGAGTGTAAAAATGCCGTCTGAACTGTTTTCAGGCGGTATTTTGTTGTCCGACGATTTGAAACCTGTCCCAAAAAGGAAAAATATGGAATCCGTCCGTTACAACATCAACAACACGCCTGAAATCCAAAACGACAACGCCCCCGTCATGACGACAGGACAATGGGTGTTGACGATGATTGTTTTCATGATTCCTTTGGTCAACATCATTATGCTTTTTGTTTGGGCATTCGGCAGAGGCAACCCGAACCGTGCCAATTTCTGTAAAGCGCTGTTGCTTATTTACCTGATTGGTTCGCTTATCGGTTTGATTTTCATATTGCTTATAGGTGGGTCTGCATCGGGTACGCATTATTAATGCACCGGCTGATTCTGCTTCGAAGATTTGTATCGAATATGCCGAATTGTTTCAAATTTCATACCCTTATCGAACGGCATTGGCAAAAACCTTATCCGGTTTTGTCTTTTCTGCTCAAGCCGCTCTCCGGGCTGTTTGCCAAAATTGCGGCGAAACGGCGTGCGGATTTTTTATCGGGAAAACGGCAAAGCGAAAAGCTGCCCGTGCCTGTGGTCGTGGTCGGCAATATTCACGCGGGTGGGACGGGGAAAACGCCGATTGTTGCCGCGCTGGTGTCGGGTTTGCAGGAAAAGGGCGTCAAGGTCGGCATCATCAGCCGGGGCTACGGGCGCAAGAGCAAGGCGGTTCATGTATTGAATGCTGAGAGCCGAGCGGAAGATGCGGGCGATGAGCCTTTGCTGCTGTTCCGCAAAACCGGTGCGCCGACGGCGGTGGGCGGCAGCCGAGCGGAAGCGGGCAGGGCGTTGCTGTCGGCGCATCCCGACATCGGACTGATTGTGGCGGACGACGGTTTGCAGCATTACGCCCTGCAACGCGATGTCGAAATTGCCGTGTTTCCGTCTGCCGACACAGCAAGGCAGGATTTGGATCTGCTACCCAACGGCAGTTTGCGCGAACCTTTGTCGCGGCTGGATTCGGTGGATGCGGTCGTCGTCAGCGGCGGCGAGGCGGACGCGTCGTTTGCGCCGTCTGAAAATATGTTTCACAGCCGCATCGAAACGGGACAAATTTACCGTTTGAACCGGCTGTCCGAAGAATTGGATTTGGCGGGTTTGGGAAATCAAACCGTCGCGGCAGTCGCCGGTATCGCCAAGCCGGCGCGGTTTTTCGATTCGTTGCGGAATATGGGCATTACCTTGAAGCAAACCGTCGCGCTGCCCGACCACGCTGATATTTCGGCGGCAGATTTGCCCGATGCGGACGCGGTAATTATTACGGAAAAGGATGCGGTCAAGTTTTCAGACGGCATTTGCGCCGATAATGTTTGGGTGCTGCCGGTTTGTGCGATAATCGAACCTGATTTGGCGGCGTTTGTGTTTGAGCGTCTGGAAGGAGTGCTAAAGGCCGTCTGAAAGCACGGTTTGGGCGAAATTATTAAAAACGCCTCACGCCGTCATTCCCGCGCAGGCGGGAATCTAAGTCTCGAATTTTCAGGAATGACTAGGAGGCTTCAGAAATCCCAAATCCCTGGATTTCCACCTGAGCAGGAATGACGGAAGCCGGTTGTATTTTTTATCTGTATTAATCATTCGCCAAAGGAGCGGATATGAAGCTGAAAACCTTGTTATTGCCCTTCGCCGCGCTGGCATTGTGCGCCGGCACATTTGCCGCCTCGCCCAGCGACGCGTCGTTGGAGCGTTGGCTGGATACGCAGAATTTTGACCGGGATATAGAAAAAAATATGATTGAGGGCTTTAATGCCGGATTTAAACCATATGCGGACAAAGCCCTTGCCGAAATGCCGGAAGAGAAAAAAGATCAGGCGGCAAAAGCCTTTAACCGCTATCGTGAGAATGTTTTGAAAGATTTGATCACGCCTGAGGTGAAACAGGCTGTCCGCAATACTTTATTGAAGAATGCCCGTGAGATATACACGCAAGAAGAAATTGACGGCATGATTGCCTTTTACGGTTCGCCTGTCGGTCAGTCCGTCGTTGCCAAAAATCCGCGCTTAATCAAGAAGTCGATGAGTGAAATAGCGGTATCTTGGACTGCATTGTCAGGGAAAATCGCGCGACATCATCTGCCCGAGTTTACGGAAGAGTTGCGACGCATCATCTGCGGCGGTAAAAATCCCGATGCGGGCTGCAAGCAGGCTGGACAGGTTGGGAAAAGGCATCAGAAATAAATAATAGCCGCCTGAAATATTGCAGAGGGCATCCGATTGATTAAACCATTATAGTGGATTAACAAAAACCAGTACGGCGTTGCCTCGCCTTAGCTCAAAGAGAACGATTCTCTAAGGTGCTGAAGCACCAAGTGAATCGGTTCCGTACTATCTGTACTGTCTGCGGCTTCGTCGCCTTGTCCTGATTTTTGTTAATCCACTATAAACTCGAAAGAGACCCTATGGAAAAAAAATTCTTAGACATCCTCGTCTGCCCCGTTACCAAAGGCAGGCTGGAATATCATCAGGACAAACAGGAATTGTGGAGCCGTCAGGCGAAGCTGGCTTATCCGATTAAAGACGGCATTCCCTATATGCTGGAAAACGAAGCGCGAGCGTTGAGCGAAGAGGAACTCAAAGCATGACCGAATTTGTCGTATTGATTCCGGCGCGGCTGGATTCATCGCGCCTGCCCGGAAAAGCCTTGGCGGACATCCACGGCAAACCGATGGTCGTACGCGTTGCCGAACAGGCGGCAAAAAGCAAAGCCGCGCGCGTCGTCGTTGCCACCGATCATCCCGATATTCAGATGGCCTGTCAGGCGTACGGCGTGGAAGTCGTCATGACTTCAAACCGGCACGAAAGCGGCACGACCCGCCTTGCCGAAGCCGCCGCCGCGCTGAAGCTGCCGCAACATCTGGTCGTTGTCAACGTACAGGGCGACGAGCCGCTGATTGCCCCCGAACTCATCGACCGTACCGCCGAAGTCTTGGTGGAAAACAACGTCCAAATGGCGACCGCCGCGCACGAATTGCACGATTTCGACGAATTGATGAATCCCAACGCCGTCAAAGTCGTCCTCGACAAAAACCGCAACGCCATCTACTTCAGCCGCGCCCCGATTCCTTATCCGCGCGATGCGATGCGTGCCGAAAAACGCGAAATGCCGTCTGAAACCGCCGTCCTGCGCCATATCGGCATCTACGCCTACCGCGCCGGCTTCCTGCAACGCTATGCCGAAATGAGCGTCTCGCCGCTGGAAACCATCGAATCGCTGGAACAACTGCGCGTCCTGTGGCACGGCTACCCGATTGCCGTCGAAACCGCCAAAGAAGCCCCCGCCGCCGGTGTGGACACGCAGGAAGATTTGGACAGGGTCCGCGCCGTATTTCAGACGGCATAACACATTCGCAAAGGAAAACAATATGCAGCAGCAAGCCAGACAATGGCAACACTTGAGTCGTGAAGAACAGAAAATCCTTGCCGAAGTATGGGGTCTCGTGCAAAACGATGATCAGGAGGTTCACTATGAAATGCTCAAATTGAATGCACCCGACGAAGCCAGCGGTGAGTTTTGGTTCAGAATGGCAGAAACACTCAGCACCCTGCCGCCCAACCGTTCCCTCGACCTTAGAATGAACGGCGGCAGGCTGGCGACCGCCGTATCCATCCTATCGGTGATGATTGAGGACAATCCCGACATACCGCAGCTTTGGGCGCAAAAAATTACCGCCCTCAACTATTTGGCACACGGACACAAAACACGTTTTGAAGGTTTGTCCCAACAGGAGGGCAAGGCTGCCGAAGCCAACGAAGAAGAATACCTGGCCAAAGTATTGTCTCAGAATTTGTTGACAACGTTGGATGCGGCACTTGCACGTTTTCCTGAAGATGTGTGGTTTCAGGAAGCTAAGCAAGATGCCCAAAAGCATTTTTTATGAGGATTTGATTGATAAGGATATTTTGTTTTGAGAAACGCCGATTGCTAGCATTAATGAAGTAAATATCATTTAATTTCAAGATGCTGATATTTATGCTTCCTGTTTCTTCTTGACGGTATCAACAAAGTTAATTACAATTCTGCTTTCCTTAGGAGTAATGGCTGAGAGGCTGAAGGCACTTCCCTGCTAAGGAAGCATGTGGGGTTAACCTGCATCGAGGGTTCGAATCCCTCTTACTCCGCCATAGAATACAAACGCCCCGAAACGGGGCGTTATTTTTTGCGTAAAAACTGAGCATACATTAAGAATCATTGAATTATATTCATTTTGTTTTGTGTAATTTACGCCATAAATGTAAGCCTGTAAAAACTTTTATCAATAAGTCATTATGATAATGTGTGGTAATTTTGAATGGCAACTTACCATAATGACTAAAGTTATTATTCCTAATACGGCGGATTGGGTTAAAAATGCAAAGTTGAAAGACGGGCTTGATAAATTTTCAGATGGGATAACTTCGTTTAAGGTATTTAGATATATGAATTTTAATTATAAAACAATGAGATATATTTGTGAAAGTGTTTGATTATGGTTATCAGCCATATTTTTTGCACAAAATATGACTTATGCTAAAAACTCTAATTATAAAGAACTAGATTATTGGAATCATATGTTAGAATTCCCCAACCGTTTGGATAAAGCGGCAATCTAAAGATAAAACTCAAGAAAGACACAATATGAACAAACTACTGATTACTTTAATGATGGCGGCAGGTTTGGCAGCTTGTTCGCAAGAAAGCAAACAAGAGGCGCAAGAGGCGGCTCCAGCCGTTGCTTCTGAAGTTCAGACCGAGGCATCTTCGGTTCAGACGGCCGCACAGGAGGCTACTCCGTCTGCAGAAGCGGCTTCAGCCGAAGCCAAACCTGAGGAGAAGGTGGAGGCACCTGCGGCGGAAGCTAAACCGGAAGCAAAAGCAGAAACTTCCGTTGCTGTCGATGGTCAGAAAGTATTTGAAGCCAGCTGTAAAATGTGTCATGGCGGCACCATTCCCGGGGCACCTGCAGTGGGTAAAAAAGACGATTGGGCACCACGTATCGCAAAAGGCAAGGAAACCTTACACAAACATGCAATCGAAGGTTTTAATGCGATGCCTGCCAAGGGCGGCAATGCCGGTTTGAGTGATGATGAAGTGAAGGCCGCAGTCGATTACATGGCCAATCAGTCCGGTGCAACATTCTGAATTGTTTATAATATTCACGATAGTGTAATCAAGCCTGTCCGGATATTTGATGAAACCGGATTCCATGCAATATATGGAATCCGGTTTTTTTATTCCAAACTGAGTTATTTAAGGGTGCGGCAGTCTATATGCCGGTTACCCATTCAAGACTTTTTACGGCGGGTCAATCAGCTCAATACCTGTCCCCTTTTGTTGATTGTCTTGATGGTTTGTTTGGTATCGGTTCATAAAAACCGTCAGTTGGAAAACGGCCCGTTTCCGGTGAAAAGGTTACGGCGATATGTTGCACAATCGAAGTGCCATGCCTATTCGCCTATCTGCGCGTCAGGTGTTATACTTAAAAAGATTTATCGATTGTTTGCCGGAGCCTCGCCGGTATTGGGAGTGTAAGAGAAATGAGTAGAATCCAACAGACTTTTGCCGCATTGGGTAATAAGAAGGCATTGATTCCCTATATTACGGTGGGCGATCCTGATATTCGGACAACTTTGGCAATAATGCACAGTATGGTTGCAAATGGTGCGGATATTTTAGAGTTGGGTGTGCCTTTTTCCGACCCGATGGCAGACGGGCCGACTATTCAGCGTGCGGCGGAGCGGGCGTTGGCAAACGGGGTTTCGCTGCGCGATGTCTTGGATGTCGTTGGAAAGTTTCGTGAAACCGACACGCAAACGCCGGTTGTTTTGATGGGATATTTGAACCCCGTGCATAAAATGGGTTATCGGGAATTTGCCCGAGAAGCGGCAGAAGCGGGTGTGGACGGCGTATTGACGGTGGATTCTCCCATTGAAACCATCGATTCTTTATATCGCGAGCTGAAAGGCAACGGGGTCGACTGTATTTTCCTGATTGCGCCGACGACGACGGAAGACCGTATTAAAACCATTGCCGAGCTGGCAGGCGGATTTGTCTATTATGTTTCGCTAAAGGGCGTAACGGGCGCGGCAAGTTTGGATACGGATGAGGTTTCGCGTAAAATAGAGTATTTGCGTCAGTATATAGATATTCCCATCGGTGTCGGTTTCGGCATCGGCAATGCCGAAAGCGCGCGCAAAATCGGCCGGGTTGCCGATGCGGTCATTGTCGGCAGCCGGATTGTGAAAGAGATTGAAAACAATGCGGGCAACGAGGCTGCGGCCGTCGGTGCTTTGGTCAAAGAGTTGAAGGATGCCGTGCGCTGATTCTGTCGTGCATTCTAAATGTTTTAGGAGTTGTCCATGAGCTGGTTAGATAAGATCCTGCCACCCAAAATCAAGAATCGTGGTAAAGACGGTTCTTCCAATGTTCCCGAGGGTTTGTGGCACAAATGCCCGTCTTGTTCGGCAACCATCTATTCGACCGAGTTGCAGCAGAACAATCAGGTCTGCCCGAAATGCAACCACCACAACCCGTTATCGGCGCGCCAGCGTTTGAATCTGCTTTTGGATGAGGAAGGCAGGGAGGAAGTTGCGGGTAATGTCAAACCGACCGATCCTTTGAAATTTAAAGACAGTAAAAAATACCCCGACCGTTTGGGGGCGGCACGCAAGCTGACCGGGGAAGATGACGCGCTTGTGGTGATGAAGGGGATGATGAACGGCCTGCCCGTCGTCGTTGCCGCGTTTGAATTTCGCTTTATCGGCGGTTCGATGGGTTCGGTTGTGGGCGAACGATTCGTACAAGGTATCCGTCGGGCGGTTGCCGACAATTGTCCGTTCGTCTGTGTGGCGGCTTCCGGCGGTGCGCGTATGCAGGAGGGTGTGAACTCATTGATGCAGATGACGAAAACCAGTGCCGCGCTGCACTTGTTGACGGAAAAACGCCTGCCGTTTATATCGGTATTGACCGATCCGACCATGGGCGGCGTATCCGCCAGCTTTGCTTTCCTGGGCGATGTCGTATTGGCCGAACCCAATGCCCTAATCGGTTTTGCGGGACCGCGCGTTATTGAACAGACTGTACGGGAAACCTTGCCGGAAGGCTTCCAGCGTGCTGAGTTTTTACTGGAGAAAGGCGCAATCGACCAGATTGTCGACCGGCGTGAGATGAAGCAGCGAATCAGCAGTTTGATTACGTTGTTGCTCCGTCAGGACAAAGTTGCCGCCGCATGATGCCTGATAATGCGAATGCCGTCTGAAAATTGTTTCAGACGGCATTTTTATATCCGGTTTATTTGGAGTGTTGTTTCATCGATGGCGCATAATGTCCGGCACGTTCTTTCAGGCGTTGTATCAGGCTATGCGTGTCGGTCGGTATGCCGTCTTCGCAGAATGCCTGATACAGGACGGCGCGTAATGCGTCGTTGCGGCTTAATGCACCGCCTATCGGTTTCCATTCGGTATTTCGAGGCTGTATCCAACGGCGGTTGACCGTATCACCGTATCCGAATACTTTGTAGGAGGAAAGTTTGTCGTTGCCGAAACGGATGGATGAGCGGGCGCAGAATATGCCTTCGGCAGTCAGGTTGTCGTAGCCTTTGTCGGAGCGGATATTGAGAATGTAGCGGATACTACCGTCGGGCGCGGGCATAATTTGTAGGCTGTCGAGCAGGATTTTCGGCTGTTTGCCGTAATTTTCATCCACATAAATGTCGAACCAGCCGTCCGAGTGCGTATCGGGCAGCGGCGGCAGTTCGGCGGTATGTTCTTTAAATTCGCGGGCGGCGGCTTCTTCGGGCGTTTCGCGGTAGCGGGTGTTGATCGGCGTGTCTTTTTGGCTGAAGCCGGCAGCAAGGGATGTGCCGGCGGCGAGTGCGAGCAGCAGGAGGACGGTGCGGCGCATAAGTTTCTCCAAATTGAAAACGGCTTTATTTTATGGGTTGCTAGGGAGGGCTGCAAGCAAGTGGGGTATAATTCGGCTTTATTTAAACTTTTAACCGGTATCGGAACATGAACAGCGAAACTTTGGACGTTATCGGGCTGAAATGCCCTTTGCCTATTTTGCGGGCTAAAAAGGCTTTGGCGCAAATGCAGCAGGGCGACGTGTTGACCGTTCTGGCAACCGACGGCGGCGCACCGGGGGATTTTGAGGCTTTTTGCCGCCAAACCGGTCATGTGCTGCTGGATGCTTCGGAGCAGGACGGCGTATTCAGGCTGGTCGTCCAACACAAATAAATGCCGTCTGAAATGCAGATAATCCGTTCGATTGTGTTATTTTTAACTTTTATTTTTGCTGCATGCAGTGCCAAAAATCAACCTTCCGACGAGGATCGACAAAGCTTTGCGCGCATTGCCGTCGATTTGTTCCGGAATGCCTGCGTATCGACGCAGGGCGGTTTTGAACCGGTTTCAGCTTTTGCCGATACCGGTCGTTTTACCCTTGTGGGCAAGGATGAAACGCTACACATGCGGGCGGAGGTTGCAGAGCCCGATGTACAGGCGTTGTGGACGCTTGAACGCGATGGCGGCATTTATTATTTGAGCCTGACGCGAGACAGTTGCAGTGTGAAAGCCGAGCGGGCAGACAGTGCCGCGCTGTTGGAACATTTTGACGGACTTGTCCGACAGCCGCCGAAAAATGCCAATATAGAATTGAGGGCGGAACAGGCAGTACAGACACCGTTTGAAATCCGCCAAATCAGCTATGCCTGGCGGGAAGCGGGCAGCCCTGAAGAAACCGTATTGACCGCACAAACCGCCGATTCCCCGGATTTACCCGTACAGGCAGTATTGAACCTGACGCATCGTTCCCACAACGGGAAACCCCTAATTCTCCCCTGACTTCAGACGGCATAAAGTCGGCATGCCGTCCGAACATTCAAATAAAACAAAGGAAAACCATGCAAACCCTGATCATTATCCGCCCCGACGATATGCATCTGCACCTGCGCGACGGCGACGCGCTTAAAGCCGTTGCCCCTTATACCGCCCGCCAAATGGGGCGCGCCGTCATTATGCCCAACCTCAAGCCGCCCGTCGTCAGTGTAGCCGACGCGCTTGCCTACAAGGCGCGCATCATGGCGGCATTGCCCGAAGGCAGCGCGTTTGAGCCGCTGATGACGCTTTATCTCACCGACCAAGCCACGCCCGAGCTGGTGCGCGAAGCCAAAGCCGCCGGCATCGTCGCCTTCAAACTCTACCCCGCTGGCGCGACGACCAATTCCGATTCCGGCGTAACCGACCTATTCAAGCTCATCCCCGTGTTGGAAGAAATGGCAAAACAGGACATCCTGTTCCTCGTTCACGGCGAAGTAACCGACCCCGAAATCGACATCTTCGACCGCGAAGCCGCCTTTATCGGGCGCGTGATGAAACCCGTTTTGGCGCAAGTGCCGAATCTCAAAGTCGTGTTTGAACACATCACCACCGCCGAAGCCGCACGCCTGGTTTTGGAAGCAGGCGACAACGTTGCCGCCACCGTTACCCCGCAACACCTTCTGCTCAACCGCAACGACCTCTTGGTCGGCGGCGTGCGCCCCCATCATTTCTGCCTGCCCGTACTCAAACGCGAAATCCACCGTCAGGCTCTGGTTGCCGCCGTTACCGGCGAGAAGGCGCACAAATTCTTCCTCGGCACCGATTCCGCGCCGCACGCCAAATCCGCCAAAGAAAACGCCTGCGGCTGCGCCGGTATGTTCAGCGCGATGACCGCTGTCGAGCTTTACGCCGAAGTGTTTGAAAAAGCAGGCGCGTTGGACAAACTCGAAGCCTTCGCCTCGAAAAACGGCGCAAGGTTCTACGGCATTCCCGAAAATACCGACACGATCACCCTTATCAAACAAAGCCAAACCGTCCCCGCAAGTGTTCCCTACGGCGACGGCGAACTTGTCCCGATGCGCGCGGGCGGTGAAATCGGCTGGACTGTACAGTATTGATAGGGCTGGAAACAAAATGCCGTCTGAAAGGTTTTTCAGACGGCATTTGTGTATTTTCCGATTCGGATTTTCCGGAGTATCAACGGCGTTTGGGCTCGTCGGGGCGGATTTGGGCAGCGAGTTTGTCGAGGATGCCGTTGACGAATTTGTGCCCGTCCGTACCGCCGAAGGTTTTGGTAACTTCGATGGCTTCGTTGATAATGACGGGGTAGGGCGTTTCGGGCATGGCGGACAGCTCGTGGCAGGCGGTCAGCAGGACGGCGCGTTCGATGGGGTTGAGGTCTTTTTCGTCCCTGTCGAGCAGCGGGCGGATTTTTTGGATGTAGTCCGCTGCGTTGGTTTGCGTGCCGAAGAAAAGTTTGTTGAACAATTCTTCGTCTGCCTTGGCAAAGTCGGGCATTTCGCGGATGTTTTTAGCAATTTCGGGCGCGGCGGTGCGGTTGATAAGGGATTGGTAAACGGCTTGTACGGCAAGCTCGCGGGAACGGCGGCGGGCTGTTTTCATAATTTTTCCTTGAAACGGTTGGGCGGCACGGTATGCCGTCTGAAACGGAAAGGGCGTATCGGTGTACGCCCTGTTTGTTATTCTTCGTCTTCAAACTGTTCTTCGAGCAGCAGGTTGACGAGGTTGGCGCATTCCACGGCGACTTTGGCGGCATCCGAGGCTTTTTCTTCAATCCGTTCGATTGCCTGCGCGTCGTTTTCGGTGGTTAAGACGGCATTGGCAATCGGGATGTTGTAGTCGAGTGCGACGCGGCCGATCCCTGCTCCGGATTCGTTGGAAACCAGCTCGAAATGGTAGGTTTCGCCACGGATGACGACGCCGATGGCAATCAGTGCGTCAAATTTTTCGGAAGAGGCAAGGTTCATCAGCGCGATGGGGATTTCAAGCGCGCCGGGTACGGTGGCGACGGTAATGTTTTCGTCTGCCACGCCCAATTCTTGGAGGGTGCGGCAGCAGACTTTGAGCATTTCGCTGCCGATTTCGTTGGTGAAACGTGCCTGTACGATGCCGATGCGGAGGTGTTTGCCGTCAAGGTTGGGGGCGATGGTGTTCATTGGGTGTCCTTTGGTATTCGGAGGTTTCGGAATGCCGTCTGAAGGGTCAGTCCTTAGGTTGCCAGTCGGCAACGGTTTGGAATGTGCCGTCTTCGGCAAGTTCCCATGCGCTGCCTTCGGGTTGTGAGAGCAGGGCGTCGATTCCGGGGTTGGTTCGGGTGATTTCGGCAATGCTGACGATGCTGAAGTTGTCGGGGTCGTCGGTGTATTCGTCGGTCTCGTCGCCGCTGAAGAAACGCCAGCCGCTGTCGTTTTCAAAAACGGGGGCTTCGCGGTAGAGGAAGCCGACGGGCCGGTTTTGTTTGGCGACGGTGTTGGTGGCGATGCAGCGGTCGAGTGACGAGGAAAGTGCTTGTGCAAATGCGTTCATTGCGGGAATACGTTGGGGGAAAACTTGCGGATTTTACCACGATTCTTGCGTTGTCGGCAGACGGCGGCGGTTTGGTGGTACAATGTGCGCCGTTTGCAGCCTTAAGGTGTTTCTGTATTTTTGGAGTATGGAAACGCATTCGGGCTGTTTTTTGCGGAAGACGGTAATGAAAGACGATGTTTTGAAACAGCAGGCACACGCGGCGATACAGAAGAGACTGGGCTACGCGTTCCGCGATATTTCGC
Source organism: Neisseria uirgultaei (assembly GCF_962719845.1). Classification (GTDB taxonomy): domain Bacteria; phylum Pseudomonadota; class Gammaproteobacteria; order Burkholderiales; family Neisseriaceae; genus Neisseria; species Neisseria bergeri. The sequence goes on along the minus strand of NZ_CAUIYF010000003.1, from coordinate 117,896 downwards.
TTTTGCGGCAGGCTTTGACGCACAGGAGCCATCATGCGAAGCACAACGAACGGTTTGAGTTTGTCGGCGATTCGATTTTGAATTATACGGTGGCGCGGATGCTGTTTGACGCGTTTCCGAAGTTGACCGAGGGTGAGTTGTCGCGGTTGAGGGCGAGTTTGGTCAATGAGGGCGTGCTGGCGGAAATGGCGGCGGAAATGAATGTCGGCGACGGCCTGTACTTGGGGGCGGGCGAGTTGAAGAGCGGCGGCTTCAGACGGCCTTCGATACTGGCGGACGCGATGGAGGCGATGTTTGCCGCCGTCAGCTTCGATGCCGATTTCAACACGGCGGAAAAGGTGGTGCGCCATCTGTTTGCAGAACGCGTCCGGCGTGCCGATTTCCAAAATCAGGCAAAAGACGGCAAAACTGCTTTGCAGGAGGCGTTGCAGGCGCGCCGTTTCGCCTTACCGAAATACCGCATCGAAGAGCAAATCGGTTATGCCAACGACAGTATGTTTGTCATTTCCTGCGATTTGGGCGAACTGGGTTTCGTGTGCCGTGCCAAAGGAACGAGCCGCAAGGCGGCGGAACAGGAGGCGGCGAAAGAGGCTTTGAAATGGCTGGAAGAGAAGCTGCCACTGAAGAAGAAAAAGAAATGAGGCGGCGCGTGAATATGCCGTCTGAAATGTGGACATGAAAGCAAATATGGATATTGAAACCTTCCTTGCAGGGGAACGTGCCGCCGACGGATACCGTTGCGGCTTCGTAGCGATTGTCGGCCGTCCGAACGTGGGCAAATCAACGCTGATGAATCATCTCATCGGTCAGAAAATCAGTATTACCAGCAAAAAGGCGCAGACGACGCGCAACCGCGTAACGGGGATTTATACCGACGATACCGCGCAGTTTGTGTTTGTCGATACACCCGGTTTTCAAACTGACCACCGTAACGCGCTCAACGACAGGCTGAATCAAAATGTTACCGAGGCACTCGGCGGCGTGGATGTGGTGGTTTTCGTCGTGGAAGCGATGCGCTTTACCGATGCCGACCGTGTCGTGTTGAAACAACTGCCCAAGCACACGCCGGTCATTTTAGTGGTCAATAAAATCGACAAGGACAAGGCGAAAGACCGTTACGCGCTGGAAACGTTTGTTGCCCAAGTGCGCGCCGAATTTGAATTTGCGGCGGCGGAGGCAGTCAGCGCGAAACACGGTTTGCGGATTGCCAACCTGTTGGAGCTGATTAAGCCGTATCTGCCCGAAAGCGTGCCGATGTATCCCGAAGATATGGTTACGGACAAATCGGCGCGTTTTTTAGCGATGGAAATCGTGCGTGAAAAATTGTTCCGCTATTTGGGCGAGGAATTGCCTTATGCGATGAATGTCGAAGTGGAGCAGTTTGAAGAGGAAGACGGTTTAAATCGCATTTATATCGCGGTTTTGGTCGATAAGGAAAGCCAAAAGGCGATTTTGATCGGTAAAGGCGGAGAACGTTTGAAGAAAATTTCCACCGAAGCGCGGTTAGATATGGAAAAACTGTTTGATACCAAAGTATTTTTGAAGGTATGGGTCAAAGTAAAATCCGGTTGGGCGGACGACATCCGCTTCCTGCGCGAGCTGGGTTTGTAGTTTTTCTTGCTGAACTTTACGTAAATGCCGTCTGAACAGGTTTCAGACGGCATTTTGTTTGGCAGTTCAACGGATGACGTTGTGCCCCATTTGGCGGCATCGTCGTTAATAACGTGTGTTTTGGGATGGGACGGCGCGCCTCGGTTGGGCGCGCTTAAGGTGGCGGAGGTTTTGAACCATCTGCATGGCGGGCAGGACGAGGGCTTCGTCGTGGAGGGAATTGCAGGTTGCCGTTGATGTAGAGGCGGGTGTTGTCTCTTCAGTGGGTAACGACGGGCCGTCGGGAGGGCGAATGGCTTTGATAGACGACGGAGTCGCCGAAGTAGCTTTGTTCGGCTTTGAAGGAAATTTTGTCGGCGTAGATGGACGCAGCAGCAAGGACGGACAAAACAATCAGCGCGCGAAGGCGGATGGCGCGGCAGTGGGACAGTTTGGCTTTGAAGGTGCGTGCGGTCAGATAGGCGGCGGGCTTGGGCGCGTTGTGGTATTTGGCGAAATACGGACACCGTGATGTTTTGCCGGCGGAAGGTTTCGGGCGCAACGGCAACAATGCCGCCTACACCGCTTCAGACGTTATGCAAGCCCAGAGCGGCGCACATTATCTCGCCTTGCCCTCGAAAGATGGAGTAGAAGCTGCGAAAAAATATTGGAAAATGCCGTCTGAAAGTTCAGACGGCATCTGCGTATTGGGACAGGTTCGGCCGGTTACGGAAAATATCTGTTTTGACGGCGTGTTCCGGCCGGCAATCAAAGCGGCGGCGGCAAGTCCTTTCCTGTCCATATAGTCGCACGGGATTTCATCGACGGCTGTGCAGGGTGCAGCTGCCGTCGCGCCTCTTATTATGTTCCGTATTTTGATGTCTTGTTAATAAAAACAATCAGGTCTGATCGGAATCAGCCTTCTGAAAGATGTTTTGCCTATAATGGGATTTTGTTGTCCTTCAGATTTTCTTAAAATGCAGTTTGAAGGTGCTTCCTTATCGGTTCCAATAAAATATTATCAGTTGTCGGTGCTTTCGACATTGCACCGGTAGATTTCACCCGTCCCAAACCGCCTGTTCAAAAATGCAATAAAAATGAAGGAGTACCTTATGCGCAAACTGCAAAACACGCTGTATATTACCACGCAAGGCAGCTATCTGCATAAGGAGCGGGAAACGCTGGTGGTGGAGCAGGAACGTAAGAAGGTGGCGCAATTTCCGGTGCATTCCATCGGGCATATTTTCTGTTTCGGCAACGTGCTGGTGTCGCCGTTTTTGCTGGGATTTTGCGGCAAGAATAATGTGAATCTGGCGTTTTTTACCGAAAACGGACGTTTCTTAGGGCGGTTGCAGGGGCGGCAAAGCGGCAATGTGCTGCTGCGTCGGGCGCAGTATCGGATGTCGGAACAAAATCCCGTGCCGATTGCGCGCAATATCATCGCGGCGAAGATTCAGGCAGGCAAACGGGTGCTTCAGCGGCAGATTCGCAACCACGGCGACAATGCGGACATTCAGACGGCGGTTGCCGCGCTGAATTTCTCTTTGCAGCAGTTGAAACGGGCAGACAGTTTGGATTTGATACGCGGGATTGAAGGAGATGCGGCGGCGCGTTATTTCGGCGTGTTCGGGCAGTTGGTTAAGGCGGAAAGCGGGTTTACTTTTGACGGAAGAAACCGTCGCCCGCCGAGAGACAGTGTCAATGCGCTGCTTTCTTTTCTATACAGTATTTTGGGCAAGGACATCAGCGGTGCGTTGCAAGGCGTGGGGCTGGATCCGCAGGTGGGTTTTCTGCACGCCGACCGACCCGGGCGCGACAGCCTGGCACAGGATATTTTGGAAGAGTTCCGCGCGTGGTGGGCGGACAGGCTGGTGCTGTCGCTGATTAACCGTAGGCAAATCAAGCCGCAGGATTTTGTCGTCGGGGCAAGCGGGGCGGTGAGCTTAAAAGCCGATGCGCGTAAACTTTTGTTCCAGTCTTTGCAGGCGAAAAAGCAGGAAAAAATCACCCATCCGTTTTTGGGTGAAGAAGTGGAAATCGGTTTGCTGCCTTATATTCAGGCTATGCTTTTGGCGCGGCATCTGCGCGGAGATTTGGCGGCATATCCGCCGTTTTTGATGAGGTAGCCGGGTATGCCGTCTGAACGCAACCGGCTTCAGACGGCATGGAGGGATAAGAAAATGCTGATGTTGATAACTTATGATATTTCGCTGGAAAATGCCGAAGGGCAGGCAAGGCTGCGGCGCGTAGCGAAACTGTGCCAAGACTACGGCGTGCGCGTGCAGTATTCCGTGTTCGAATGCGACATCTCACCCGACCAATGGGTAGTTTTAAAAGACAAACTTTTAAAAACCTACAACCCCGAAACAGACAGCCTGCGCTTTTACCACTTGGGCAGCAAATGGCGGCGCAAAGTGGAACATCACGGCGCAAAACCGGCGGTCGATATATTCAAGGACACGCTGATTGTGTGAATCGCCAACCTGTTGTTCCCATAAAAATGCGGCAGGGTTGGCGAATTTGGATTGTTCTTTAACAATCAGGATATTGCAAATGTGGATATGGCGGATAAGGCTGTGCTATACTCATGCTTGTGCTTTTTTCGGGAGTTTGGCGAAGTCGGGGCTGCAAAGCCTGATGTAGTAAGGCTTTCGGAATGAGCTTCAGCCGCCTTCAGGCGGCTGTGTGTTGAAACGCCAAGGCATCGGGCTTTTCGGCGTTATCCAGCAATCAGCCGCCTTCAGGCGGCTGTGTGTTGAAACTCTGTTGAAGACGAAGTTAAAGCCGCCAACACCGTCAGCCGCCTTCAGGCGGCTGTGTGTTGAAACGACAGCTCGGACGCGTTCGACGCGCTCCGTCCGTTCAGCCGCCTTCAGGCGGCTGTGTGTTGAAACTGGGCAATTTCTACATCTTGGCGGGCGTTCATATCAGCCGCCTTCAGGCGGCTGTGTGTTGAAACTTTAAAGCCCCACCAAGTAATCACAGCCAAGAAATCAGCCGCCTTCAGGCGGCTGTGTGTTGAAACAATCAATGATATGCATGTTTGGCTTCAGTATCCCTCAGCCGCCTTCAGGCGGCTGTGTGTTGAAACTATCAGGAAGCCAAACAAAAAAGTCCCACCTACGTCAGCCGCCTTCAGGCGGCTGTGTGTTGAAACTTGAATGGTGCGACCACCGAAAACGACTTTGTAATCAGCCGCCTTCAGGCGGCTGTGTGTTGAAACAGACGGCAACAGAGAAAGGAAATAAAAAATGACCTCAGCCGCCTTCAGGCGGCTGTGTGTTGAAACTTGATTCCGCGCCTTTGCCGCCTTGAGCTTCCCGTCAGCCGCCTTCAGGCGGCTGTGTGTTGAAACAGTTTCTCGTGCAGGAGGTCGTAATTTGCCCAATCAGCCGCCTTCAGGCGGCTGTGTGTTGAAACCGCCAACGCCATACGCATTACCGCAATATCGGCTCAGCCGCCTTCAGGCGGCTGTGTGTTGAAACTGTGCGCTGGCGGGGAATAATGCGTTGAAGTTTTTTCAGCCGCCTTCAGGCGGCTGTGTGTTGAAACCGCTACCTGGCGCAGGCGGTTGATTTAATGGACACTCAGCCGCCTTCAGGCGGCTGTGTGTTGAAACCTTGGCGAATCCGAAGGCATAGCCCGCCGCCAACTCAGCCGCCTTCAGGCGGCTGTGTGTTGAAACACCTACGACGAAGCCCACGTGTCCGCCGCCCTGTCAGCCGCCTTCAGGCGGCTGTGTGTTGAAACCACATCAAATCTTCAAAACGGTTCATCCTATCGATTCAGCCGCCTTCAGGCGGCTGTGTGTTGAAACATTGCCAATTGATTTTGTACAATATGGCGACTACTCAGCCGCCTTCAGGCGGCTGTGTGTTGAAACATCAATCCTGAAACTGGCGCAACTTGGTCGGGCATCAGCCGCCTTCAGGCGGCTGTGTGTTGAAACACGCTGTTCCTTATCTGTCATGCCGATTTCACCGTCAGCCGCCTTCAGGCGGCTGTGTGTTGAAACCTCGAAACGCTCTTCCACCAAGCCTTCCTCAATTCAGCCGCCTTCAGGCGGCTGTGTGTTGAAACCCCCTCGGGCCGGGCGCAAGCCTGCGGCAAGTCCTCAGCCGCCTTCAGGCGGCTGTGTGTTGAAACACTGAATAAACGTGGATATTGGACGGGCAGCCGTATCAGCCGCCTTCAGGCGGCTGTGTGTTGAAACCAAAATGCTTGAGAATCGGGCAATCACATCTCGATCAGCCGCCTTCAGGCGGCTGTGTGTTGAAACCATTCGTTATTTACCTTTTTGGCCAAATCTGAAATCAGCCGCCTTCAGGCGGCTGTGTGTTGAAACGGCGCGGACGACATCCGCTTCCTGCGCGAACCGGGTTTGTAAACCCTTAAAGGACAATCCGATTCCCCGACAGCTTCAAATCCTGTCGGGACCGACGCAAAAATGCCGTCTGAACTTGGTTTCAGACGGCATTTTGTTTCAATCGGGAATATCTTTGTTAAAAATTGGTTGATATTATCTGCACATATTAATATAATGATAATTATTATTAATCAAATAGGGGAAAAGTAGAAATGCGTAAACTGAATTATTTCGGTATTGCCTTGCTGCCGTTGATGCTGGCAGCCTGTGGCGGCAATTTCGGCGTGCAGCCTGTTGCCAAACCAACGCCGACCATGCAAACCCCGTCAGATTCCAAACCGTCCAAACCTGAGGACGTTCCTACTCCGCCCCCTGCCAAACCTTCTATAGAAACCACGCCGGTCAACCGACCCGCCGTCGGTGCGGCAATGCGGCTGTTGAGGCGGAATACTGCTTTTCATCGTGAAGATGGCACGGTAATTCCCGATAGCAAACAAGCAGAAGAACAGCTGTCGTTTAAAGAGGAAGATATCCTGTTTTTATACGGTTCCAAAGAAGATCAACGTCAGCAGCTTAAAGATAAAATTCGTCAACCAAATTCTACGGCAAGCATTATCACATCGGAAAAGAAAAATGAAAGATATAGTTATAAATTTGTAGATGCAGGTTATGTATATGTAAGGGGGGAAGATGAAATTAAGTGGACTTCAGATTACAAGCAGTTTTCCAACCGCTTAGGTTATGACGGTTTTGTATATTATTCCGGAGAACGTCCTTCCCAATCTTTACCGAGTGCGGGAATGGTGCAATATTCCGGCAACTGGCAATATATGACCGATGCCAAACGTCATCGAGCAGGTAAGGCGGTTGGCATTGACAATTTGGGTTATATCACATTTTATGGTAACGATGTTGGTGCAACTTCTTATGCGGCTAAGGATGCCGACGACAGGGAAAAACATCCTGCCAAATATACGGTTGATTTTTATAACAAAACCCTGAATGGCGAGCTGATTAAAAATCAGTATGTGCGAAATAGAAATGATCCCCAAAAGCCGCTGACCATTTACAACATTACTGCAACATTGGACGGCAACCGCTTTACCGGCAGTGCCAAAGTTAACACCGAGTTGAAGACGAGCCACGCTGATAAAGAATATTTGTTTTTCCATACCGATGCCGATCAGCGGCTTGAGGGCGGTTTTTTCGGCGATAACGGAGAAGAGCTTGCCGGACGGTTTATCAGCAACGACAACAGCGTATTCGGCGTATTCGCAGGCAAACAAAAAACAGAGACATCAGGCACAAATCCTGCTATGCCGTCTGAAAAACACACCAAAATCTTGGATTCTCTGAAAATTTCCGTTGACGAGGCGACTGATAAAAATGCCCGCCAGTTTGCCATTTCCCCTATGCCCGATTTTGGTCATCCCGATAAACTTCTTGTCGAAGGGCGTGAAATTCCTTTGGTAAACCAAGAACAAACCATCGATCTTGCCGACGGCAGGAAAATGACCGTCAGTGCTTGTTGCGATTTTCTGACCTATGTGAAACTCGGACGGATAAAAACCGACCGCCCGGCAAGTAAACCAAAGGCGGAAGATAAAGGGGAGGATGAAGAGGGTGCAGGCGTTGGTAACGGCGAAGAAGACGAAGACGAAGCCGTAGAAGACGAAGGCAGCGAAGAAAACGAAGCTGTAGAAGACGGAGGCAGCGAAGAAGACGAAGGTGAAGAAGCTGAAGAACCCGAAGAAGAATTGCCGGAAGAAGGCGGCGGTGGCGGTTCAGACGGCATCTCGCCCGCTCCGGAAGCCCCTAAAGGCAGGGACATCGACCTTTTCCTGAAAGGTATCCGCACGGCAGAAGCCGACATTCCAAAAACCGGAACAGCGCATTATACGGGCACTTGGGAAGCGCGTATCAGCAAACCCATTCAATGGGACAATCATGCGGATAAAAAAGCGGCAAAAGCAGAATTTACCGTTGATTTCGGCGGGAAATCGATTTCCGGAACGCTGACGGAGAAAAACGGTGTACAACCTGCTTTCCATATTGAAAACGGCAAGATTGAGGGCAACGGTTTCTACGCGACAGCACGCACTCGGGAGAACGGCATCAATCTTTCGGGAAATGGTTCGACCAACCCCAAAACCTTCCAAGCTAATGATCTTCGTGTAGAAGGAGGATTTTACGGCCCGCAGGCGGCGGAATTGGGCGGCACTATTTTCAATAATGATGGGAAATCTCTTGGTATAACTGAAGGTACTGAAAATGAAGCTGAAGCTGAAACTGAAGCTGATGTTGGCGAACGGTTAGAACCTGAAGTTAAACACCAATTCGGCGTGGTATTCGGTGCGAAGAAAGATAATAAAGAGGTGGAAAAATGAATAAGAAACACGGTTTTCCGCTGACTTTGACCGCCTTGGCCATTGCAACCGCTTTTCCGGCTTATGCCGCCCAAGCGGGGGGGGCGACACCTGATGCCGCGCAGACCCAATCCCTGAAAGAGGTTACCGTCCGTGCCGCCAAAGTGGGGCGCAGATCGAAAGAGGCGACCGGTTTGGGCAAAATCGTCAAAACGTCGGAAACGTTGAACAAAGAACAGGTACTCGGTATCCGCGACCTGACGCGCTACGACCCGGGCGTGGCGGTTGTCGAACAGGGCAACGGCGCGAGCGGCGGCTACTCGATACGCGGCGTGGATAAAAACCGTGTGGCGGTTTCGGTTGACGGCGTTGCCCAAATACAGGCGTTTACCGTGCAAGGATCGTTGAGCGGATACGGCGGACGCGGCGGCAGCGGTGCAATCAACGAAATCGAATATGAAAACATCAGCACGGTGGAAATCGACAAAGGTGCCGGTTCGTCCGATCACGGCAGCGGCGCACTCGGCGGCGCGGTCGCTTTCCGCACCAAAGAGGCGGCAGACCTGATTTCAGACGGCAAAAGTTGGGGGATACAGGCAAAAACCGCCTACGGCAGTAAAAACCGCCAATTTATGAAGTCGCTCGGCGCGGGGTTCAGCAAAGACGGTTGGGAAGGGCTGCTAATCCGTACCGAACGCCAAGGGCGGGAAACGCGCCCGCACGGCGATATTGCGGACGGGGTGGAATACGGCATAGACCGTTTGGACGCGTTCCGCCAGACATACGATATTCAGAAGCAGAATAAAAAGGCGGAATATTTCTTAGCGGAGGGCGAGCGTGAACCCAAGCCCGTGGCAAAATTGGCGGGCAACGGAAACTATTTGAAAAACCAGCTCAACCGCTGGGTAAAAGAACGTATTGAACAAAATCAGCCTTTAAGTGCTGAAGAAGAAGCGATGGTGCGGGAGGCGCAGGCGCGCCACGAAAACCTGTCCGCCCAAGCTTACACGGGCGGCGGCAGGATATTGCCCGATCTGATGGATTACCGCAGCGGCTCTTGGCTTGCCAAGCTGGGCTACCGCTTCGGCGGCAGGCATTATGTCGGCGGCGTGTTTGAGGATACCAAACAGCGTTACGACATCCGCGATATGACGGAAAAACAGTATTACGGTACGGACGAGGCGAAAAAGTTTAGCGACAAGAGCGGGGTGTACGACGGCAACGATTTCCGCGACGGCTTGTATTTTGTGCCGAATATAGAAGAGTGGAAGGGCGATAAAAATTTGGTCAAGGGCATAGGTTTGAAATATTCCCGCACCAAATTTATTGATGAACATCACCGCCGCCGCCGTATGGGTTTGCTGTACCGTTATGAAAACGAAGCGTATTCTGACAATTGGGCGGATAAGGCGGTGTTGTCGTTTGACAAACAGGGCGTGGCAACCGACAACAACACGCTGAAGCTGAATTGCGCCGTGTATCCTGCTGTGGACAAATCCTGCCGCGCGTCGGCGGACAAACCGTATTCCTACGACAGCAGCGACCGTTTCCACTACCGCGAACAGCACAATGTTTTGAATGCCTCGTTTGAGAAGTCGCTGAAAAACAAATGGACGAAACACCATCTGACTTTGGGCTTCGGTTACGATGCTTCCAAAGCGATCTCCCGCCCCGAACAGCTTTCCCACAATGCGGCAAGGATTTCGGAATCCACGGGATTCGATGATAACAATCGAGATAAGTACCGTTTGGGTAAGCCCGAAGTCGTCGAAGGATCGGTCTGCGGCTACATCGAAACCCTGCGTTCCCGCAAATGCGTGCCAAGAAAAATCAACGGCAGTAATATCCACATTTCTTTGAACGACCGTTTTTCAATCGGCAAATATTTTGATTTCAGCTTGGGCGGCAGGTACGACCGGCAAAACTTCACCACGTCGGAAGAACTCGTCCGCAGCGGGCGGTATGTTGACCGTTCGTGGAACAGCGGTATCGTGTTCAAACCAAACCGGCATTTTTCCGTGTCTTACCGTGCCTCCAGCGGCTTCAGAACGCCTTCTTTCCAAGAGCTTTTCGGGATAGACATTTATCACGATTATCCGAAAGGCTGGCAGCGTCCCGCCCTGAAATCGGAAAAGGCAGCCAACCGCGAAATCGGTTTGCAGTGGAAGGGCGATTTCGGCTTTTTGGAAATCAGCAGCTTCCGCAACCGCTATACCGATATGATTGCCGTTGCCGATCAAAAAACCAAATTGCCGGATTCAACAGGACGATTGACAGAGATTGATATACGCGATTATTACAATGCCCAAAATATGTCGCTTCAAGGCGTTAATATATTGGGAAAAATCGACTGGAACGGCGTGTACGGCAAACTGCCCGAAGGTTTGTACACCACATTGGCGTACAACCGCATCAAACCGAAATCGGTATCCAACCGGCCGGACTTGTCCCTCCGCAGCTATGCTTTGGATGCGGTACAGCCGTCGCGTTATGTTTTGGGGTTCGGATACGACCAGCCCGAGGGGAAATGGGGGGCAAACATTATGCTGACCTATTCCAAAGGGAAAAACCCTGACGAGCTTGCTTATCTGGCAGGCGATCAAAAACGATATTCGGCAGGAAGGGTTACGTCTTCTTGGAAAACGGCAGACGTTTCCGCCTATCTGAATCTGAAAAAACGGCTGACCTTGAGGGCGGCTATCTACAATATCGGCAACTACCGCTACGTTACTTGGGAATCCTTGCGCCAGACTGCGGAAAGCACGGCAAACCGACGCAGCGAAGACAGCAATTATGGAAGGTATGCCGCACCGGGCAGGAACTTCAGCCTCGCGCTCGAAATGAAGTTTTAAAGGAAATGCCGTCTGAAAGCTTGATCTGCACCCCAAAAGTCGGACTAAACCGCCAACTGATTAAGGTGCAGGTTTTTTTGATTCAATATAAACAAGATTTCCGCCGTCATTCCCGCGCAGGCGGGAATCTAGGCCGTTCGGTTTAGGTTTTTTGAGGTTTCGATTAACTCTAAACCGTCATTTCCTCGAAAGCGGAAAATCAAAAACAGAAACCTGAAATTCGTCATTCCAGCGAAGGCGGGAATCTAGACATTCAATGCTAAGGCAATTTATCGGGAATGACTGAAACTCAAAAAACTGGATTCCCACTTTCGTGGGAATGACGAAGTGGAAGTTACCCGAAACTTAAAACAAGCGAAACCGAACGAACCGGATTCTCGCTTGCGCGGGAATGACGGGATTAAGTTTTCAAAATTCATCAGAAATTACTGATTTAATAACATAAATTTTTTAGATTATAGTGGATTAAATTTAAATCAGGACAAGGCGACGAAGCCGCAGACAGTATAAATAGTACGGCAAGGCGAGGCAACGCCGTACTGGTTTAAATTTAATCCACTATAAGTCATTCCGGCGGCAATTTTTGTTGCTTTAACGGGATAGGCGGTTGGCGGTTGCGATAAAGGCGGCGACTTTGGCGGGGTCTTTTTTGCCTTTAGACGCTTCCACGCCGCCGGATACGTCGACCGCTTCCGCTCCGGTGATGCGGATGGCTTCGCCGACGTTTTCAGGGGTCAGCCCACCGGCAAGCACCCACGGTTTGCCCGAATATTCCGCCAACAGCGTCCAGTCGAAGCGGTGTCCGGTGCCGCCATATTCCGAAGGATGGTAGGCATCGAACAGCAGTGCCTGAGCGTTGGGAAAACGGTGGGTGGCGTTTTGGATGTCTGATGCCGTCTGAACACGAATGGCTTTAATATAGGGGCGGTGGAACTGACGGCAGAATGCGTCGTCTTCGTCGCCGTGGAATTGGATTAAGTGTATCGGTACTTCGGCAAGGATGCGGCGGATGTTTTGCGCACTTTCGTTGACGAAAAGGGCGACAACGCTGACAAACGGCGGCAGTGCGGCGGTGATTTTTTTGGCGCGGGCAATATCGACGGCCCGGCTGCTGCCTTGGAAAAAGACCAGCCCGACGGCATCCGCACCTGCCGCTGCGGCGGCCGATGCGTCTTCCGGTGTGGTGATGCCGCAGATTTTGGTGCGGATTTTCCTCATTCGGTATTCCTTTATTTGGGAAACGGCGCGTTTGCACCGTTTCAGACGGCATTCCCGATCAGTCGATTTTGATGTATTCGACAGAAAGGATTTCAATTTCCTCACGGCCTTCCGGCGTGTTTAAAACCACCTCGTCGCCTTCGCGTGCTTTAATCAGGCAACGTGCCAACGGCGAAATCCAAGAAATTTTGTTTTGCGCGGTATCGATTTCATCGATGCCGACGATTTTGACGGTTTGCTCGCGCCCGTCGCCGCGCAACAGCCCTACCGTCGCGCCGAAAAACACTTGGTCGGTCGCTTCGCGCAATTCGGGATCGACGACGACGGCAGCCTCCAAACGTTTGGTCAGGAAACGGATGCGGCGGTCGATTTCGCGCATACGGCGTTTGCCGTAAAGATAGTCGCCGTTTTCGCTGCGGTCGCCGTTGCCTGCCGCCCAGTTGACGATTTGGACGATTTCGGGGCGTTCTTTATTGACCAGCTGATACAGCTCGTCTTTCAATGCCTGCCATCCGGCGGGCGTAATGTAGTTTTTGGTTTCGGTACTCATATTGTGTGCGGATGAAACGGGAAATGTGATGCCGATATGGGAAATGCCGTCTGAAAACCCGGCGTTCGGATTTCAGACGGCATCGCGGTTTGGGAAGCCTTATTCTTCGTCGCCCGCATCGCTGATGCTGATGCTGTGTTCCATCCTGCTCGGGTGGATTTTCAGGCCGCCGCAGCCGGATTTCTCGGCAGACAGGCGGTCGAGGTAGGCATCATCGATGTTGCCGGTCTGATAAATGCCGTTGAAACAGGACGAATCGAAGGATTCGATTTTCGGATTGAGTGCTTTGACGACGGCTTCCAAATCGCTCAAATTTTGGAAAACGATGCCGTCTGCGCCGATTTCGGCGGCAATTTCCGCCGCGCTGCGCCCATTGGCAATCAACTCTTCGCGCGTGGGCATATCGATGCCGTACACATTGGGATAGCGCACTTCGGGCGCGGCGGAGGCGATATAGACTTTGCGCGCGCCAGCCGCGCGTACCATTTCGACGATTTCGCGGCTGGTCGTACCGCGTACGATGGAGTCGTCCACCAGCAACACGCTTTTGCCTGCAAATTCGGTTTCCATCGGGCTGAGTTTTTGGCGCACGGATTTTTTACGCGTCGCCTGACCGGGCATAATAAAGGTGCGGCCAATATAGCGGTTTTTAATCAAACCCTCGCGGTAGGGCTTTTTGAGGTGGACGGCAAGCTCCATCGCGCTGGGGCGGCTGGTGTCGGGAATGGGCATCACGACGTCGATGTCGTCCACGGGCAGCTCGCGTTTGATTTTTTCCGCTAAGGACACGCCCATATCCAAGCGCGATTGGTAAACCGATACGCCGTCAATCACGGAGTCGGGACGGGCAAAATAGACGTATTCAAAAAGGCAGGGGCTGAGTTTGGCCTTATCGCTGCATTGTCGGGCGATGATTGTGCCGTCAAAGCCGACAAATACCGCTTCGCCCGGCCGGATATCGCGTTCCAAATCGTAGGCAAGCGCGTTGAAGGCGACGGATTCGGAGGCGACGGCATAGGATTTCCTGCCTTCGTTGTCGGTTTGCGAACCCAATACCAGCGGGCGGATGCCGTAAGGGTCGCGGAAGGCGAGCATACCGTAGCCCGCAATCATGGCAACCACGCCGTATGCGCCGCGCACCAGGCGGTGGACTTCGGCAACGGCGTTGAAAATATTGTCGGCATTGAGCCGGTGCGGGTCGGCGTTTTTAGAGACTTCGCGGCGCAATTCGTGCGCGAATACGTTGAGCAAAACTTCGGAATCGGAGCTGGTGTTGACGTGGCGCAGGTGTTTGTTGCACACGTTTTCATAAAGTTCGGCCGTGTTGGTGAGGTTGCCGTTATGCGCCAAAACGATGCCGAAAGGCGAGCTGACGTAGAAAGGCTGCGCCTCCGCGCTGCTGCCGGCGTTGCCCGCCGTGGGATAACGGACGTGGGCGATGCCGGCATTGCCGGTCAAATCGCGCATATTGCGTGTACGGAACACTTCGCGCACCATACCTTTGCCTTTGTGCATATGGAACGTGCCGCCTTCCGCCGTTGCAATGCCCGCCGCATCCTGCCCCCTGTGCTGCAACATCTGCAAGCCGTCGTACAGAAGCTGGTTCACGGGTTCATGACTGACCAAACCTAATACGCCGCACATATCGTCTTCTCCGATTCGAGGTTTAAGGGTAAAACGGAATTATAAAGCAAACGGCGGTTTTTTGCCTGAATTGTTGACAATGCCCGATGAGGGACGGGCAGGCGCGGTATGGCGGATAAAGCCGGGCCAGTTATGCGGGCGGCGTGTGCGGCAGGGGAAATATTTCTCGCAAAAATGCCGTCTGAAGGCTTCAGACGGCATTTTTTACGCGGTTTCCGCCGCCGCGCGGGGCTTGAAGCGGAACACTTCCGCCGCCGTGTGAGCGTCGCCCAAACCGCCTGCTGCCGTCGGCACTACCCCTATCAGGACGGGCGGTACGCGGCGCACCGTGGGCATATTTTGGGCGGTTGCGTTTTTGATGTTTAAAACCCCGTTTTCGGCGATGCCTTTGGAAATCGGAATCGGCTTGATGCCGTCTGAAACGCCAGCAGGGCAATCAATCGTCTTCCGGAGTTTCCGCCGTGCCGCCGCAATGGTTCAACACAGCTTCGGAAAGCGATACGAAAAACGGCAGTGTGTAAGATTGCCGCCATTCTTCGGTATCGGGCAGGTCGGTTTTTGAAGCAAGCATGACCAGCAGGGTAACAATCAAAACGCCTTCCAATGCACCGAATATACCGCCCAAAATGCGGTTGGCAAAGCCCAAACCGACCGCCGAAACTGCGCCGGTCAGCAGCGAACGGAGCATTTTCTGGATCAGACAGGCAATGACGAACAGGGAAATGAACGACAGAGCCAATGCAAACAGGCGGGGTTGGAACGAGGCAAAGGCGAGGTCGGCGAAGGGTGCGGCAAAGAGTTTGGCGAAAAAAAAGGAAATCACCCATGCCGCCATTGAGCCTGCCTCCGCAATCACGCCGCGCATCGCGGATAGCACGATGCAGGCGGCGATGACGGCGGAGACGAGGAGGTCGGCAATGGGGAGGCTATTCATTCGTTACCTGACCGGCGATACCGTGTACGCGCAGTTTGTTCAAATCGCGTTCGGCATCCCTCGCGTTTTTATAGTTGCTTGATTTGACGCGGTAAACTTTGCCGTTGTCGGTCATGATTTCAGTAATGGTCGAGTCGATACCCGCCGCCTTCATTTTGCGCTGGAGGCTTAAGGCGCGTTCTTTTTCGGCATAACCTGCCTGAATGGCGGCTTTTTTGCCGGATTTTTCGGATTTTTCTTTTTCGGCGGTTTTGGTCTTGTCCGCCTTGTCGCTTTTTTGTGCCGTTTCGTGTTTTTTGCCGTCCGAATGGTCTTTTTCGGCTGTTTTTTTGCCTTCAGCCTTGTCGGCTTTTTTCGCTTCTTTTACCGCGCTGTCGGATTTTGCCGTATCCGGTTTGGTTTTTTCGGCAGCAGTTTTTGGTTTGTCGGCAACTTTTTCGGCGGTTTTGGTTTCCTTGGCTTTGGGCTTGGCTTCGGCAGTGCGTTCCGCTTTTTGCGGTTTGGGTTCGGCAGTGCGTTTCGGTTTTTCAACCGCTACCGTATCCGTACTGTCGGCAGTTGCCGGCACTTCTTCGGCAGCGCGTTGTTTTGCCTGCTTCGGTGCGGTTTGGGCAGTTTCTGCCTGTTGCAGTTTCTCGGATGCTTCCAAACCTTTGATGTTGCTGTCTTCGAGGCGGTCGTTAATCAGCACCAGCGGCGCGCCTACGTTTTCAGGCTCGCTGATTTCGCTGTCGGCGGCAGAAGGCTTGTCTTCGCCTGCCAAGTCCTGCGGTTTGCCGGCGGCAGTTTCGGCGTTATTGGCGGAAGGTTTCAAGGCAGAGGTTTGTGCCGCACTTGCCGCTTTGTTTTCTACGCTGCTTGTTTCGTCGGCAGTCTGTTCGGCAGGATCATTTTCGGCAGGGCCGGAACTGAGTGCGGCTGCCAGCAAGATGCAGGAGGCGGCAACCAGGCAGCTTGCCGTTACGAGGCGGCGGCGGTTGCGCCGTTTGAGTTGTTCGTAACCGGTCAGGACTTCGTTTTGTTTGTTTTCGGACATGGAAGATTCCTTTTACAGTACCGACATCACGTCGGCAACGGTATGAAATGAGCCGAATACGACGATTCTGTCGTTTTCGCCCGCTTTTGAGGCTGCCGCCCGGTATGCTTCGCGGACGGCGGCGAATGTCTGTATGTTTTCGATATGGTGTTGTTCCAATTTGGCTTTCAGTGCATCCGCCGTCATGCCGCGCGGTACGTCCAACGGTGCGATATACCATTCGTCAAACTGGTCTTTAACGATTTCCAACACGCCGTCTATGTCTTTGTCGGACAACATGCTGAACACGGCGGTGCGCTTTTGCGCGTAGGCAAGGTTGATCAGGCTGCGGCGCAGGGCGCGGGCGGCGTGGGGATTGTGTCCGACATCCAAAACGGTCAGCGGACGGCCGGGCAGGACTTGGAAGCGTCCGGGGTTTTCAACCAGCAACAAACCGCGCTTGATGGCACCGATGTCCACCGGCAATTTGCCGTTCAAGCATTCCAATACGGTCAACGCACAGGCGGCATTGGAAAGTTGGTATGCGCCGCGCAATGCGGGGAAGGGCAGGGCATTGCGGTTGCGCGCGGGGTCGTCTGAATGCTGCGGCCGGAAGCGGTAGTTCCATTGGATGTTTTCCAATGAGGAGAAATCGAAATCGCGCTGCACCATCAGCAGTTTCGCGCCTATGGCTTCGGCGTGTGCGACCAACGATTCGGGCGCGGGGTTTTGACCGCAGATTGCGGGTTTGCCGCTGCGGAACACGCCTGCTTTTTCAAAGCCGACCTGCTCGACCGTATCGCCCAAAAATGCCTGATGGTCCAAATCCACGCTGGTAACCACCGCGCAATCGCAGTCGAACACGTTGACTGCGTCCAAGCGTCCGCCCAAGCCGACTTCCAATATCATCACGTCAACCTGTTCGTGCATAAAGATATCGACAGCCGCCAAGGCATTGAATTCAAAATAAGTCAGTGATATTTCGCCGCGCGCGGCTTCGATGCGTTCGAAGGAAGCGGTGATTGTATCGTCTGAAACCGGCTCGGCGTTGACAGCGATGCGTTCGTTGTAACGCAATAAATGCGGGCTGGTCAGTGTGCCGACTTTGAAGCCTGCCTGTTTGTAAATCTGTGTCAGGTAGGCGCAGACCGAACCTTTACCGTTTGTTCCCGCGACGACGACGACGGGGCATTGCGGTGTCAGGTTCATGCGCTTTTTCACTTCGCCTACGCGCTCCAAACCCATGTCGATCAAACCGCCGCTGTGTGCGGTTTCCAAATGCGAGAGCCAGTCTTGTAGTGTTTTCATGAGTGTTTCGTTTTCAAATGCCGTCTGAAATCAGTCTGATGTATCGGTTTCGGTGGTTTTTTTCGGCTGCCGCCAAAGTACCCAGACTTTCAGCTTGCGGTAGGATTCTTTGTTCGTCATGTCGGGCATGATGCATTGGTGGACGGTTTTGCCGCCGGTGTCCCATTGTAAGAATAAGGCATAAGGCGTAACCATACTGCTGCCCGCAAGTGTTGCCGCTGTTTTGTCTTTGCCGGATACGATTTCCGCCCGTCCGTCGCGGTCTATGGTAATGGCGGTTATGGCATGGCGATGTTTCAGGTTCGTTATCCGCAGCGAGTGGATGAAACTTGCAAGCAGCGCGGCAAGCCCGAACCACATCATCCAGCCGTAAAACCAAGTCAGGCAGACGGCAATGGAAGCCGAGTGGAGTGATACGGTCAGGATGTTCAGGATGCGGGACGGCTTTAATGCCGTCTGAAAGGCGCGCACGGCTTTACATCATATTGTCGAACACGGGCGTGATGTGCAATTCCGCTTCTTCCATATCCAACACCATATCGTGGATTTCGATGTCGAAAAATTCCCAAAACGCCTTCAGCCCCATATCTTGCGGCCATTTGTCTTTATTGATGTCCCAACCTGCCAGCTCCGCTTCAAAAATCTGGCGGTAGCGTTCGTCGAAGTAGGAAACGACGGCTTCCGGTTCGTCGAACTGCGGAACGAGGAAGACGGAACAGTTAGCACGAAGCTGCTCTATGGTCAGGTCGGGCATATTTTCGTCGGTGCTTTTGAGCCATTCCAAAAAGTGCGCGGTCGGCTTGAGGACGACGGCGGTGCGGTCAACAAAATACATGGTTTTCTTTCTCAATCATCTTGCGGTGTCGGGCTATGCCGTCTGAACGTTCGATTTTCAGACGGCATAGCATCAGTGGGTCATGACCTGTTGCAGGAATTGTTTGGCGCGTTCGTGTTTCGGGTTGGTAAAAAATGCTTCCGGCGTTTCGTCTTCGAGGATTTGCCCTTTATCGACAAAAAGCACCCGGTCGGCAACTTCGCGGGCAAAACCCATTTCGTGGGTTACGCACATCATCGTCATCCCGCTTTCTGCCAAGTCTTTCATCACTTTCAATACTTCGCCGACCATTTCGGGGTCGAGTGCGGAAGTCGGCTCGTCAAACAGCATCACGCGCGGTTCCATCGCCAGCCCGCGCGCAATCGCCACGCGTTGCTGCTGGCCGCCGGAAAGTTGGGAAGGGAAGGCGTCTTTTTTGTGTGCCAGTCCGACGCGTTCCAAAAGTTCCATCGCTTTTTTCTCCGCCTGTTCCGCATTTTGACCTTTAACCTTCATCGGTGCGAGGGTGATGTTTTCCAATACGGTCAGGTGGGGGTAGAGGTTGAAGCCTTGGAATACGAAGCCGACTTCTTCGCGGATTTTGTTCAAATCGGTTTTGGGGTCGGCAACGTTGACGCCGTCCACCCAAATCTCGCCGCTTTCAATGCTTTCGAGCTGGTTAACGGTGCGGATGAGTGTGGATTTGCCGCTGCCCGAAGGCCCGCAGACGACGACCACTTCGCCTTTTTTTATTTCCAAGTTCACGCCGTTGATGACGTGCAGGTCTTTGAAATGTTTGTGTACGTTTTTGAATTTGATCATAGTGTCCATTCTTTTCAGGCAGTCTGAATCTGTCTGACTGATTAAGGGTAAAACTTATTCAAATCGGCAACCAATTTGGTTAACTCTTCCTGATTCGGCTTATTCATGCTCCGGTAAACTTTGACGTAGCCTTTGTCGTTTTTTATATTCACGACATAGATGACGAAACGTGTGCCGTTGAATCCTTTTTCCGCATCGCAGGTGTAGTACGTCACACCCCCGCTTTCCGCTTTTTCCAGTACGCAGTCGTTTTTGCGGTAGCCTTGCTCCTTCGCTATCCAATCCCGCTCAAATGAAGCCCTGTACGTCTCCGGCACGCGGACTTGGTCGACCAATAAATCATGATCGGGATTTTGGGAATAACCGTAATGGAAAATGGCATTTGAACCCTTCAATTGCGCCTCCAGCATTTGATAACGCTGGTTTTGGAAAAACGCATCGTTCGGGTTCATGCAGGCAGTTAAAAGAAAAGTCAGGAGTGCGGCTGTGTATTTCATGGTTTGTTCACTCGGGCGGTTAAAGGAAAAGTCAGGAGTGCGGCTGTGTATTTCATGGTTTGTTCACTCGGGCGGTTAAAGGAAAAGTCAGGGGTACGGTTGTGTATTTTATGGTTTATTCTCTTATAAACAGTTATAAACGGTTTCAATGCGGCTTGCCGGTAATTCAACGCACAAAATTCCGTTTGCACATCATATGGTTTTCAATATTGGCTTTGACATCTTTTTCATCCCAAACCTGCAATTCCCACGGATAGTAGAAATTGCTGCTGTTTTTGAAATAAATATGTATGCCGATATAGCCGCCCGCATCGCGCAAATACCAGTTTTTCAAGCCGTATTCTGTTTTCCAGCCGTCAAGTTTTTTCAAAATTCCGATAACTGTTTCAGACGGCCTTGCC
The DNA here is from genome assembly GCF_962719845.1 of Neisseria uirgultaei. GTDB lineage: Bacteria > Pseudomonadota > Gammaproteobacteria > Burkholderiales > Neisseriaceae > Neisseria > Neisseria bergeri. The sequence continues at coordinate 97,519 of NZ_CAUIYF010000003.1, read as the reverse complement.
TGCCAAATAATTGCTCAACGCCACGTATTTCTCTGGCGCGATGTGTTCGGCGCGGTCTTGCGGATTTATGCCGACTGCCTGCAAATCATCGTCGCCTGCAAGCTCTTTCAGATTGTTGCGTATGGTTTTGCGACGTTGGTGGAAGGCGAGTTTCACAAGTTTGGCGAAATGCTCGAAATCGTCTGCCTTGCCGATGCGGTGTTTCACCGGAATCATACGGACGACGGCGGAATCCACTTTCGGCGCAGGGTCGAACGATTCGGGCGGCACGTCAATCAGCATTTCCATATCGAAAAAATATTGCAGCATCACGCCCAAGCGGCCGTAGTCGTTGCTTTTCGGCGCGGCAACCATGCGCTCGACCACTTCTTTTTGCAGCATAAAGTGCATATCGACGACATCGTCCGCCACCTCCGCCAGCTTGAACAAAAGCGGCGTGGAAATATTGTACGGCAGGTTGCCGACGATTTTCTTTTTGCCTGCGATGCCGTTGAAATCAAACTGCAATACATCGCCTTCGTGAATCACCAGTTTATCCGCAAACGGCAGCGTTTTCAGACGGCATACGATGTCGCGGTCGATTTCGACAACGTGCAGGCGGTTCAGTTTTTTTGCCAAAGGTTCGGTAATCGCCGCCAAACCCGGGCCGATTTCAATCACGACATCATCCGCCTGCGGGCGTACGGCGTTGACGATATCGCCGATAATCCGCGTGTCTTGTAAAAAGTTCTGCCCGAAACGCTTGCGGGCTTTGTGTTCTTTCATCGGGTTTCCTTGCCCGGTGCAACCGGTTTTGAGGATACGGGCCGGATTTTTGGGAAGGTGTCCCTTCTGTTTCGGGGGAATCCGGCAAGCCGTATGGACATCTTGTTCGGCATTTAAATGTGAATATGTTTACAATATCGGTTTGATGTGGACATTGTAACCGAAAACGGCGGGGCTTGATAATGCTGTTTTGTTCGGTCTTATCCGTCGGTTTGGTATTTTTACGGTTGGATACTGTATGAGGACTTATCTGATTCATGTGAAGCTGCTGGGTATGGCGGTATTATGGGGTGCGTCTTGGCCTATGGGCAGGATATTGGGGCAGTCTCTGCCGCCGTTGACGGGCGGGGCGGTCAGGTTTCTGCTGGCTTCGGTTTTGCTGTCGGGTTGGTTGTTTGCGCGCAGCAGGTTTGCGGCTTTGTCGGTTTTGTCGTCGCGGCAATGGCTGGGTTTGGCGGTTGCCGCTTTGTTCGGCGTGTGCGGGTATGCCGTATTCTTCATGTTGGGCCTGCAGCAGATGCCTGCCGGCAAAGCCGCGGTCGTCATGAGCGTGAACCCGGTGTTGACGCTGCTGTTGGCGGTATGGTTGTTCGGGGAATATTTGAATATGAAAATCCTGACGGGTATGTTGCTGACCGTCGGCGGCGCGGTAACTGCGGTTACGCAGGGTAATCCGGCAGCGGTGCTGGCGGACGGGTTGAAGCCCGGGGAATGGCTGATTTTCGGATGCGTGGTTTGCTGGTCAGCTTATACGTTGATAGGGCGCAAGGTTTTGCGCGGGATTGATGCGCTGACGGTTGCCGCGGTTACGTCGATGTCCGGTGCGCTGATGTTGTCCGCCGTGGCATGGTTTGCAGAAGGTTTGCCGCTTGGGGCGGTAGCGGTCATGGATGGGCGCGGCTGGTTTGCATTGCTGTGGTTGGCGGTCGGTGCGACTGTTTTGGCGTATGCGTGGTATTTTGAAGGCGTGAAAGTATTGGGGGCGGGCGGTGCGTCTGTTTATGTAACATTGGTACCGATTTTTGGTATGTTGTGTTCGGTCTGGTTTTTGGGGGAACCGCTACATATTTCTTTGGCGGCGGGTTGTGCGGCGGCAGCCGGCGGCATGATTTTGATACATTTGGGACAAAATGCAGCCTGAAGCGGGCGGCCGGGTATATGGGGGTGAAAATGGAAAATAATGCGGTCGGGTTGGAAATCGAAAGTTATCCGTTCGATCCCGTTTTGCCGAACGGGGCATCGGTCATGATGATGGGGACGTTTCCGCCCAAGGAAGGCAAACGCGCGATGCAGTTTCATTATCCGAATTTCCAAAACGATATGTGGCGCGTTTACGGGCTGGTGTTTTTTAACGATGCGGCGCATTTCCAGATGCCGTCCCACGGGGAGGCTGCGCACTCTGAAAAGGCGTTTGACGCGGAGAAAATCAAAACGTTTTTGCACGAACGGGGGATAGCGTCCTGTCCGACCGTGTTGAAGGCGGCAAGGGAACACGGCAATGCGTCCGACAAGTTTTTAAAGGTAGTCGAAACCGTGGATTTGGCGGCGGTGTTGGCGAAAATACCAGACTGCCGCCATATTTGTACGACGGGCGGCAAGGCGACGGAAATCCTGCTCGATATTCAGGGCGGCGGCATCAAAATGCCGAAAACGGGCGAAACCGTGCCGTTTCCGTTTGCCGGACGGGATTTGACGCTGACCCGCCTGCCTTCGACTTCGCGCGCTTATCCTTTGAGTTTGGCGAAAAAGGCGGCGGCGTATCGGACGTTTTTCGAAATGGCGGGTTTGTGTGAAAAACAGTTATAATTGCCGACAATTTCCCGTTCAGACGGCATTTTGAAAAATATAGTGGATTAACAAAAATCAGGACAAGGCGACGAAGCCGCAGACAGTACAAATAGTACGGCAAGGCGAGGCAACGCCGTACTGGTTTTTGTTAATCCACTATAAATTGCCGTCTGAAAACCTGAAGCACAAGGAAGAATCCGATGAAAAACTACCACGCGCCCGACGAGAAGGGGTTTTTCGGCGAACACGGCGGGCTGTTCGTGTCCGAGACCCTGATTCCGGCTTTGCAAGAGCTGGCGGATGCCTATAAGGCAGCGAAAAACGATCCTGAATTTTGGGCGGAGTTCCGCCGCGATTTGAAACATTATGTCGGCAGGCCCAGCCCCGTTTACCACGCCGCTCGGTTGTCCGAACATCTGGGCGGCGCGCAAATCTGGCTGAAGCGTGAAGATTTGAATCACACCGGCGCGCACAAAGTCAACAACACCATCGGTCAGGCATTGCTCGCCCGCCGCATGGGCAAAAAACGTGTCATCGCCGAAACCGGCGCGGGTCAGCACGGCGTGGCCTCAGCCACCGTCGCCGCACGTTTCGGCATGACTTGCGATGTTTATATGGGCGCGGACGATATCCAACGTCAAATGCCCAACGTGTTCCGTATGAAATTATTGGGTGCGAACGTGGTCAGCGTCGACAGCGGCAGCCGTACTTTGAAGGATGCGATGAACGAAGCCATGCGCGAATGGGTCGCCCGCGTGGACGATACGTTCTACATCATCGGCACCGCCGCTGGCCCTGCGCCGTATCCCGAAATGGTGCGCGACTTCCAATGCGTCATCGGCAATGAAGCCAAAGAACAAATGTTGGAAGCCATCGGTCGCCAACCTGATGTTGCCGTTGCCTGCGTGGGCGGTGGCTCCAACGCCATCGGTTTGTTCTATCCCTATATCGAAGAAGAAAACGTACGTTTGGTCGGCGTGGAAGCCGGCGGTTTGGGTGTGGATACGCCTGACCACGCCGCGCCGATTACCAGCAAAGCCCCCATCGGCGTATTGCACGGCTTCCGCAGCTACCTGATGCAGGACGAAAACGGCCAAGTATTGGGGACGCACTCCGTTTCCGCAGGCTTGGATTACCCCGGCATCGGCCCGGAACACAGCCATTTAAACGACATCAAGCGCGTTGAATACACCGTTGCCAAAGACGAAGAAGCACTCGAAGCCTTTGATTTGTTGTGCAAATACGAGGGCATTATCCCCGCGCTGGAATCCAGCCACGCCGTTGCTTGGGCGGTGAAAAACGCGCCAAAAATGGGTAAAGACCAGGTGATTTTGGTCAACCTGTCGGGTCGCGGCGATAAAGACATCAATACCGTGGCGAAGCTCAAAGGGATTAAACTGTAACCTCGTCCGTCTGATAAAAATGCCGTCTGAAGCCTGAGTTCAGACGGCATTTTTACGAACTTTCCTTTATGACGGCTTTTCGGATTTGCTTTATTATCTGTTTATTTTTGAAATATCGGGAGTGGGGAGACGTGTTCCGTCGTTGGTTTTTGCCGTGTTGGGTCGTCGGCGTGGCGGCTTCGTTTGCGCTGCCGGTCGTGCCGCATTGGCTGTTTTGGCTGGCGGCTTTTGCGGTTTTTGCTGTGTTTGCAAGGCGGTTTGCGTTTGCCGGTCTGATGCTGTGCGTGTTGGCGGGTGCGGCTTACGGCGTATTCAGAACGGAAGCGGCACTGTCTTCGCAATGGCGGGCGGAGGCGGTTTTAGGCGTGCCTTTGACGGTGGAAGTGGCGGATATGCCGAGGTCGGACGGGCGGCGCGTGCAGTTTGCGGCAAAGGCTGTGGACAGCGGTGGTCGGACGTTCGATTTGCTGCTGTCGGACTACAAACGGCGCGAATGGGTGGTCGGGAGCAGATGGCGGATAACGGCACGTGTGCACCCCGTCGTCGGGGAGTTGAACCTGCGCGGTTTGAACCGTGAGGCGTGGGCATTATCCAACGGGATAGGCGGCGTGGGGACTGTCGGTGCGGACAGGGTTTTGCTGCATGACGGAAGCGGTTGGGGGATTGCGGTTTGGCGCAGCCGCATCAGCCGTAATTGGCGGCAGGCGGATGCGGACGGCGGGCTTTCAGACGGCATCGGGCTGATGCGCGCGTTGAGCGTGGGCGAACAGTCGGCATTGCGTCCCGAATTGTGGCAGGCGTTCCGACCGTTGGGGCTGACGCATCTGGTCAGTATTTCGGGTTTGCACGTTACGATGGTGGCGGTGCTGTTTGCGTGGCTGGCGAAGCGGCTGCTTGCCTGTTCCCCGCGCCTTCCTGCCCGGCCGCGCGTGTGGGTTTTGGCGGCGGGGTGTGCAGGCGCGCTGTTTTACGCGCTGCTTGCCGGTTTTTCCGTGCCGACGCAGCGCAGCGTTTTGATGTTGGCGGCGTTTGCGTGGGCGTGGCGCAGGGGAAGATTGTCGGCGTGGGCGACGTGGTGGCAGGCGTTGGCGGCGGTGCTGCTGTTCGACCCTTTGGCGGTTTTGGGTGTGGGGACTTGGCTGTCTTTCGGTTTGGTGGCGGCACTGATATGGGCGTGTTCGGGGCGTTTGCACGAGGGGAAACGGCAAACTGCTTTGCGCGGGCAGTGGGCGGCTTCGGTGTTGTCGGTGGTTTTGCTCGGTTATCTGTTTGCCTCGCTGCCTTTAATCAGCCCTTTGGTCAATGCGGCGGCGATTCCGTGGTTTTCTTGGGTATTGACCCCGCTGGCGTTGCTGGGTTCGGTCGTGCCGTTTGCGCCTTTGCAACAGTTTGGGGCATTTTTGGCGGAATACACTTTGCGGTTTTTGGTGTGGCTTGCCGATGTGTCGCCCGAGTTTGCCGTTGCCTCCGCACCTTTGCCGCTGTTGGTTTTGGCGGTGTGTGCCGCTTTGCTGTTGTTGCTGCCGCGCGGCTTGGGTTTGCGTCCGTGGGCGGTGTTGCTGTTGGCAGGGTTTGTTTCCTACCGTCCTGAAGCAGTACCTGAAAACGAAGCTGCGGTTACGGTTTGGGATGCGGGGCAGGGCTTGTCAGTGTCGGTTCAGACGGCAAATCATCATCTTTTGTTTGACACCGGAACTGCATCGGCGGCGCAGACGGGGATTGTGCCGAGTTTGAATGCGGCGGGTGTCCGCCGTTTGGACAAGCTGGTTCTGTCGCATCACGACAGCGACCACGACGGCGGTTTTCAGGCAGTCGGCAAGATACCGAACTGCGGGATTTATGCCGGACAGCCGGAATTTTATGAGGGGGCGCGGCATTGTGCGGAACAGCGTTGGCAATGGGACGGCGTGGATTTCGAGTTTTTGATGCCGTCTGAACGCAAAAACATCGATGATAATGGGAGAAGTTGTGTTTTGCGTGTTGTGGCGGGCGGTGCGGCACTGCTGGTAACGGGCGACTTGGATACGAAAGGCGAGGCGGAGTTGGTCAAAAAATATGGTTCAAACCTGTACAGCCAGGTGTTGGTGTTGGGGCATCACGGCAGCAATTCATCATCTTCAGGCATATTCCTGAATACGGTTGCACCCGAATATGCCGTTGCTTCAAGCGGTTATGCCAACGCCTACAAACATCCGACCGAAGCGGTACAGAACCGTGTCCGCGCACACGGCATCAAGTTGTTGCGGACGGATTTGTCGGGCGCGCTGCAATTCGGCTTGGGACGCGGCGGCGTGAAGGCCCAACGTTTGAGAGGGTATAAATTCTATTGGCAGAAAAAACCGTTTGAGTGAACGGGAAGGCTGGTGCTGGAACGGAAAATGTCGCCTAAACGGACTTCAGACGGCATTTTGGCGTTAACGCCGGTTCGTGTCGGCAAGGCATATCGTTTGATTTTCAGTGTGCGTCAAAAACATAAAGGGCGTTGCCGTTAACGGCAGGGAGAACCGTTTGAATGAGCGGAAAGGTTTGCGCCGGAACGGGAAATGCCGTCTGAAAGGGCTTCAGACGGCATTACGAAGATGGGCTTAATGCCAGTAACGCCACCAGGGCATATCGTCGGGCTGCCAGGCGTGCGTCAAAAACGGGCTTTTCGGGAAATTGGTTTCCAACACGCGGCGCGTGTCGGCGGCAAGCTGCGGTTTGCCGAGTTTTTGGTAGGCAAGTTCCAATATGGCGAGCGATTCTTCGACATAGCGTGTATTTTGATAGCTGCCGATAATTTTTTGGGCGCGGTTGGCGGCGGCGATATATGCGCCGCGTTTCATGTAGTAACGCGCTACCGACATTTCATTGCCGCCCAAAGCATCGACCAGTTTGATCATACGTGCGGTCGCATCGGCGGCGTATTTGCTGTTGGGGAAGCGTTGGACGAGTTCCGCAAACGCCTGGTACGCTTCGCGGTTGGCTTTCGGGTCGCGGTCGGACCAGTCTTGCGAGGCCAGTTTGTTCAAGAAAGACTGATCTTCGTTGAACAGCACCAAGCCGCGCAGGTACAGTGCGTAATCCATGTTCGGATGCTGCGGGTGAAGGCGGCGGAAGCGTTCGATTGCCGCCAGAGCTTTGTCTTTTTCATCGTCTTTATAATAGGCGTATGCGGTATCCAGTTGCGACTGCCGGGCATGTCGGCTGGTGGGGAAGCGCGATTCCAAGATTTCGTATAACTTGACAGCCCGCGTATAATTGCTGCTGTTCAATTCGTCCTGGGCTTCGGCATAGAGCTTCTCCACACTCCAATCTTGGGTAATCTGGGCATCTTTATCGACCGTACCTTGGGTGGCACAGGCACTCAGTGCCAAACCTAATGAAACCGTTAAAAGAATTTTTTTCATGCAGAATACTTCCTTTGATAATGAATCCGATTATAGCGATGATTCAGACTTTGCGTCAGCTTCCGAAACTGAAAACCGTATCGGTCTGACCGTTCCGCTCGAGCTTGCCGGCGGGCGGCTGGATGCGGTGTTGGCGAAACTTCTGCCCGACTACTCGCGCAGCCGTCTGACATCATGGATTAAAGAAGGCGCGGTTATTGTAAACGATAAACCTTCGCAACCCAAAGACAAAATGATAGGCGGCGAGCAAATTTGTGTAACCGTCCGTCCGAGTGAGGAAAATCTGGCGTTTGTTCCAGAGCCTATGGATTTGGATATTGTTTACGAAGACGATACCGTCATCGTCGTCAACAAACCGGCCGGACTGGTGGTGCATCCGGCGGCGGGCAACTGGACGGGGACGCTGCTCAACGGCCTGTTGGCGCACTGTCCCGAATTGAGCCAAGTACCGCGCGCGGGCATCGTACACCGTTTGGACAAAGAAACCAGCGGGCTGATGGTGGTTGCCAAAACCCTGTCGGCGCAAAATTCCCTTGTGCGGCAGCTTCAGGAACGCACGGTCAAACGCATCTACCGCGCCGTCGCCAACGGCATCGTCCCCTTTGACGGTAAAATCGAAACCCAAATCGGACGCGATCCGCACAACCGTCTGAAAATGGCAGTCGTCAAATTCGGCGGCAAACCAGCCGTTACCCACGTCAAAGTGTTGGAACGCTATCTTGCCCACAGCTATATCGAATGTTCGCTCGAGACAGGCAGGACGCACCAAATCCGCGTGCATATGCGCGAAGCCAACCATCCGCTTGCCGGCGATCCCGTGTACGGCAACCCGCGCCACCCGTGCAGCGAACCAGTGAAAGAAGCCGTTAAAAGTTTGGGCGCGCGTCAGGCATTGCACGCCTACCGCTTGAGTTTCGTCCATCCGAAAACCGGCGAAACCGTTTCGTTTGAAGCCCCGATTCCCGACGATATGTATCACCTGCTTTCCGTGTTGCGCCTCGAAGCCGGTTTGGATTCCTCCTTGGACAATGAAGAAGAATGGCAGGACAAACTCGGCGCGGATGACGACGATGATTGGAACGAAGACGACTATGATGTCGAAGTGGTTTATGTAAGGGAGTGAGGCGGCTTGAAAGGCGGGGCGAACGCAGGCAGCCGAATCGGAGCAGTCGGGCAATCGTCCTCGCCGATTTCAAACAAAGGCCGTCTGAAGGGGCCTGGCAGAAACCGCCGGTTTCGTTTGCCCCGTTCAGACGGCATTATGATGAAAGGCGTTTAGGGTTTTTTATGTTTACCGGCTTTTGCCGCCCAATAAGTTGCCAGCAGCGAGCCGGAGATATTGTGCCACACGCTGAACAATGCGCCTGGAACGGCAACGACCGGCGCGGCGGCAAAGTGTGCGGCGGCAAGCGCGGCGGCCAGGCCCGAGTTTTGCATACCGACTTCGATGGCCAGCGTTTTTTGTGCATCATAAGGCAGGCCGGTCCATTTGGCGGCAAAGAAGCCGAGCAGGTAGCCGATGCCGTTGTGGAGTGCGACAACTGCAAAAATCAGCAGGCCGCTTTCCATAATCTTGCCTTTGCTTGCCCCGACTACCGCGCCGATAATCAGCACGATGGCGGCAACGGAAACCAGCGGCAGCGCATCGGTCAGCTTTTCGGTTTTACTGCCCAAAACCTTATGAACAATCAAACCCAAAACAATGGGGAGCAAAACCATTTTGACGATGGACATCAACATACCGGCCGCTTGGATTTCCAGCATTTCACCGGCAAGCATCAGGAAGATGGCGGGAGTCAGCAATGGGGAAATCAGGGTGGAAACAGACGTAACGGCAACCGACAAAGCCACATTGCCGCGCGCCAGATAAGTCATCACATTGGAAGCCGTACCGCCCGGGCAGCAGCCGACCAAAATCACGCCGACCGCGATTTCGGCAGGCAGGTTCAACAGTTTGGACAGCAGCCAGGCGGTTGCCGGCATAATGGCGAATTGTGCGATTACGCCGATGATGACGGCTTTGGGATGTTTGAACAAAATATCGAAGTCGGAAGGTTTGAGCGTCAAACCCATACCGAACATAATAATGCCCAGCAGCCAAGGAATATAAGGCCCCGCCCATTTGAAGGTGTCGGGCGCGAAAAAAGCGGCGGCGGCAAAGAGCGCGGCCCAGAGGGAAAATGTTTTTCCGATAAAGCTGCTGATTTTACTGAGGATATTCATAATAATGTGTTGCGTTTTTGTTTTTAAGGGAAGGCAAGCATACACGCCTTAACCTTAATTTGCAAAATGACCGCGCCTAAACAATGCCGTCTGAAAGTGGAGATTGGTTTTCAGACGGCATCGCCCGAGGGGTGTCGGAAACGGACTTTATCCCCATTCCTTTTCGGTTGAAACCCGTCTGTTTATAGCGATAGAATCTAATCGGAGGGCAGCCTCGTTCGGGCAACACGCAGTGCGGTGCTTGATGTGCCGTCCTCTGTTGAAACATATAAAGCTCGGAGAAAGTATAGTGGATTAAATTTAAACCAGTACGGCGTTGCCTCGCCTTAGCTCAAAGAGAACGATTCTCTAAGGTGCTGAAGCACCAAGTGAATCGGTTCCGTACTATTTGTACTGTCTGCGGCTTCGTCGCCTTGTCCTGATTTAAATTTAATCCACTATATATAAGGGCATCATTCCCGCGCCTGCAAGAATCCGAACCCGAACGTTTGAAAACAATCCCGAATCTCCGGATTCCCGCCTGTGCGGGAATGACGAAAAAACAAGCATTCATTTGCCCCAAATGCAGTTAATCAACCCTTTCCGCCACACACCTATTCCAATATCCAATGAAAACCATCACAGAAACCCTAAATCTTGCCCCGAAAGGCAAAAACTTCCTGACCGCCGATTGGCCCGCGCCCGCCAATGTGAAAACCCTGATTACCACGCGCAACGGCGGCGTGAGCCAAGGTGCGTATCAGAGTTTGAACCTCGGTACGCACGTCGGCGACAATCCCGAAGCCGTGCGCCGCAACCGCGAAATCGTGCAACAGCAGGTCGGATTGCCCGTTGCCTACCTCAATCAAATCCACAGCACCATTGTCGTCAACGCTGCCGAAGCGTTGGGCGGCACACCCGATGCGGACGCTTCCGTGGACGACACGGGTAAAGCCGCCTGTGCCGTGATGACCGCAGACTGCCTGCCTGTTCTATTTTGCGACAGGGCAGGTACGGCGGTTGCCGCCGCACACGCGGGCTGGCGCGGTTTGGCGGGCGGCGTATTGCAAAACACCATTGCCGCGATGAAGGTTCCGCCTGTCGAAATCATGGCGTATCTCGGCCCCGCCATCAGTGCGGATGCGTTTGAAGTCGGACAGGACGTGTTTGATGCGTTCTGCACGCCCATGCCCGAAGCCGCCGCCGCATTTGAAGGCATAGGCGGCGGCAAATTCCTTGCCGACCTTTACGCGCTCGCCCGCCTGATTCTGAAGCGCGAAGGCGTGGGCGGCGTGTACGGCGGCACGCATTGCACGGTTTTAGAACGGGATACTTTCTTTTCCTACCGCCGCGACGGAGCGACAGGGCGTATGGCGAGCCTGATTTGGCTGGACGGCAATGCCGTCTGAACACGCCGCTGATATAATCTACCGACTTTGTGCTTTTGAGAAAGGCAAGCCATGAACAAACTGTTTCTTACTGCCGCAGTGCTGATGCTGGGCGCGTGCGGTTTCCACCTGAAAGGTGCAGACGGCATTTCTCCGCCGCTGACCTACCGGAGCTGGCACATCGAAGGCGGACAGGCATTGCAGTTTCCTTTGGAAACCGCGCTGTATCAGGCTTCGGGCAGGGTGGACGATGCTGCCGGCGCGCAGATGACCCTGCGTATAGACAGCGTTTCCCAAAACAAGGAAACCTATACCGTTACCCGTGCGGCAGTCATCAACGAATATCTTTTAATCTTGACGGTTGAAGCGCAGGTATTGAAACGCGGCGAGCCGGTCGGCAAACCGATGACCGTGTCCGTCCGCCGCGTCCTTGCTTATGCCGACAACGAAATTTTGGGCAAACAGGAAGAAGAAGAAACCCTGTGGGCGGAAATGCGGCAGGATGCCGCCGAACAAATTGTCCGCCGCCTGACCTTTCTGAAGGCGGAATGACGTGGCGGCACATATCGGACGCATCGATACGGACGCGCCTTTGAAACCGCTGTACGTCATCCACGGCGAGGAAGAACTGTTGCGTATCGAGGCATTGGACGCATTGAGGGCGGCTGCGAAGAAGCAGGGTTATCTCAACCGCGAGTCCTATACCGCCGATGCGTCTTTCGATTGGAACGAACTGCTGCAAACCGCAGGCAGTGCGGGTCTGTTTGCCGATTTGAAACTGTTGGAACTGCATATCCCCAACGGAAAACCCGGCAAAAACGGCGGCGAGGCGTTGCAGGATTTTGCCGCCCGCCTGCCGGAAGATACGGTAACGCTGGTTTTACTGCCCAAACTGGAGAAAACCCAGCTCCAGTCCAAATGGTTTGCCGCATTGGCGACAAAGGGGGAAGTGTGGGAAGCCAAACCGGTCGGAGCGGCGGCTTTGCCCCAATGGATACGCGGACGGCTGGACAAAATCGGTTTGGGTATCGAGGCAGACGCATTGGCACTGTTTGCCGAGCGCGTGGAAGGCAATCTGTTGGCGGCGCGTCAGGAAATCGACAAGCTCGCGCTGCTGTATCCGAAAGGACATACCCTAAATATCGATGAGGCGCAAACCGCCGTCGCCAATGTTGCCCGCTTCGACGTGTTCCAACTGGCAGGCGCGTGGATGAAGGGCGATGTCCCGCGCGTATGCAGGCTTTTGGACGGATTGCGGGAAGAGGGCGAAGAACCGGTGCTGCTTCTGTGGGCGGTTGCCGAAGACATCAGGACGCTGATCCGGCTTGCCGCCGCCCTGAAGCAGGGGCAGAGCATCCAATCCGTCCGCAACAGCCTCAGACTTTGGGGCGACAAGCAGACGCTCGCACCGCTTGCGGTCAAGCGGATTTCCATCTTCCGCCTGCTTGACGCGCTTAAAACCTGTGCCCAAATCGACAGGATTATCAAAGGTGCGGAAGAGGGCGATTCATGGGCGGCGTTCAAACAACTCGTCATTTCACTGGCAGAATAAAGCGGCAATCCCTAAAATCCGAAAATACTGTAAAATACCGTTAATCCTGAAAAGTATTCACCAATCCGTCCGAAAACATTTCAGACGGCACGACCACCTCAATAAAGGAACATCAACCCTATGGACAATAAGACCAAACTGCGCTTGGGCGGCCTGATTTTACTGACCACCGCCGTTTTAAGCCTCATTATCGTATTGATTGTCGATTCCTGGCCGCTTGCCATCCTGCTTGCCGCCATCATCGTCGCTGCCGCCGCAGGCGGTTTTGTTTGGACCAGCCGCCGTCAGCAGCGTCTGTTTATCGAACGTCTGAAAAAATTCGACATTGATCCGGAAAAAGGCAAAGTCAATGAGGCCAACCTGCGCCGTATGTATCATAGCGGCGGACAATACCAGAAGGATGTCGTTACTTTAATCTGCCTGTCGCAAAAATGTTCGGTTGACGAGGCGCATGCCATGTTCAAAAAACGTCCGTCCCGTCAGGAAATCAACCAAATGGCGGCAAAACAGTCGCGCGGTCAGAAACGTCCGCACCGTTAACCGTCTGAGGCATATCTGTATGAATGCCGTCTGAAACCCGCCGGTGTTTCAGACGGCATATTCCGACTGAAAAGATGATGATACTGAAAACCGCCCCGCTCAAACGCCGCTTTGCCGCCATGCTGTATGAGATGCTGCTGGTCGGTGCGGCAACCTGTCTGGCAGCATTGCTTGCCGGTATTGCCGCCATTTTCCTCAATCCTGTTTCTACCCTGCTTTCCGCCTTGGTAACCAGTATCCTGATAATGGGTTCGTGGTGGGTGTATTTCCGCGCCAACTGGCACGGACAGGGGCAGACTTTGGCAATGAGGACATGGAAAATCGGTTTGTGCGACCTTAACGGCATACAGCCGTCTTTGCACCTGCTGCGCCTGCGCTTTATTTGGGCGTGCATATTTATCGTCTTCATTCCTATGCTAGCCTATGCGGGATTGCGCCACCTGCTCGGTATTCCGCCCAAGGATGCATTCGGTGCGGCATTGGTTTGGCTGATTTTGCCATGGGGGTTCGCACTGCTGAATCCCGACCGGCAGTTTCTGTATGACTTCCTTGTCGGAACGAGGTTGGTGGATGTGAAAGAACAATCTTGAATTGCTTGCAACAGAGGTTTTCAGCCGATAAAGAATGCCGTCTGAAAAAAGTTCCAGACGGCATTGTCATGTTTGGAGAAAAAGGCAGGGCTATTCGATATTCTGCACCTGTTCGCGCATCTGTTCGATCAGGACTTTCAGCTCGACCGAGGCTTGGGTACATTCGGTAGCGATGGATTTACTGCCCAAAGTGTTGGCTTCGCGGTTTAATTCCTGCATCAGGAAGTCCAGCCGTTTTCCGCTGCTGCCTTTGTGTTCGGTAACGATACGGCGCACTTCGGCAATGTGGGTGCGCAGGCGGCTGAATTCTTCATCGACATCGGATTTTTGGACAAACAGGGCAAACTCCTGTTGCAGGCGGTCGTTGTCGATGCTGCCGACGGCTTCGGCAAGGCGGGCGCGGATTTTTTCTTTATGCGCTTCCACCAGCGCGGGGAAGATTTCGCCCAATGCCCCGATGATTTCTTCCATAGACTCGAGGCGTTGCAACAGGTGTTCGCCCAATTTTTTCCCTTCGCGCCGGCGTGCGGCGGTAAAGTCCTTCAGTGCCGAATCGGTCAAATCGGCAATAACCTTTGCCAATGCGTCCGCATTTTCCCTTTGGCTTGCCAATACGCCCGGAAAGCGCAAAATATCGGCAACGCCCAGTTTTGCCAAATCATAATGTTTGCGGAGGTTTTTGTTGATTTCGGCAAGCTGGTTCACCAAATCCGAGTTGAGTTCCAAGGACTGTCCGCTGTTTTCCGCATCTTGGATTTGAATTTTGCATTCGACTTTGCCGCGCGCCAGATGGGATGAAATCTGCTCGCGGATGCCGCTTTCCAAATGGCGCAAATCGTCGGGCATCCTGATTTGAATGTCCAAAAAGCGGTGGTTGACGGCACGGATGTCGAGGTTGATGCGTTTTCTGCCGCACTCTGCCGCCGCGTTGGCAAAGCCGGTCATGCTGTGGATGTGGATATTTCCGCTGCTCATGTCGTTCTCCGAAGTCCGTTAAAATGGAATCAATATATCACATCTGTATGGCGGCAAGCGTTTTCAGGTGTGAAAAATTGAAGATTTCGCAGCGGTAGATTGAAATCACGCGCTTTTGTTTGCCCGAGGGGTGCAATGTCCGAAAACGGATTGGGAAACAGCGGTCGGAGACGGGGAGGCCGGCAAAAGTGATGTTTGCAAGCCGCCCGCTGCACATGCCGATTTATGCGGGGCTGATTGCGGTTCGGGCGGTTTATGCCTATGCATTTTTGAAATCCCTGTGGAACTTGGCAACCGAAGCGGGTGTTTTGGATACGAACGCCATTATGTCGGCAGTGTCGAACCTGATTGATGCGGCGATGATTGCCGAGCTGACGACGATGGTTCTGACGGGATTGCGAAACCTTTGCCTCCCTCCTGCGGATCGGCAGACATCCCGACCGGCCGGAATGTCGGGCAACGTGAATGCTTCGGTTTTTGAAGTGTGCCTGCCGCTGCCGATTATCGGCATTTCGCCCGTCCGTCTGCTGCAAACGTTCATCAACGCGGGTAATGTGTCGGAAAAGCAAGCGATGCGGCAGTGCCCGATTCATCCGTGTTTCCCGGTTCCGGCAATGGCGTTGACGGATAAAATCGCGTATGGTGTGCATCGGTGTCCCTATGGAAAACCCCCGCCAAGCCGTCTAGGCAGGGGTTTTTCGCAATTTCCTTAACGGTCGGGCATCCTGCCTTCGCAGCAGTAGGGTTTCGGTTTGCCCGAGGGGTGCAACCTTTTCCAAATCAGGGCGGCATACCTGAAAAATACCTTCAACAAAGAAGCTGTGTAAAACGAGCTGGATTTGCAAAGAACCGTCAGTTAAGATTTTAGTAAAAATGTTCAACAAGCCAATACCGAGATTAACCAACATTTAGACAAACTCAAAGCAGACAAAGAAGCATCCGAAACAGCAGCAGCCGAGGCATTAGCCGATGGCGATATGGAAACTGCCAAACGCAAAGCCCATGAAGCTCAAGATACGGCAGAAAAAGCAGATAATTGGCAACAAGGCAAAGTCATTCTCAACATGTTAGCCTCAGGCTTAACTGCACCGACCCAAAGCGGAGCGGGTATCGCTGCGGCTATCGCATCGCCAGCCGTATCGTATACGATTGGACAGCACTTTAAAGATTTAGCCGGTCAAAACGCGAATGGCAAACTAACCGCCAGTCAAGAAACCTCTCACGTTCTTGCCCACGCGGTATTAGGAGCAACGGTTGCCGCAGCAGGAGACAACAATGCTCTAGCAGGAGCATTGAGTGCGGGCGGGTCGGAAGCGGCTGCGCCTTACATCAGCAAATGGTTATATGGCAAAGAAAAAGGAAGCGACTTAACGGCAGAAGAGAAAGAAACTGTTTCAGCGATTACAAACTTATTGGGTACGACTACGGGTGCGGCAGTCGGCAACAGCGCAACAGATGGGGCACAAGGCAGCTTGAATGCGAAGAGTGCGGTGGGGAATAATGGCATTTTGGATAGAGAAGGGTTTACCCCTGATGAAAGAATACAAAGAGACTTTTTATCCTCATGTATAAAATTATCTTCTCGGCAAGAATGCCAAAAGCGTTTTGAACAAAACCAACAAGAAAATATTAAAGTAATAACCTTATTCATGGTTGACTTTGTTCCAGTAATTGGGGATATGAAAGGGTTTGCAGAAGCAAAAACAAAAGGAGATTATTTTTTTGCCGCAATGGGAGTTATCCCCCTATATGGAGATGCTCTCAAAAAAGTGCATCAAGCTGAAAAAGCATATAAAGCAGCAAAAGCAGCAGGCAATACCCAAAAGATGGTTGAAGCTATACAAGATGCGCGTAAAGGCGCTGATTTACCTTATGAACCACAAAAAATTAGAACGGAACTAGAAAAAAGATATGGGGCAGAAAATATTACATCTACAACAGCCCCTCGTAAACCACAACAGAGTGTAAACAATCAAAATAAATCTGATTATACTTCAACTGTTACCTCCAATTTAAGTGGAAAATCAGTTCGTGTAGATTATAAAGACCCTGTTTCAGGGAAAAGTTTGGTAGCTAATATCGCTTATGATAGCCGTGTGGTTTGCCTATTTTCGATAATGTAGCGAAATTTACCACACGATTAGATACTTCTTTATCAACTATCGGACAAATGAGAGCGGCTACAAGAAGCTTGCGAGATGCAATAGAAAAGGGGGTAATTCCTAAATCAAATTTTACTAGCACACAGTTAGAAGATATTATGGCTGGAAAACGGACTATTAATGGATATATTTGGCATCATAATGCACAAAGTGCACCAAATAACATGCAGCTAGTACCGTTGGAAATACATGATGCAGTTAGACATACTGGTCAAAATGCATTAAAAAAGGACGTTAATCAAGGAAATGAATAATGAAAAAATTAAATATCTGGAGAGATGAAGGAAAAGTTTCTGCTTCAATCATTGAAAAATTTGCAGAAAATTTAGGTGTAACATTCCCTAAATCGTATATATATTTGATAAGTGAACATGATTATTTATATCCCGAAGAAGATTGTTTTATTTTTATTGATAATAATAAGAATACAGATGACAGAAATATTTTATTTTTAGGATATAAAAAAGATGCCTCCTGTCATGAAAATATCTATACCTATTCATGCATTGATGATGAATATGGCTATGGAAACCAAGTTGTTGCATTTGGAATAAGTGCAAATGGCGATTATATTTGTTTTGATTACCGTAAAAATTCAAGTAATCCATCCATCGTACTTATGTATCATGATGAATTTTACGAAGATGAACTAGGTAATACCAAGATGATTACAGTTCCCATCGCACCTAATTTTGATAGTTTTATAGATAAACTTTATCAAGATGTAGATTAACTGGCACTACTAACCAGCATAGCCTATGTAACCAACCAAAAAAGTGAAATGGTAGGATGTGCATTCATGCACACGCGGTTTTGGTTTCTCTGAACTCGGTTTCAGGCTGCCTTAAAACCACTTACCTACTTTTTTGTTTTAACTAATCGCAATCCTAAATTATGCCCATAAACCCACCTCTAAACCTCCTCTCCCCCAAGCTATTTTCCAATGAACCATGGAACGAAAGCTAAGTACTCAGTGTCATCACATGCCTGCGGTATCAATCCCCCATGCATCGCCAAGTGCCTATTGCCGGATGCCGGCTTATGTGTTGCCTATGTAAAAAAAGAAAATCAACTCACCGGAAAAACCAAGCAAAAGGAAATAAGCAATGGATACGAATAACTATGACAAAATCATGCCATTTAAACCTGAAAACAGAGAAAGTGAGCTAAAAATCGCCGTAAGATTCCAACGAAGATTGATACCATCAAAAATTGTATATTTTTATACAGGTTTTATGGGATTATTGGTTTTTTTACAGAAATATCAAATTCTTCATATCTCTAACTTCAATGAATTAATGGATTGGCTCATGCTGTTATTTGTATTGCTCGGTGTATATAGTGTGATTTCTACAGTTTTTTTAACTATTTGCCCCTATTGCCACAGATTTCAAAAACAGTTTAATGGGAAAGTAATCAGCGTCGATAATCAAGAAATAGCTTGCAATCAAGGAGTAGTTCCATTTATTCATTATTGTAATCGATGCAATGCCCCACTTTCACCAAAAGCAGTAACAGATTATTATGAAAATAAAGCGTGAACGTACAATGAATAGAGTAAATAAAACATGGTTACGATTAAAAGTAAAATTAGGAGAGTTTTGTCTTGGGGCTATTCCTTTATTGATTATTTTGGTTTATTTTGGAGATACTAATGAAAAAAATGATGGTGAGATTGGAATAGCTAAAATCAAGCAAACCCATGCAACTAATTTTATCTCTGATATATCGAGAAGAATGGGATCTGCAACATGGGATTTGGGTAAGCCACGTATCAATCAAAGTAATGAATTTAAGTTTTCTGATGGAAAAATTAGATTTCTGCAATGTTCTCCTAATACTAAACATAATATAGAGCAGGTATTTGAGCAATACCGCTATTTAATAATTAAAGAACATAAAACCTTTGGAAAATATTTTTGCATTGATAACAATATTGTTATAAACATAGATTCGTTTGGGAATAGCTGTGATTTAATCTTTTCAATTCAATGGGGTAGGTCATATTCAAATTGTTCTGAAATACTCTTGGATCTAGATTAAGCCAGCGTAGCCTGTGCAACCAACCAAAAATGTGAAATGGTAGGGTGTGATTTATGCACACGCGGTTTTGGTTCTGGTTTCGCTAAACTCCGTTTCAGGCTGCTTTAAAACTACCCACCTACCTTTTGGATGTGCCTGATACGGTCCCGCGTGTTGCAAAATGCCGCCCGTTTCAAACTGCTTCGGCTTCTTCGGTCAGGAAACCGCGCAGTTTCTGCATAGCTTTGGCTTCGATTTGGCGGATGCGTTCGGCAGATACGCCGTATTCGGCGGCAAGCTGGTGCAGCGTCAGTCCGCCGTCATCTTGAAGCCAGCGGCTTTCCACAATGCGGCGGCTCCTGTCGTCCAATTGCGCCAAGGCGTTTTGCAGGCCTTCGGTTTGCAGGGCGTAATGCGCCTGTTTCGATAGTTGTCGGCTCGGTTCGGAATCGTGGTCGGCAAGCCAGTCGATAGGGGCGAAGCTGTCTTCGTCATCGCTGTTGTCCGCCATGATGGCGATGTCGTGTCCGGTCATGCGTTGCTCCATTTCCAGTACTTCGGAAAGTTTGACACCCAAATCATCGGCAATTTCCTGTGCTTCTTTAGGAGACAGGGCATTAAGGTTTTTACGCATACTACGTAAATTGAAAAACAGCTTGCGTTGCGGCTTGGTGGTGGCAACGCGGACCAAACGCCAGTTTTTCAGGATAAATTCGTGAATTTCCGCCTTAATCCAATGTACGGCAAATGAAAACAGACGCGCGCCTCTACCAGGCTCGTAGCGTTTGACCGCCTTCATCAGTCCGATATTGCCTTCCTGAATCAGGTCTGCCTGATTCAGCCCGTAGCCGTCATAGCCGCGCGCGATGGAAACGACAACGCGCAGGTGGGACAGGATGAGTTGTTTGGCGGCGTTGAGGTCGCCCTTTATCCGGCGTTCGGCGAGGCGGGTTTCTTCTTCCTGGGACAGCATCGGGATGCTGTTTACGGTGTGGATGTATTGTTCGAGGCTGCCGTTGCCGCTTTGGATGGCGGGTAATGCAAAAGCGTTATTCATTTGAGGCATTTCCTTTCGGCTGAAACTGCGTATCGGCGGTTTGGTGTGTTGGGATGCAGTATATCACTGCTTGGCTTGTATTTTGTATGTTTGGCAGGAGATATGCGCTAAGGTTTGAAAGACAGGAAAATTTTGTAAGGCAAGTTTGATTGATTTTGTAAACCTGATGGCTCAATTCGATTTCAGGATTATATTACATACGTTGTTGTATGTAAACGGTCGGTTCGAAAAAAGACAGCCCGTCCGGACGGGCTGTGCAGGCATCAGTGTTCTTTGTTTCGGAAGATGTTTCAACACACAGGACGACACATAAAGCGTCGCCCTATGTGTTGCCCTGATTTGGAAGGGGTTACCCCCCTCCCAAATAAAGTCTGATTCTACCGCCCTAAAGGGCGAGGTTTCAACCGAAAAGGAAATACGATGAAAAGAATCAGTGCGGTTAGGGTCAATATGCCCATCAACCACCATGAACTGCCGGTTTTCATATAGGGCGTTTCGCCGACATAGCCTTTGATGTGTCCTTCCAATACGGTTTCTGTATTGGGTTGGGCTTGGGCGATGATGTTGCCTTTGGGGGAGATGATGGCGGTTGCGCCGGTGTTGGTGGCGCGGACCATATAGCGTCCGAGTTCCATAGCCCGCGCCTGCGATTGTTGGAGGTGCTGGTACATGGCGTTGGATTTTCCATACCACGCCATATTGCTGACATTGGCAAGCAGTGTGGCATCTTTGGCGGCGGCAATCAGTTCGTCGCCGAATCCGTCTTCGTAGCAGATGTTGAAGGCGATTTTTTGGTTTTTCATCATCAGGGCGGATTGCTTGCCGCCGCCTTTGCGGAAGTCGGAAAGGGGCATATCCATCATTTTGTAAAGCGGCGTGGTCAGGAAGGGCAGCGGTTTGTATTCGCCGAAGGGGACGAGGTGGTTTTTGGCGTAGTAGGGGATGCCGTCCTGATTGTTTTCCTGATAACTGGTCAGGTTGATGATGGCATTTTCGTAACCGTTGCCGTCCGAAGTGTATTGGCTGATGCCGACGGCGAGCGCGCTGCCGTTGTTTTGCGCCTGTTCGGCGAATTGCGCCAGTATGTTTTCCGGCAGGTTTTGGCGCATGACGGGAATGGCGGTTTCGGGCAGGATGACGATGTCGGCAGTGGTTTTGCCGACCTGTTCGTAATATTTCTGTATGGTCGGGATGACTTGATCTTCACGCCATTTGATGGTTTGGGCGATGTTGCCCTGAAGCAGGGCGACGGTGCTGCGGCTGCCGTCGGGGCGGGTGAAGTCGGTTTGTTGGGCGGTGTAGCCTGCGGCAAGCAGGGCGGCAATCAGGATAATTGGAAGCAGGCGTTTGCCCGAACGTGCGGTGTTATCACTCGCCAAAACCAGCCAGACACCGAGAAAGGCGGTTGCCAGTGTAACCATGTGGATGCCGCCCAATGGGGCAAAGCCGGCGAGCGGGCTGTCCGGGGTAATTTGGGAGTAGCCGATTGCGCCCCAGCCGAATCCGGTCAGGAAACGCTCGCGGGCAAACTCGGTCAGCGTCCACAGGATGGGCAGTACCAGACCGGTCTTTATGCCCCGGGGCAGGGTAAATTTTTTCCACAGCCAGAAACACAGTGCCGGATAAAGGGCAAGGTAGGCGGGCAGCAGGAAGGTCAGCGGTACGGCATAGAGGTCGGGCAGGCCGGAAACGTCGTGCAGGGCAGTGTGTATCCAGTAGAACTGTGTCGTGTATGCGGTCAGGCCGAACAGGTAGGCGGAAGAGGCGGCAAAACGCGGACGCAGTTCGATGAGGCGGACAAAGGCGCCGAAAATCAACGGCATCAGCCAAAAGTGGTAGTAGGGTGCGAAAGTGAAGGGGGTGGCGGCGGCAAAAAGGATGAGCAAAGGCCAGTAGAGGGCGGGGTGCCGCCAGTATTTGTCCAGTTTGGAAAACATATTCGTCTGTCTGTTCGGAAGATGCCGTCTGAACGTCTTTCAGACGGCATCGGTATTTGAAAAAGGAATCAATGCCTGCCGAAACGATTCATCAGCGGCAAGGCGGGGGCGCAGGCAATCGAACCGGAAAGCAGTCCGACAACGAGGTTGGCGAAGTATTCCGCCCAGCCAGCGTCCCATTGTTGCGCGTGCAGGAAATCGTGCAGAAAGCCGAGGTTGTGGGCGACCAGTCCGCCGCCGGCAAGAAACATGGCAAGCGTGCCGACCACGCTCAAACCGCGCATAAAGCAAGGCATAAAGGCAGTCAGCATTTGCCTCGAACGGCGCGAAAAGGCTTGTGGGCTGCGCATCAGCAGCATGCCCAAGTCGTCGAGTTTGACGATGACGGCGACGATTCCGTACACCAAAACAGTCATGCCGATGCCGATTGCCGCCATCACGAGCGAGCGCGTTATCAGGCTGTATTGCTCGACCACGCACAGCGCGATGATGATTTCTGCGGACAGGATAAAGTCGGTACGGATGGCACCTTTGATTTTATCCTGCTCGTCAACCGTCGTTTCTCCGCCGTCATCATGCACGTCATGTCGGTGCAGAAACTTGTGCGGCAGCTTTTCCACGCCCTCAAAGCACAGATAAATCCCGCCTGCCGTCAAAAGCGGCGTAATGAGTTGCGGCAGGAAGGCGGAAAGCAGCAGAGCCGCAGGCACCAAAACCGGCTTGTCGGCAAAAGAACCTTTCGCCACCGGCCAAACAATCGGCAACTCGCGTTCTGCCGATACGCCTGTAACCCGGTTGGCATTGGATGCCAAATCGTCGCCGACCACGCCGGCGGTTTTCTTTGCGGCGGCTTTGGTCATCAGGGCAACATCGTCCAAAACGGCGGTGATGTCGTCTGGCAGGGTAAATAGTGAGGCAAATGCCATTAAAGAATCCTGAAATGCGGCGCAAAGTCCGACATTATATAGGAGAACGCGGGTTTGGGCGGTCTCAGGCGGCATGAAACAGGAAAATGCCGTCTGAACGCGGTGGCGGACATGAAATAAAGTTTCGTGAAAAGAAAATGCCGTGTTACAATCTTCGATTTTAATTTCATGAATTTTAAGGGAGAATCGTTTGCGTGGATTGGATGAACAGTCTGTTTCTGCTGGGTGGCGCACTGTTGTTCCTGAGCGTGGTTTCGACCACTTTGTCCGCACGTTTGGGAATGCCTTTGCTGCTGGTGTTTCTTGCCGTCGGCATGCTGGCGGGCGAGGAAGGCGTTGGCGGCATTGCCTTCAATAATGTCGTGATGGCGAATTTCATCAGCCAGCTTGCTTTGGCGGTTATTCTGCTCGACGGCGGTTTGCGGACGCAGCTTTCCAGTTTTCGGATTGCGTTGAAGCCCGCGTCGGTACTCGCTTCGTGGGGCGTGTTTGCCACCGTGCTTCCGCTGGGACTGTTTGCAACTTTTTACCTCGGTTTGGATTGGAAGTTCGGCGTGCTGATGGCGGCGATTGTCGGTTCGACCGATGCCGGCGCGGTATTCAGCCTTTTGCGCAACAGCGGCGTGCGTTTGAACGAACGGGTGCAGGCGACTTTGGAAATCGAATCGGGTGCGAACGACCCGATGGCGGTTTTTTTGGTTACGGCACTGATTACCATGATTATGCAGCCGGCGGAATCGGGTGCGGCGGCGTTTGTCCGGATGCTTGCGCTGCAAATCGGTTTCGGTCTGCTGACGGGTTGGGCGGGCGGAAAGATATTGGCAAAGCTGGTACGCCGTCTGAATCTTGCGGAAGGTCTGTACGCGCTGATGATTGTGTCGGGCGGGCTGCTTGTGTTTGCGTTTACCAATACCATAGGCGGCAGCGGCTTTTTGGCGGTTTACCTTGCCGGCATCATTGTCGGCAACCAGCGCAACCGTGCGACGGAACACGTTTTGCGCGTGATGGACGGTTTGGCTTGGCTGGCACAGGCAACCCTGTTCGTCATGCTCGGTCTGCTGGTTTCTCCCGCCGGTGTGTTGGACAGGGCGGCGGAAGCCTTGGCGATTGCGGCGTTCCTGATGCTGGTCGCGCGTCCGCTGGCAGTGTTCGGCGGTTTGTGGAAATTCAATTACAGCCTGCGTGAAAAGGCGTATATCAGTTGGTTGGGCTTGCGCGGAGCCGTACCGATTTCGCTGGCGATGATGCCGTTGGTGATGGGCGTTCCCAATTCGCACCTGCTGTTTGATGTGGCGTTTGCCGTGGTGGTGCTGTCGCTGCTGATTCAGGGAACGACGATTCCTGTGATGGCGCGGCTGTTGAAGGTTGCCATGCCCAACAAGCCCGAACCGAAAGATACGCATGATATTTGGCTGGCGGAAAAGGAAATTGTCAGAATGTCGGCGTTTAAAGTGGTTGCCGAATCTGAAGCGGAGGGACACCATCCCGATACGGTCGAACCGATTTCCGATTCGTTTGACGCACGCTGTTTCGCATTGATACGCAACGGCAGCCGAATCGAAATGCAGTCCGACACCGTGCTTCAGGCGGGGGATTTGGCGTGGTACATCCTGCCCGACGGCAAGGTCGATAAAATGGCGAAATACTTTACCGAGACGGGTATCGGCATCCGTGAGAATTTTGATTTCTTCGGCGAGTTTGTCGTTTCGCCGGCAGCACGTTCGGGCGATTTGGCACTTGCTTACGGTTTGAAGCTGGAAGCGGGCGAAGAGGGTTTGAGCCTTGCCGAGCTTTTCGATAAGCGTTCCGACAGTCAGGAGCCGGTCGAGGGCGACCGTATTGACATCGGCGGCTTTATGCTGACCGCGAAGGAGGTTGACGGGGACGGCAATATCGGGTCTATGGGTCTGAAAGTACCGCGTTAGAAAGGTTTGATTTGAATGCCGTCTGAAGCCGGATTGCCGGTTTCAGACGGTATTTTGTCTGTTTAGTTTTTTTTGCCTTTTGCCTGTTTTACGTCTTTTTCGGTAACGCTTCCGCCGCCGTTGTCAAAGGCGTTCATGATATAAGTGGCGACGGCGGCAATGTCCGCATCGCTGATGGCGGTTGCGGGCATGAATCCGTTGTAGGTTTTGCCGTTGACTTTGATTGTACCGTTGATGCCTTTGACCATACTGTGCAGCAGGACGTGCGGTTTGTTCATAATATAGTCCGACCGGAAAAGCGGAGGAAACGCAGTGCCGCGCCCTTCCCCTTTCTTGCCGTGGCAGGCGACGCAGTTGGATTCGTACACTTTTTGTCCTTTTGTCATGATGCTGTTGTCGGCGGCAGAAGCGGCGGCGCAGAGGAAGTACAAGACGAGGGCGGTCGGCAGTCGGGTTGTGTTCATTGGCATTTCCTTAATGTTTGAAACCTTGTTGTTGATTTTGCGTAGCGGGTGAAAGGTTTTCTTGCCGAATCGGTAGTAAGCTTGCACTTGATGTGCTGTCCGGCATAGATGCCATCATACGCTAAAGTAGCGGGAAAATGCCGTCTGAACACGGCGTTCAGACGGCATTTTAGACATGGGTCAAACAGTTTCAACGCCAGCCGCCAAGGTTTTCTTCGGCAAGTGCGACGAGTGCGTCTATCCAGTCGGGGTTGTCGTTGAGGCAGGGGATATAGCGGTAGCTTTTGCCGCCTGCTTCATAAAACTGTTCCCGCCCCATCAGGGCGATTTCTTCCATGGTTTCCAAACAGTCTGCCAAAAAGCCCGGGCAGAATACGTCCAGCTCGGTTACCCCCTGTTTGGGCAGTTTGCCGAACAAATCCTGCGTGCTCGGTGTAATCCATTTTGCCCTGCCGAATTGGCTTTGGAACGATACGACATATTGGTCTTCGGTCAGTTCCAGTGCTTCGGCAAGCAGTTTGGCGGTGTGGCGGCACTCGTCGGGATAGGGGTCGCCGAGGTCGTAGTGCTTCTGCGGTACGCCGTGAAAACTCAACATCAGTTTTTTCCCGCGCCCGTGTTCCGCCCAATATCGGAGGATGTGGTTTTTCATCGCATCAATGTAGCCGGCGTCGTCATAAAAGCGCGAAACAGTGCGGACGCTCATTTGGTTCCGTTGGCGCAGCAGTTGTTCGCATACTTTATCTACTGCCGCTCCGCTGCTGGAAGCGGCATATTGCGGATACAGGGGAATCGCAAGTAATCTGCCTACACCTTGGGATTTCAGCTCCGCCAATACATCCGCTATCGAAGGATTGCCGTAAGTCATGGCGTGGCGGACGATGAGGTCGGGCATACGCTCGGCAAGCGCGGCAGCTTGGCGTGCTGTGTAAACTTCTAGGGGCGAACCTTCCTTAAACCAGATTTTTTCATAGGCGTGCGCGCTTTTTTTGGCGCGAAAAGGCAATACGATGCCGCGTAAAACCGGCTGCCACAGCCATTTGGACAGTTCGACGACGCGCAAGTCCGACAAAAACGATTTGAGGTAGGGGCGGACGGCGCCGGCAGTCGGCGCGTCGGGCGTGCCGAGGTTCAACAGCAAAACGGCGGTACGGTTTTGTTGCGTATAAGAAAGGGAGGGTTCTGGAAGGAATGGAAGCATGATCGGTTTCTGAAAAATAGTGCGGGTAGGGTAAATCGACAAAATGCCGTCTGAAGCGGCTTCAGACGGCATTGCCGGGAATCAGTCTGTGCCGCGGGCGCGGTTTTCGTGGAATTGTGCCTGCCAGTCGGCAAATTTCCCTTGCTCGATGGCTTCGCGCATTTCCTCCATGATGACTTGGTAGAAATGCAGGTTGTGGATGGTGTTCAATTGCGCGCCCAAGATTTCGCCGGCGCGGTGCAGATGGTGCAGGTAGGCGCGGCTGAAATTTTGGCAGGCGTAGCAGGTGCAGCTTTCGTCTATCGGACGCTTGTCGGGCTTGTGTTTGGCGTTTTTGATTTTCAAATCGCCGAAACGGGTAAACAGCCAGCCGTTGCGCGCATTGCGGGTGGGCATCACGCAATCGAACATATCGATGCCGTGCGCCACGCCGTACACGAGGTCTTCCGGCGTGCCTACGCCCATCAGGTAATGCGGTTTGTGTTCGGGCAGCATCGGACCGACGGTGCGCAACATACGGTACATTTCGGGTTTGGGTTCGCCGACGGACAAGCCGCCGACGGCAAGGCCCGGAAAATCAAATTCCTCCAAACCGCGCAGCGATTCTTCGCGCAAATCCTCATACATCGCGCCTTGCACGATGCCGAACAGCGCGTTCGGGTTTTTCAAATCTTCAAAGGCTTTTTTGCTCCGTTCCGCCCAGCGCAGGCTCATTTGCAGCGATTTTCGCGCCTGTTCGCGCGTTGCCTCGCCCGGCGTGCATTCGTCCAACTGCATCGCGATGTCCGAGTTCAAAACCGTTTGGATTTTCATAGAAATTTCAGGCGATAAAAACAGCTTGTCGCCGTTGATCGGGCTTTTGAACGTACAGCCTTCTTCCGTCAGCTTGCGCATATCCGACAAAGAAAAAACCTGAAAACCGCCCGAGTCGGTCAGAATCGGTTTGTCCCAGCCGATAAAACCGTGCAGGCCGCCGAATTGCTCGATAACTTCCAAACCGGGGCGAAGCCACAAATGATAAGTGTTGCCCAAAATAATTTGTGCCTTGATGTCGTGCAGGTTTTGCGGATTCATTGCCTTAACCGAGCCGTAAGTGCCGAC
Source organism: Neisseria uirgultaei (assembly GCF_962719845.1). Taxonomy (GTDB): domain Bacteria; phylum Pseudomonadota; class Gammaproteobacteria; order Burkholderiales; family Neisseriaceae; genus Neisseria; species Neisseria bergeri. Next base: position 70,132 of record NZ_CAUIYF010000003.1, on the reverse strand, counting down.
CGGCATAAATACGGGCGTTTCGATTTTGCCGTGGTTCAGTTCCAACGTGCCGCGTCGGGCGAGACCGTCTTTTTTGTGTAAAGTCAATTTAAGCATAAGATTGAATGTCAGTTGGGCGACAGGGGTCGAAATATATTTTAAAAGACGGCATTATAAATGATTTCCCACGGTTTTTCAGACGGCATTCCCAAATCTTGCCACAATGTTGCATAAAGAAATGCACATACCTCTTGCAAAAATTAAAACGACCCGATAGAATGCAAAAATTCTTTGAAGGCACGTAGCTCAGTTGGTTAGAGCACCACCTTGACATGGTGGGGGTCGTTGGTTCGAATCCAATCGTGCCTACCAAATTCCCATAACGGCATTTATGCCGTTATTTTTTAATCTTTCGGAGCGTTTGATGTTGAATATTACCTTGCCGGACGGCTCAGTCCGCCAATACGAATCCCCCGTTACCGTGGCTCAAATTGCTGCGTCTATCGGTGCCGGTTTGGCGAAGGCGGCAGTGGCAGGTAAGGTAAACGGCAAACTGGTCGATGTGTGCGATCCGATTACCGAAGATTCAAGTGTCCAAATCATTACCCCGAAAGATCGCGAAGGCGTTGAAATCATCCGCCACTCTTGCGCCCACCTTGTCGGTCACGCAGTCAAGCAGCTTTATCCGAATGCAAAAATGGTTATCGGCCCCGTCATCGAAGAGGGCTTTTATTACGATATTGCTACGGAAAAACCGTTTACGCCCGAAGATGTTGCCGCTATCGAAGCGCGTATGAAAGAATTGATTGCCCAAGATTATGATGTGGTCAAAATCATGACCCCGCGTGCAGAGGCGATTAAAATTTTTCAAGAGCGCGGCGAAGAATACAAACTGCGCCTGATTGACGATATGCCCGAAGTGGAAGCGATGGGGATGTATCATCACCAGGAATATGTCGATATGTGCCGCGGCCCGCACGTTCCGAACACCCGTTTCCTGAAAAACTTCAAGCTGACCAAGCTGGCAGGCGCATACTGGCGCGGCGACAGCAACAATGAAATGCTGCAACGCATCTACGGCACGGCGTGGGCGACAAAAGACGAGTTGAAAGCCTATATTCAACGTATCGAAGAAGCAGAAAAACGCGACCACCGCAAACTTGGCAAGCAATTGGATCTGTTCCATCTGCAAGACGAAGCACCGGGTATGGTGTTTTGGCATCCTAAAGGCTGGGCTTTGTGGCAAGTGATTGAACAGCATATGCGTAAAGAGCTGAATGCTGCCGGTTATAAAGAGGTCAAAACGCCTCAAATTATGGATAAAACCTTTTGGGAAAAATCCGGCCATTGGGATAACTACAAAGACAATATGTTTGTGACCAGTTCGGAAAAACGCGAATACGCGGTGAAACCGATGAACTGTCCGGGTCATGTGCAAATTTTTAATAACGGTTTGCGCTCATATCGCGATTTGCCGATGCGTTTGGCCGAGTTCGGTTCTTGCCACCGCAATGAACCAAGCGGTGCATTGCATGGTCTGATGCGTGTTCGCGGTTTTGTTCAGGATGATGCGCATATCTTCTGTACCGAAGACCAAATCGTCAGCGAGGCTCGTGCGTTCAATGAATTGTTGGTTCGCATCTACAAACAGTTCGGTTTCCATGATGTATCCGTTAAGCTTTCTCTTCGTCCTGAAAAACGCGCAGGTTCAGACGACGTGTGGGATAAGGCAGAGCAGGGTTTGCGCGAGGCATTGGCTGCTTGCGGTGTGGAGTGGGGCGAATTGCCGGGCGAGGGTGCGTTTTACGGGCCTAAAATCGAATATCACGTCAAAGATGCCTTGGGTCGTTCTTGGCAATGCGGTACATTGCAACTAGATTTCGTCTTGCCGGAACGCTTGGATGCAGAATATGTCACCGAAAACAACGGTCGCGCCCGCCCTGTAATGTTGCACCGCGCCATTTTAGGTTCTTTGGAACGATTTATCGGTATTTTGATTGAAAACCACGCAGGCTCATTCCCATTGTGGCTTGCACCGGTTCAAATGGTGATTATGAACATCACCGAAAATCAGGCAGATTATTGTCGCGAAGTGGCTGCCAAATTGCAGGCGGCAGGATTCCGTGTCGAATTGGATTTGCGTAACGAAAAAATCGGTTACAAAATCCGCGACAACAGCCAATACCGTTTTCCTTATCAAATCGTTGTCGGCGATAAAGAGAAACAAGAAAACAAAGTTGCGGTACGCCGCAAAGCAGAAGACTTGGGTTCTTTGAATCTCGATGAGTTTATCGCAATGTTGCAACAAGAAAATCAAAAAATACTTATCTGATAAGAATTCAGACGACCTGAATATTTATTTTCGGGTCGTCTGAATTTTGGATAAGTAAATAGTAATTTTTATGCAGCTAAACGCGGATGATGTTCATTTGTTACGTTATTTTTGCTCCTTCTGCCGCATTTTGGGCAACGTCCACTGCTCTGCCAAAAAGTCTTGTCGGGCTTACCGAAACGAGCTTCATATTTTTGGCAACTATCTTGCCATGCTTCGCGCAGATTATCGGCATCTTCTTGCCCGCGCATACCGAAATATGGGAAATGGTGTAAAAAATAACCAAAGATATTTTGACAATCTTCTGCGTATTTCTGCGTATCTAAGATATGCAGATGCCAAAAATCATCAACCATACCAGATGGGACAATGGCTTCATCAGGATATTCAAGACACAAGGTGAGATATTTTCGGTACTCCTCGGCAATGTTTTTTGCCATCTCCAAAGTCCAGCCGAGTCCTTCTTCTTTGTCCATGGCTTTGACCATCATTGGTTCTAAATCAAGATTTTCGATTGTTTGGGGGAACATTTAATTACCTTCTATGTTAAGTGGTTGGTTGGAGAAAATTTTTGTAAGTTTAGAGTAGAGTGGTTTCTTGAACCAGAGCAGAGAATTGATAGTAGATATCTTAAATGCTCCTACCTGCTAGTCATAAAAGAGAGAGTTATATGAAGATAAATGAAAAAATAAAATGGATACGGGAGCGGAGTGGTCTATCCCAAGAAGATATGGCAGAGAAATTAGGTTTGGCAACGAGTACCTATTCAAAGATGGAACAGGGACGTATCAATATCAGTTTGCAGCGATTGGAGAAAATTGCCTCCATTTTAGGAATGAATACGGTCGACTTATTGGAGAATGGCGGTCATTTGGTCTGCTTAGTAAGTGAAAACAACAGCTCCAATTATTATGGAGTATCAGCGGAGCTATCGGCAGAGTTAGAGCGCTATAAGTTAATGTTGCAGCATAAAGACGAACTGATTGAGAAGCAAAGGGAGCTATTGGAACAACAAAAAAGAGAATTAGCTGCTTTGAATGAAATTATCGCTCTCATGAAAGGAAGGTCTTCCTAGTGCGTATTTACGTTCTTACAGTTATGGGAAAATATCGTTGCAGGTATTTTCAGATGGCTTGAAAAAGGGTAGAATATCAAGATTTAGCTACGGTTAAAGCTGATTTAACCTATTATCTTATTAATTTTTATAGGAGTATTCATCATCGCTCAAGAACGAGAAGCACGAATCAACGGCGAAATTACTGCCAAAGAAGTGCGTTTAATCAGTGAGTCAGGCGAACAGCTTGGTGTCGTATCGGTTCGTGAAGCTTTGGCTATGGCCGAAGGGCAGGATGTCGATTTGGTGGAAATTTCCCCTACCGCCAAGCCGCCTGTGTGCAAACTGATGGATTACGGTAAATACAAATACCAACAAGCCAAGAAGCGCGACGAAGCCAAGAAAAACCAAAAGCAGGTACAAATCAAGGAAATTAAATTCCGTCCGGGTACAGATGAGGGCGATTATCAAATCAAGATGCGCAACATTCACCGGTTCTTGGCTGATGGAGATAAGGTAAAAGTAACGCTCCGTTTCCGCGGTCGCGAGATGGCTCACCAGCAGCTTGGTGCACAGCTCTTGGAGCGCGTAAAAGAAGATTTGGCTGAAGTGGCGCAAATCGAGTCCTTTCCCAAAATGGAAGGACGCCAAATGGTGATGATGATTGCGCCGAAGAAAAAATAAAGCTATAATTCTCCGCTTACTCCGATTGCCGCTTCGGAGTAAGTTTTCAATTGCGGCAAAAAAACCGTGGCATTGTGGGTTCAAGTGTTTGAAACCGATGTTTTAAAACCCCCTAATGCCTTATCCGATAACGAATGGAGTTTTCCCATGCCTAAAATGAAAACCAAGTCTAGCGCGAAAAAACGCTTTAAAGTACTGGGTAACGGCGGTGTGAAACGCGCTCATGCGTTCAAACGCCACATCTTGACTAAAAAGACCACCAAAAACAAACGCCAACTGCGCGGTACCTCTATGGTAAATGATCGCGATTTGGCTTCTGTTGCTAAAATGTTACCCTACGCTTAAGGAGTTTAGAATATGCCACGCGTAAAACGCGGTGTTACCGCCCGTGCCCGTCACCAAAAAATCTTCGCGTTAGCCAAAGGCTATCGCGGTCGTCGTAAAAACGTTTACCGCGTTGCCAAGCAGGCGGTAATGAAAGCCGGTCAATACGCATACCGTGACCGCCGCCAACGCAAACGCCAATTCCGTCAATTGTGGATTGTCCGTATCAATGCAGGTGCGCGTGAAAACGGGTTGTCTTACAGCAAATTTATGAACGGTCTGAAACGCGCCTCTATCGAAATCGACCGCAAAGTATTGGCTGATTTGGCCGTGTTCGATAAAGCCTCTTTTGCACAATTGGTTGAAAAAGCCAAAGCTGCTTTGGCTGCTTAATCCAAAAAATTGAAAAGGAAGCTGAGGCTTCCTTTTTTCTTTGTTTGCAGAAATTCTATGTGATTGATTTTCTTTCTTTAAAGTCTATTTTTTTAAATAAATTTGCGTTAAAATACAGAAAATTTATCCAATGGATTGGCCGTGAAGAAAATAAGGTCGTCTGAAGAGTCTGATATGTCAGGCTATACAGGCGGCCTCATTGTTTCAGGTGGCATATCATTAATTGACAGACTTGATATTATGGAAAATGTAAACCGTATCGTTGCAGAAGGCATTGCCGCAGTAGAAGCCGCGCAAGATTTCAATACCTTAGAACAAATTAAAGCACGCTATCTCGGTAAAACCGGCGAATTGACCGGGCTTCTGAAAACTTTGGGTCAAATGTCGCCTGAAGAGCGCAAAACCATAGGCGCGCATATCAATGAGTGCAAAAACCGGTTTCAGACGGCCTTTAACGATAAGCGCGATGCCCTCAACGAAGCCAAACTTCAATCCCGGCTTGATGCCGAAGCCCTTGACATTACCCTGCCCGGACGCGCTCAGGAAGGCGGCAGCCTGCATCCTGTCACCCTGACCTTGCAACGTGTGGTCGAGCTGTTCCACGGAATGGGTTTTGAAGTGGCGGATGGGCCTGAAATCGAAGATGATTTCCACAATTTCCGAGCCTTGAATATTCCTGCAAATCACCCCGCGCGTGCAATGCAAGATACCTTCTACGTTGAAAACGGCGATGTTTTACGTACGCACACTTCGCCTATTCAAATCCGTTATATGCTCGATAAAAAAGAGCCACCTATCCGCATTATTGCTCCCGGCCGCGTTTACCGTGTGGACAGTGATGCCACTCACTCGCCTATGTTCCATCAGGCGGAAGGCTTGTGGGTGGAAGAGGGCGTGACTTTTGCCGATTTGAAAGCCGTGTTCACCGACTTTATCCGTCGCTTTTTTGAACGCGATGATTTGCGGGTGCGTTTCCGCCCGTCTTTTTTCCCGTTCACCGAACCGTCCGCCGAAATCGACATTATGGGTGAAAACGGCAAATGGCTGGAAGTCGGCGGCTGCGGTATGGTGCATCCCAACGTGTTGAAAAACGTCAATATCGACCCTGAAAAATATACCGGTTTCGCCTTTGGTATCGGTCTCGACCGCTTCGCTATGCTGCGTTACAACGTGAACGACTTGCGCCTGTTCTTTGATAACGATTTGAACTTCTTGAAGCAGTTTGCGAAATAATCGTGCAGGCTGCCTGAGAATTAAATTATATTTAAATACAAATGATATATATATGTTAAGCAAAGAGTATATTAAACAAATTAAACAACATACCCCACATATTTTCCCTTTACTTATTGAAGAATACCAAAATAATGTTGGTAGTATGTTGTTTATTTTGAAAAATTTAGGGAATCTGCCTAAAAATTTTCGAACTGATTGGATTGAGAAATTATTACAAAATGATAATGAGCAAGTCCGTTTTTGGGCAGTTAAGACATTAGGAAAGGTAAAAAATAGTCAGTTACTTGATTTGTTGAATTATGTAGTCCTAAGCGATAGTAGCACAATAGTAAAACGAGAGGCTGTTTCATCTATTGGACGCATGCGAGATCCAAAAATTCAGACGCTGCTATTACAATATTTGCAGAGTTACGATCCTAAAATTATTTGTCAGGCAATACGAGGTTTATTGCCATTTAAAGGACAACCTGAAATTGATAATGCTTTACGTAAATTAGTAAATCATGAGAATGAAATGGTTCGTTCTGTTATCTATAAAGAATATTTCACACAGAAGGTAAATAAAAAAACATTATTGCCCCATACTGAAACCTATCCTTTTTTGAAAAATGTCGTAGTTAATAGCGATGTCCGAGATGTGTTGCAGTTAGTACCTGAAGATAGTGTTCATCTAACTTTTACATCACCACCATATTATAATGCACGTGATTATTCTATTTATCCAAGTTATGAGGCCTATTTGGTTTTTTTACAAGAAGTATTTAAAGAAATTCATCGCATTACAAAAGAAGGACGATTTTTAATTGTTAATACTTCCCCTGTTATTGTGCCACGGATTAGTCGTGCTCATTCTAGTAAGCGTTATCCAATTCCATTTGATTTACACCACCGTTTAATTCAAATAGGTTGGGAGTTTATTGATGACATTGTTTGGATGAAACCAGAATATAGTGTTAAAAATCGAATAGGTGGATTTCAACAACATCGTAAACCTTTAGCATATAAACCTAACTCAGTAACAGAATATTTAATGGTTTACCGAAAACAAACTGATAGATTACTGGATTGGAATATGAACCAATATGATAAACAAACTATTGAGGAAAGCAAAGTAGCTGATGGCTTTGAAACAACGAATGTTTGGCAAATTCATCCAAAATCTGACAAAGTACATTCAGCTATTTTTCCGGCAGATTTGTGTAAACGTATAGTGGAATATTATTCGTTTAAAGATGACTTGGTATTTGATCCATTTGGCGGAAGTGGCACATTGGGTCGTGTAGCGAAAAAATTAGGGAGGCATTTCTTTTTGACTGAGAAAGATGAAAAATATTTTGAATATATGCAAACTTTCCAGAAGAAAGATAGCTTATTTCTTGAACGAGATACCAAATTTTTAACATTAACTGAATTTGCAGGCAGTATAATAAAATGAGAATAACCAATCAAGTTACAAAAAACATTATTAAGAGAGTTATTAAATCTGAAGATTATAGAATAGAAATTGTTAATTTGCTCAATGCGGAATTTTTACAGTTTTCTATTGATTTCTTTAAAAAAGTTGTTACCGCTAAATTAAATTCAAAAGATATTACAATTGATTGGTATAAGGAACATTTTTTAGCGAAAAATTCACCTAAAGGTGAATTAATTATTTATTCAGGATTAAATGAAAAAACAATTACAAATATGTATGGAACCGCTAAAAAATCTGTTGTTATTGATGCATCAATAGAGCATTTTGAAACACTTTATAGCAGTATTCAAACGTTAGTAGAAAATGAACAAAATGAAATTGATTTAACATTAACAATTAAATTGAAAAATGTAAGTGTAGATTTAAGTATTAGTGAAAGTTTGATTGTTATCAATACATTAGCAGTTAAGCGATCACAATTGCGTGGGGGATTATGGAGTACTGCAGGTAAAAGCGTTGAAAAATATTTAATGCTTACATTGTGCCAATTATATCAAGTTCCCGAAGATAATTATGATGCTAGTACATTTGTAAAAGATAAATCCAAAAGTGTAGATAGAGAAATTGATTTTTATTTAATTAAAAATCAAAATAGATATTTGTGCGAAGTGAAGCTAATGGGTAAAGGTAATCCTGAAAGCGCAGATGCTATTATCGCTCGTAATACACAAATTTTTATTGCAGATACATTATCTCAGCAAAATAAAAATCAATGCGATGAATTAAAAGTTGAATGGGTTGCTTTGCGCGAGCAGCAGGGTTTTCTTAAGTTTGAGAAAATTTTGCGAACATTTGATATTCCTTTTATTTCATATCAGTATGAGGATGGCAATAAGCTTGATTGTGATTTAGATGATATATTAAATCGTTTGTTGGATGATTAAGATTTAAGTAACTTAGAGGTCCTATTAAGTAACTTAAGAGGCTCTATAGGGATAAAACAAAGGTTAAGTGACATGCAATTCTCCTATTCATGGATGAAAACCCAAGCCGATACCGAACTTTCCGCCGATAAACTGGAACATCTTTTGACCATGGCTGGTTTGGAAGTGGAAGAAATCGATACTGCTGCCCCTGCTTTCAGTGGCGTGGTTGTTGCCGAAGTAAAATCTGTTGAAAAGCATCCTGATGCAGACCGTTTGAACGTTACCCAAGTTGATGCCGGTACGGGTGGGTTGGTGCAGATTGTATGCGGTGCGCCGAATGTGAAAGCGGGCATCAAAGTGCCGTGTTCGCTGCCGGGTGCAGTGTTGCCGGGCAATTTCAAAATCAAGCCGACTAAAATGCGCGGTGTGGTGTCGAACGGGATGTTGTGTTCTACCGATGAACTCGGTTTGCCCGACGACGGTGTGAACGGCCTGCACATTCTGCCTGAAGACGCGCCTGTCGGTACCAATATCCGCGAATACTTGGACTTGGACGACACGGTGTTTACGTTGAAAATTACGCCGAACCGTGCCGACTGCCTGAGTATCAAAGGCATTGCGCGCGAAGTGTCCGCATTGACGGGGTGCGCGTTCAGGCAGCCCGAAATCCATACCGCGCCGATCACGGGCAGTCGAAAACAGCCCGTGCAAATTGACGCGCCTGCGGATTGCGGCCGCTTTATCAGCCGCGTGATTGAAAACGTGAACGCGCGCGCTACTACGCCGGATTGGATGAAGCAGCGTTTGGAACGCAGCGGCATCCGCAGTATTTCCGCGCTGGTGGACATCGGCAATTATGTGATGCTGGAAATCGGTCAGCCGATGCATGTTTTCGATGCCGACAAACTTTCCGGCAGCCTGCACATCCGCCGCGCGCGTGAAAGGGAAACGCTGGAATGCCTGAACGAGAAAACTGTTTCCCTGTCTGAAAATACGCTGGTCGTGGCGGACGAAAAAGGCGCGTTGAGTTTGGCGGGCTTAATGGGCGGCGCGGCGAGCGCGGTTTCAGACGGCACGCAAAATATCGTGCTGGAAGCGGCTTGGTTTGCACCTGCTGTTATCGCCGGTAAGTCGCGCCAATACGGTTTTGGTTCGGATTCTTCTTTCCGTTTTGAACGTGGAGTGGATTACCGCTTGCAAGCTGATGCCATTGAGCGTGCTACCGAATTGGTGTTGCAGATTTGCGGTGGTGCAGCTGGTGAAATGGTTGAGGCACAAGGAAAATTGCCTGAGGCAAAACAGGTTGAATTGCGTTTAGGCCATCTGAAAACGGTATTGGGCGTTGAAATCCCTGCCGAGCAAGTCGAAATTATCTTGCAACACTTGGGTTTGCAGACTGAGAAAACTGAAGAAGGCTTCCGCGTTACTGCGCCGAGCTTCCGTTTCGACATCGAAATCGAGGCCGATTTGATTGAAGAAATCGGACGCGTTTACGGCTATGAAAATATCCCCGACGATTACACGTCAGGTCGTCTGAAAATGTTGGCGCTGCCCGAAACACGCCGTCCGCGTTTTGCCGTTTATAACGAAATGGCGGCGCGCGGCTACCGCGAAGTGGTCAGCTACGCCTTCGTTGACGAGCAGTGGGAACACGACTTTGCCGCCAACGCCAACCCCATCCGCCTGCAAAATCCGCTGGCGGCGCAATATGCCGTGATGCGTTCCACGCTCATCGGCGGTTTGGTGGAAATTTTGCAAAACAATCTAAATCGCAAGCAAAACCGCGTGCGCGTGTTTGAAATCGCCCGCGTGTTCAGCAAGGATTCAGACGGCCAGTTTGTACAAAACGAACGCATCGGTGGCCTGTGGTACGGTGCGGCGATGCCTGAACAATGGGGCGAGAAAACGCGCAACGCGGATTTTTACGATATCAAGGCGGACATGGAAAATCTGTTGAAAAACAAAGCAGTTGAGTTCATCAAAACCGGACATCCCGCCCTGCATCCCGGACGCGCCGCCAATATCGTTTCAGACGGCCGGGTCATCGGCTTTGTCGGCGAACTGCATCCGAAATGGCTGCAGAAATACGACCTGCCGCAAGCGCCGCTGGTATTTGAAATCGATATGGCGGCCGTGTTGGAATGCGGGAAAACGCGCTATCGGGCCGTATCGAAATTCCAGCCGGTGCGCCGCGATTTGGCGTTTGTGATGCCGGAAGCTATGAGCCATGATGATTTGCTGCTTGTCTTGAAAGGCGCGGCAAACAAGTTGGTACAGGAAATCAGCGTGTTTGACGTGTATCGCGGCACGGGCCTGCCTGAAGGCATGAAGAGCGTTGCCGTTAAAATCATTTTGCAAGATATGGAAAACACGCTGACAGATGAAGTCATCGAGCCGGTTATCGGAAAACTGATTGATGCGGCAACAGCAGCAGGAGCGCAACTGCGCGGTTGAGAAATAAATATTCGCTTGAATTTTAAATAGAAATTGGTAATAATCTACACCTGTTACAACAGAAGGTAATCATATGACACTAACTAAAGCCGAATTGGCCGATATTTTGGTAGACAAAGTCAGCAATGTAACCAAAAACGATGCCAAAGAAATCGTCGAACTCTTTTTTGAAGAAATCCGCAGCACTCTGGCGCGCGGCGAGGAAATCAAAATTTCCGGTTTCGGTAATTTCCAGTTGCGCGACAAGCCGCAACGTCCGGGCCGCAATCCGAAAACCGGCGAGGAAGTGCCGATTACCGCCCGCCGCGTGGTAACTTTCCATGCCAGCCAGAAACTCAAAGGCATGGTGGAACACTACTATGATAAACAACGTTGATTTGACGCTTCCCGCAAAACGCTATTTCACGCTGGACGAGCTGTGCGGACTGTTGCAAATCAGCCCCTATGGTTTTGCGCAATGGCAGCATGATCACGGTGTGGTTGTCGGTTACGGCGGAGAACGCTACACCCGTTTGGATGTGGTGAAACTGTTGAAACTGAAGAACACGTTTGCACCGTATGCGGAAGGTGCGGAGTCGGGTTCGGACGGCAACCGTCTGGTTACGGTTCAGGAAATCGGAGACGGTCTGAAAGAGCTGTTGGCTGATTTGGATAAGGAATTGTGCTGATTTGAGGCCGGTTGCAGGTATGCAGCCGGTTTTGTTTTACACGCTAAAAAATAAGGGGCTGTCCTGGATAACTAGGATAAACTCGATTTTACTAATTGTTTTAAAATGGAAATTTGAACTTTTATCTCACTGTTGTTAAAACGCCATTCGCACTCCTTTAAATACAGCTCAAAATGCTCTTTAGGAATGCCATTAAACTTGCGTAAATGACGTTTTGCCCGGTTCCAAAAGTTCCCAATTCCATCGATATGGTTTTGTCGTTCGGCAAAATGTGTGCTGTGATTGATACGAAAATGGCTAAATTCGCCCACATCCAATACATCATAGCTACGATAACAATCTGTATAAACAATGCCGTCAGGTTTCACCTGTTCACGGATTATAGGAAATAAAGTAGCGGTTTGAGTATTCGGTACAGCAACCGTATAAACCTTATATATTGTGCCCTATCAGAGGGGCGCATTACTTTTCTTAACATTCCCCTTTGACAGCCAAGTGAAAGGGGCTTTTTTATGTCAAGAGCAAATTTAATATTCTCTTGTTCTTACTGGAGGATATTTAAAAGATTAGATTATTGTGTTTTGTCTTTTTATCAGTTCAGATGCGGAGAACCGCATGAACTCGTTGAATATAAAATTTTTTTAGAGCTTTATCAGGCGTTCGATTATATAGATTCGATTGGTTCTAATTTTCCGGTAATTATCACAACAGACGGTTGTGCTTTTTCTTCTTGATCTTTAACAGTTTGTCGGGTTTTGGGCTTTCGGTCGGCAGCCGTCGGGCGCGCTTTAGCGCGGGAGGCGGGCGACGGCTGAAAGCCCCCCCTGACTAACAGGGGGGGGGAGCGAAATAAAAACAAATCCCTAAAGGTACTGAACAAAATGAGTGAAGCAGAATATTTTTCCTACCATTTCGCTTCAAAAGACCGAATACGGCGACTTTACCGGCAGCACCGCGACCGCGTTTGCCTTTGCGTTGCCCGCCAAAATAACTTTCATCTGCTTCTGCTTCGCCATCAAATATTTCCAAATGCAGACTGTTTTGATAAATAAGCAATCGTAAACGATGAAAATAATAGGCTGCGGTATTTTTATTAACGCCTACTAACTCTGCTGCTGTTCTTGCAGTTACACCTGCGACAAATAGCCCAATGAGTTTATTTTGTTTATACTGGCTTAGACGACTTTTTCTCATAGGGATAATTCTAACTTAATTTGAATTTCCCTAGTTATCTAGGACAACCCCTAAAGTTATGATACCTCCAAAGCCTAAATATATCGCAAATATTATTTGCATAATCGTTGTTTGCAGAAAGTTAGAACCCGTTATCACGTCTTGGATAAAGGCCAAAACCATTGTGATTCCGAGAATCAAAAAGAAAAATTTTGGAATCCTCATCCTTTTCTGAAATATGATTGCGGTATCCATGGCTTTGTCTTTGTCATTTAAGTTTGTGTTCATGTTTTTGCCCCTCTTTATTTCTAAAATCCTTTTTAAATTTCAGACTTTACCAATAATATCTTCTCCTCAACTGACAGGCATATTAAATGCTCAACCATAGACCTACTTTCATTCCAGTATCTATGCCAATACATTTAGCATATACAACACTAAAACCCAACGATAATAGGTAATCAATTGATAAAATAGAATATATACTACGAAGGAATATATCCGTATATAAAAACGGAAATTGAAAATGCCCCCGATATAATCGGAGGCATTTTGAATTGGCACGCCCACGGGGAATCGAACCCCGGTTACCGCCGTGAAAGGGCGATGTCCTAACCGCTAGACGATGGGCGCATATTGTATATTCTTGTTGGCGCACCCGGAGCGATTCGAACGCCCGACCCTCTGGTTCGTAGCCAGATACTCTATCCAACTGAGCTACGGGTGCAGCACAATCACTTGTTCAAGTGATTAAGAAAGCGTGATAATACGGATTTATCTGAGTTCTGTCTATTATTTTAGACTTTTATTTTCAGTTATTTTTATAACTAATTGATTTTAAAATAAACTATTTTTCGACGCAAGTTGCAGCAATTCTGCCGCATGTTGCCGCGTCGTATCGGTAATGATTTCCCCGCCCAACATACGGGCAACCTCTTCGATCCGTTGGATTTCATCCAATATACTGATTTCGCTGACGGTTTGCTCTCCCTTGCTGTGCTTGCGCACCCGCCAGTGGTTTTCGCTACAGGATGCGACTTGCGGAAGATGGGTAACGGCAAGCACCTGATGTTTTCTGCCCAACGCACGCAAGGCTTTGCCGACCATTTCGGCTACTCCCCCTCCAATACCGGTATCGACCTCATCAAAAATCAGAGTGGGAACTTGGGTATATTGGCTGGCAACAACCTGCAAGGCAAGGCTGATACGTGCCAATTCACCGCCGGAGGCGACTTTGTTCAGCGGGCGGGGCGGATTGCCTTTGTTGGCGGCAACTTGAAACTGTACCTGCTCCAAACCGTGTGCCGTCGGGGAAGACGGCAGCAGGACGATGTCGAAACGTGCACCTTTCATAGCGAGATGCTGCATATTTTCCGTCGTTTCTTCGCCAAGCCTGCCGGCAGCCTGATGCCGCATAGCGGAAAGGATGTGGGCGGCTTCTTGATATTCGGCAAGGTTGCGGGCAACGGTTTGCGTCAATGCTTCCAAATCGGCGGCAGCTTGAAGGCTTTGCAGGCGTTCTTCGATTTCTGCCAACTTGGCAGGCAACTCTTCGGGCTCGATACGGTATTTCCGTGCCATGCCCATCAGTTCGCCCATACGCTGTTCCTGTGCCGCCAATTCATTGGGGTTGATGTCGCTGCGTCCAGCCACATCGCGCATATTGGCACTGATTTCGCCCAATTCGGCCTCGATGCTTGCCAACATATTCAGGCTCTCGGCAAAGCGCGGCTCGATGTTTTGCAGATTGGCCAATAGTTTTTGACATTGATAGATATGGCGTTGGATGCCGTTGTCGCCGTCAATCTTGCTTCCGACTTCTTCGGCGGCCTGCAACAGCTCGGCAGAATGGGCAAGGCTGTCGTGGCTTTGGCTGAGGGTTTCCCATTCGCCTTGTTTAATGTCCAACTGATTCAGTTCGTTAAACTGCCATTCCAAACGCTCACGTTCAATGATGATGGTCTCGGCGTGTTCCTGCGCCTCTTGAAGGGCTTTTTTCGCATTGACCCAATTTTGATAAAGCTGCCTGACGATTTCCGCCTGCACCTTGCTGCCCGCAAATGCGTCCAACAATTCGCGCTGGGCGGCTTCCTGATTAAGCGAATGATGGGCGTTTTGCCCGTGGATGTCGATAAGCTGCCCGCCAATGGCTTTGAGTTGCGCCAAGGTAGCCGCCTGATTGTTGATAAAGCTGCGACTTTTGCCTTTAGCATCGATAATGCGGCGGATACTGAGTTCTTCTTCTCCGTCGTTTAAAAGCCCCTGTTCATACAATTCTGCTTTTAAAACAGGTAAATGGGAAATATCGAACAACGCCGACAATTGGGCTTCTTTTGCACCGCTGCGGACTTGGCTGTAATCGGCCTTGTCGCCCAACAGCAGACCAATCGCATCCAAAGTAATGGACTTGCCTGCGCCGGTCTCGCCGGTCAAGACGGTAAAACCGCTTTGAAAATCCAGATTCAGATTTTCGACAATGACAAAATCACGCAAAGAAAGTGTTAGAAGCATTGTTAGGATTCCTTAGCAATTCTACCGACAAAAGCAATATCAGCTTTAGATATACGAATTATAACTAAGATTTTTTAAATTAAAAATAAGTTTTTCCTTAATTTTGCTTAGTGCTTGTTTTTATCTGCTTATTTGTTGCAATGCAGTCTGAAGCAATGTGCATTTCAGACGGCATTTGGAATTTCAGTTGGGCAGGGTATCGGACGGTACGGTTTCCGGCTCTTCTTCATCCGTAGGCGGCATTTCTATCAAATCGGGCAAAACCAGTTCGCCCAGTTCGGTCAGCGGAGGAAGTTCTTCCAGACCGTCCAAACGCAAATCGCTGAGAAAAGTTGCC
Organism: Neisseria uirgultaei; assembly: GCF_962719845.1. Taxonomy (GTDB): domain Bacteria; phylum Pseudomonadota; class Gammaproteobacteria; order Burkholderiales; family Neisseriaceae; genus Neisseria; species Neisseria bergeri. The sequence goes on along the minus strand of NZ_CAUIYF010000003.1, from coordinate 54,644 downwards.
GTTGTCGCCCACAATGCGGGTTTTCCCAATGTGTCCCGATGTCCGATGACTTCAATCCACCCCCGATCCTGCAAGGTCTGCATCACGTTCTGCGACACCGCCACGCCGCGTATGCCTTCGATGTCGCCGCGCGTTACGGGCTGCTGGTAGGCGATAATCGCCAGTGTTTCCATCACGGCGCGGGAATAGCGCGGCGCACGCTGTTCCTGAAGGCTGCCCAGCAGCTCGAATGCCGTCTGAACAACCTGAAAACGCCAGCCCTCTTGCGTATGCACCAGTTGCAACGCCCTATCCTGCCAACGCGTTTTCAACTGCGCCAACACATCAATCAGTTTGTCTTGCGACAGCGGCGGCACACACAGTTCGCGCATGGATTTTTCGTTCAGGGGTTCGGTTTGGGTCAGAAGCGCGGCTTCAATCAGCGCGTCGGAAGAAATTTTGTCGGTCATACGGGTATCCGTGCTGAAACGGCATGGGTTTGGATATGCCGTCTGAAATCGGTTGGAGTAGAGAGAAGCTGCCTGAAAAATATTTTTCAGACGGCATTCTTTATGCTTCCGAAGGTTTCTGTCCTTTCCGTTCTGCTTTTCTTGCCTCACGCAATGCCTTGAGTTCGGCTTCTTTCTGACGTGCTTTTTTGAGCCATGCCTCCCATTGGTTCGGCGTTTCCAGGGTGATTCTGCCGATTTTGCCTTCGCGGAAGTCGGTAAGGATGTTTTCGGCGGCTTTTTGGTAATTGACCCGTCCGCCGCTGAGGACTGCGCCGCGTTTTTTGGCTATCCACTCGAGCCACGAGTTGTCGTCCCAGTGGCTGCTGGGATCTTTGTCGGCTTGGTAGCGTTCTTGCAGCATAGGGAGGTAGTGGCGGCGGAGGTAGTCTAAAAGTTCGAGGGCGACTTCTTCTTCGTCCAATGCGTTGCGTCCGACTGCGCCGCCGGCGGCGAGGTTGTAGCCGCTTTCTTCGACAATGATTTTCGGCCACAGCATTCCGGGGGTGTCGTACAGCCAAAAGTCGTCGGCAAGGAAAAGGCGTTGTTCGGCTTTGGTAATGCCGGGTTCGTTTCCGGTTTTGGCGGATTTTTTGCCTATCATGCCGTTGATGAGGGTGGATTTGCCGACGTTGGGAATGCCGCAGATGAGGACGCGCAAGGGTTTGTCTATGCCTTGGCGGTGGGGAATCATGGCGCGGCAGGCTTGAGTGATTTTGCCGTGCGCGCCGGTTTCAGAGGAATCAAGGGCGATGGCGCGGGTGTCGGGGCGGCTGTTGTAGTGTTCGAGCCAGACTTTTGTGCGTTCGGGGTCGGCAAGGTCTTGTTTGTTGAGGATTTTGAGTTTGGGTTTGCCTTTGGAAAGCTGGGCAAGCAGGGGATTTTCGCTGGAGGCGGGCATACGCGCGTCCAGCATTTCAATCACCATATCAACGCTTTTTGCACGCTCGGCGATGGCTTTTTTCGCCTTGTTCATATGACCGGGAAACCATTGGATTGCCATGTCTGTTCTTTCTTCTCAATATTTTAAATGCCGTCTGAAACGGAGAATGGGGTTTCAGACGGCATAATGGTTTGACGGGATTAGCGGCCCGACAGGTTTTGTGCCTGTCTGTGCCGTATCAGCAATTCGTAACGCCCTTTCAACCTTCGGGCGAGTTTTTCGACAATATAGACCGAACGGTGCTGCCCGCCGGTACAGCCGATGGCGACGGTAACATAACTGCGGCTTTCGTCCTCCAAACGCGGCAGCCAACGCGTAACAAACCTTTCGATGTCGTCAACCATTTCCTGCACAAGCGGCTGCCCATCCAAATAATCCCAAACGGGCTTGTCCATACCGGTGTAAGGTCTCAACTCGGGATCGTAATACGGGTTGGGCAGGCTGCGCATATCGAACATAAAATCCGCGTTGTTCGGCACACCGTATTTGAATCCGAAGGACTCCAAAACCACCAGCAGTCCGGTACGCTCAACCCTCAACCACTGCCGGACTGCATGGCGGAGCTGTTGGGCATTCATCTTGGAAGTGTCGATACAGTAGGCGATTTCCTTAAGCGGGAACAGCCATTCGCGCTCTTTTTTCAGGCTTTCCAACAGCGTCATGTCCTGACCGGCCAGCGGATGTCCGCGCCTGGTTTCGGAAAACCGGCGGACCAGCACGGCCTCTTCCGCCTCGACAAATAAAACTTCCACCCTGTGCCCCAGTCCGCGCAGATAGGCAATCTGCTCGCGCGCTTGGGCAATGTCTATGCCGGAACGCACATCGACGCTGACCGCCAATTCGGTTTCGTCCGCACGTTCGATATGGTACGACACCAGCGACGGCAGCATTTCCAAAGGCAGGTTGTCCACACAAAAATAGCCCAAATCTTCCATTTGGCGCAGTGCAACGGATTTGCCCGAGCCGGAAAGCCCGCTAATCAGGACGATTTTCATGATTCTGTTCGTTTTCTTTAAGTTGCGTCTGATGGCGTTCCAAAAATTCGCGCGTACTGTCTTTGCCGCGCAACTGGAGGATATAGTTGCGTACCGCCGCCTCAACCAAAACGGCAAGGTTGCGTCCGACCGCGACAGGCAGCGTTACCGAACGGACGTTGACGTTGAGGATGGATTCGGTTTCGGTGCGGATGCTCAACCGGTCGAGCTGCTTCATGTACTCATCGTCTGCGGCAACCAGGTTGATGATGAGTTGCAACACTTTTTTCGGCCGGATAGAGGTTTCGCCGAAAATATGGCGGATATTGAGTATCCCCAAGCCGCGCACTTCCAAAAAGTCGCGCAACATGGGCGGACAACGCCCTTCCAATGTTTCCGGACCGATGCGGAACAGCTCGACCGCATCGTCGGCAATCAGGCTGTGGCCGCGCGAAATCAGCTCCAATGCCAATTCGCTCTTGCCCAACCCCGAATGTCCGGTAATCAACACGCCGATTTCAAACACATCGAGAAATACGCCGTGTTTGACGGACGATGCCGCCAAGGTGCGTTGCAGGTAAATCCGCAACACGTCCATCAGATAGGGGCTTTCGAGTTTGGAAGTCAGCAGTGGAATATCGTTTTTGTGGCAGTAGTCGCGCAGACCCGGGGAAACCGGCAAGCCGTTTGCCACAATGACCAAAGACATGGAAATATCGAACAGGTCTCCGAACTGATAACCTGTTTCCCCCGATTCGAGGCGGTTCAGATATTCCGACTCCGCCAAACCGACCACTTGGATTTGGTTGGGGTGGATGAAATTCAGGTGTCCGACCAAGGCGAGGACGGGCTTGTCCGCCTCTACGCCGATACGGTTGTCCGCACCCGAATTGCCGGCGGCCCAGGCAAGTTGCAACTTGTATTGGTTGTCGTCAAACAGCCGGCGGACGGAGATACTGGGCATATTTTATTCTTCGGTCAGGATGGCGCGGGCTTCTTCCGCAGAAGAAACGGTCATCAGCGATTCGCGGATGCTTTTTTGGGAAAACTTGCCGGCCAGTTTGGATAAAACCTCCAAATGCTCGCCCGTCGCGTTTTCCGGCACCAGCAAGATAAAAACCAGTGAAACCGGCTTGCCGTCGGGCGCGTCGAATACGACGGGTTCGCGCGTGCGGATGAACGCGCCCGTCGCCTGCTTCACGCTCGCGTGGCGGCCGTGGGGGATGGCGACACCCTGCCCCAAACCGGTCGAACCGAGTTTTTCACGGGCAAAAAGACATTCGAAAACATCAGCATGAGGCAATGATGCCTCGCGTTCCAAAAGCAGGCCCGCTTCCTCAAACAGCCTTTTTTTACTGCCCACCTCCATATCCAAAACAATATGGGACAAAGGCAAAATTTCGCCGATAAGGCTCATAAGCTTCTCTTTTCAGACATCGCAAAACAGAAGGATTGTACCGACTGCCGGGGCAAACCTCAATCCCGCATACGGTACGGGCTGACATAACACAGCGTTTTAAAAACATATTTTAACGCTTTTCGACACAGATAGAAATGCCGTCCAAAGCAGTTTACGGCTCTTCAGACGGCATTGCCCTGCCTTATTTCGCAAAAAACGTATGGGCAAAAATGGCGGCAAACCACACCCAACCGATTCTGTTGTTTGCCAAAAACGTTTCAAAACAGATTTGCCGGACGCGGCTTTTGATGGCGGCATATTGGCGGTATTGCAGCAGCAGGACGATGGGGATTGCCGTCCAATATGACCATGCCGCACCGATAACCGTACCCAATACTGCCATCAGCAGGGTAAAGCCGCCATGACACAGCATAACGGCGGCGATGTCGTAACGCCCGAACGTGATGGCGGAGGTTTTGATGCCGATTTTCAAATCGTCTTCTTTGTCCGCCATTGCATAAACCGTGTCATACGCCAGTGTCCATAACACATTGGCGGCAAAGAGTATCCATGCTTGAGGCGGCACGTTTCCGGCGACTGCGGCAAACGCCATCGGGATACCGAAGGAAAAGGCAAGTCCGAGATAAAGTTGGGGAATCGGAAAAAAACGTTTGGTAAACGGGTAAGTCAGCGCAAGAAACAAGGCGGGCAGACTCATCAGCCATGTCAGATGATTCAGCGGAATCAGGCACAATGCGGCAAGCAGGCACAAAAATGCCGTCAGCAGCAGTGCTTCTTTTTTTCCGACCCGGCCCTGTGCGAACGGACGTTTTTTAGTGCGCTCGACAGCCCCGTCAAAATCGCGGTCGGCAAAATCGTTGATGACGCAACCGGCACTGCGCATTAAAAACGTGCCGATTGTAAACGCTGCCAATACCGTCCAATCCGGAATGCCGTCTGAAGCCAGCCACAATGCCCAGTAGGTCGGCCACAGCAAAAGCAGCGTCCCGATGGGCTTGTCCGCCCTCATCAGCCTGAGATAAACGTCCAAACGGTCGGACAGTCGTAAAAATAAAGGGGATTTAGGATTCATAATGACAAGCTACGGCTCGTTTAATTGAAACTCTCCTGATCTAAAAATTCTAACTCTATTTCCCGGCAAACTATATCTATGATAAAACCGGTCGGAAGATCATACCTACCGCCTATCAATGCCAGCGTACCTCCATAATCCAAGATTTCATCATCCTGCTTTAATTCGCCAAGCTCCAATACATTTTTGATCTTTTTATCTTGGTTCTTCGTAGCGTATTCATATCTAAATTTTAGATAGCTGAACTGCTTGAATTTAATTTTCACCCAGTCTGAATAACTGGGGGTAGGAAGCTCTTGAGGTAAATCCGGATAATCCACACAATTGACGATGATATGAAATTCATCATTTTTCAAAGTATAGTTTAATAGAGCACCTTCAAATATATACAGAAATTGATAATCTTTTTTTGGAATAGTATAAGTTGTCATATTATTTTATCTTTTCAAATACAATGGTTTTATAATTACTTAATTTCAAGTATTTTCCATCACTCTGATGAAATTTCAGTTGTTTAAACTCTTCCTTTTGCCGCGCAATTTGAAAAAACGGTATTTTATCCGATAAAGCGTTTCAGTTCGGGCAGAAAATACTCGGTCAGCAGCATTTCCTCGCCGTGATGGGAAAACCGCGACCGCCGAGCGGCAAAGTACCGCCCGCATTCTTCGCCGGAAACGGCAAACTCAAATGCCGAACGCGCCCCTTCCAAATCTGCCTGAAACAGACGCTCGCCCAAAGGACGCGTGCCGCAGTTCAAGATATCTTGCCAAAACGCCGAACCTATTCGGCACTCGCTCCTTGCCGCGATAACGGGGATACCGTCCAGCTTCAACAAAACTTCGCGCACCAGCCTCCCCCCGCATTCCGTCTCTAACTCGCCCAGTTTCAGCAGTTCCACCGAAAATATATGCGGCAAGGCACGCAATGCGGCCGTCAGCGACCGAGCTTTCAATAACCGGCTCATCGGCAGACTGATGCCGTCTGAAACGGAGGCAGGCAAGTCGGGCAGCCATTTCCCAAATAGGTGTTCCATATCTTTCCTAATATTTATACCGCGTCTGTTTTAGCCAACTCCAACCATTCCGCCTCAGGGAAACTGTCTTTCAGACGGCATTGTAGATAGTTCAGGCTGTCTTGCGCAACGCATTCGTCAGAGCTGTCATGAATATGGTTGAATACGAGGCTGTGCAAGCGAATGCCGTATTGTTTGAGCGCGGCGAAGCTGAGTAAAGTATGGTTAATGCTGCCGAGACGTCCGCTGGTAACGAGGATGATGGGATAACCTTGCTGACGGATATAATCAATGGTTAACAGATTTTCCGTCAGCGGAACCATCAACCCGCCCGCGCCTTCGACCAAAACGACTTCGTACTGCGCCGCCAATTCTTGTGTGGCGGTGCGGATTTTGTCCAAGTCCAAAGCCCTGCCGTCAAGACGGGCGGCAAGGTGGGGCGAAGCGGGATAGCTGAAGATTTCAGGCATAGTCAGCCGCTGTTTGTCCGCTTCCTGCATCGGGATGCCCATGATTTTGCGGTGGGCGGCGATGTCTTCGGCGATGTTTTGACATCCGGTTTGCACGGGTTTTTGCGTGATTACGCTTTTGCCCTGCTGCAACAATTTTTTTGCCAATACGCCGGTGACGACGGTTTTGCCGATGTCCGTATCGATGCCGCTGACGAAGTAAACGCCTTTCATTTGCTGTGTTCCCTCAAAATTTTCACGGTTTTATCGGCAAGTTCGGTCAAAATGCCGTCTGAAATGATGTAAGGCGGCATCAAATACACCAGCCTGCCGAACGGGCGCACCCAAATGCCCTGCGCCACGCAGTCCGCTTGAAAACGCGCCATATCCACGCCTTTTTCCAGCTCGATTACCCCGATGGCGCCCAAAACGCGTACGTCTTTCACGCCGCGAATGTCCCACGCGGTTTTCAGACGGCATTTTAAGATGCTTTCGATGCGGCGGATATTTGCCTGCCAGTCTTGGGACAAAAGCAGCTTGACCGAAGCGCAGGCAACGGCACACGCCAGCGGGTTCGCCATAAACGTCGGGCCGTGCATAAACACGCCCGCTTCGCCTCGCGAAATCGTTTCGGTAACTTTTTGCGAAGTAACCGCCGCCGCCAGCGTCATATAGCCGCCGCTCAAGCCCTTGCCGATGCACATAATATCCGGCACGACACCCGCGTGTTCGCAGGCAAACATCTTGCCCGTACGCCCGAATCCGGTGGCGATTTCGTCAAAAATCAACACGATGTCAAACTCGTCGCACAAATCGCGCAAACCGCGAAGATACTGCGGATGATAAAAATACATACCGCCCGCGCCCTGCACGACCGGTTCCAAAATAAAGGCGGCAATGTCCGTATGATGCGCTTCAAACAAGGCGCGGACAGACTGCAAATCCGCCTCGTCCCATTCACCGTCGAAACGGCTTTTCGGATTATCGACAAAATAACGCTGCGGCAGCGTGCTGCCGAAAATATGGTGCATCCCCGTTTCCGGATCGCAGACGGACATCGCGTTCCAAGTATCGCCGTGATACCCGCGCCGCACCGTCGCCATATTTTGTTTTGCACGCAAACCCCGCGCCTGCTGGTATTGCACCGCCATCTTCAGCGCGACTTCTACCGAAACCGAACCCGAATCCGCATAAAAAATACGGTCCAGCCCATGCGGCAAAATCCCGACCAACAACTTACCAAGCTCCACCGCCGGCCCATGCGTCAAACCGCCGAACATCACATGCGACATTTGCTTAATCTGCGCCTCAACCGCCTGATTCAAAACAGGATGATTGTAACCGTGTATCGCACACCACCAAGACGACATCCCGTCAATCAGCCGCGTGCCGTCCGCCAATTCAATAAACACACCTTCTGCACGTTTGACAGGATAAACGGGAAGCGGATCGGTCATGGAAGTATAGGGATGAAGCAGATGGGTACGGTCGAAATCAAGCAATGATGATGTGTGTTGATGTTCAGACGGCATAAGTTTCTCTCTTTTCTTCTTACTGTATTCAAACGCAAACGCGTATTCTACTCCGACAGACCGCTTCCCACACCTCTCCATCCGTTTCGGGCACAAAACCGCGAAACAAATCGTTCCGCAGCATAAGCGCACACCGTTTCGCATTCCTCAAGCCTGATTGGAATCAGACGGCCCAACGCCCAATACCGTTTCACACAGCCTCCGCCCAACGCTTCAATCAGTCATAAACAAAACGGCAATCCATACGATACAGATCATAGCAACAATCATAACAACAGCGTTGGCAAAATCAGGGGACTCCGACATAGGCGCATAGCATCTGCCGATGCACGGCTTCTCATTCGGCTCTATGAATATCATACCCATCACAAAATCCACCGCCAAAACCAGGCACGGCTTCTTATACTTATGATAGATTTCCACCATCCTGTCCCATATATCCCAAACATTCATACCGTATATCCCGCAGGCAACAAATTCCGATTGAAGGTTACAGCCCTATTTTATAGTGGATTAAATTTATAATGGATTAACAAAAACCAGTACGGCGTTGCCTCGCCTTGCCGTACTGGTTTTTGTTAATCCATTATATTTTCAAACCGGAAAAATGCCGTCTGAACCTTCAGACGGCATTCCATTCATATTTATTCGTCTTTTTTGTGTTCGATGGCATTTCGGGAACGATTGCCGCCGTAAGGCTCTTCAACCGTATATTCCCCCTCGATAATATCGTCATCGTGGGAAAAGCCCTCTTTTCTGCCCGATTGGTTCATGTTGAAAAAATTTTCCGCACCTCCTGCCTGCAACACCGCCCCTCCCTTAAACGGCAGCAGCAGCAATACCGCCAACACCGAGGATACGAATCCCGGACTCATCAGGCAGACCGCCGCCACCGTATAACGGATAGGCCACAACATCTGATAAACAGACACCTTCCCACCACTTTTTACCGCCGCGCCCGCCAATAAAAGACCGGACAGCCCCGTATGCCTGAGCATCAGCACACCGGCGGCAAAACCTGCCGCCATCAAAAACAGCGTCCAACCGCCGCCCAGCCAATCGGCAACCCACACAATCGACATAATCTCCAAAAACAGCAGCACCAAAAAACCGATACCGAAAAATCTCATTGACCGTCATCCTTATATTTAAGTAAACAGCAAACCGCCCGAACAGGACTCCAAGTGACCTGCCTGTAAATGATTACAAAACCATGTGCTTCAAGCCGAAACAATGTGAAATCACGCAATAATTATGTGGCTGTCCTAGATGACTAGGATAAACCCGATTTTACTAATTGTTTTAAAATGGAAATTTGAACTGTTATCTCACTGTTGTTAAAACGCCATTCGCACTCCTTTAAATACAGCTCAAAATGCCCTTTGGGAATGCCGTTAAACTTGCGTAAATGACGTTTTGCCTGGTTCCAAAAGTTCTCGATTCCATTGATATGGTTTTGTCGTTCGGCAAAATATGTGCTGTGATTGATACGAAAACGAAGTTTCAGCGAAGCTAAAATGGCTAAATTCGCCCACATCCAATACATCATAGCTACGATAACAATCCGTATAAACAATGCCGTCAGGTTTCACCTGTTCACGGATAATAGGAAATAAAGTAGCGGTTTGAGTATTCGGTACAGTAACCGTATAAACCTTACCATTTCGCTTCAAAAGACCGAATACGGCGACTTTACCGGCAGCACCGCGTTTGCCTTTGCGTTGCCCGCCAAAATAACTTTCATCTGCTTCTGCTTCGCCATCAAACATTTCCAAATGCAGACTGTTTTGATAAATAAGTAATCGTAAACGATGAAAATAATAGGCTGCGGTATTTTTATTAACGCCTACTAACTCTGCTGCTGTTCTTGCAGTTACACCTGCGACAAATAGCTCAATGAGTTTATTTTGTTTATACTGGCTTAGACGACTTTTTCTCATAGGGATAATTCTAACTTAATTTGAATTTCCCTAGTTATCTAGGACAGCCCCTAACTTAAACTCAACAAGTAGCATATGTGCAGAACGCACGCATGCGGTTCTCAAGGTTTGAGCTAAGAGGCCGTCTGAAAACAGAAAAAACGTTTCAGACGGCCTTTGTTTAACGTCACTAAGTCAGTAATGCCGCCGCGCCCTGTGCCTCTGAAGTAATAGGCAGAACATTCGGCCACGGAGAAAACAAAAACGAAACCGCCCGGGCAATCGGACATTTCCTTTTAGGAGCAGCTATCGCCCGCGTCAACGGTGGTAATTTTGCTGCCGGCGGCTTGGCAGCAGTTGCAGCTGAAAAGGCAGCGGAACATCTTGGTCAACAGTATAACGATGGTAAAACCGCAATCGATCCGCAACAGGCGAGTTCAATGCCAACCTGCTGCCGGAACATATCAAAGAAGAAATCAAATCAAAGAGCTGGGTGATTGCATCACTGACGGGAGCGGCCGTGGGCGGCACGCCGATAGACGTGCAAATCTGAGGGTCGGTCGGACAGAATGGAGTAGAGAATAATTTAGTGGGTATATCATTATGTTGTATTGACTGATTTTTCGCATACTCACTGATTTTTTAAAATCTTTTTACATGGTTATAGAAATTTCGGTGTGGGAAAGTGATAAAAGTTTTAGGTTGTGTATGTGTCGCAGCATTGAGACCTTATCTAAGATATGAATATTAGCTTAGAGTTTCAAAGAGAATGCGGCAAAGGCTTAAGGAGTCAGGTTTTGCCTTCTGACAATGGCGCGGATGACGGTGCGGTTGGGGTGTAGGGCGTGGCGCAGGCGTTGTGAAAAGGGGTGGGGCAAGCCTAGGATTTCGGCGGCAACGGCGGCGGCGCAGATGGGTGCGGTGGCAAGCCCGCGTGTGCCGTGGGCGGTGTTGGCGTAGGCATTTGGCAGGTATGGGCAGGGGGAATCTATGCGGTAGTTTTTGTCCAGCGCGAGTTTGGCGTAGGTCTGCCGCATGGCGGCAATGTTGCCGAGTGCGCCGACGACGGGGAGGTGGTCGGGGCTGTCGCAGCGTATGGCGGCGTGCCCTTGGTGTTTTTGGGGGTTTGGGTTGGCGGCAAACAATGATTCGGCAAGGGCGGGGTTAAGTTGTGCCAATGCTTGGCGGTTTGAGGCTTCTTCGGCTTCGTTCCACCCGGTATGGCTGCTGTTGGGAATAAAACTCGCGCCGTAGCAGTGCAGTCCGTGCCACGACGGGCTGATGTAGCTTTCGCCTGAAACGGCGCAACGCAGTTGTTCGGAAAACGGGGTGGACGGTGTGAGGCCGGTTTGTCCGCGTATTTGCCTGAGGGGCAGGGCGGCGAGGTTGGTTTCGGGCAGGCGGGGGCTGTGCGCGCCGGTGCAGTAGATGATGTGTGTGGCGGAAAATATGCCATTTGGCGTGGTCGCAATCCACTTTTCCCCGTCGTGGGAAATGTCGGTTAACGGTGTGTCTTCGTGCAGTCCGATCAGCGGATGGCTGAGGAGGGCGTGGACGAATGCGGGCGGATTGAGCCATACGCCGTGCTGCCAGTAGAGTCCGCATGATGGTTCGGTGTAGGGGGTGCTGAGGGGGATACCGGCGATTTTTTCGGCTTCTGCAGACGTGATGCTGCGGTAGAGGTGTGCATGGTGTTTTTGTAACCCCAATTCGTGATTGCGTTGTTGTTCGGTGCGGCTGTAATTGAGGTGGATGATGCCGTTTCCGCCCCATGTGTCGGAGTCGGGTAGGATGTGTTCGAGCAGGCGTTTGGTGTAACCGTAGCCGGTGAGCAAAAGTTCGGTTTGTTCGGTATCGTGTGGCGAGATTTTGGCATAAAGCAGCCCTTGACGGTTTCCGCTGGCGGCTGATGCGGCTTTGCCTGCGTCCAATACGGTAACGGATATGCCGTATTCTGCCAGTATGTGGGCGGTTGCCGCCCCGGATATGCCTGCACCGATGACGAGGATGTGTTCCGGTTTTTGCCGTTCGGATGTTTGTGGAAGTGCAAACCAGGGTTTGTCGGGCTTGCTTTCGGTTTGTGGGATGGCTTCGGTCTGCCAGGAAATGTGGTGGAAGTGTTCGTGCAGGCGGCGGGTGCGTGAAGGGGGAACCAGCCAGAAGCGGACATCGGGCAGGATGTGTTCAATCAGGTTGATGCTGTCGAACTGGAGGCACTGGGTTGCCTGATCCAAACGGTGCTTCAGACGGCATTCCGCGTCCGAAGCATCTTGTGCGGTTTGAAAATTGGGAATCTGATTATCGGGGAGGCAGACAATCAGGTTGAGCGGGTGTGCGTGTTTGCGGATGGTTTGGTCGAGTGTGCGGATGTCGGGAATGCCGTCCCATACGAGATTGTCCATATCAATGCCGTCTGAAATGTGGGTTTGAATATCGGTATCGGGATAAAGCTGTTAAAATACGCGCCGTTTGAAGGCACGCGTACGCCTGCCGGATATTGTATGCCGAACCGAGGTGTTTTTTGAATAATATTCCTGTTGAAATCCGTTTGTTGAAAAACCGTGCCGTGTTGGTTTTGACTTATGGGGACGAACCTAAAAATCTGCCTGCCGAATTTTTACGCGTCTATTCGCCGAGTGCGGAAGTGCGCGGACACGGCGTGGGACAGGATATTTTGCAGACCGGCAAGGCGGATGTTCAGATTACGGATTTGCAGCCTGTCGGACAGTACGCGCTGAAAATCAGTTTTTCGGACGGGCACGACAGCGGTCTTTACGATTGGGCGTATCTGCACAGACTGGCATACGGATACGATGCGATGTGGCAGGAATATTTGGACAAATTGGCGGCGGCGGGTGCGTCGCGTTTTGAAGAGAAATAAGACCGGTCGGATGGCAATCTGACGGGCAACGGTATCAGAGAGGTGGTTAGAATATGGGTGGACAGAAAACGCATTTCGGATTCAGTACGGTCAACGAAGATGAGAAAGCCGGAAAAGTGGCGGAAGTGTTCCACTCCGTCGCCAAAAACTACGACATTATGAACGATGTGATGTCGGCAGGGCTGCACCGCGTATGGAAACACTTTACCATCCATACGGCGCACCTGAAAAAAGGCGATAAAGTGTTGGACATTGCGGGCGGTACGGGCGATTTGTCGCGCGGTTGGGCGAAACGCGTCGGCAAGGAAGGCGAGGTTTGGCTGACCGATATTAATTCTTCTATGCTGACCGTCGGGCGCGACCGTCTGTTGAACGAAGGCATGATTTTGCCTGTGTCGCTTGCCGATGCGGAAAAACTGCCTTTCCCCGACAATTATTTCAACTTGGTTTCTGTGGCGTTCGGCTTGCGGAATATGACGCATAAAGATGCCGCGCTGAAAGAGATGTACCGTGTTTTGAAACCGGGCGGCACGTTGCTGGTGTTGGAGTTTTCCAGAATCTACAAGCCGCTCGAAGGCGCGTATGATTTCTATTCGTTCAAGCTGCTGCCGGTCATGGGCAAACTGATTGCCAAAGATGCGGACAGCTACCAGTATCTCGCCGAATCCATCCGCATGCATCCTGACCAGGAAACTTTAAAGCAAATGATGCTGGATGCCGGATTTGACAGTGTGGATTATCACAATATGAGCGCGGGCATCGTCGCGCTGCATAAGGGCGTGAAATTTTAAACAGATTGCCTGTGCAGCCAATGCCGTCTGAACACGTTTCAGACGGCATTTTTGTGTTTTTTGAGACAAAGGTTTTAAATTTTAAAAATTAATTCATATATCCATCAATAATTTATAAACTTTTTAAAAAATAGGAACAATTATCATTTGCAAGATTGGGAGATGTCTGTATAATGCAGTCAATCCAGTAAACAACGCAGCAGACGAAAGGAGGGAAAAATGCCGGAAAGTATTTTCAAACAGATTTCCCTTGATATTTTGAAACTGCATCGGGATTCTGTTTATTCGCTGCTTGCCACTTCCGGCTGCAACTGTCAGGTGCATGAAGCGGCGTATGTCAACATCGACGGCAAATATTATATTGCGCTTTCATGCGAGCCTGAGGTAGGAGAAGTTAAAACAGGGATTTTGCTGATTGAAGATGAAAGCCGCAGCTTGCGTTTGAGCTGGGTCGGCAGTGCTCGGGAACTTGACCGTAAGGATAGTGTCTATAAGCGTGCCTTGTCTGCGTTATCCAGAAAGATGGAGCGGTGTAAAGACAAGCTGCATACGGCAGTTCAACCGTTTTTGTTGGAGCTGGTGCCGGAGAAAGGCAGATTTTCTGTCGGTGATGAAGAAGTTTGGATTTCTCAAAACGATTTAGTGAGAGCTTTATATCCTGTCGGATACAGTATGCGGCAGGCAATGTTGTAGATTTAAAGTTTTGGTAGTGGTTTGTGTTCCTTTTGCGCCCCTTTGTCAAGGGGCGATTTTTTTGCACGCGTATTGGCGGCAAAGGAAAAATGCCGTCTGAAGCCGGCATTCAGACGGCATCCGCGTGCGGAATTACTTGTCCGGTAAAAGACGGATGCCTTGATTGCCCAGCCGTTTTGACAATTCGGCAACCTTTCCGTGTTTTCCTAAAATAAAATCAGGGAGGATTTCTGCTAAAGGGCGTATGACGAAACTGCGTTCGTGCGCGCGCGGATGCGGCAGGGTAAGGCGGGGGTCGTCGCTGGAGATGCCGTCAAAGTCGATAATGTCCAAATCCAATGTGCGCGGCGCGTTGCGGAAGCTGCGTTCGCGTCCGAAATCAGCCTCGATACGGTTGAGTTCGGCAAGCAGGGCAATGCCGTCCAGAGTGGTGGAAACGGTGCAGACGGCATTGACGAAATCGGGCTGATTGTCGTAACCGACGGGCGCGGTCATATACAGTGAGGAAGCCTGTTTAAGACGGATGTCAGGATGGGACGACAGCGTGTCCAATGCGGCGCGTACCTGTTGGGCAGGGTTTTCAAGATTACTGCCCAGGGCGATGACGGCAAAATGTCTGTTGTTCATAATGGTGTTTCAGAAAGGCAGGACTTTGGTTTTGGCAAGGTAAACGATGCAGGCGACGCAACACATGGCGAGCAGGTAAACAGTGTAGAACTTGGTCGAACGAGGACGGGCGCGCATCATCATCATACCCAATGCGATATAGGCGAGCAGAAGCAGGATTTTTGTACCGAGCCAAGGCGCGTTGAACGGGGAGAAATGGGTAATTTTCATCAGCCACAATCCCGTAAACAGCAGCATGGTGTCGTTAAGGTGGGGCAGTGCCTTCCAAAAGCCCACCAAGGGCTTTTCTGGATTTTTCCAAAGTAGGAAAAAACGAATGTTGAATACCAAAATGGTGATGGTAACGAAGATTTGGTGGCTGTATTTGACAAACAGATACTGCATGGTCGGCTCTTATCAAAATAAGGGTTGGAATCGGCTTATTTTACCGCAAACATTTATTTTTGACGTAACTTTTCAAATGCCAACAGATAGGGAGGGTTGTTTTTCCGGTTGGTAAAGCCGTAACGCAAAACGGCAAACTGTTCTTGAGGCAGGTTTTTTGCCCATTGTCCGACGGCTTCTGCTTCCTGCTTTCCGTTTTCGTGCCCGGGGTAGAGGACGGCAATAAGCATACCGTTTTCTTTCAGTAGGGATAAGGTGGCAGAAAGGGCGGCAATGCTGGTTTCCTTGTCGGTGGTCAGATTCTTGTCGCCTCCGGGCAGCCAGCCGAAATTGAAAACGGCTGCATCCAGCGGCTCCGGAATATATTGCTTCAGGTTTTCATGTCCGTCCAAGATGAGCCGTACATTGCTGTAACCTGCTTCCTGCAGACGGCATCGGGTGTTGTTCAGGGCTTGGGGCTGGATGTCGAATGCCCACACTTTCCCCCGGATGCCTGCGGTTTGTGCGAGGAAAAGGGTGTCGTGTCCGTTGCCGGCGGTGCCGTCCAGCGCATTGCCGCCTTCGGGAAGTGCCTGCCGCAAAAGGCAATGGGCGAATGGAAGGATGTTTTTCAATAACATTTTCAAATGCCGTCTGAAAATAAAAATACCTTACCGTTGTCCGGTAAGGTATTGAAAGATATGACACGTCCTGCTTCGTACGTATTATTCGGCAGGCTGCTGGACGGTTTCCACTTGGACAAGGGTCGAAGCCGGTGCGGCTTGGGGTTTGTTTTCATGTTGGAGGTTGACGGAGCGAGCCGGTACGATGGTGGAAATGGCGTGTTTGTAAACCATTTGGGTTACGGAAGTGTTTCTCAGAAGAACGACGTATTGGTCGAAAGATTCGACCTGACCTTGCAGTTTGATGCCGTTGACCAGGTAAATCGAAACCGGAACGTGCTCTTTACGCAGGGCGTTCAGGAAGGGATCTTGCAACATTTGTCCTTTAGCTGTCATATTTTTAACTCCGTTATTATGATTGTGAAATCGGGCAGATGCCCTGTGCGTGTCGAATTGTAGCCTTGAATAGGAAAAATTACCAATTTTTTTGTGTTTGGGCGGTTTTCCGCCGGACATTTGTATGTCAGGAGCGTTGCTGCAGCATCCACGATTCGATTTTGCGCGCGTCGTTGACGCGTGTGGCGGATGTGGGCGAGTTCAGCAATACGATGGTAACGGGTTGGTTTTGAATGTTGGCTTTGACAACCATAGACCTGCCTGCCTCGCGTATGTAGCCGGTTTTCTGCAATTCGATGTTCCACATGCCTTCCCTGACCAAGGCATTGGAGTTTTTGTAGTTCTGCTGCCCGTTTTTGGTCTGTACCGAGGCGTAGTTGGAAGTCGAGTTGGTGCGGATTTGCGGATATTGGGCGGCGGCGTTGACCATGAGGCTCAGGTCTTTGGCGGTGGAAACGTTTTGGAAGTTGAGTCCGGTCGGTTCGTAAAAGCGGCTGCTGTACATGCCCAGTCTTTGGGCTTTGCGGTTCATGGCGGCGACAAATGCGCCCATGCCGCCGGGGTAGGTTCTGCCCAAGGCGTGGGTGGCTCGGTTTTCGCTGCTCATCAGGCTTAAGTGAAGCAGCTCTTTCCGAGTAAGGGACGTGCCGATGGCAAGACGGCTGCCGGTCCCTTTGAGGCGGTCGATTTCGTCGGGCGTGATGGTAACGGTTTCGTTCATGTCCAAGTTTGCATCCAAAACGACCATCGCGCTCATGAGTTTGGAGATGGAGGCGATGGGCATGATTCTGTCGGCATTTTTCTGATACAGTATTTGTCCCGTTTTATTATTGACAACCAGTGCGGATTGGGAGGAAAGAATCAGACCGCTTGTGATGGTTTGGGTGTTGGTGGGATGTATCGTGCTTTCGGCGAATATTTCTATCGGATCGGAGGAGGTAAGCATGTTCTGTTCTAAAAATTGCCCTAAAATGTCGTTGTCGGCAAAAAGGTGGGATGACGGCAGGGAAAGGCAGAGGCCGAGAAGCAGCGATGAGGGCAGGCGTTTCAGAGTGCGGATGGACATTTTTGATTCCGTATTTTTGAGTATTGGCGTTATTTTGTTGAAAAAACAGCCATCTGTAAAGTATGTCGTCTGACAGGAGACTGCCCGTAGGCGGGCGGTCTTGTTGTGTTTTGGGGGTTGGGTTTTATAACATTCTGTTTTTAAATAGGAACATATAGTGGATTAACAAAAACCAGTACAGCGTTGCCTCGCCTTGCCGTACTATTTGTACTGTCTGCGGCTTCGTCGCCTTGTCCTGATTTTTGTTAATCCACTATATTTTGTGGTTTGACATGGATATTTTTCATGCTGTCGTGTGTCGGTTTGGATGTTTCCGGCAGTTGAATCTTTGTCCTTTGGGGCGGTAGAATCGGGGTTGGTTTGGAAATTGCGGCGGTGCGTCTTCGTGCCGTTTTGAATAATGGGAATATAGGGAGTAGGACTATGGATGTGAAATATGAATTTACCCTGCCTTCGAGCAGCGGTGCGGATTTTCATTCGGCAGAACATCTGCCTTTGGTCGTGTATTTTTATCCGAAAGACAGTACGCCGGGCTGTACGACGGAAGGCTTGGATTTCAATGCGCGTTTGGAACAGTTTGAGGCATTGGGTTATACCGTGGTCGGTATTTCCCGCGACGGCGTAAAGGCACATCAGAATTTTTGCGCCAAGCAGGGTTTCCGGTTTGAGCTGTTGAGCGACAAGGATGAAACAGTGTGCCGCCTGTTTGATGTCATCAAATTGAAAAAACTGTATGGGAAAGAGTCGCTCGGCATCGAGCGCAGTACGTTCGTCTTGAATAAGGATGGAGAAATCGCCCATGAATGGCGGAAAGTCAAAGTGGCAGGTCATGCGCAGGAAGTATTGGAAACGCTTTCCCGATGAGTATCGGCAATGCCGTCTGAAGCCTTCAGACGGCATTGGTTTGGAACGCTATGGAAAACGGTTTGATTGACAGGCTGCTGGAAACTTTGTGGCTGGATCGGCGGTTCAGTCGGAATACTTTGGACAGCTACCGGCGGGATTTGGAAAAAATTGCCCGTCGGCTGTCTTTGTGCGGCAAAACGCTGGAAGATGCGGACGAAGCGGATTTGGCGGCGGCGGTTTATGTTGACGGAGAGCAACGGAGTTCGCAGGCGCGCGCACTGTCGGCGTGCAAACGCCTGTATATATGGATGGAGCGTGAAGGCATAAGGACGGACAATCCCACTCGTTTGCTGAAACCGCCCAAAATCGACAAGAATATTCCGACACTGATTACAGAACAGCAGATTTCCCGACTGCTTGCCGCGCCGGATACCGACACGCCGCACGGTTTGCGGGATAAGGCCCTGCTTGAATTGATGTATGCGACCGGCTTGCGCGTCAGCGAGGCAGTCGGGCTGAATTTCGGCAATGTGGATTTGGACAGGGGCTGTATTACCACGCTGGGCAAGGGTGATAAGCAGAGGATGGTCCCGATGGGACAGGAGTCGGCGTATTGGGTGGAACGCTATTATACGGAGGCACGTCCGCTTCTGCTGAAAGGCAGGAGTTGCGATGCCTTGTTTGTCAGTCAGAAAAAAACGGGCATTTCCCGTCAGTTGGCATGGATGATTGTCAAAGAATATGCAGGCAGGGCAGGTATCGGGCACATCAGCCCGCACAGCCTGCGCCATGCCTTCGCCACCCATCTGGTGCAGCACGGCTTGGATTTGCGCGTAGTTCAGGATATGTTGGGACATGCCGATTTGAATACGACGCAGATTTATACCCATGTTGCCAATGTGCGGCTGCATAGCGTGGTTAAGGAACACCATTCCCGAAACTGAGGCTTCTGCTTCGGTTTAATAAGAAATCAATCGAAAATGCAAACTTGATAAAAAATTACCAAGATAAACCGTGTATGCCGACCTTGCAATACGAACTGTTTTTATTTATATTTGCATACGATAATAAAAGCCGCTATCGGTACGATAGCTTAAGAACACACGGAGCACAAAATGTTTGTCTGCATCTGCAATGCCGTTACCGACCACCAAATCAAGGAAACCATCGCCGCCGGCGCGACCACAATGGGCGATTTGCAGTCGCAATTGGGCGTGGCGAGCTGCTGCGGCTGCTGCGGGGAGCTTGCCGCTTCGTTTCTGACGGCGCACAATGCGCAACCGACGGTTACGGCGGGTATCAACGTTCAAGTGTAAAACGGTTTTGGAAATGCCGTCTGAACTGTTCAGACGGCATTTTGCTGTTTTTGGCAGGACTTGGGTATCATCTTCCTCGAAAACATTGTTTTTTCCCAAATAGACCATGATTCTGCTGCGTCTGAGGCTTTGGCGTGTGCAAATTGACAGATAAGGAAACGCGGATGAAATTGACCTTGATGTTTCGCGAATATTGCAGCTTGTGCCACAAAATGCGCGACGAACTCAAACCTTTTCAGGATGAATACGGGTTTGGCTTGGATGTGTTCGATGTGGACGACGATCCCGCTTTGGAAGAAAAATACAATGAACTGGTGCCCGTTTTGTTGGCGGGAGATGAGGAAATCTGCCACTGGTTTTTGGATGAGGACAGGTTGAAACAGTTTCTCGAACGGTAAAAAATGCCGTCTGAAGCAGGACTTCAGACGGCATTTTTTTCAAATCAACGTTCTTTACGTTTTTGCGGGGCGGATGACCTGCCGGTAAAGGAAGCACGTTTGGATGCCTGGTAAATTGCCAGTCTTCTTCGGTGTTGCATATTGACCCTTTCTTTATTTTATTTGTCGGTTGGGAGAATTCTTATTTATTGATTTTTTCAATAAAAATTAGAAAATTTATTGTGAGATGTTATTGGCGGCAATCATATCATGTTTTGCTGTTGATGGAAGCATGATTGTGTAAAGATGATATGTGGTTGTGTAATCGGTAGAATTTATAAGAAAACCGCCAAGGCGGTGCTTGGCGGCGGAAACGGAGGGGAGGGTGGTATCAGAGCAGCTTGGAAATGACCTGTGCAAGGGCTTTTTGCCAGTCCGACGGTTTGATGCCGAAGTCGTTTTCGATTTTGCGGCAGTCCAAAATGCTGTATGCGGGCCTGGGGGCGGCGGTCGGATATTCCTTGTCTGAAACGGCAGTCAATTCGGGAACGGGGAAGGATGTCTGCTGTTGCGATGCCGCTTGGAAAATATGTTGGGCAAATTCGTACCAGGATACGGATTTGCCGCCGGCGTAGTGGTAAATGCCGCGAATGGGATTGGACTGTTGCAACAGGCGGATGATGGCGGCGGACAAGTCGCCGGCATAGGTCGGGCAGCCGGTTTGGTTGTGGACGGCGGACAGCGGGGAACGTTCCCGCGCAAGGTTCAGCATGGTGCGGACAAAGTTGTCCCCGTATTCGCTAAACAGCCAAGAAGTCCGCAGGATAAGGCTGTCGGGATTGGCAGACAGTGCGAGCAGTTCACCGGCGGTTTTGGATTGTCCGTATACATTGGAAGGGTTGGTAAAGTCGCTTTCCTGGTAGGGTCTTTTACCTTTTCCGTCAAAAACATAGTCGGTTGAGATGTGGATGAATCGGGCATGGGCGCGATGTGCTGCCAAGGCAAGGTTGTAAACGGCGGAGGCATTGACGGCAAATGCCGCCGCCGCATCGCCTTCCGCTTTATCGACGGCAGTATAGGCAGCCGTGTTGACAATAGCGTCGGGTTGGAAACTTTTGACCATGTTGCAGACGGCATCGGCATCGGTAATGTCTAGGGATGCGGAATCCGTCGCGATGGTTTCCCAGTCTTCCGGAAGACGGTCGCGCAGGCAGCGTGCCAGTTGGCTTTTCGAACCTGTCAATAGGATTCTCATGAGGTATTTCCTTTGGTGAAAGTGTATTGTAGGACTTGCTGTCGGTATTATAGTGCCAAAACTTTGCCGACGGTTGACGGGTTGGCTTTTTGTGCCATGGGTATTGTTTTGCGCCGACTTCGGCTAAAATATCGGATTGCGATTCAAACCTGTCGGGTGTCGGGTCGGTATTTTCAAGATATTTTCAGGGGGTGCGAAATGAGTGAGATTGGTTTGGCAAAGATTTATTCCGGAAAAGTGCGCGATTTGTACGAAATTGACGATAAACGGATGCTGATGGTCGCTTCCGACCGCTTGTCAGCATTCGATGTGATTTTGGATGATCCGATTCCGGGTAAGGGCGAAATCCTGACGCAGATTTCCAATTTTTGGTTTAAAAAACTGGCGCATATTATGCCCAACCATTTCACCGGTAATACTGTGTACGATGTTTTGCCTGAGAACGAAGCCAAAGTTTTAGAAAAACGCGCCGTCGTGGCTAAAAAGCTCACTCCGGTGAAAGTTGAGGCGATTGTGCGCGGTTATCTGGCAGGCAGCGGTTGGAAAGATTATCAAAAAACCGGCTCGGTTTGCGGTATTCGGTTGCCCGAAGGTATGCGGGAAGCGCAACAACTGCCCGAAGTGATTTTTACGCCCTCAACTAAAGCCGCAGTCGGCGATCACGATGAAAACATCAGCTTTGAAGAATGCGGACGCATTATCGGCAAAGAATTGGCGGAAGAAGTGCGCGCCAAGGCGGTTCTGCTTTACACCGAAGCGGCGGAATATGCCAAATCGCGCGGTATTATTATTTGCGATACCAAGTTTGAATTCGGTTTGGATGAAAACGGTACGCTGACGCTGATGGATGAGGTATTGACTCCTGATTCAAGCCGTTTTTGGCCGGCGGATCAATATAAAGTCGGCATCAATCCGCCGTCTTTTGACAAACAGTTCGTCCGCGACTGGCTGGAACAAAGCGGTTGGAACAAAAAAGCCCCTGCGCCGAAAGTGCCTGCCGATGTGATTCGGAAAACAGTCGAGAAGTATCGGGAAGCATTGACTTTGCTGACTCAGGATTGATTTTTAAGTTTGAGGGCCGTCTGAAAGGAATATGGTTCAGACGGTCTTTTTATTGTATCAATACTGGATTTTAAGGATGGTTGCCTTTATAATCCGCAATTGCTTTCAGCGTCCGAAATGCCGTCTGAAAGCTTGTTTACAACCTGCCGCACGGTCTGAAACCCTAACTATGCACATTCGGATTTTAGTGTGCATTATTAGTGTTTTAGCAGTGCGGTATTTTGAAAGGAACAATGATGTTCAACAAACACGTTAAGACCTTCCAATACGGTAATCAAACCGTTACTTTGGAAACTGGCGAAATTGCCCGCCAAGCCGCCGCTGCCGTTAAAGTATCGATGGGCGACACCGTTGTTTTGGTTGCCGTTACTACCAACAAAGAAGTGAAAGAAGGTCAGGACTTCTTCCCCCTGACCGTCGATTATTTGGAACGCACTTACGCCGCAGGCAAAATCCCGGGCGGCTTCTTCAAACGCGAGGGCAAACAAAGCGAAAAAGAAATCCTGACCAGCCGTCTGATCGACCGCCCGATTCGTCCGCTGTTCCCCGAAGGTTTCTACCACGACATCCAAATCGTAGCGATGGTCGTGTCCGTCGATCCCGAAATCGATTCCGACATTCCTGCAATGTTGGGCGCGTCTGCCGCGCTGGTGTTGAGCGGCGTACCGTTTGCCGGTCCGATTGGTGCGGCACGCGTGGGTTATATAAACGGCGTGTACGTTTTGAACCCGACTAAAGCCGAATTGGCGAAATCACAATTGGACTTGGTGGTCGCCGGTACGTCCAAAGCCGTGTTGATGGTGGAATCCGAAGCCAAAATCCTGCCCGAAGACGTGATGTTGGGCGCGGTGGTTTACGGCCACGATCAAATGCAGGCTGCGATTAACGCCATCAATGAATTTGCCGACGAAGTCAACCCGGAGGTTTGGGATTGGAAAGCACCTGAAACCAATGAGGAACTGGTTGCCAAAGTACGCGGGATTGCCGGCGAAACCATTAAAGAAGCGTTCAAAATCCGTCAAAAACAAGCGCGTTCCGCAAAATTGGACGAGGCTTGGAATGCGGTAAAAGAAGCCTTGATTACCGAAGAAACCGACACGCTGGCAGCCAACGAAATCAAAGGTATTTTCAAACACTTGGAGGGCGATGTCGTCCGCAGTCAAATTTTGGACGGCCAACCGCGCATCGACGGCCGCGACACCCGCACCGTCCGCCCGTTGAACATCCAAACCGGCGTATTGCCGCGCACGCACGGTTCTGCATTGTTTACCCGTGGCGAAACCCAAGCTCTTGCTGTGGCGACTTTGGGTACTTCGCGCGACGAGCAAATCATCGACGCGCTGTCCGGCGAATACACCGACCGCTTTATGCTGCACTACAACTTTCCGCCGTACTCTACCGGCGAAGTCGGACGCATAGGCGCGCCGAAACGCCGTGAAATCGGTCACGGCCGTTTGGCTAAACGTGCATTGTTGGCCGTATTGCCGAAACCTGAAGATTTCAGCTACACCATGCGCGTGGTCTCCGAAATTACCGAATCCAACGGCTCTTCCTCTATGGCTTCCGTCTGTGGCGGCTGCCTGAGTCTGCTGTCTGCCGGCGTGCCTTTGAAAGCACACGTTGCCGGTATCGCGATGGGTCTGATTCTGGAAGGCAACAAATTTGCCGTCCTGACCGACATTTTGGGCGACGAAGACCACTTGGGCGATATGGACTTTAAAGTGGCCGGTACGACCGAAGGCGTTACCGCACTGCAAATGGACATCAAAATCCAAGGCATTACCAAAGAAATTATGCAGATCGCTTTGGCTCAAGCCAAAGAAGCACGTTTACACATCTTGGATCAGATGAAAGCCGCCGTTGCAGGTCCACAAGAGCTGTCTGCACACGCGCCACGTTTGTTCACCATGAAAATCAACCAAGACAAAATCCGCGAAGTTATCGGTAAAGGCGGTGAAACCATCCGTTCGATTACCGCCGAAACCGGTACGGAAATCAATATTGCCGAAGACGGTACGGTTACCATTGCCGCGACCACTCAAGAAGCCGGCGATGCGGCGAAAAAACGCATCGAGCAGATTACTGCCGAAGTGGAAGTGGGCAAAGTGTATGAAGGCACTGTGGTGAAAATCCTCGACAACAACGTCGGTGCGATTGTCAGCGTGATGCCGGGCAAAGACGGTTTGGTACACATCAGCCAAATCGCCCACGAGCGCGTACGCAATGTCAGCGATTACCTGCAAGTAGGTCAGGTTGTGAACGTGAAAGCATTGGAAGTGGACGACAGAGGCCGTGTGCGCCTGTCCATCAAAGCCCTGCTGGATGCACCTGCCCGTGAGGAAAATGCCGCCGAGTAACGCTTAAGGTGAAAATGCCGTCTGAACAGGTTTCAGACGGCATTTTTTACGGGTATCGGGAATGAATGGGGGTTACAGCCACAGGACGGCAAGCTTCCACAATGCCCATAATGATACGGATAATCCTGTACACAGGCGGATATATCGGTTTTGCATGATTTTTTTCAGTTGCAGGGAAAAAATGCCGATTGCCAAAAGATTGGGCAGCGTACCCAGTGCAAAGGCAAGCATATATAACCCGCCCGTTGCCGCACTACCGCTTCCCAGCGCGTAAAGTGATGCGCTGTAAACCAGTCCGCACGGCAGCCAACCCCATAATATTCCGACAGCAAGGCAGGCCGGTATGGATTTTATGGGCAGCAGTCGGTTGAGTATCGGGTTCAGGTTGCGCCATATCGGTTTGCCGATTTTCTCGATTTTTGCCGCCAAGGAAGAAATACCGCTCAAGTATAAGCCTAAAAAGAGCAGCAGGAGGTTGGCGGCTGTGTATAAAATATTCTGCAGGACGCGGGTTTGGTCGAGTGAAACGCCGACCTGTCCGATTAATCCGAGAATTAGACCGATTGCCGTATAGCTGCTTATCCGTCCTGTGTTAAGCAGCAGGATCAGCCAAAAGCGGTTGATATGCTGGGGGAGTTGGAGCGCAAACGCGCTGCTTAATCCGCCGCACATTCCGATGCAGTGCGTTCCGCCGAAGAAACCGAGCAGGAACAGGGTGAGGAAAGTGATGTCGTGGTTCATGGGCAGTTTGGAGTCAGATATTTTTCGGGGAAAGGGATGATTTCCGGCAGTCCGACCAATAGGGTCTGCCGAGGGCATTCCCCGTGCTGTTAAAGTCTTGAATAAGGATGCGGTTTGCACCCTGTATTTCGATAATTTTGTAAAATCCGCCCTTTACCGCGCCGTCGGCGGGTTTGCCGTGTGCGTCGAAATGCAGGACGGTGCGGTTGTGAAGATGCGCGCAATCTGAAACGGCGGGGCTTGCCGGTATGTTTCGGGTGCAGGCGGCAAGGATTGCCCAAGGGAAAAGCAGGAGGAACAGGCGGGACATTGTGTTTCTTGTAAGGGGTAACAAACAGTATAATGGCTCATTTTAATCCTCAGGCGGCGGGAGATGGAAGCATTTCCCTTCGGCGCGGGGATTTCGGATTCGGAAGCAACAGACGATACGGGATTTCGGAACAATATGAAAACTTTGAAATTTACCAAAATGCACGGTTTGGGCAACGATTTTATGGTGATTGACGCGGTCAGTCAGGATTTTACCCCCGAGGACGCACCGATTGCGGAATGGGCTGACCGTTTCTGCGGCGTGGGCTTCGACCAGCTTTTGGTGGTCGGGCGTTCGGAAACCGAAGGCGTGGATTTCCGTTACCGTATTTTCAATGCCGACGGCGGCGAGGTCGGGCAGTGCGGCAACGGAGCGCGTTGTTTTGCCCGTTTTGTTGCAGACAAGGGTTTGACCGATAAGAAAGAAATTTGTGTTGAAACGGCAAATGGTATTATTTTTCCAAAATTGTCCGATAACGGTATGGTTACGGTCAATATGGGCAAACCGAAGTTTATGCCGTCTGAAATACCGTTTGTTCCCGAATCGGGCGAGGGGGACGATGCCTGTATTTACGGGGTGCATCTCGAATCCGGCATTCAGCCTGTCAGCTGCGTCAATATGGGCAACCCCCATGCGGTGATTACGGTGGATGACGTGGAATGTGCGCCGGTGCGCGAAACCGGTTCGCTTATCGAAGCGCACAGGCAGTTCCCCGAACGCGTCAACGTCGGCTTTATGCAGGTTGTCGGTCGGACGGCAATCCGTTTGCGCGTGTTCGAGCGCGGCGTGGGCGAAACCCAAGCGTGCGGCACGGGCGCGTGTGCGGCTGTGGTGGCGGGTATCCGTCTGGGGCTGTTGGATGAAGGGAAAACGGTAGAGGTGGTTTTGCCGGGCGGGACTTTATATATCGAATGGGCCTGCGGCGGCGATGTAATGATGACCGGCCCTGCGGAAACGGTGTTTGAAGGCGAGTTGGCGTATTCATGATTTTGCTGCATTTGGATTTTTTGTCTGCCTTACTGTATGCGGCGGTTTTTCTGTTCCTGATATTCCGCGCAGGAATGTTGCAATGGTTTTGGGCGAGTATCGTGCTGTGGCTGGGAATATCGGTTTTGGGGGCGAAGCTGATGCCGGGGATGTGGGGATTGACCCATGCCGCACCTTTGTTCATTCCCCACTTTTATCTGACACTGGGCAGTATATTTTTCTTTATCGGGCATTGGCGGAGGAAGGCAGACGAAGAGGGGTGGCAGGCAGATGCCGGGCATCCGCTGCTCGGGCTTTTTGCCGTCAGTAATGTATCGATGACGCTTGCCTTCGCCGGTGTGTGCGTGTTGGCGCATTATTGGTTTTCGGGAACAGCCCAAGTGTTCGTATTTTCGGCATTGCTTAAACTTTATGCGCTGAAGCCGGTTTATTGGTTCGTGTTGCAGTTTGTGCTGATGGCGCTTGCTTATGTGCATGGCAGGGGTATAGACGGGCGGCCTTCCTTTCTGTTCAGTGGTTCGCAGTTGCGCCTCGGCGTGTTGACGGCGGCGTTGATGCAGGTCTCAGTACTGGTGCTGCTGCTTTCAGAAATTGGAAGATAATACGGTGTGGCCGTATTGGAACAAAAAGTTATAAAGAAAGAAAATTTGGGTATTGGTTTTTCAGACGGCATAGGTTTAGGATACGGCCATATCTGAAATTTGTTTATGGTTCGGCGCAAATCCCCTGCAATCGGACAGGATGCCGATGGGGATTGTGCCTTACTGTCGAAACCTTATTATTCAGGAGCAGAAGATGAAAATTGCAAACAATATCACCGAATTGATCGGCAACACGCCTTTGGTCAAACTGAACCGTCTGACTGAAGGTTTGAAGGCAGAGGTTGCCGTGAAACTGGAATTTTTCAATCCGGGCAGCAGCGTCAAAGACCGCATTGCCGAAGCAATGATTGAGGCCGCCGAAAAAGCGGGCAAAATCAACAAAAACACCGTGATTGTTGAGGCAACCAGCGGCAATACGGGTATCGGTTTGGCAATGGTATGTGCCGCACGCGGCTACAAACTGGCGATTACCATGCCGGAAAGCATGAGTAAAGAGCGCAAAATGCTGTTGCGCGCGTTTGGCGCGGAACTGATTTTAACCCCCGCCGCCGAAGGTATGGCGGGCGCGATTGCCAAAGCGCAATCCTTGGTGGACGCGCATCCCGACACTTATTTTATGCCGCGCCAGTTCGACAATGAGGCAAACCCCGAAGTCCACCGCAAAACAACCGGGGAGGAAATTTGGCGGGATACGGACGGCAAAGTCGATGTCTTTGTTGCCGGTGTCGGAACAGGCGGTACGATTACCGGTGTGGGCGAAGTGTTGAAAAAATACAAACCCGAAGTCAAAGTGGTTGCCGTCGAGCCCGAGGCTTCCCCCGTATTGAGCGGCGGCGAAAAAGGCCCGCACCCGATTCAAGGTATCGGCGCAGGCTTTATTCCGACCGTTTTGAATACCAAAATTTACGACAGCATTGCCAAAGTGCCGAACGAAGCCGCTTTTGAAACCGCCCGCGCAATGGCGGAAAAAGAAGGCATTTTGGTGGGTATTTCTTCCGGTGCGGCGGTTTGGAGCGCGTTGCAGCTTGCCAAACAGCCTGAAAACGAAGGCAAGCTGATAGTCGTGCTGCTGCCTTCCTATGGCGAACGCTATCTCTCTACGCCACTTTTTGCAGATTTGGCATAATGCTTTAATCGGATTGTCGAAATATTCAGACGCATTTTTCGGTATCGGTGTAACGTCGTGCCGGAAAATGCGTTTTTGCATATATGCCGAAAACGCCGGTTGTGTTTTAATCAGGCATTGGTGCCGCCGCATTGCTTGAGGGAAATATTTTTTATAGTGGATTAACAAAAATCAGGACAAGGCAACGAAGCCGCAGACAGTACAAATAGTACGGAACCGATTCACTTGGTGCTTCAGCACCTTAGAGAATCGTTCTCTTTGAGCTAAGGCGAGGCAACGCCGTACTGGTTTTTGTTAATCCACTATATTCGGGTTTTATCCGGCAGGACGGTTTTTTGCCCCAACGGAAAATAGCCAGCCTGCCCGTAAAGTCAGCCGTTTGTCCGGGCGCAGCCGGGGCTTTGGGCTTCAGACGGCATATTTTCGGATTTTCGGAATGGCGGCATTTTTGCCGTCGGCGCGGCAGCCGTATGAGGAAGGGAGGGGATATTGTGGTCGGTAACGGAAAAAAATATGCCGCACCATTGCTGGTGCTGGGTTGCGTGGTGTTCGGTCTGGGCAGCCTGATTGTCAGATCCGTCCCCGTCGGCCCGTATGCAATCGCATTTTGGCGGTTGCTGATTTCGGTGTTCGTATTTTGGTTTTTAGCACGGTTTTTCGGGCAAAAATTCCCAAAAAACAGGAAAACCATCTGCTATGCCCTGACGGCGGGCGTGTTTCTTGCTTTCGATTTGGCGTTGTGGCACGAAAGCATACACGCGGTCGGGCCGGGTATTTCCACCCTGCTCAACAGCCTGCAAATCTTTTTCTTGTCGGCAATCGGTGTTTTCTTTTTTAACGAACGTTTGAGCGGGCTGAAAAAGGCGGGCTTAATATCGGCAGTTGCTGGCGTGGCGATGATTGCCGGTGCGGAATTCGGCTACAACGGTAATGCGGTTTGGGGATTCGTCAGCGGTTTGGTGTCCGGGCTGATGCTTGCTCTGTCTATGGTGTTCGTCCGCAAGACTCATGAAGTCGAGCCGGTGGCACTTTTCCCTTCAATGATGATTTTGAGTTTGGGCGGCGCGGTATCGCTGGTTGTTCCGGCATTGCTGATGGACGGCGGCGCGCTTTATCCGACTACATGGCGGGATGCCGGTTTGGTGCTTGTGTACGGCGTGGTGATGCAGTGCTTCGCGTGGGCGATGGTTGCCTATGCGATTCCGCTGCTTTCGCTGTCGCTGACGGGGCTGCTGCTTTTGTCCGAACCGGTTGCCGCCCTGTTCATCGATTATTTCGGGTTGGGCAAACCGATTGAAGGCGTGCAGTGGGCAGGGGTGGCACTGACGCTCTCGGCAATTTACCTCGGTTCGCTGAAACAGCAGTCTTCACATTGATTCCATCAGGGCAATATTGGCAGTTCGCCGTGCAGAACCTGCGTTACCGGACTGATATAGTGAATTAAATTTAAACCGGTACAGCGTTGGCTCGCCTTAGCTCAAAGAGAACGATTCTCTAAGGTGCTGAAGCACCAAGTGAATCGGTTCCGTACTATTTGTACTGTCTGCGGCTCGCCGCCTTGTCCTGATTTAAATTTAATTCACTATAGGTAGGAAAATCCGACAACGTTAGATCCGCCTGCAAAAGTGAGGAATAGCAAATGCCGTCTGAAACTATTTTCAGACGGCATTCTTGGCTTCCCAGCTTAACGGATTGCCGTACCGGCCCTGCCGAAATCGCCGAAGTTCATCAGAATGAACATTGCCTTGCCGACAACCAGCTTGTCATCCACAAAGCCCCAGTAGCGCGAATCGGCACTGTTGTCGCGGTTGTCGCCCATAGCGAAATAGCGTCCTTCGGGAACTTTGCACACGAAACCGCTGCCGTCGTCGGCATATTGGCAGTGTTCTAGACCGCTTTGCTCTATGGAATATCCGTTTTCAGACATAATATCGGAGGTATATTTGCCCAATACGGGCAGGGAAACGGCAGGCTGTCCTTCTTTTTTCAGAATATTGAAAGATTTGCCGTCCAAACCGCTGCGGAACATATCCGTGCTGTGGATTTCGGAAGGGTCGGTGTCGTCGGGATAACGGTATGTGCCGTCAGGAATATCGGAAGCTGGTTTTCCGTTTACCGTCAGAACCTTGTCCCGATATTCGACAATGTCGCCCGGGATGCCGACAATACGCTTGATGTAGGTCATCTCCGGCTGCAAAGGATAATTAAAAACGACGACATCGCCCCGTTCGATTTTGCCCGTGGGGATAAATACATTGTTTAAAACGGGTACGCGCAGACCGTAGGAAAATTTGCCGACCAAAATGAAATCGCCCTTGATTAGGCCCGGGCGCATCGAGCTGGACGGGATTTGGAACGGTTCGGCAATAAACGACCGGATGAGGAACAATACCAAAACGATAGGGAAGAAACCGCCGAAATAATCGCCGAAGTGGCTGCTTTCCGAGATTTCGGGATGAGTCTTCAGACGGTATTTATATACCCCCCAAGCCGTACCGCACAATACAACGAAAATCAGGAAAACGGCGGTAAAGCTCATAAACAGGGACAAAGCGGCAAACACGCCGACCGCCGTCAGGATATAGGCGTATTCGAGGCCGGAACTCCATTCCCCGTTTTCCTGCCGCTTCTTGTCGCTTTTGAAATAAAGGATGATACCGGCAAGCAGCGCGGCAGCCGCGCCCGACATTAGCATTGTGTTCATTGTTGTTCCTCAACGGTTAAAACCAAACGCCCTTTTGGAGCGGTAAATCAAGGTTTGTTTGGGAATGCGCACCTTCTTCAAATCGGAGCAGTTTGGAGGGCTGCGCCATATGTGCCGCCCTATGTACCGAAATATTATTTGTCGCTAACCTGCAAAATCGCCAAGAACGCGCTTTGCGGAATTTCCACGTTGCCCACTTGTTTCATACGGCGTTTGCCTGCTTTTTGTTTTTCAAGCAGTTTTTTCTTACGGGTAATGTCGCCGCCGTAACATTTCGCCAAAACGTTTTTACGCAGTGCTTTGACGTTTTCTCGGGCGATAATCTGGCTGCCGATGGCGGCTTGGACGGCGATGTCGAACATTTGGCGCGGAATCAGCTCGCGCATTTTCGATGCCAGCTCGCGTCCCCGGTGAACCGAGCTTTGACGGTGTACAATCAGGCTCAGCGCATCGACTTTTTCGCCGTTGACCATAATGTCGAGCTTAATCAAATCAGACGGTTGGAACTCTTTGAAATGGTAGTCCAACGAAGCATAACCGCGCGAAGTCGATTTGAGTTTGTCGAAGAAGTCCATCACGACTTCGTTCATCGGCAAATCATAAGTCAGCATGACTTGACGGCCCATATATTGCATATTGACCTGCACGCCGCGTTTTTGGTTGCACAAAGTCATGACGTTGCCGACGTATTCCTGCGGCACGAGGATGGTCGCGGTAATAATCGGCTCGAGAATGGTTTCGATGCTGCCGATGTCGGGCAGTTTGGACGGGTTTTCGACTTCGATTTTTTCGCCGCTTTTCAACACGACTTCGTAAACCACCGTCGGCGCGGTGGTAATCAAATCCATGTCGAACTCGCGCTCCAAGCGTTCCTGCACGATTTCCAAGTGCAGCAGACCCAAGAAGCCGCAGCGGAAGCCAAATCCCAATGCTTGGGAAACTTCAGGCTCGAATTTCAACGAAGCATCGTTCAGCTGCAATTTTTCCAAAGCGTCACGCAAGGCCTCGTAGTCGTGGCTTTCCACCGGATAAAGGCCTGCAAATACTTGGCTTTGTACTTCTTGGAAGCCGGGCAGCGGCTCGGAAGCTGGGTTGGCAACCAGTGTAACCGTATCGCCGACTTTTGCCTGTCCCAATTCTTTCACGCCGGTAATCAAAAAGCCCACTTCTCCGGCTTTGAGTTCTTGTTTTTGAACCGATTTCGGCGTGAACACGCCTAACTGTTCGACCTGCGTTTCCGCATTGGTGCTCATAAAGCGCACTTTGTCTTTCAGCTTGATGGTGCCGTTTTTCACACGGATCAGCATGACCACGCCGACATAGTTGTCAAACCACGAATCGACAATCACCGCTTGCAACGGCGCGTTTTCATCGCCGGTCGGTGCGGGGATTTTGGCAACGATTTCTTCCAAAACGTCTTCCACGCCGATGCCGCTTTTGGCGGAACACTGCACCGCGCCGACCGCATCGATGCCGATGATGTCTTCGATTTCCTGTTCCACGCGTTCGGGGTCGGCGGCAGGCAGGTCGATTTTGTTCAAAACGGGCACGACTTCCACGCCCAAATCAATCGCGGTGTAACAGTTCGCCACGGTTTGCGCTTCCACGCCCTGCGACGCGTCAACCACCAAAAGCGCGCCTTCGCAAGCCGACAGCGAGCGGGAAACTTCGTAAGAGAAGTCGACGTGTCCCGGCGTGTCAATCAAATTAAGCTGATACACCTGCCCGTCGCGCGCTTTGTAGTTGAGTGCGGCGGTTTGCGCTTTGATGGTGATGCCGCGCTCTTTTTCGATGTCCATGGAATCGAGCACCTGCGTACTCATTTCGCGCAAATCCAAACCGCCGCAATATTGGATAAAACGGTCGGCAAGCGTTGATTTGCCGTGGTCGATGTGGGCAATGATGGAGAAATTTCGGATATTTTTCATTGAGTTGTTTTTAATGCTGAACGGTAGGTTTTAGAAATGCCGTCTGAACAAACAGCGGTACGTCCGAATATCGGATGCAACGTGGAAATAGCCCGACATTCTAACGGAAAACCGCTGTTTTGGCATAAGTTTGATAAAGGTCTTATAAAGATAAGTTTGATAAAGGTCTTATAAAAATCGGACAATCTCCGCCACCATTTTTGCGGAACTTGCCGCCGCCGTTTTCAAAAATTCGTCAAAGCTGATGTCTGCCTTTTCGTCCGCCGAATCGGAAACGGCGCGGATGATGACGAAAGACGTTTCCAACTGATGACAGGTTTGGGCAATCGCCGCCGCTTCCATTTCCACTGCCTTGACTTCGGGGAAGTGCTTGCGGATTTCCGCCACGCCTTCGCTGCTGTGGACGAAGCGGTCGCCGCTGACAATCAGGCCTTGTTCTACCGCCGCGCCTTCAAACGTCCGCGCCGCCCGTTTTGCCGCCTCAATCAAAATGCCGTCTGAAGCGAACCTTGCCGGCAGTTGCGGCACTTGCCCCCGGGCATAGCCGAATGCGGTTACATCGACATCGTGGTGCGCGGTTTCCGTACCGATGACTACGTCGCCGACTTTCAAACCCTTGCCCAAACCGCCCGCGCTGCCGGTGTTGATGATGCAGTCCGGTGCGAATTGATGGATAAGCCAAGCCGTTGCAACCGCCGCATTGACCTTGCCGATGCCGCTCAATGCAAGCACCATGCGTTTTCCCGCCAATTCGCCTTCATAGGTGGAAAATCTGCCGAAAGAGACGGCTTTGACATTTTCCATCATCTCGCGCAAAAGCTCGATTTCCTGTTCCATCGCGCCGATAACGGCTACTGTTTTCAAAGACATATTGCTGACCTGCTGTGAATTTCGGATGAGTGCCGGATTATACACGTTAACGCGGCGCATCGGGGCAGCCGCCCGCCGTGCCGTCTGAAACGGTTTCAGACGGCACGGCGGGTTTTTGGTAGAATGGGAAGGTACAGATTGTTTGAAGATTGGGGGACGAAGATGTTTACCGATGAAAATATGACTGCAAAGGAAGAACTGTTCGCATGGCTGCGCCATATGAACAAAAACAAAGGTTCCGACCTATTTGTGACGACCCATTTCCCGCCCGCGATGAAGCTGGACGGCAAAATCACCCGCATCACGGACGAACCGCTGACGGCGGAAAAATGTATGGAAATCGCCTTTTCGATTATGAGTGCGAAGCAGGCGGAAGAATTTTCATCGACCAACGAGTGCAACTTCGCCATCAGCCTGCCGGACACCAGCCGCTTCCGCGTTAATGCGATGATACAGCGCGGCGCGACGGCGTTGGTATTCCGCGCGATTACCAGCAAGATTCCCAAGTTTGAAAGCCTGAACCTGCCGCCGGTCTTGAAGGATGTCGCGCTGAAAAAACGCGGGCTGGTTATTTTTGTCGGCGGTACCGGCTCGGGCAAATCGACTTCGCTTGCCTCGCTTATCGACTACCGCAATGAAAATTCGTTCGGACACATCATCACCATCGAAGATCCGATCGAGTTTGTCCACGAACACAAAAACTGCATCATCACCCAGCGCGAGGTCGGCGTGGATACGGAAAACTGGATGGCGGCGTTGAAAAACACGCTGCGGCAGGCACCGGATGTGATTCTGATCGGCGAAATCCGCGACCGCGAAACGATGGACTACGCCATTGCCTTTGCCGAAACGGGGCATTTGTGTATGGCGACGCTGCACGCCAACAGCACCAATCAGGCGCTCGACCGCATCATCAACTTTTTCCCCGAGGAGCGGCGCGAACAATTGCTGACGGATTTGTCGCTCAACCTTCAGGCGTTTATTTCGCAACGCCTCGTTCCGCGAGACGGCGGCAAGGGCAGGGTGGCGGCAGTCGAGGTGCTGCTCAATTCGCCCCTGATTTCGGAGTTGATTCACAACGGCAACATCCATGAAATCAAAGAAGTGATGAAAAAATCCACTACCTTGGGTATGCAGACCTTCGACCAACACCTTTACCAATTGTATGAAAAAGGCGAGATTTCCCTGCAGGATGCCTTGAAAAATGCCGACTCCGCACACGATTTGCGTTTGGCGGTACAGTTGCGCAGCCGCCGCGCGCAAAGTTCCGGACCGGATTTGGAATTGCTCTGATGAACGGTATGGATTTCCGGACGGGCAGTTTGACATGATCTATCCGTGGCATAATGAACAATGGCGGCAGATTGCGGAGCATTGGACGAGCCGTCCCAATGCGTGGCTGTTTGCCGGCAAAAAGGGGACGGGGAAAACCGCGTTTGCCCGTTTTGCAGCGAAGGCGCTGTTGTGCGAAGCCCCTGCACCGGGCTGCAAACCCTGTGGCGAATGTATGTCCTGCCATCTGTTTGGACAGGGAAGCCATCCCGATTTTTACGAAATCACCCCCCTGACGGACGAACGGGAAAACGGACGCAAACTGTTGCAAATCAAAATCGATGCCGTCAGGGAAATCATCGATAATGTGTACCTGACTTCGGTACGGGGCGGTTTGCGCGTGATCCTGATTCATCCTGCGGAAAGTATGAATGTCCAGGCCGCCAACAGTTTGTTGAAAGTGTTGGAAGAGCCGCCGCCACAAGTGGTCTTTTTGCTGGTAAGCCACGCGGCGGACAAGGTTTTACCGACCATTAAAAGCCGCTGCCGGAAGATGGTTTTGCCTGCGCCTTCGCATGAGGAAGCATCGGCGTATCTGCGTGAAAGGGGTGTGGCGGAGCCGGAAGAATTTTTGGCTTTCCATTCGGGCGCGCCGCTGTTTCAGGAGGAAGACGGGCTTCGGGAATTGAGGGCAAAGCTGCTGGATATTTTGGCAGAACCGAGGTTGTTGAAGATTTTGGACTACGCCGCGCTTTTCGATAAGGAGAAACTTCCGCTCGCCGTATTTGTCGGGTGGATGCAGAAGTGGCTGGTCGATTTGGGATTGTGCCTGCAACACATGAAACCCGTCTATTATCCCGCTTATGAAGACAGGCTGCTTCAGACGGCATCCGGTTTCCGTCCGCGCAATGTATTTGCGGCGGAGGATATGCTCAAACAGCTCGCCCCTTACGGGTTTCATACTTTAAATGTCAAAATGCAGATCGAGCATCTGCTCATCAATTATTTGGAATTGAAGAAAGAGAACGGGTGAATTATGTCAGACGGACAAAATATTCCGGCAAAAATGATGTCGTTGCAGCTGAAAGACATGAATCTGCTGTACAGCTCCTATATGCCGTTTTTGGAACACGGCGGTCTGTTTGTGCAGACCGACGACGTATTTTCCATCGGGGAAGACATTCTGCTTGCCGTGGAAATCCTCAACTTCCCCAAACTGTTCCTGCCGACACAGGTGGCGTGGATCAATCCGGCGCGTACTCCCTCCAAACCCAAAGGGGTGGGGCTGGCATTCACAAAACACGAAAACTGCCTGAAAGTCAAAGACCAGATCGAAGTCGAACTGGGCAGCACAATCAGCGGCAGCAGACCTACGTTTACCATGTAACGCCATGCATATCATCGATTCGCACTGCCACCTCAATTTTGAAGGTTTGAAAGAACGCCTGCCCGAAGTTTTGTCCAACATGGAAGCAAACGGCGTGGGGCAGGCGCTTGCTATCAGCGTCAGTAGGGAAAGCTTCTCCGAAGTCTTTGCCGTCGCCGAAGCGCACGAACACATCTATTGCACCATAGGCGTACATCCCGACAGCAGGGAAGCCGAAGAATTTTCCATTGCGGAAATGGTCGAAGCCGCCGCCCATCCGAAAGTGGTCGGCATCGGCGAGACGGGTTTGGATTATTACTGGTGCAAAGGCGATTTGTCCTGGCAGCACAAACGCTTTGCAGACCACATCGAGGCAGCCAACCAAACCGGGCTGCCCGTTATCGTCCATACGCGCGATGCGGCGGCGGACACCTTGGCGATTTTGAAAGAATGTAAAACCAATTCGGGTGTGATCCACTGTTTTTCCGAAGACACAGCCTTTGCCCGGGCTGCCATGGATTTGGGGCTTTATATTTCTTTCTCAGGAATCGTTACGTTTAAAAACGCCCCTTTGGTTCAGGAGGCGGCAAAATACGTTCCGGACGACCGCATTTTGGTGGAAACCGATGCGCCGTTCCTCGCTCCCGTTCCCAAGCGCGGCAGGCAGAACGAGCCGGCTTTTGTGCGTTATACCGCAGAGCATATCGCCAAATTGCGGAACCAGACCTTGGAACAGGTTGCGGCATACACGACGGAAAACTTTTACCGGCTGTTTAAAAAAGTACCCGATATGCGGGCCGTCTGACCCTGTGCCGACGATAAGGAAAACCATGAAGGCAATTCATCCGTATGTATGTCCGCGCTGCTGCTGACTGCCTGCCAACATGTTTCGGACAGGCATGAGGCAGTCGGTATGGCAAATTCCGCTTCCAAATTCTGCATTGCCAAAGGCGGCGGACGGGAAGCAAAAAAAGACGAAAGCGGCGGCGGATATGCCCTGTGCCATTTGCCGGACAGCAGGATTGTCGAGGAGTGGGAATATTTCCGTTCACAACATTGATACTGCACGATATACAGCAAATATTGTGGGAAGTTTCCGCTTTTGCGTATAATGCGCCCTACCTGACAAATTTTGTCAACTTTATCAAAAGGAATAAGCGATGGCTTCCATCCACGACCAAATCAAAGAAGTAGTAACGACACACCGCGTCGTATTGTTTATGAAAGGTACGAAGCAGTTTCCGCAATGCGGTTTCTCTTCCCGCGCCGTGCAAATCCTGAACGCGGCAGGCTGCACCGATTACGTTACCGTCAACGTATTGGAAAATCCCGAAGTACGCCAAGGCATTAAGGAATACAGTGACTGGCCGACCATTCCCCAACTTTATGTGAACGGCGAGTTTGTCGGCGGTTCGGACATCCTGATGGAAATGTATGAGGCAGGCGAGCTGCAAGAGCTGCTGAAAGCCTGATGGATTCGGCAATGCCGTCTGAACGTGTTTCAGACGGCATTTTCTTTTCCGGCAAATCAAAAAAAAGTATAATGGCGCGTCTCAAAATCACACTGGAACACCGCGATGAACGTTAACGTTATCAACCATCCGCTCGTCCGCCACAAACTGACCCTGATGAGGGAGGCGGATTGCAGTACCTACAAATTCCGTACGCTGACCACCGAGTTGGCGCGCCTGATGGCATACGAGGCAAGCCGTGATTTTGAAATCGAAAAATACCTTATCGACGGATGGTGCGGTCAGATTGAAGGCGACCGCATCAAAGGCAAAACCCTGACCGTCGTCCCCATCCTGCGCGCCGGTTTGGGTATGCTCGACGGCGTGCTCGACCTGATTCCGACTGCCAAAATCAGCGTGGTCGGTTTGCAGCGCGACGAGGAAACGCTGAAACCCGTTTCCTACTTCGAGAAATTCGTGGACAGTATGGACGAACGTCCTGCCCTGATTATCGACCCGATGCTGGCGACGGGCGGTTCGATGGTTGCCACCATCGACCTTTTGAAAGCCAAGGGCTGCCGCAACATCAAAGCCTTAGTCTTGGTTGCCGCGCCCGAGGGCGTGAAGGCTGTTAATGACGCACACCCCGATGTTACGATTTACACCGCCGCGCTCGACAGCCACTTGAACGAAAACGGCTACATCATCCCCGGCTTGGGCGATGCGGGCGACAAGATTTTCGGCACGCGCTAACTGACTGATTTTCGGAGTTGATATGAATTTTCAAGATTATCTCGCCACATTTCCTTCAATCGACCATCTGGGCGGTTTGGACGTTCAGGATGCCGACGGCAAAACGGTTCACCATATTCCTGCCGTACAGGGCAAACTCGGTTCGCTCAAGCTGTACAATGCCTTGGCGGAACGTTTTGGCGGAAAATTGGACAAAGAAGCGGCAGAGCAGGGTTTGATATGGTTTGCCGAGCACGTTGACGATGCTCGTGCCCATCCGGGCAAGCATCCGAACATCGATCTGCTGGAAAATGTCGTACAAAGCGGCGAAACCTTCCTGCTCAAGCCGCTTGCCGCGCAATAATTTCGACCATGCCGTCTGAAATCCGTTTCAGACGGCATTTTGTCGGAAAGAGGGCCGTAAAACGGGCATTTTCTTTTCTATTTCAGGATACGGGCAATGATGTTTCAACACGCAGGACGACACATAAAGCGCCGCCCTATGTGTTGCCCTAATTTGGAAGGGGTTACACCCCTCTCAAATAAAATCTGATGCTGCTGCCACGAAGGACGGATGTCCAAATGGCGGGGTTTCAACCATTAAGGAAATACGATGAAAAAAATGTTCCTTTCTGCCGTATTGCTTCTGTCGGCTGCCGCCCAAACCGTGTGGGCGGATACGGTGTTTTCCTGTAAAACGGACAACAACAAATATATAGAAGTTCAAAAAATCAACCGCAATTTTTACGAATATTCGTTCGGCAGTGCGGCAAAAAAAGAAATTGCCATACGCAACAGCAAAGCTGACCTGTTGGGGCGTTCCGACAGGTGGCAAGGTATGGGCAGCGGTCGTTGGGCAACGATGAAATTCCAAAACGACGAATTTATGTACACCGTATGGACAGGCTTCGATTCTGTGACTCATACGGAAAGCAGCGGTGTCGTTGTGGAGCGTAGGGGCAAGGAAGTCGCACGGGTCGGCTGTACGCCGAAAACCGCGCAGGCGAATTTCAACGATGACGATTTTTCCTGGTAATCGGGGCGGATAAGGCGATGGAAACAGCGAAACCCGTCATGCTGATTGTCCGTCCGTCGGGCAGGGCGAAGGACGATGTGGAAACCTGCCGTCGTGCCGGATGGCAGACGGAAGTGTTGAGTCCGATTGAAGTCGAAACCGACGAAGCAAGCCTGAAACGGCTGCCGGAAATGTATGCCCGTGCGGATGCCGTGTTTTGGGTCAGTCCGACCGCCGTTGAAACCGCCGCGCAGTACTTGGACTTTTCAGACGGCATAAAGATGCACATTTCCGTAGGACAGGGCAGCCGCCGTGCCTTGGCGCGTTATGCGGGCGCGGGCGTGTTTGCACCTGAAGACGGCAACGACAGCGAGGCGGTTTTGCGCCTGCCGGTTTGGAACAGTCTGCCCGAAGGTGCGCGCGTATTGTTTGTGCGCGGACACGGCGGGCGGGATTTTTTGATGAATGCCTTGCAGGAGAAAGGTTTTCGGACGGAGGTGGCAGAAGTCTATTTCAGACGGCATAAACCTTTGAACTTTCAAAATTTCCAAACCGAAAATATTGCCGCCGCCTATATCACGTCGACCGAGCTGGTGCACGCGTTGTTCGGACAGCTTCCGCCGCAATTTTCCCGATTCTTCAAATCCTTGCTATACTTTACCCATCATCCGCGCATTGCGGAGGCATTGAAGCGCGAAGGCGCGTGTTCGGTCGAAACCGTCCCTACGCTGGAAGCCGCGCTTTCCCATTCTTCCATTTCCGTTTCAGACGGCATGGTCTTTCCCGGAACCTCAAACCAATAAGGAGCAAAACGGTGGGCGAACCTGAAAACAAATCATCCGAACCCGTACGCGAGATACAGGCATCAAAAGAAATGCCGTCTGAAACCTCTTCCCCACGCAAAGAAAACGAAACAGAAGTACACATTCCTGCCGCTCCTTTTATCGTCAAACAGTCCGGCAGCAACGCTTTGGCGGCCTGCGCCCTGGTATTGGCGGCCTTGGGTTTGGGTGCAAGTGGTTTTTTGTTTGTCCAAGGACAGAATGTCTTGAAAAACCAAGAGCTGGCGTTCAACCAAAAAATCGACAAAGCCGCTTTGGGCGAGTCAGAAAACGCCGCCCTGCTCAAAGACAACCTCAACCGCCAAAGTGCCATACAGTCCGAACTCGACCGTTTGGACAGCGGTGTCAAAGCCAACGGCGAACAAATCCTGATGACGCAAAAAGCCTATCGCGAGTTGACCAAAGGACGCGCCGATTGGCTGGTGGACGAAACCGAGACCATACTCAATCTGGCGGCGCAACAGCTGGTGCTGACCGGCAATATCCAAACGGCAGTCGGCGTGCTGGAACATA
The DNA here is from genome assembly GCF_962719845.1 of Neisseria uirgultaei. GTDB lineage: Bacteria > Pseudomonadota > Gammaproteobacteria > Burkholderiales > Neisseriaceae > Neisseria > Neisseria bergeri. The sequence goes on along the minus strand of NZ_CAUIYF010000003.1, from coordinate 13,723 downwards.
TCGACAGCCGCCTGTCCCGTTTCAATCAGGCAGAGCTCCTGCCGCTCAAGCAGGCAATCAGCAGTGACTTGGCGGAACTGAAAAACCGTCCCTATGTCGATATTTCCGGCACGGCATTGCGCCTCGACAGGCTGGAAACCGCCGTATCCGGACTGCCGCTGATGCTCGACGGTGTGCTGAAACCGGGCGTACAGGTGAAGAACGAAGCCGTTTCCGCTTCATGGTGGCAGAACGTATGGGAAAAATCCCTCGGCACATTGAAAGGGCTGGTCGAAATCCGCCGTTTGGAAAACAACGATGCCATGCTGATTTCACCGGAACAGGCATATTTTGTGCGTGAAAACCTGCGTCTGCGTCTGTTGGATGCGCGCACCGCATTGATGCAGCGCAACGGCGAAGTCTATCAGGGAGATTTGAACAATGCCGAAGCCGCCGTCAGACAGTATTTCGATGCCAAGTCTCCCGCCACGCAGTCGTGGCTGAAAGAACTGGCGGAATTGAAGGCGTTGGATGTGCGCATGACGGCGGATGACGGTTTGAAAAACAGCCTAAATGCCGTCCGCGCCTATCGCGACGGTACGCGCATGACGGCGGCGGAAAATCAAGAAGCGGAACAGACGGTTTCCGAACCGGCAAACGAAAACACAGCTTCCGAAGCGGCTGCCGCATCGGATGTGAAGACCATAGAAGCACCGTCCCTGCCTTCGGAACGCAAACCGGAACAGCCTGCAAAAAAACAGCCCGTACCGGAAAAGGCAGGGCGTTTGCCCTCCGCTAAAGGAGAACGCGCATGAAAACGGTAGTCTGGATTGTCGTCCTGTTTGCCGCCGCCGTCGGGCTGGCATTGGCTTCAGGCATTTACACCGGCGACGTGTATATCGTACTCGGACAGACCATGCTCAGAATCAACCTGCACGCCTTTGTGCTGGGGCTGCTGATTGCCGTTGCAGTTTGGTATTTCCTGCTTAAATTCGTCATTGGCATTTTGAATATTCCCGAAAAGATGCAGCGTTTCAGTTTGGCACGAAAAGGACGCAAGGCTGCGCTTTACTTGAATAAAGCGGGTTTGGCGTATTTTGAAGGGCGTTTTGAAAAGGCAGAGCTCGAAGCCTCGCGCGTATTGGGAAACAAAGAGGCCGGAGACAACCGGACTTTGGCATTGATGCTGGGCGCACACGCCGCCGGACAGATGGAAAACATCGAGCTGCGCGACCGTTATCTTGCGGAAATCGCTAAACTGCCGGAAAAACAGCAGCTTTCCCGCTACCTGCTGCTGGCGGAATCGGCGTTGAACCGGCGCGATTACGAAGCGGCGGAAGCCAATCTTCATGCGGCGGCGAAGATGAATGCCAACCTTACGCGCCTCGTGCGTCTGCAACTTCGTTACGCCTTCGATCGGGGCGACGCGTTGCAGGTTCTGGCAAAAACCGAAAAACTTTCCAAGGCGGGCGCATTGGGCAAATCGGAAATGGAACGGTATCAAAATTGGGCATACCGCCGCCAGCTGGCGGATGCTGCCGATGCCGCCGCTTTGAAAACCTGCCTGAAACGGATTCCCGACAGCCTCAAAAACGGGGAATTGAGCGTATCGGTTGCGGAAAAGTACGAACGTTTGGGACTGTATGCCGATGCGGTCAAATGGGTCAAACAGCATTATCCGCACAACCGCCGCCCCGAGCTTTTGGAAGCCTTTGTCGAAAGCGTGCGCTTTTTGGGTGAGCGCGATCAGCAGAAGGCCATCGATTTTGCCGATTCTTGGCTGAAAGAACAGCCCGACAACGCGCTTCTGCTGATGTATCTCGGCCGGCTCGCCTACAGCCGTCGGCTGTGGGGTAAGGCGAAAGGTTATTTGGAAGCCAGTATCGCCCTGCAACCGAGCGTTTCGGCGCGTCTGGTGTTGGCGAAAGTCTTTGACGAAACCGAACAGCCGCAAAAAGCCGAAGCACAGCGCAAATTGGTTTTGGAAGCCGTCTCCGATGACGAACGCCACGCAGCGTTAGAGCAGCATAGCTGATTTTGGGAAATATCTTTATCTGGGAGAATTTGATGGGGTCTTCAGATTCCTTTAAGGAAAAGAAAGAAATATTTGAAATTGGAACGCCTGCTTATCGCCAAAAGTTAATTGATGTTTGGAAAAAGAGCATTAATGGAAACGAAAAATCTTGGGTGCTCTTTGAAAATGGGACTTGCGTCATTTTACTTGAACCGGAAAAAGATTTGGCGAAACAAGCTAAAGAGATGTTAAGCAAATGGGGCAAGGTTCAAATAGGAACACCATCTGCAGATTTTGGCATTATCACTTTAGATAGTGGCGATGGATATGCCGTTTCATGCCATCATCCCGAAATTTTTACGCTAATCCTAAAAGAAGAAGGATTGGATGAAGATTTCAAAATCGGTATCGAAGGGCGCTCTCATCGCGATTGTGATGCTGAAGAACCCAAAGTTATCCATATCGAAGATAAACGCACCATTGAACCCCCCCTGAAAACCTGCTGCCGTTTAATCATCTACTGATGATTACCTAGGCAAATGTGTCCGCCCCCCCTTTCAGACGACCTTTCATTGCGGAAACCGCCGCAAAGGTTGTCTGAAAACTGTTTTCCTTCTCCGTTTTACAAACAAACCGAAAGCCCCGCATGACTCTTTTAAAAAACGACACTTTCCTCCGCGCCCTGCTCAAACAGCCCGTCGAATACACGCCGATTTGGATGATGCGCCAGGCGGGGCGTTATCTGCCCGAATACAAAGCCACGCGCGCGAAAGCGGGCAGCTTCCTCGATTTGTGCAAAAACACCGAATTGGCGACCGAAGTCACCATCCAACCTTTAGACCGCTTCGATTTGGACGCGGCGATTTTGTTCTCCGACATCCTGACCGTACCCGACGCCATGGGCTTGGGACTGTACTTTGCCGAAGGCGAAGGCCCGAAATTCGAACGCGCCTTACAACACGAAGCCGATATCGCCAAGCTGCACGTTCCCGACATGGAAAAACTGCAATACGTTTTCGACGCGGTAACTTCCATCCGTAAAGCATTGGACGGCCGCGTACCGCTTATCGGCTTCTCTGGCAGCCCGTTCACACTTGCCTGCTACATGGTCGAAGGCGGTAGCAGCAAGGAATTCCGCACCATCAAAACCATGATGTACTCGCGCCCCGATTTGCTGCACAAAATCCTCGACACCAACGCCCAAGCCGTTACCGCCTACCTCAACGCCCAAATCGACGCGGGCGCGCAGGCTGTGCAGATTTTCGACACTTGGGGCGGCGTTTTGAGCGATGCGGCGTTTAAAGAATTCAGCCTCAAATACATCCGCCAAATCGTTGCCGGATTGAAACGCGAAAGCGAAGGCAGACGCGTTCCCGTCATCGTGTTTGCCAAAGGCGGCGGGCTGTGGCTGGAAAGCATGGCAGAAATCGGCGCAGACGCATTAGGCTTGGACTGGACGTGCAACATCGGCGAAGCACGCCGCCGCGTCGGCAAGCAAGTCGCCCTGCAAGGCAACTTCGACCCGTTCGCCCTCTTCGGTACGCCCGAATCCATCCGCACCGAAGTCGCACGCATCCTAGCCGACTACGGACACGGCAGCGGCCATGTCTTCAACCTCGGACACGGCATCAACCAACACGCCGACCCCGAACACGCCAAAATCTTAGTCGACACCGTACACGAGCTGTCGCGGCAGTATCACGGCGGGTAAGTCGGCAGGAAACTGCCCGATATGCCGTCTGAAGCCGAGAGATGGCCGGTTAGGGTAAAAATAAGGCAATGCGGCAATATCCGCCGTGTACGGATAGTACATAAGGACGGCGGCGTTGCCGTATTGGCGTAATCCCAACCGTCCCTATGTTCAGACGGCATTTTTGTTTTCAGATGCAGGGAAAACCGATGGCAAAAACGCTTAAAACCCTTTACCAATGCACCGAATGCGGCGGCACTTCCCCGAAATGGCAGGGTAAATGCCCGCATTGCGGCGAGTGGAACACACTTCAGGAAAGCTTAGCCGCGCCCGAGCCGAAAAATGCCCGATTCCAATCTTGGGCGGCGGACACTTCGACCGTCCAATCCCTCTCCGCCGTTACCGCGACCGAAGTGCCGCGCAATCCGACCGGTATGGGCGAACTCGACCGCGTATTGGGCGGCGGTTTGGTCGATGGCGCGGTCATCCTGCTCGGCGGTGACCCAGGCATCGGCAAATCCACGCTGCTGCTGCAAACCATCGCCAAAATGGCGCAAAGCCGCAAAGTGCTGTACGTTTCCGGCGAAGAATCCGCCCAACAGGTCGCCCTGCGCGCGCAACGCTTGGAGCTGCCTACCGAAGGCGTAAACCTGCTTGCCGAAATCCGCATGGAAGCCATTCAGACGGCCTTGAAACAGCATCAGCCCGAAGTCGTCGTCATCGACTCCATCCAAACCATGTATTCCGACCAAATCACTTCCGCCCCAGGCTCCGTGTCGCAGGTACGCGAATGCGCCGCCCAACTGACGCGCATGGCGAAACAAATGGGCATCGCCATGATACTGGTCGGACACGTTACCAAAGACGGCGCGATTGCAGGCCCGCGCGTACTGGAACACATGGTCGATACCGTGCTGTATTTCGAGGGCGACCAACATTCCAACTACCGCATGATACGCGCCATCAAAAACCGCTTCGGCGCGGCAAACGAATTGGGCGTGTTCGCGATGACCGAAAACGGTTTGAAAGGCGTGTCCAACCCGTCCGCCATCTTCCTCGCCAGCTACCGCGACGACACGCCCGGCTCGTGCGTTTTGGTCACGCAGGAAGGCAGTCGCCCGCTTTTGGTCGAAATTCAGGCATTGGTCGATGACGCGCACGGCTTTACGCCCAAACGCCTCACCGTCGGACTGGAACAAAACCGCCTCGCGATGCTGCTCGCCGTATTAAACCGCCACGGCGGCATCGCCTGTTTCGATCAGGATGTTTTTTTAAACGCCGTCGGAGGCGTGAAAATCGGCGAACCGGCGGCGGATTTGGCGGTCATCCTCGCGATGCTTTCCAGCTTCCGCAACCGCCCTATGCCCGAAAAAACCGTGGTTTTCGGCGAAATCGGCTTAAGCGGCGAAGTCCGCCCGGTCGCACGCGGGCAAGAGCGGCTCAAAGAAGCGGAAAAACTCGGCTTCAAACGCGCCATCGTCCCCAAAGCCAATATGCCGCGCAATGCCAAAGAATTTCCGAACCTGAAAATCCACGGCGTTTCGAGTTTGCAGGAAGCCATTGATATTTGTCGGGAAGATAGGGATTGAAAGGAAATGCCGTCTGAAATCGGGGTTCAGACGGCATTTGGTTTGTGGCGGATTGAAACAGGAATGCATACCGGCGACAGATAAGATTTTCGGCAAAGTTGCCTGTGATATGGCAAAAACGCACACGCCCGTCATTCCCGCGAAGGCGGGAATCCGGAATCGTCCGTTTCGGCAATGATTGGAAATCACGGCAACCCAACCGCTTGGATTCCCGACTTCGCGGGAATGAGGGGCGTGTGCATCTGATTTCCATCCGCCATATGTCGGCGACGGGCTTATTCGCCTACGGTTTTTTGTATCAGTTTTTCGGCGTTTGCCAAAGTGTTTGCTACTTCGTCAAAACCGATGCGGCTGCCGGCAATCAGGGCGCGCGTATCGGTATAGGCGGCGCGTACTTTGCCGTCTGTTTCGGTAACGAGGACGCGCAGGGGCAGTTGCAGGGCGAAGGCGGGGTCTTTGACCATCAGCGGCGTACCGGCTTTGGGCGTGCCAAAGACGATGACTTTTGCCGGCTGCATGGTCAGGCCGTTTCGGCGTGCCGCTTCCTGATGGTCGATGACGGCAAAAATGTCCATCCCTTTGCTTTTTATGGCGGTTTCAAGGCGGTTGACGGTTTCGTCAAAACTGTATTTTGAGGTGAGGGTATGCGTGGTCATAGCGGTTTCGTTTTGGGTGGGCGGTTTGACGGCAGGGTGTGCCGAAGCGGTTGAAATGCAGAGTGCGGATGCGGCAATCAGGGGGAGTATGTGTTTCATCGTATTTCCTTATCGGTTTGTTTATCAGGCTTCGGACGGGGCGGCACGCGCCGCGCCCGATGTTGCGCCGCGTGCCGGAACGCCGTATGCCGTCTGAAAGCCTGTCCTTTCAGACGGCATTGCGTCATTTCATCCCTTTTTTGAGCAGGTCTTCATAACCGCCGTGATTGGCAACATTTGTATAACCTGCTTTTTTCAGTTCTTGAAGGGCGGCTTCGGCACGCCGTCCGCTGCGGCAGTAGAGGTTGACCGGCGTGTCTTTGTCGGGCGCGGCTTCGTGTATGCGGCGGACGATTTGGTCAACGGGGATGTTGACCGCGTTGTGCAAATGCCCTTCGCTAAATTCCTGTTCGCTGCGGACATCGATCCAAACGGCCGGATGTTGCGCGGTTTGGGCGGCGGATACGGGTTTTTGCGGGGCTGCCTGCGCGGCAAGGGCGGCTGAGGCAATGAGTGCGGCGGTAATCAATTGTTTGATATTCATAGGGTTCTCCTGCGGTTGTCGTCTTAAGGGACGGGAAGTTATTTTATCTGTTCCAAAGCGTCGGCATCTATGTCCCAACGCCAAACGCCGCCGCCTTTGCCATCCAATCCGCGCAAAAACAGGTAGCGGACGGAAACGGCGGCGGGCGGTTGTCCGCGCAGTTTGAAGTAGCGTGCGGCGGCAACGGCGTAAATCAGTGCCTGAAGGTAATAGTGGTGGTGCGCGACGGCTTCGTCCATCGCCTGTTGCGTGTAGGCGGATGCGTCCGTGCCGAGGTGGTTTGATTTGTAGTCGATGACGCAGATATTTCCCTCGGGGTCTTGGCAGACCATATCGATAAAGCCGTTTAAAAAGCCGTTGACGGTGTGGAAGTCGAGCGTTTCGGCAGCGGCACGGCAGACTTCGGGCAGCCGGACATCGTCGCGGGCAAACCAATCGCGTAGCCGTTTGAGGCCGAAGTTTTCGGTGTGGAGGGTAAAGCCCATTTCGGGGCAGCGGTACTCGGGCGGGATGTCGGACAGGCCGTATGCCCCCGTCAGCGGCGTTTTGCGGCAGGCTTCCGCCATTTCGGCAACGGCGGGCAGCCATATTTCTTCAAAACCGTATTTTTTCAGCTTGTCGGCAATGAGGGTTTCCTGTTCGGCGGCTGCTTGTCCGAATTTGAAATCTTCAAGAATTTCGTGCAGGCACAGCCCCGCCTGCGTGCCTTTCGGAAAGTCGTGTACCGATATGCCGTCTGAAGCCGTCGGCGTTTCAGACGGCATCGCAGGCACCGAGGTTTCGGCGGCATCCAAGGACGGGCAGGCATCTTCTTCGCCGCCATCGGGCGTTTGGGTATGGCGGCTTAAGGCGGTAAAGCTGGTGTGGCGGACAAATCGGAATCCGCGTTCGGGAATGCTGTTTGCGGCAAATTCGGCGGTTTGACCGGCGTTGCCGCGATAGGCGGCAGGGGGCGGCGCATCTTCTGTGAAGGCGAAATTTGTGCCGGAAGGGGCGTTGTCCGCCACGCTCCGCCAGTTGCGTTTGAGCATCGCGATGCCGTCTTTTTCACACGCATAGGCACGGCGGACGGTTTCGCGGTTGTCTTGCGGCAAGCCTTCTATCAGGTAGGCGAGGGGGTTATCGGCGGTATCGGAAGAATAGGCGGCGTAGATGTTGAGCTGTTCCTCGGCACGCGTCAGCGCGACATAAAGCAGGCGCAGGCGTTCCGCCATTTCCTCATCGGCGTATTGCTTCTGTTCGTCTTCCGACAGTTGCGCCTTTGCCAACAGTTCGGTTCGATTTGCGCTTTGGTGGAGGATTTGCCAGTCGGACGGCCCGGTATCTTGCGCGTCCCACGCAAACGGGCAGTACACCAGCGGATACTGCAAACCTTTCGAGGCGTGCATGGTAACGATTTTGACCAAATCTTCGTCGCTTTCCAGACGGATGGCGCGGTTGTCGCCGCCGTTGTTGCCGGCAAGGCTGATTTGGTCGCGCAGCCATTTGTGCAGCGCGGCGGGGTTGCGATTTTGCGCGTCTTCGGCGGCAAGCAGTTCGAGCAGTTGGAAATAATTGGTCAGGCTGCGCCCGTTGTTCCGGCTTAAGAGGCGCGTTTCGATGCCGTGTGTTTGGGAAAATTGCTGCATAGCGGCGAAAATGCCGTATTTATTCCAGTTGTCGAGCGCGGTTCGGGCAGATTCCGCCCAATGCAAAATCTCGCTTTCGTTTTGGTTGAAGTCGTGCAATTGCTGCGCGTCATAACCGAATATGCTGCTTGTCAGGACAAAGCGCAGCGTTCCGGCGCGGCGCGGTTCGAGCCAGAAGCCGATGAGTGCGGAAAGGGCGGCGGCTTCGGGCGAGGCGAACACGGATTCGCGCGAAAGCAGGACGCTTTGCACCTGCCGTTTTTTCAGGGCGGCGGAAATCATCACCGCCTCGTTGTGCGTGCGTACCAGAACGGCAATATCGCCCGACTGCAGTGGGCAGCCTTTGAAATTCAGACGGCCTCCGGCGGCTTCGTTGAGCGCGTGGGCGATTTCGTCGGCGCAATAGTCGGCGGCACGGCGGCGCAAAACGTCTTTGTTGGCCTTTTCATTGTCGTTTTCGTGCAGCCAACGAACCTGTACGGCAGGACGTTCGGGCGACAACCTGCTTTCGGCACGCGCCGCACCGACTTCCGAATAACCGATGTTTTCCAAAACGAACGGGTGTTCTTTGAGACGGAACAGCGCGCCTATGCTGCCGATAAGCGCGGCGTGGCTGCGGTAGTTGGTGGCGAGCGTGTAGCGGTGCCGCGCATCTTCCGCCGCCTGAAGGTAGGCGTAAATGTCCGCACCGCGAAAGCTGTAAATCGCCTGTTTGGGGTCGCCGACGAGGAACAGCGGGCGGTTTTGGGCAATGAAAATCTTTTGGAAGATTTCGTATTGCAGCGGGTCGGTGTCTTGGAACTCGTCGATCAGCGCGGTTTCCCAGTTTTCGGCAACGGCGCGGGCGAGGGTTTCGGCGTGCGGGTTGTCGGTCAGCGCGGTATGGACATCGAGCAGCAGGTCGTCGAAACCGCGTTCGCGGCGCGATTTTTTCATCTCGGCAAGGCTGCGGTTGAGGTATCCGATTAAATCCAGTTGCAGCCGGATTATTGTTGCTTCTTCCGCTTCTTCGAGTGCGTCCAAATCGCGCCCGAAGTCTGCCAGTTTCTGCAATTCGGCAAATACTGCCGCATCGGGCGTTTTACCTTTTTTCAGTCCGGCTTCGAGTTTGTCGGACGAGAGTTTCAAGAGCCGTTCGTGCAGCTTCGCCTCCAAAAAGGGCAAATCCGGCGACAGGGCTTTTTGTTCCAACGCGTCAAACAGTTCGGCAAAACTGTTTTTCCGATACGAATTGCCGTTTAAAAGGGGGTGGATGCGCCAAAAAGTTTCTTTTAATTCAGCCAGATTTCCGCAAATGTTTTGCCAGTTTGCCAAAGCGGCGTCCCGGGCTTGCGGCAAATCCGCCTGCGGAAGGCGGAAATTCAGGTACGGGCGGGACAGGTAGGCGCGGATTTGGGCAAGGACGGTTTGCGGCACAGCTTTGCGTTTGAAAACCAATTCGGCAAGCACCGGGTCGTTGCTGACGCGTTCCCGCCAAAAATCTTGAGCCGGGACAAGCAGGCGGTCGCCGTCTTCTTCGGTCAGTTCGACATCGAACGGTGCTTGGCACAAAAACGCGTAGTCGCGCAGGATGCGCTGGCAGAAGCCGTGGATGGTGTAGATGGCGGCGTTGTCGAATTGCCCGATGGCGGCTTTGAGGCGGACAATCAGGCGCGTCCGGCCCTCTTTTTGCAAAGCCTGTTTTAAGAGTGCGGGCAGGAAGGTGTCGCCTTCGTGGTGTTCGGCGCAGTAGGCGGCAATGCCGTCTGAAAGCGCGCCGTCTCCAAGTTCGGCAATTTCTTTGCTTTCTAAAACCTGCAACACATCGTCCAAACGCGCGCGCAGGCGTGTTTTCAACTCGGCGGTGGCGGCTTTGGTGAAAGTTACGACCAATACGCGTTCGACGCTTTTTTGTTCCAACACGATCAGGCGCGTAAACAGGGCGGCAATGCCGTAGGTTTTGCCGGTGCCGGCAGAGGCCTCAATCAGGTTGGTGCCGGCAATGGGGACAGTCAGCGGGTCGAATGCTCGGATGGGTGCGGACATAGTGCGCGCTCGGGAAACGGTTGGACGGTAAAACGGGAAATGCCGTCTGAAAAAAGGGTTTCAGACGGCATCGTCCGGCTTAGAGGTTTTGCAGGCGTTCGAGGGACGGGGCGTAGTAGTATCCGCCCGAAACGGCGGCGGAGAGGTGCCGGAGCAGCAGGTCGGTTTTGCCGTCCGTATCGCCGAACATACTCAATAATTGCGCTTCGATATTGTGCAGCGTGCGGCAGTATGCGGTAAACATCAAACCGTGTTCGCCGCTGATTTTGCCGAAGGGCAGGCTGCGGCGGACGATTTTCAGACCGATGCCGTTTTCTTTCAGGTTGACGCGTCCCAAGTGCGAATCGGGCAGGCGGACATCGCGGCTGAATTCATCGTTGGTTTCCTTGCTGCGTCCGACGGCGGCTTCCTGTTCGACGACGGGGACGGCATCCCATTTTTTCAAGTCGTGCAGGTATTTTTGCAGCAGGACATAGCTGCCGCCCGCATCGGGTTTTCCTTCGGGGATGATGGCGACTTCGCGGATTTTTTCATCGCCCTGCGGGTTTTCCGTGCCGTCGACGAAACCGTCCAGTCCGCGATCCTGATACAGGCGCAAACCGTGTTCTTCGGACGCGACGCATATGCTGTCGCCGAATGCGCCCAAAACGGATTGGGCAAGCGCGTAGGCGGCGTTTTGGCGGAAGGATTGGATGTGGATGTACATATCGTGCTGCGTGGACGGCGCAAGCCCGTTGCCCATTTCGGGGAAGGGTTTGATTTCACTGCCTTCGCCCGTATGTCCGAATGTTTTCCAGGCTTTGCTGCCGAAGGCGATGGTCAGACCCAAAATATCGTCCGGAAAACGGGTTTTCAAGGCGGATAGCGCGTCGAGCGAAGCGCGGCAGGCGGCTTTAATATCGTTGAGGCGGTTGGCGGCGAAGTCGGCTTCGATAAAGATGCCGGCTTGTGCGTGGTCGGGAATGATGGCGGATTGGGGCGTGTTCATGATGTTCCTTTTTGGTGTCATCTGTTTCGGGTGGATTATAGCACCGAATCGGCAGGCGGATTTTTGCCGGAACAGCGTGCGTGAATCCGCCGTTTGCGTACCTGATGCCGCTTTTCGGTTTCGCGCCGCCCGCCGCCTTTATTTCTGCTTCCGGCGGCTCCGGCATATCTTTCCCATTCCGGTTTGGAATAGCCATATAAAAAAGTATTCTTTGTGTTTGCCGCAATTTCACTTAGAATGCCGCACTTGCACACTTTTTACAGGAGAGGATGATGTTGGAAAAATTCGTACTCGGCGGCATTGCCGCATTGGTTTTGGCGGCCTGCGGCGGTTCGGAAGGCGGCAGCGGAGCATCTTCCGCGCCTGCACAATCGGCAGTTTCCGGTTCTTTAATCGAGCGCATCAACAATAAAGGCACGGTTACCGTCGGCACGGAAGGCACTTACGCGCCGTTTACCTACCACGACAAAGACGGCAAACTGACCGGCTACGATGTGGAAGTTACCCGCGCCGTGGCGGAAAAATTAGGTGTCAAAGTCGAGTTTAAAGAAACGCAATGGGATTCGATGATGGCGGGTTTGAAGGCGGGACGTTTCGACGTGGTGGCAAACCAAGTCGGTTTGACCAGCCCCGAACGCCAAGCGACATTCGACAAATCCGAACCTTACAGCTGGAGCGGTGCGGTTTTGGTGGCGCGTAACGACAGCAACATCAAATCTATCGACGACATCAAAGGCGTGAAAACCGCACAATCCCTGACCAGCAACTACGGCGAAAGAGCCAAAGCGGCGGGAGCGGAACTCGTGCCGGTGGACGGTTTGGCGCAATCTTTGACCCTGATTGAACAAAAACGCGCCGATGCGACTTTGAACGATGAATTGGCGGTTTTAGACTATCTGAAGAAAAACCCGAATGCCGGCGTGAAAATCGTTTGGTCCGCGCCTGCCGATGAAAAAGTCGGTTCCGGCCTGGTTGTCAACAAGGGCAATGACGAAGCCGTGGCGAAATTCAGCACGGCAATCAACGAGCTGAAAGCCGACGGCACGCTGAAAAAACTGGGCGAACAATTCTTCGGAAAAGACATCAGTGTTCAATAATTTTCTTGCTTCGCTGCCGTTTATGACGGAAACACGCGCCGATATGATTGTCAGCGCGTTTTTGCCTATGGTCAAAGCCGGCTTCGCGGTGTCTCTGCCTTTGGCGGCAGCTTCTTTCGTTATCGGTATGGTTATTGCCGTAGCCGTGGCTTTGGTGCGGATTATGCCCGCCGGCGGCATTGCGCGGAAAATCCTGCTGAAGCTGGTGGAATTTTATATTTCCGTCATTCGCGGTACGCCGCTGTTGGTGCAGCTTGTGATTGTGTTTTACGGGCTGCCTTCCGTCGGCATCTATATCGACCCGATTCCTGCCGCCATCATCGGCTTTTCGCTCAATGTCGGCGCATACGCTTCCGAAACCATACGCGCGGCGATTTTGTCCGTGCCGAAAGGCCAATGGGAAGCAGGTTTCTCCATCGGTATGACCTATATGCAGACTTTCCGCCGCATCGTCGCGCCGCAGGCATTCCGCGTTGCCGTGCCGCCTTTGAGCAACGAGTTTATCGGCTTGTTCAAAAACACCTCGCTCGCCGCAGTGGTAACGGTAACGGAGCTTTTCCGTGTCGCCCAGGAGACAGCAAACCGTACTTATGACTTTTTGCCCGTTTATATCGAAGCCGCGTTGGTTTACTGGTGTTTCTGCAAAGTGCTATTCCTGATTCAGGCGCGCTTGGAAAAACGCTTCGACCGCTATGTCGCCAAATAAGGGAAAGCCATGATTAAAATCCGCAATATCCGCAAAACCTTTGGCGAAAACGCTATTTTGCGCGGCATCGATTTGGATGTGGGCAAAGGGCAGGTGGTGGTTATCTTAGGGCCTTCCGGCTCAGGCAAAACGACGTTTCTGCGCTGTTTAAACGCTTTGGAAATGCCTGAAGACGGACAAATCGAGTTCGACAACGAGCGGCCGTTAAGCATCGATTTTTCCAAAAAAACGACAAAGCACGACATCTTGGCACTGCGCCGCAAGTCCGGCATGGTGTTCCAACAATACAACCTCTTTCCGCACAAAACTGCGTTGGAAAACGTGATGGAAGGACCGGTTGCCGTACAAGGCAAACCTGCCGCCCAAGCGCGCGAAGAAGCTTTGAAATTGCTTGAAAAAGTCGGTTTGGGCGACAAGGTTGACCTTTATCCCTACCAGCTTTCCGGCGGTCAGCAACAGCGCGTCGGCATCGCCCGCGCATTGGCGATTCAGCCCGAGCTGATGCTGTTTGACGAACCGACTTCCGCACTCGACCCCGAGTTGGTGCAAGACGTGTTGAACGCCATGAAGGAATTGGCTCGGGAAGGTTGGACGATGGTTGTCGTGACCCACGAAATCAAGTTTGCGCTTGAAGTGGCGACTACCGTCGTCGTGATGGACGGCGGCGTTATCGTAGAGCAGGGCGGCCCGAAAGAGTTGTTCGACCACCCCAAACACGAACGGACGCGGAGATTTTTAAGCCAAATCCAATCTGCCAAGATTTGATTA
>NZ_CAUIYF010000002.1 GCF_962719845.1 Neisseria uirgultaei | reverse complement strand
TAAAATTTTTCCCCCCCCCCCCCGAATATGGCAAGCAAAAAGAATGCTCGCATAATAAAAATGCCGTCTGAAACAAGTTCAGACGGCATTTGATGCTTGGAAGTCAGGCAACTTGGGTTTGATGCTCATTCCCTTGACGCTCGCGGATGAAACCCAAACGGTAAACTGTCTCGCCCTGCCCGCTCAGGAATGACCGAACCGCATCAGCATCTTCGGCAGCAACGATGACAACCATACCGATGCCGCAGTTAAAGGTCCGGTACATTTCTTGGGTTTCCACATTGCCCGCCTTTTGAAGCCATTGGAAGAGCTTGGGCAATTCCCACGATTCGGCATCGATTTGTGCAACCGTGTTTTCAGGCAACACGCGCGGCACGTTTTCGGTAATGCCGCCGCCGGTAATGTGCGCCATACCTTTAATGGTAAATTTTTCCAAAGCAGCAAGAATCGGTTTCACATACAGACGGGTCGGCGCAATAACGGCTTCACGCAAGGTTTTGCCATTATCAAACTCGGCATCCAAATCGGGATTGTCGCGTTCGATGATTTTACGGATAAGGGAATAGCCGTTTGAATGTGCGCCGTTGGAAGCCAAACCCAATACCACATCGCCCGCTCCGATGCTGCGGCCGGTAATGACATTCTCTTTTTCCACCACGCCGACGGCAAAACCAGCCAAATCGTATTCGCCGACGGGATACATGCCCGGCATTTCAGCAGTTTCCCCGCCAATCAGGGCGCAGCCTGATTCTTCGCAACCTTGTGCAATGCCTTTGATCACATCGGTAGCACGGGCGACATCCAATTTGCCGCAGGCAAAATAATCCAAGAAAAACAACGGTTCAGCTCCTTGAACCAAAATATCGTTGACACTCATTGCAACAAGGTCGATGCCCACCGTATCGTGTTTGTCCCAATCGAAGGCAAGTTTGAGCTTGGTACCCACGCCGTCCGTACCGCTGACCAATACGGGATTTTTATATTTCTTGCCGATTTCGACCAATGCGCCAAAACCGCCCAAATCCCCCAATACTTCCGGACGCATGGTGCGTTTGGCAAACGGTTTGATGTTTTCGACCAGTTGGTCGCCTGCGTCGATATCGACACCTGCATCGCGGTAACTCAATGAAGTATTCATCATTTTTCCTTGGTAAATGGGGATTGGACATTAAAAATAACGGGGCGTATTCTACCTTATTTCGCGTTTGCCGGTTCAGATTTTTGGGCAATATTGTAAACAATATTCTTTGTATGGCAGATTTTTTGACAAACCGTGCAAGGATGTTAATGAGCCAAACAATATCAGGTTCGATATTTGAAAAATTGTCCGGAAAAACAAGCCCGCCGGATTTTGACGGATTGCCCCGTAAAATTAAAAATGCAGGTTTCCCGAAACAGCAACCGTTCCGAGACCGGAAGTACGGGCATTACCTGTCCGCAGATAATCCGGTACAAACTTTTTTATTGTTCATACAATGATTTTATTTAAGAAAATATATGACCTATCGGACAACCCGTTTCCCGATACCAGCCAATAAAATGCCGTCTGAAATTTTTCAGACGGCATCGCGTATCATTTAAACATCAATCCAGCTTTTTAAAATGACGGCGGCGTTCCAATTCGCTCAAGTAACGCTTGCGCAGACGGATGGATTGCGGCGTGATTTCAACGAGTTCGTCATCGTCGATAAACTCGACCGCGCCTTCCAGAGTCAGTTTGATCGGCGTAGTCAGGCGCACCGCTTCGTCGGTACCGCTGGCGCGGATGTTGGTGAGTTTTTTGCCTTTGAGCGGATTGACCACCAAATCGTTGTCGCGGCTGTGGATGCCGATAATCATACCTTCGTAGATTTTGTCGTTGGGCGATACGAACATACGGCCGCGGTCTTCAAGATTCCACAAGGCGTAAGCGACCGCCTCGCCCTGCTCTTGGGACACCAGCACGCCGTTGTGGCGGCCGGGCATATCGGGTTTGACGGGCGCGTAATCGTCGAACACGTGGCTCATCAGCCCGACACCGCGCGTCAGGGTCATGAATTCGCCTTGGAAACCGATCAAGCCGCGCGCTGGAATATGGTATTCGAGGCGGGTGCGTCCGTTGCCGTCGCTTTCCATATTGGTCAGCTCGCCACGGCGGCGTCCGAGTTCTTCCATTACCGCGCCTTGGTTGTCGTCGGGTACGTCCACGGTCAGGTTTTCATAAGGTTCGCATTTTTGACCGTCGATATCGCGGTACACGACGCGCGGTTTGCCGACGGCGAGTTCGTAGCCTTCGCGGCGCATATTTTCCAACAAAATGGTCAGGTGCAGCTCGCCGCGCCCGGATACGCGGAACACGTCGGCATCGGCGGTATCTTCCACGCGCAGGGCGACGTTGGTCAGCAATTCTTTTTGCAGGCGGTCGCGGATTTGGCGGCTGGTTACGAATTTGCCTTCGGTACCCGCCAACGGGCTGGTGTTGACCATAAAGTCCATCGTCAGCGTCGGTTCGTCCACGCTCAACATCGGCAGGCCTTTGGGGTTGTCTTTGTCGGTGATGGTTACGCCGATACCGATATCTTCGATACCGGAAATAATCACGATGTCGCCGGCTTCGGCTTCTTCAAGCGGCACGCGTTCCAAACCTTTGAAACCTAAAAGCTGGTTGATGCGGCCTTGGGCGATTTGCTGCTCGTGGTTCATGACGGCAACGGTTTGGCCGGGTTTGATGCGTCCGTTCAGGATGCGGCCGATACCGAGGCGGCCGGTGTAGTTGTCGTAGTCGAGTTGGGAAATTTGCAGTTGCAGCGGCTCGTCCGCGCTGCCGCTCGGTGCGGGCGTGTATTTTAGGATGGTGTCGAACAGCGGACGCATGTCGTTGCTCTCGTCGGTTTCTTCCAGCTTGGCAAAGCCGCTCAAACCTGAAGCGTAAACAATCGGGAAATCCAACTGCTCGTCGGTCGCACCCAAGTTGTCGAACAACTCGAAAGTCTGGTCGATAACCCAGCTCGGACGGGCGGACGGTTTGTCGATTTTGTTGATGACGACGATCGGTTTCAGCCCCAAAGCCAAGGCTTTTTTGGTCACGAAACGGGTTTGCGGCATCGGGCCTTCCTGCGCGTCCACTAACAATACGACGCAGTCCACCATACCCAAAACGCGCTCCACTTCGCCGCCGAAGTCGGCGTGTCCCGGCGTGTCGACGATATTGATGTGGTAGCCTTCGTAATCGATGGCGGTATTTTTGGCGAGGATGGTAATGCCGCGTTCTTTTTCAATGTCGTTGCTGTCCATCACGCGCTCGTCAACCTGCTGGTTGGCGCGGAATGTACCAGATTGGCGCAGCAGTTGGTCAACTAATGTGGTTTTGCCGTGGTCGACGTGAGCGATAATGGCAATGTTGCGAATTTGTTTCATGGTTAATATTTTCAAAATCTAGAAAAGATAACTGCACATTGTACCATGATTTATTGAATGCCATTTAGAAAATGGCAGTGCTTTTATCTTTCAGACGGCATTCTCATGCAGACTGGCCGTTATATCGTTTCTCAGCCACCTTGCTGCCGGAGCGATTTCCCCTGCCAGCAATCCGGCCTTGATGCCCGCCGATTCCTTCATGACATCTGCCGCCGCACCGTGCAGCCAAACTCCGGCACACGCTGCTTCAAACGGTTTAAAGCCTTGCGCAAGCAAACTTCCGACTATACCGTCCAACACATCTCCACTTCCCGCCGTAGCCAGCCCAGCATTACCGCTATGGTTGACATAGATTTCCGTATCCGGTGCGGCAACCAGTGTTTTGTGCCCCTTTAAAACCACGGTTGCGCCGAAAATTTCCCCTATCTTCCTTACTGCCGCCGTCCGATCCGCCTGAACCTGTGCAACCGTCGTTCCAAGCAGGCGCGCGGCTTCGGCGGGGTGTGGCGTTAAAATCAGGTTTTTACACCCGCGCGCCAGATTTCGGGTTTCGGCATCGGTTGATAATATGTTCAGCGCGTCCGCATCCAAAAGGACGGGCTTGTCCGTGTGTTCCGTCAAAATTCCGGCAAGCGTTCCGACCGCCGCCCTACCTGTACCCAATCCGCAACCAACAACCCAGGCGTTTATATCTTGACGCTTGGTCAAACCGTCTGCCGTATCCAACATAATTTCGGGAAAACCGGCAATGACGGCGAAAGGCAGCGTTTCCTGATTGAAACCCGCCCACACTTTTCCGCAGCCGAGATACATTGCCGCCGATGCCGCCAATACGGGCGCGCCGCTCATGCCGACCGAGCCGCCGACTACGGCGAGCGTGCCGAAAGTCCCTTTGTGCGAATCTTCCACACGGGCTTTGAAAATATGGGGAAAACGCAATGCCGTCTGAAGCATACGGCGGCGGCTTTCGCCTGAAAGATAGAAAACGGGAAACATTTCCCCTCCAATCGGTTAAAATTAAGGCTCGAAAACAAACCGATTCTACTGCCGGAAACCGATTATGAAAAACAAAACCAAAGTCTGGGACTTCCCCACCCGCCTTTTCCACTGGCTGCTTGCCGCGTCCCTGCCCTTTATGTGGTATAGCGCGAAAGCCGGCGGCGATATGCTGCAATGGCACACGCGCGTCGGGCTGCTTATCCTTTTCCTGCTCGTATTCCGCCTCTGTTGGGGCATTTGGGGCAGCGATACCGCCCGTTTTTCCCATTTCGTCCAAGGCTGGGCAGGCATACGCGGCTATCTGAAAAACGGCATTCCCGAACACATCCAGCCCGGACACAACCCCTTGGGCGCGCTGATGGTCGTTGCGCTTTTGGCCGCCGTCTCATTTCAAGTCGGAACCGGGCTTTTTGCCGCCGATGAAAACACCTTCAGCACCAACGGCTACCTCAACCATTTGGTTTCCGAACATACGGGCAGCCTTATGCGGAAAATCCACCTCAACTTTTTCAAGCTGCTCGCCGTTTTTTCTGCAATCCACATCGCCGCCATCGCCGCATACCGGATATTCAAAAAGAAAAACCTCATCCTCCCGATGATAACCGGCTTCAAATACATCGAAGGCAAAACCTCAATCCGCTTTGCAGGCAAAGCCGCGCTTGCCGCCGCATTATCGGTTGCCGCGCTTGCCGCAGCCGCCATCCTGCTCCTGTCCTGAAACCCGACATCAATGCCGTCTGAAGTCCTTTTCTGCCTTTCAGACGGCATTCCGAACATTGCCGCTTCAAAAATACCGTTGCACAGAATATCCCACCATTCCGCAACTTCCACACAATACCGATACTTGGTATAAAATACCCTCTTTTTTCCAGCTCTCTAACACAGTACAAAATGCCGTCTGAAACCCCTCGCTTTTCAGACGGCATGAAAACAAGGAAACACACTATGCCAGAATACCGTTCCAAAACCTCCACCCACGGCCGCAATATGGCGGGCGCGCGCGCATTGTGGCGCGCCACCGGCGTGATGGAAACCGACTTCGGCAAGCCCATCATCGCCGTTGCCAACTCCTTCACCCAATTCGTGCCCGGCCACGTCCACCTGCACAATATGGGCCAACTGGTTGCCCGCGAGATTGAAAAGGCGGGCGCCATCGCCAAAGAATTCAACACCATCGCCATCGACGACGGTATCGCTATGGGACACAGCGGTATGTTGTACTCCTTGCCCAGCCGCGATTTGATTGCCGACTCTATCGAATATATGGTCAACGCCCACTGCGCCGACGCGCTGGTGTGCATTTCCAACTGCGACAAAATCACCCCGGGAATGCTGATTGCCGCCATGCGCCTGAACATCCCGACCATCTTCGTCTCCGGCGGCCCGATGGAAGCGGGCAAGGTCATCGGCGTGGCCAACATCCAACCCGAACGCCGCTTGGACTTGATTGACGCCATGATTGAATCGGCGGACGACAATGTCAGCAACCAGCAAGTCGAGGAAGTCGAACAAAACGCCTGCCCGACCTGCGGCTCCTGCTCCGGTATGTTTACGGCAAACTCCATGAACTGCCTGACCGAAGCACTCGGCCTTTCCCTGCCGGGCAACGGTTCTTATCTGGCTACCCACGCAGGTCGTAAAGAATTGTTTCTCGAAGCAGGACGTATGATTGTCGAAATCACCAAACGCTATTACGAGCAAGACGACGAAACCGTGCTGCCGCGCAGCATTGCCACCAAAAAAGCGTTTGAAAACGCCATGACCATGGACATCGCCATGGGCGGCTCTACCAATACCATTTTGCACCTGTTGGCTGTTGCCAACGAAGCCGGTGTCGATTTCAAAATGGCCGACATCGACCGCTTAAGCCGCGTCGTCCCCTGCATCTGCAAAACCGCACCCAACAACCACGACTACTACATGGAAGACGTGCACCGCGCAGGCGGCATCTTCGCCATCCTGAAAGAACTGGACAAAGCAGGCAAGCTGCACACTGACGTGTACACCATCCACGCGCCGACGCTGAAAGACGCGATTGAGCAATGGGACGTAACCAATCCCGAAAACACCCGCGCCATCGAACGCTTCAAAGCCGCGCCCGGCGGCGTACGCACTACCCAAGCGTTCTCGCAAAACCGTATGTGGAAAACCCTCGACCTCGACCGCGAAAAAGGCTGCATCCGCGACGTGGCACACGCCTACTCGCAAGACGGCGGTTTGGCGGTCTTGTTCGGCAACATCGCCGAACGCGGCTGCGTGGTAAAAACCGCAGGCGTGGACGAGAGCATCCTCAAATTCACCGGCCGTGCCCGTGTGTTTGAAAGCCAAGAAGACGCAGTAGAAGGCATTTTGGGCAACCAAATCGTTGCCGGCGATATCGTCATCATCCGCTACGAAGGTCCTAAAGGCGGCCCTGGTATGCAGGAAATGCTGTATCCGACTTCCTACTTAAAATCTAAAGGCTTGGGCAAAGCCTGCGCCCTGCTGACCGACGGACGCTTCTCCGGCGGCACATCAGGTTTGTCCATTGGACACGCCTCGCCCGAAGCGGCGGAAGGCGGCGCAATCGGTTTGGTACACGAAGGCGATACCATCGAAATCGACATTCCCAACCGCAGCATCCGCCTTGCCATTTCCGATGAAGAGCTTGCCGTACGCCGTGCCGAAATGGAAGCGCGCGGCAGCAAAGCGTGGAAACCGGAAAACCGCGACCGCTACGTCTCCGCCGCATTAAGGGCTTACGGCGCGATGGCGACTTCCGCCGACAAAGGCGCGGTGCGCGACGTATCGCAAATCGAAAGATAAGCCCTTCCGAAACGCGCGGCAAATGCCGTCTTAACAGCAAAGGTCTGATGATGGACAAATTTATCTGGGCGATGGCGGTATTTGCCGCAATTTTGGCCCTCGTTATCGGTAGTGGTTTTACAGCACTTGAATATGTGAAAGAAACTCCGGCTGCTGCCTTTTATGCAGCTTCCACACCCACAGCCCAAACCGCCGAGATCAACCCCCCGGCGCATCCTGACGGAACGGAATCCCCCATATTGCCAATTGACGCTTCAAACCCCTTCCCTGCCTCAAAAATCAGCATTGGGGACGAACAGGATAAGCCTGACGGAAAAGCAGCCGATACTGTTTCCATCATCGGTGTCGGCGACATTATGCTCGGCAGCAATTATCCGGTCGATTACCTGCCCGATACCAATATCCTGAAACACGTCGAATCCGTCTTGCAAGACGCGGACATTACCGTCGGCAACCTTGAAGGCACGCTGTTTGACGAAGGCGGTACGCCGAAAAAATGTGCAAACCCCAAAATATGCTATGCATTCCGAACGCCCTCCGCCTACGGGCAATACCTTGCCGACGCGGGATTCGACTACCTCAGCCTCGCCAACAACCACAGCAACGACTTCGGCGCGCAAGGCATCACGGCAACGGTAGGCAACCTTGACGAATTGAACATCAAATATTCGGGCATCGAAAACAGGTTTGAAACCGCCATTCTGAAGAAAAACGGCGTGAGATACGGCTTCGTCTCCTTCGCCCCCAACCTTGCCGCCGTCAAACTGAACGATTATGCCAAAGTCAGAAAACTGATTCGGAAAACCAAGCAAAAAGCCGACATCGTCATTGTGATGTTCCACGGCGGCGCGGAAGGGAAACAGGCGGAACACCTGCCGTTCGATACCGAAATCTTCTATGGGGAAAACAGGGGCAACGTCGTCGAGTTTGCACGGCTTGCCGTTGATTCCGGTGCGGATGTCGTATTTGGGCAGGGTCCGCATGTCACACGTGCCATCGAACTTTACCGCGACCGCTTCATCTCCTACAGCGGCGGCAACTTTGCCACCTACGGCGCAATCAACACCTCCGGCATCAGCGGCATCGCCCCCATTTTTAAAATTATTACGGACAAACAGGGGCGGTTCGTTTCCGGCAACATTATCCCCATCACTCAAGTCGGCGATAAAATCCCCAAAATCGACCCCGAGAAAACCGTTATCGGGCGGATTATTTATCTGAACCGCAGCGATTTCCCCAAGGGGAACGGGCTGGATGTCTCGCCCGACGGCGACATCACGCGCCGGTAAAGAAATATTGGAAATGCCGTCCGAACAAATGCCGTCTGAAAGCCTTTTTTCGGGCTTCAGACGGCATCCGCGTTTCAGACGGTGTTTTTCAATCCGTCAATAATCCACTTTAATCCCCGAGGCTTTTTCCGCTCCGCCCGCGCCGCCTTCCGCTTCAAACTGCAAGGGATACAGGTTGAGCTTTTCCATCAGGATTCTGTCGCCGTCTTCGTCCGGATTGCCCGTGGTCAGCAGCTTGTCGCCGTAAAAAATCGAGTTCGCGCCCGCCATAAAGCACATCGCCTGCATCGCTTCCGGCATATTGCTGCGCCCTGCCGAGAGGCGGACATAGCTTTGCGGCATGGTAATCCGTGCTACAGCAATCGTACGGACAAATTCGGTCCAATCCAAATCTTCGGCATCGGCAAGCGGCGTGCCTTCCACTTTGACCAACCGGTTAATCGGCACGCTTTCGGGCTGCGGGTCGAGGTTGGCGAGGCTGGCAATCAGCCCGGCGCGTTCGGCGCGGGTTTCGTTCATCCCGACAATGCCGCCGCAGCAGACTTTCAAACCGGCGTTGCGGACTTTGCCCAAGGTATCCATGCGGTCTTCGTGCCGGCGTGTATGGATGATGTCGTTGTAGCGGTCGGGGTCGGTGTCGAGGTTGTGGTTGTAATAATCCAAGCCCGCCTCTTTCAAGTCTTCCGCCATACCTTCTTCGAGCATACCGAACGTGCCGCAGGTTTCCATACCCAAGCCCTTGACGGCTTTGATGATTGCAGAAACCGTCTCCACGTCTTTGGGTTTGGGGCCGCGCCACGCCGCACCCATGCAGAAACGGCTGGCACCGCGCGATTTGGCGATTTTGGCTTTTTCGACGATTTCATCCACATCCATCATCTGCTCTTTGCCCAGATTGGTATTGTGGTGCGCCGATTGCGGACAGTAGGCGCAATCTTCGGGACAGCCGCCGGTTTTGATCGACAACAAAGTGGAAAGCTGGATTTCTCGCGGATTGAAATTTTGGCGGTGGACTTCTGCCGCCTGATAGACAAGTTCTAAAAACGGCAGTCCGAAAAGTGCCTCGACATCGCATTTTTTCCAATAGCGCGCGGTGGGATGAGGCTTGCGCTCGGTCTTACGGCGCAAGGCGACGGGGGATACGGTCATAATGTGTTCTTTCGTATTTACAGCGGCGCAATGACGCTGACAGGCAAACCGCCGGCGCAATGACGCTGACAGGCAAACCGCCGGCGCAATGACGGCGGTTGCGGGTAATCAAATGGCTGAAAACAGCGGCGGCAAGTGTAACGCGTTTGAAAATACGGGGCAAACGGTTTTTCCGCCTTTGTGCCGCGCAGCCGGGCAATGCCGTCTGAAGGGCTTTCAGACGGCATCGCCCGGGCTATCTCAAAGCGTCCAGCAATTTGGTGTGTATTCCGCCGAAACCGCCATTGCTCATCACCAAAATATGGTCGCCTGCTTCGGTATGTTTCACGATTTCGGCAACGAAGGCATCGAAATCTTTACCGACGTGCAGCTTGCCGCCTAAAGGCGCGAGGGCTTCGGCGACGTCCCAGTCCACGCCGCCGGCATAGCAGAACACTTGGTCTGCACCTTTGAGGCTTTCGGGCAGCGCGGCTTTCATCGTGCCGAGTTTCATGGTGTTAGAACGCGGCTCGAGGACGGCGAGGATACGTGCGTTTCCGACGCGCTGACGCAGGCCTTCGATGGTGGTTTCGATGGCGGTCGGATGGTGGGCGAAGTCGTCGTAAACGGTGATGCCGTTTACCGTGCCTTTGATTTCCATGCGGCGTTTGACGTTTTTAAACGCGCTCAAGGCTTCGCAGGCGGTCTGAATATCGACTCCGGCATGACGTGCGGCGGCGATGACGGCGAGCGCGTTCATGCGGTTGTGTCCGCCCATCAAATCCCATGCGACGTGTCCGGCTTTTTTGCCGTCAAGCAATACGTCGAACGAGCCGTCGGCATTGACTTCGCCAACCTGCCAACCATGTTCGGTGCCGAATTTTTCCACCGGCGTCCAGCAGCCTTTGTCTAAAGTGTCTTGCAGGCTTTTCTGCTGTCCGTTACAGACGATTAAGCCTTCAGACGGCACGGTGCGCACGAGGTGGTGGAACTGGGTCTGTATCACGCCCAAGTCGGCAAAGATGTCGGCGTGGTCGAATTCCAGATTGTTCAACACGGCGGTACGCGGGCGGTAATGCACGAATTTGGAGCGTTTGTCGAAAAAGGCAGTGTCGTATTCGTCGGCTTCGATGACGAAAAACGGCGATTTGCTGTTCGGGTCTTGACGCGGCGTTTGCGGCAGGCGGGCGGAAACGCTGAAGTTTTCCGGTACGCCGCCGATAAGGAAGCCCGGCGCGAGTCCGGCATATTCCAAGACCCAGGCGAGCATGGACGCGGTAGTCGTTTTGCCGTGCGTCCCGGCAACGGCAAGCACCCAGCGGCTGTGCAGCACGTTTTCAGCCAGCCATTGCGGGCCAGAAATATAAGGCAGACCTCGGTTCAAAATGGCTTCGACCACATCCGTCCCGCGCTTGGCAACATTGCCGATAACGTAAATATCGGCTTGAAATTCGTCCAACTGCGCCGCATCGAAGCCTTCATGCACGTCTATGCCCAAGGCTTCGAGCTGGGTGCTCATCGGCGGATACATCTTCGCATCGCAACCGCTGACTTTGAACCCCGCTTCTTTGGCAATAGCGGCAATCCCGCCCATAAACGTGCCGCCGATACCGATAATATGGATGTGTTTCATCAGAGTTCCCTAATCGTTCAAATTCTATTGTCCAACACCGTCATGGCTGATTCGGTTTCAATCAATGCGTCCTGATACCGGCATCCGAACCGTCTTTCTGTGCATTCCCTTTCGGATTTTGGGCGGCTTCGTCCCTCACCGGGTCCGAATAATCGCCGGTCCCTGCGTCTTCCGCCCTGTCTTTCACGGCAGGTCTGACCGAACTGTACACCCGCTCCCGCCCCAGATTCACACCCGAACAGTGCTTTCCCGGTGTCTGGCTGTAACTGACCTTACCGTTTTGACGGCATTCGTACACTGCCGAAGATGCCGTCTGAACCGCCGCAGCCAGCATCAGCCCCGCAATAATTTTAGATGTTTTCATATCAAGACTCCTTCAAAACCATTTCCACCACACCCAAGCCAAAACCGCCGCCACCACGGCATTGGACAATAAGATGAGTTTCCACTGCCCGTCCTTCCGCAATGCCGCCTTCTTGGACTTCAAAGCACCCGCATAAAAAAACGGTGTCAGCAGCATAGAAACGGCGCAGAGGAAAATCAATACGCCGTAATAGATTTTTTCAGACGGCATTTCTTTTCCTTAATACGCCGCCCGTTGGCGCATCTGTTCAAACAGGCAGACTGTCGCCGCCATCGCGACATTTAAAGACTCGGTTGCATCGTGCATCGGTATCCTGACACACTTGTCCGCCCTGTCCAAAAGCGCTTTACCGACACCCGCGCCTTCGTTGCCAAACACCCAGGCTGTCGGTGCGCACAAGTCTTCGCCATACAGAACCGCCTGCTTTTCCTCACGCAACGCGGTGGCAAACACACGGTCTTCATAGTGCACCAACCATATTTTCAAATCCGCCTGCGGATAAATGTCCGACAGGAAATGCGCGCCCATCCCCGCGCGCAATACCTTGGGCGACCACGCGTCCGCGCAACCTTTGCCCAAAACGACCACGCCGATTCCCGCCGCCGCCGCGCTCCGCAACACCGTGCCGACATTGCCCGGGTCTTGCACGCCGTCCAAAACCACGCAGTCGCCGCCGGCCGGCAAAGCACCCGCATCCGGAATATCAATCAGCGCAAGCACATCATCCGCACAAGTCAAGCTGCTGATTTTTTTCAATATGCCGTCTGAAACGGAAAAAATCCTGTCTTCCGGCAAAACCGCCGTCAATTTACGGACTTCTTCAGACGGCATTTTAGCTTCGGGAATATATACCCCGACCGGCTTTCTGCCGGATTGCAGGAAAACCTGAAGCAGGTGGACGCCCTCCAAAACGGTTTGGGCATACTGCCGTCTGAACTTTCCTTGCGACAATAGGCGGTGCAGGTGCCGGATGTGTTCATTATTGATCGAACTGATGTGTTTCACTTCACAAGCCTTTTAGAAATATGCAACCGGACAATACCCGACTGAACGCCGCCGAAATCTGTTTGCGATATTATCAAAATAAAATGGGAAAGTCAGGATGGACGGGTAAAATGCCGTCTGAAACCGAGATTTGAAAATCCGCACAACAGTTTGCCAACGCCAATGGACGGTTTCCGCTGTCGGCAACAAGCGGCCAGATTGGGCGCAGGGCAGGCAAAACCCGTTTCCCCTGAAGGATTTTTTTCACATTTTTATGGATGCCGCCGACAGCCAACGTATCCGATGCCGCTACCGTCCTCAAAATCCCGTCCTGTTCCAAAAGATGCCCGGGAAGCCCAAACGGATGACGTTTTAAAACAAATCCCTGCCCCGTCAATATTTCCCTTAAATTTCCGCTTATTTGCCTGTCTTTCAAAAACAGTAGTTTATCCATTTTTTCCAATTGGAACACAAACAGCCTGCCTGCATAATGATGCAATTCGAAGCCTTGCAAGCTCCAACGCCCGGTTTTTGCCTCTGCCAAAACGCGGGCAATGTCAGCAAGGGCATTCTGATTCGGCACGGTGATGCCGTTTTCCTTCAGAAAATGCCGCAAAATATGGGTTTTCCGGCGCGGAGAAAATGCCTGCCAACGCACCGTATCGAAACTGCCTTCCTCACAGACCCAACGGCAGTCCTGAACGACGACCTCGTCCAGCAAAGCCAAATCTTCCTGCAAAGCGCGGACATTGTTCAGCACATGCCGCCCGAAATGGGGAATCTGCGCGGAAAGTTCGGGCAAAATACGGTGTCGGAAGCGGTTTCGCAAATAAGCCGTATCGCTATTGCTTTCGTCCTCGATATTCGGCAAACCGTGTTTTTTTGCATAATCCTGCACATCTTGCCGTGAAAAAGGCAGCAAAGGCCGCCAGATGATGCCGTTTTCCCCAAAAGGACGGACGGCGGGCATAGCCGCCAAAGCGCGCAAACCGCCGCCGCGCGCGACCGCCAGCATAAAGGTTTCGATTTGATCGTCCCTGTGATGCGCCAACGCCAAAACGTCAAAGCCTTTTTCGGCAAACGCGGCATAACGCTTTTGCCGCGCCGCCGCCTCGATGCCCAAACCGTTTTTTTCCACGCAGACCTTAACCGTTTCCAGCCCCACCCCGAGCATATCGCAATAGTTTTGGCAGAAATCCGCCCAATCGTCGGCACGGGGACTCAAGCCGTGATGGATGTGCAATGCCTCCGGCACAAATCCTGCCCGTTTCCCTGCACGGACAAGCAGATGCAGCAAAACGACGGAATCCAATCCGCCGCTTAATGCCACTGCTGTTTTTTTTCCATTCAGACCTTGAGGAAAACAATCCTTCAAGCATCGCTCAAACGCATCTAAAGTCAGCACGGCTCCGTCCCGATAAAGAAAAAGCAAGCAGTTTCAGACAAACTGCTTGCCGCCGGTTTCATTTGAATTATTGTTCGGAAAATTTGCCGTAAGCCATAATGCGGTCAAAACGGCGTGAAAGCAAATCGGCGAGCGGCATACTTTGCGCTTCGTGCAGTTGTTTTTCCAAAACGGTTTTCACGTTTTTCATGGTTTGCCCGAAATCCCGATGCGCGCCGCCCAATGGTTCTTTGATGACGGTATCGACCAAGTCCAGCTTTTGCAGGCGGTCGGCAGTAATGCCCAAAGCCTGAGCCGCATCAGCAGCTTTTTCCGCCGTTTTCCACAAAATAGACGCGCAGCCTTCGGGGGAAATAACGGAATAGGTCGAATATTGCAGCATATTGACGTAATCGCCTACAGCGACCGCCAACGCACCGCCCGAACCGCCTTCGCCGATGACGGTACACAAAACGGGAACGCGCAGGCGCGTCAGTTCGTACAGGTTTTTGCCGATGGCTTCCGACTGCCCGCGTTCTTCCGCGCCGATACCGGGATACGCGCCCGGCGTATCGATAAAGGTCATGACGGGCAAGCCGAATTTCTCAGCCGTTTTCATCAGGCGCAGGGCTTTGCGGTAGCCCTCGGGGCGCGGCATACCGAAGTTGCGGCGGATTTTTTCTTTGGTGTCGCGCCCTTTCTGATGCCCGATAACCATCACGCTTTGTCCGTTGAAACGCGCCAATCCGCCGACAATCGCATGATCGTCGGCAAAGTGGCGGTCGCCGTGCAACTCTTCAAAATCGGTAAACAGCGCGTCAATGTAATCCAAAGTATAGGGACGCTGCGGATGCCGGGAAACCTGTGAAATCTGGGCGGGCGTAAGTTTGCCGAAAATAGACTTGGTCAAATCGTTGCTTTTTTTCTGCAAACGGTGTATTTCGTCCGAAATATCGACAGCGGATTCATCCTGAACAAAACGCAGTTCGTCGATTTTTCCGGTCAGTTCGGCTATGGGTTGTTCAAAATCCAAAAAAACAGGTTTCATAAAATGAAGCTCTCATCAACAGATTCTGCCGCTATCATACGCTATTTGTGCATATTCCGCAGTTAATTTATTGTCCAAAACGGCTTTTCCACACCCTCTTTTTGTGTTCGGGCAGCATGGGAAACAGGGGGATTAGTGCATATATACTAGTTATAAGGCGGCGTATCTTATGCTAAACTCGAAACAAATTCAATTATTTCAAACAAAATCGTATGAAAGACAAGCACGATTCTTCCGCCATGCGGCTGGACAAATGGCTTTGGGCGGCACGTTTTTTTAAAACCCGTTCCCTTGCGCAAAAGCACATCGAACTGGGTAGGGTTCAAGTAAACGGCTCGAAGGTCAAAAACAGTAAAACCATAGACATCGGCGATATTATCGACCTGACGCTCAATTCCCTTCCCTATAAAATCAAGGTTAAAGGTTTGAACCACCAACGCCACCCGGCATCGGAGGCGCGGCTGCTTTATGAAGAAGACCTGCAAACCGCCGAATTGAGGGAAGAGCGCAAACAGCTCGACCGCTTCAGCCGCATCACTTCCGCCTATCCCGACGGCAGGCCGACCAAGCGCGACCGCCGCCAACTGGACAGGCTGAAAAAAGGAGACTGGTAAAACCGTTCATGCCGCAAACAGAAGCACGAACCGCGTACCGCCGTATTTCAGACGGCATTCGCGAAACTTATTCTGCCTCGTCTATCCATGCCTGCTGCACGGCCTCGAGTATGCGTTCGCCGCAACGGGCGGGATCGTCGTCAAATTCGGGCAATGCCATAATCAGGTCGCGCAGCCGGGTAAAGCGCACGGTTTTGGGATCGATGGTTTCGCCGTGCAGGTCGTAGAGTTCTTCGGCGATGCGCCGGGTGTCGGTCCATTTCATATGAATTTCCTTTTATCGTCCGGCATTGAAGCCGTGTAGAATATGTTTCGGCAAAACTGCCGCCCTTTGAGGATGGCTGAATGTTTCAACTCGCCGGACACCACCCTATGTGTCCTGATCTGGGAGGAGTTGCCCCTCCCAAACAAATCTGATTCTACCGCCCCGAAGAGCGGGGTTTCAACCGACAAGGAAGATTGATGAACAATCCGTTGGCCGCAAAATTGTCCAAACTGGTTTATACCGCTTCCGACCATCCCGACTCCCTGTCGGAGATGGAGGAGTTTGACCGTCTGATTCTGCTGATACGCAAACTGTATCAAATATTGGACGGACAACATACCCTCTACAGAGTAACGGTTTGCCTTCACTACCGGAACAGGCGCGGTCTGATTGCCTTGGATAAAGCGGCTTCCGGTTGCGATGCGGCAATGTTGCGCGCCCGGCGTTGGCGCATCTACACGCAGATTGCGGAACGCCTTGCCGGGTCGGGCGGCGGCTTCACGGTTACGGTAGAAAGCGTGTCCGCCGCCTGCCCCGAGCTTGAAGGACGCTATCTCGACCTTGTCCGCCGCGCCGCCACCTCTTTCGGTTTCGCGCAAGGACAGGAAAATCCGGCAGGCGGACAGGAAGAAACGCAAGCCGTCTCGGATGCCGCATCGGGCCGTTCCGTCAGAAAACCAATCAAAATCAATATAGAAGCGAAAGTGGAACGCTATCCTGCATACCGCCCGACCGCCGCCCTGAAAATAACCCGCCGACGGTTTTTCCAGCTGCAAAACCGGTAAATACCCGTGCATCGCGCCCGAGTAATCCGCCTCGGATGCCGCACCAATCCGTTCCGTCAGAAAACCGATAAAAATCAATATATAGTGAATTAAATTTAAACCGGTACAGCGTTGGCTCGCCTTGCCGTACTATTTGTACTGTCTGCGGCTCGCCGCCTTGTCCTGATTTAAATTTAATTCACTATAGAATCGAAAGTTCCGCCTGTACGAATGCCTGTTTTCGGGCGATTGCGCCTTATCCGCGCAACAATGCCGTCTGAAGCGCGCCGACTTCAGACGGCCTGCTCTCAGTGTTCTTCGCGCGCGTGGTTGATGGTGTATTTAGGGATTTCCACAATCAAATCCTCGCCGGCGACAACCGCCTGACAACTCAGGCGCGAATCGGCTTCCAAACCCCAAGCCTGGTCGAGCAGGTCTTCTTCCAATTCGGTCGGCTCTTCCAAACTGTCGAAACCTTTGCGGATGATGACGTGGCAGGTGGTGCAGGCACAGGATTTTTCGCAGGCGTGATCGACTTCGATGTCGTGGTCGAGCAGCACATCAAGGACGGTTTTGCCTTCGGGCGCGTTATCGATGACTGCACCCTCGGGACATAATGTCGTGTGTGGAAGTACGGTGATTTTGGGCATTTTTATTGTCTTTCTGTAAAAAGTGTTTGTGTCCGTTTTTCGGAAAACTGTCTGCCTAATGTCGCGGTTCGAGCAGGTCGGCAACATTTTGCCAGCCCGTCAGGCGGGCAAAATCGAGGGCGGTATAGCCTTCCGATGTCTTTGAGGCAGGATTTGCGCCGTATTCAAGCATGGCTTGAACCATAAGTGCATTTCCTGCGATGGCTTCATGATGAAGCGGCGTATAGCCGTCTTCGTCCTGCTCATGCAGAAAATCCGGATTTTGGGACAACTGTTGCCGAAAATCGTCAATACAGTTCCGGCACATCGGATGCTCTTCCAGATTTTCGGGGTGTTCTTTTTCTTCATACACCAGCAATACCTGCCCGGGATCGCCGAAATCGATTCCCCATGCGGCATCGTGTTCTGCGCGCTCCTCTTCCGTCATCTGCCCGCGCATTGCCTGTATGGTAAAGCCGCCGTAGGGGATGCCGTTGCACACGAACATCCAGTCGCTGATGTCGCCAACCGGAACGCAAACGCTTTCGCCTTGTTCGACATTGGTCAGTTCGCCGGGTTCATTGTTCAGCACACCATAAATGTAAAGACCGTCAAAATAAATATCGTCGATCCACATATGTTCGCAAATTTCGCCGTCTTCGCCGTCTTGGAAAAAAGGGACTTTGACCATGGCAAAATCCAGGGCGGGAATAATGCGGCGGCGTTCCCAAAAAAGCTCGCGCCAAAAGTATTTGAATGTTTTACGGGCGCGTTCGCCGGCACGGTTTACCGGTTCGTCTGCCTGTTCTACATAATAAATGACGGAATCGCCCATCATACTGCTCCTCAACGTGTACGGTATTTGTTTGCACCTTACCGCGGTTTTCTGCCTTCGGCATCCGATTCGGATTTGAAAAGTTCCAAATATTCGGAATAGGCTTTTTCCAAATCCGCCTGCGAAAAACAGGTGTAAATATGGATGCCGTCTGCAATTTCGTCCGTCAGCCTCGTGCCGCTTTTGCCGAAATATGCTTCTTTAAAAAGGCGGATTTTCGATTTTTTCGGCTTGTAGGATGCCGCGCCCGCCAAAAGCCGGGGCAGCGCGTAAGGATATTCCTGGTGTCCGCGCCGTACCAAATCAAGCAGTTGTTTGCGGCCGGACCCGGCATTCCCTTCCTGCCTGCGTTCGTGGACGCTTTTTTCAAATTCCGATTCCGCCGTTTCGTTTTTCGGAAACACGATTTCGCCGCGAAGCGATAAAAACAAACGTTTCACAAGGTTTTCGTCCACGGCGAACAATTCGGTATCGCCGATCCTGCTTTTGCTGAAAATTTCATGGAGCAGGTTTTCTTTTTCTTTGTAATTGTCGGTTTTGACGGCGAGGATGCGTTCCAATCCGGCAACGTTCGCATAGCCGTTGTTTTCCAAATGGCGCATTCTGCCTTCAAAATTGCTTACGTCCGAAATGCCGATTTTATACACGCCCTTGATGACGGTTTTCATCAGATAGACAATGCCTGACTTTTCCATATCGATGTTTTTCAAGTGTTTTCGAGCCTTCAGACGGCATCAGGTTATATCTGTGCCGTCTGAAACCGTTTAAGTATCAAATATTATCGACACTCTGGCCTGTCAGCGCGCGTTGGATGTTGCGGTTCATGCGTTTGGCGGCGAAGTTGTCGGTGCTGCGGCTGAGTTTGGCGACGGCGGTGCGGATGTCTTCGGCTTTTCCGTCTTTCAGACGGCCTTGCAAATCGGCGATGCCTTGCCGAATCTGTTGCAATTCTTCGACTTCCAGCAAATCGCTGTCCAACTCGAGGGCGGCGTTGACGGCATCGGTCAGGCTTTCGGCTTCGACCACGGCTTCGGCGCGGGCGCGTGCCGCCATATCTTCGGCGGCGTTGCTCATACTGTCTTTGAGCATTTGGGTGATGGTGTCGTCGTCCAAGCCGTAGGAGGGTTTGACTTCGATTTGCGCGTGTACGCCGGTGCTCTGTTCTTGGGCGGAAACGGACAGCAAACCGTCGGCATCGATTTGGAAGGTTACACGGATACGCGCCGCACCCGCCGCCATAGGCGGAATGCCGCGAAGGGTGAATTTGGCAAGACTGCGGCAGTCGGCAACCAGTTCGCGTTCGCCTTGTACGACGTGTATCGTCATCGCGGTCTGACCGTCTTTGAAGGTGGTAAAGTCCTGCGCGCGCGCGGTGGGAATGGTGGAATTGCGCGGGATGATTTTTTCCGCCAAGCCGCCGTAGGTTTCCAAACCGAGCGACAAGGGCGTAACGTCCAGCAGCAGCCATTCGCCGTCGGCTTTGTTGCCTGCGAGGACGTTCGCCTGTATGGCGGCACCGAGCGCTACGACTTCGTCGGGGTTGAGGTTGTTCAGCGGGGTTTGTCCGAAAAAGGTGGCGACCGCCTGCTGGACGTGCAGCATACGGGTCGAACCGCCAACCATAATCACGCCTTTGACTTCGTTTTTACCGACACCGGCATCTTTCAACGCCTGTTTGACCGGTTCGAGCGTTTTCATCACCAAATGCTGCGTCAGGTTGTGGAACTCGGCGCGACTGATGCTTGTGTCGATTGCCATGCCGTCTGAAAGCGTCGCCTGAATGCGCGCTTCGGTTTGCGTGGTCAATTGTTCTTTGGCGGCGCGGACGAGCGAGAGCAGGAGTTGGCTGTCTTGTTCGTTGAGTTGGGAGAGTCCGTTTTGTTCGAGCAGGTAACAGAACAAACGATGGTCGAAATCGTCGCCGCCCAACGCGCTGTTGCCGCCGGTGGCTTTGACTTCAAACAGCCCTTTGGTCAGTTGCAATACGGATACGTCGAATGTGCCGCCCCCTAAGTCATAGACGACAAACGTGCCTTCCGAGGCGTTGTCCAGCCCGTAGGCAATCGCGGCGGCGGTGGGTTCGTTGAGCAGTCGCAATACGTTCAAACCCGCCAGACGCGCGGCATCTTTGGTGGCCTGGCGTTGCGCGTCGTCGAAATAGGCGGGGACGGTAATCACCACGCCGACCAAATCGCCGCCCAAGGTTTCTTCGGCGCGCGCCTTGAGGGTTTTGAGGATTTCCGCCGACACTTCGACAGGCGTTTTTACCCCCTGCCGCGTATGCAGTTCGATAACGCGTTGATTGTCGCCGAAACGGTAAGGCAGGTAATGCGTATTTTGATGCAGATCGGCAAGCGTCCGTCCGATAAGGCGTTTGGCGGAGCTGACGGTATTCAGCGGGTCGGATTTTTGCGCGGACAGGGCGGTTTTGCCGACTTCAATGCCGCCGTTTTCCAAATAGCGGACGACGGAAGGCAGGGTAACGCGCCCGTCGGCATCGGGCAGGCAGGCTGCACTGCCGCTGCGGACGGTGGCGACCAGGCTGTTGGTCGTACCCAAATCGATGCCTGCCGCCAAACGGTGCCGGTGCGGGGCGGCGGACATACCCGGTTCTGAAATTTGCAAAAGAGCCATAAATTCTGCCTGTCGGTGCG
Organism: Neisseria uirgultaei; assembly: GCF_962719845.1. GTDB lineage: Bacteria > Pseudomonadota > Gammaproteobacteria > Burkholderiales > Neisseriaceae > Neisseria > Neisseria bergeri. Next base: position 182,312 of record NZ_CAUIYF010000002.1, on the reverse strand, counting down.
GTGTGTAAAGGAAGGAAGGCGGCATTTTAACAGAATTTGCGCCGATAGTTGAGCAAACCGCTAAGGATTGGGTCGTGCCGCCGAAATTGCCCTCTGCCGCCAAATACCGATAAAATCCGCCTTTCCCGCCCATCATTAGGAATATAAATCGTGAAAGGACTCGACTATTGCCGCCAAAAAGCAGAAGAAAGCCGCTCCAGTTTTTTGTCGGGCTTCCGTTTCCTGACTCAGGAAAAACGGGATGCGGTAACGGTTCTGTATGCCTTTTGCCGCGAATTGGACGATGTGGTTGACGAATGTTCCAACCCCGATGTTGCACAGGCAACATTGAACTGGTGGCGCGGCGATTTGGACAAGGTGTTCGGCAGCGCGATGCCGGAACACCCCGTCAATCAGGCTTTGCAGCAGGTTAAGGAAACCTTCAAGCTGCCGAAATATGAACTGGAAGCCTTAATCGACGGGATGCAGATGGATTTGGTTCGGGCGCGTTACGGCAGTTTTGAAGAATTGAAACTGTACTGCCGCCGCGTCGCGGGCGTAGTCGGCTGCCTGATTGCGCGGATTTTGGGGTTTTCAGACAATCAAACACTGGAATACGCCGACAAGATGGGGCTTGCCTTACAATTGACAAACATCATCCGCGATGTCGGCGAAGACGCCCGTAATGGGCGGATTTACCTGCCGATGGAGGAAATGCAGCGGTTTGACGTGCCTGCGGGCGTGATTTTGCAATGCAGACCGACAGAAAATTTCGCCAAACTGATGGCGTTCCAAATCAAACGCGCCCGCGAAACCTACCGCGAAGCCGTATCGCTGCTGCCCGATGCCGACAAAAAAGCCCAAAAAGTCGGACTGGTTATGGCGGCGGTTTATTACGCGCTGTTGAACGAAATCGACCGAGACGGCGCGCAAAACGTCCTCAAATACAAAATCGCCCTCCCTTCGCCGCGCAAAAAACGCATTGCCCTGAAAACCTGGTTATTCGGATTCAAACCGCGCCCCGGCACGCCGCAACGGGCATAAGGCGCATACCGCCCTTCAGGAAAACCCAACCCCCGCCGCCCCGAAAAACGGGGTTTCAACCATTGGAGGAATAAATGATGAACACGCCGCATCCGCGCCCGAAAATCGCCGTCATCGGCGCAGGCTGGGCAGGACTGTCCGCCGCCGTATCGCTGGCACGCCGTGCCGACGTTACCCTGTTTGAAGCCGGCAGGCAGGCAGGCGGCAGGGCGCGCACACTGACCGGAAATACCGACGGTTTCAGTTTTTTGGACAACGGGCAGCACATTTTGCTCGGCGCATACCGGGGCGTGTTGCGCCTGATGAAAACCATCGGTTCAGACCCCCGTGCCGCCTTTTTGCGCGTACCGCTGCACTGGCATATGCACGGCGGTTTGCAGTTCCGCGCCCTCCCCCTGCCCGCGCCGCTGCATATTTTGGGCGGCGTGCTGCTTGCCCGGCGCGTACCGACCGCATTCAAAGCCAAACTGCTTGCCGATATGTCCGATTTGCAGAAGTCCGCACGCCTCGGACAGCCCGACGCGACAGTGGCGCAATGGCTGAAACGGCGGAACGTGCCGCGTGCCGCCGTGATGCAGTTTTGGCAGCCCTTGGTCTGGGGCGCGCTCAACACGCCTTTGGAAACCGCAAGCCTGCGCGTGTTGTGCAATGTTTTGTCCGACGGCGTGCTGACGAAAAAATCCGGCAGCGACTATCTCCTACCCAAGCAGGATTTGGGTGCAATCGTCGCCGAACCCGCCTTGGCGGAGCTTCAACGGCTCGGCGCGGACATCCGCCTCGAAACGCGCGTATGCCGTCTGAACACCCTCCCGGACGGGAAAGTGCTCGTCAACGGCGAAGCCTTCGATGCCGCCATACTTGCCACCGCGCCCTACCACGCCGCCGCGCTCCTGCCCGAAGGCACGCCCGAACACGTTCAGACGGCATATCAAAACCTTCGCTACCACGCCATCACCACCGTCTATCTGCGCTACGCCGAACCCGTCCGCCTGCCCGCCCCGCTGACCGGACTTGCCGACGGCACGGCACAATGGCTGCTTTGCCGAGGCAGGCTCGGCTTGCCGGAAAACGAAGTCTCCGCCGTCATCAGCGTTTCCGACCGCGTCGGCGCGTTTGCAAACCGTGCGTGGGCGGACAAAGTCCACGCCGACCTCAAACGCATCCTTCCGCATTTGGACGAACCCGAAGCCGTGCGCGTCATTACCGAAAAACGTGCCACAACCGCAGCCGATGCCCCGCCGCCGGATTTATCGTGGCTGCACCGGCACCGCATCTTCCCCGCCGGCGACTACCTCCACCCGCACTACCCCGCCACACTCGAAGCCGCCGTACAATCAGGTTTCGCGTCGGCGGAAGCCTGCCTGCAAAGCCTGAGCGATGCCGTCTGAAAACACCGGCCGACATCGGGACGCTTTACAAGGTGCGGCAAAACGCTAAAATACCCCCGACCGACCACCAAAAAGGAAAAAGTATGGCGACACTGTCCGACAAAACCATCTTAGTAACCGGCGCATCGCAAGGCTTGGGCGAACAGGTTGCCAAAGCCTACGCCGCCGAGGGGGCGACCGTGATTCTGGTGGCACGCCATCAGAAAAAACTGGAAAAAGTGTATGACGCGATTGTCGAAGCCGGATACCCCGAACCATTCGCCATCTGCTTTGACCTTATTAGCGCGGAAGAAAAAGAATTTGAACATTTCGCCGCCACTATTGCCGAAGCCACGCAAGGCAAACTGGACGGTATCGTCCATTGCGCCAGCTATTTCTACGCACTATCGCCGCTAGATTTCCAAACCGTCGCCGAATGGGTCAACCAATACCGTATCAACACTGTCGCCCCGATGGGGCTGACCCGCGCCCTCTTCCCGCTGCTGAAGCAGTCGCCCGACGCATCCGTCATTTTCGTCGGCGAAAGCCACGGCGAAACACCCAAAGCCTACTGGGGCGGCTTCGGCGCGTCCAAAGCCGCGTTGAACTACTTATGCAAAGTCGCCGCCGACGAGTGGGAACGCTTCGGCAACCTTCGCGCCAATGTCCTGATTCCGGGCCCCATCAATTCCCCCCAACGCATCAAATCCCATCCGGGTGAAGCCAAAAGCGAACGTAAAAACTACGAAGACGTACTCCCGCAATTTGTCTGGTGGGCAAGTACCGAAAGCAAAGGGCGGAGCGGCGAAATCGTTTACCTCTAAATCTCCTTTTTGTTTTGCCATTTGGGTTCTCCAATAAAAAAGCAGCCTGAAAGATTTCAGGCTGCTTATGCAGGTTACTATTTCTTTTCGGGCGGATCGGGCGGAATGAAAAGAAAAGCCGCACCGAGAATAAGGGGAAGCAGAAATCGGGCATAGGGATACAACGGATGATCGACATGCCAATAGCCGTATCCCCTATGACTAGGAACAATGTCGTATTCGTAAGTATCGGGGAAGAAGTTGATCCATACTGTCACAATTACCCAGATAGTGAGCTTTCTATGGTTGGCTACCCACCGCACCGGCTTGCTGTTGCGGATGCTTTCCGGTACCACTTTTTCCCATATCCAACGAAAAAACAGCAGATACATACCTGCCCCCCTGCGGTTACAAGCCCAGCAGTTCGATTTCGACTTTTGAACGCCAGCGGGCTTGTGCCGTAACAATACACATTCTTAATTTTCGGTCTGCCGCGCTGTATTTAATCCAGCTTTCAATAAAAGCCTCCAATACTTTGAGCGCGTTGTTAAGGCCGACTGCTTTATTAAACCACAATCGTTTGATTTCCCTAGCGGTTACATCCCTGCCTTTGCTGATCAGGTATTTATCAAACGGCACGTTGCCGAAAAGCAGCTTCAGCTCGTCCGGAAGCTGTTCCATAACGCTGCCGGCAATGCCTTCAGCCAGTACGGCCAGCGGTTTCAAACGCTCATGGCATGCGCCGATTTCGGAGAACATCTGATCGACCATACCGACTACTTCTTCTGTAATTTGATCCGACCGGGCGCGGACTGCGCCTTCAAACAGTACATTTAGGATTTTAACATAAGATTCTTGTATGGCTCTATCCATTTTAAATGCTCCAAGTAAAAAAACCCGCAGGTGCGGGCATGAAAAAGACCGTCTGAAAACAGACAGCCTTGTTTTTAGCTTCGCAGAAACTTTAAGCAACCTGCACTTTTTGTTTTGCCATAGGGCTTCCTTTCTAAGGGATAAAGTAAAAGCAGCCTGAAAGCCGGTTTGGACGGTTTCAGGCTGCCTCAAAAGGTTTTGCAAGTAATGACGAACAAGGGACGCGTTTACCAATTCTTGTCCCTGTAATGCTCGGACAGGGCAATCAGTATTATCCACAGGCGGCAGACAAATCCGCTGACGCCGGCTGCCATAAACAGGATTTTTTCCCAAGCGTTCATAGGGGGCATAGGCGTTCGGCTGCCCTCAGTGGTCGGCCCGTCAAGCAAAATATAGATGATGACGGTAACAACATACAAAAGTACCGGTTTGCGATACAGCATCCAAATATGTTTCAGCCTGTCCGACATACCCCCTCCCAGATGAATCAAAGACCGAGAAAAGCCGGCTCCTTATGCAGGTTACTATTTCTTTTCGGGCGGATCGGGCGGAATGAAAAGAAAAACCGCACCGAGAATAAGGGGAAGCAGAAATCGGGTATAGGGATACAACGGATGATCGACATGCCAATGGCTGTATCTCCCTTCAGGAATAATGTCGTATTCGTAAGTAGCGGGGAAGAAGTTGATCCATACTGTCACAATTACCCAGATAGTGAGCTTTCTATGGTTGGCTACCCACCGCGCCGGCTTGCTGTTGCGGATGCTTTCCGGTACCACTTTTTCCCATATCCAATGCAAAAACAGCAGAGTCCACTTACCCCGCATACCTGCCCCCCCTGCGGTTACAAGCCCAGCAGTTCGATTTCGACTTTTGAACGCCAACGGGCTTGTGCCGTAACAATACACATTCTTAATTTTCGGTCTGCCGCGCTGTATTTAATCCAGCTTTTAATAAAAGCCTTCAATACTTTGAGCGCGTTGTTAAGGCCGACTGCTTTATTAAACCCCAATCGTTTGATTTCCTTAGCGGTTACATCTATGCCTTTGCCGAGCAGGTATTCATCAAACGGCACGTTGCCGAAAAGCAGGGCCAGCTCGTCCGGAAGCTGTTCCATAACGCTGCCGGCAATGCCTTCAGCCAGTACGGCCAGCGGTTTCAAACGCTCATGGCATGCGCCGATTTCGGAGAACATCTGATCGACCATACCGACTACTTCTTCTGTAATTTGATCCGGCCGGGCGCGGACTGCGCCTTCAAACAGTACATTTAGGATTTTAACATAAGATTCTTGTATGGCTCTATCCATTTTAAATGCTCCAAGTAAAAAAACCCGCAGGTGCGGGCATGAAAAAGGCCGTCTGAAAACAGACAGCCTTGTTTTTAGCTTCGCAGAAACTTTAAGCAGCCTGCACTTAGCTCACCGTCATAGAAGCAATGCAGAACGGGCGGTAAATAATCGCGCCCCATGTGCCCTGCGATCAAAGGGCAGGTTCCACACCCGCTCTCCTTTTCAGACGGCATCAAAAAGCACACCATATCCGCCAATATGCCCAATATGCCGACACAGGAAAATCTTCACCCCGGCAGACAAAAACACCTTGACTAAAAATTATATGCAAATAATAATAACAACCTCTTTATTCCTCTAACAATTTTGGAGTAGGTTTCATGAAGAAAATTTCCGCCGCCATCGCTTTTGCCGCCGCTGCCGTTTCACTGACCGGCTGTGCGACCGAATCCTCACGCAGTCTCGAGGTAGCAAAAGTCGCCTCCTACAATACGCAATATCACGGTGTTCGCACCCCGATTTCCGTTGGAACATTCGACAACCGCTCCAGCTTCCAAAAAGGTATTTTCTCCGACGGTGAAGACCGTTTGGGCAGTCAGGCAAAAACCATCTTGGTAACGCACCTGCAACAGACCAACCGCTTCAACGTACTGAACCGCACCAACCTTAGCGCATTGAAACAGGAATCCGGCATTTCCGGCAAAGCGCAGAACCTGAAAGGCGCAGATTATGTCGTTACCGGCGATGTAACCGAATTCGGACGCAGAGATGTCGGCGATCATCAGCTCTTCGGCATTTTGGGTCGCGGCAAATCACAAATCGCCTATGCAAAAGTGGCTCTGAATATCGTCAACGTCAATACTTCCGAAATCGTCTATTCCACACAGGGCGCGGGCGAATACGCACTTTCCAACCGCGAAATCATCGGTTTCGGCGGCACTTCCGGCTACGATGCGACTTTGAACGGCAAAGTTTTGGACTTGGCAATCCGCGAAGCAGTCAACAACCTGGTTCAGGCTGTTGACAACGGCGTATGGCAACCCAACCGTTAAGGACAAATGATGAATCCGAAAACCTTGAGCCGTTTGTCGCTGTGTGCGGCAGTCTTGGCTCTGACCGCCTGCGGCGGCAACGGGCAAGAATCCCTGTATTATTACGGCGACTATCCCGATACCGTCTATGAAGGTTTGAAAAACGACGACACTTCGTTGGGCAAGCAGACCGAAAAGATGGAAAAATACTTTGTGGAAGCCGGCAACAAAAAAATGAATGCCGCCCCGGGTGCGCACGCCCATTTGGGACTGCTGCTTTCCCGTTCGGGAGACAAAGAGGGCGCGTTCCGCCAGTTTGAAGAAGAGAAAAGGCTGTTTCCCGAATCGGGCGTATTTATGGACTTCCTGATGAAAACCGGTAAAGGAGGCAAGCGATGAAACCTTTGATTTTAGGGCTTGCCGCCGTGTTGGCGCTGTCTGCCTGCCAAGTTCAAAAAGCGCCCGATTTCGACTACACATCATTCAAGGAAAGCAAACCGGCTTCAATTTTGGTGGTTCCGCCGCTGAACGAGTCGCCCGATGTCAACGGCACTTGGGGGATGCTGGCTTCGACCGCCGAGCCGCTTTCCGAAGCCGGCTATTACGTCTTCCCCGCCGCAGCCGTAGAGGAAACCTTCAAACAAAACGGCTTGACCAATGCCGCCGATATTCACGCCGTCCGTCCGGAAAAACTGCATCAGATTTTCGGCAATGATGCGGTTTTGTACATTACGGTTACCGAATACGGCACTTCATATCAAATTTTAGACAGCGTAACCACCGTATCCGCCATAGCACGGCTGGTCGATTCCCGCAACGGGAAAGAGTTGTGGTCGGGTTCGGTCAGCATCCGCGAAGGCAGCAACAACAGCAACAGCGGCCTATTGGGGGCTTTGGTCGGCGCAGTGGTCAATCAGATTGCCAACAGCCTGACCGACCGCGGTTATCAGGTTTCCAAAACCGCCGCATACAACCTGCTGTCGCCCTATTCCCACAACGGCATCCTGAAAGGCCCGAGATTCGTCGAAGAGCAGCCCAAATAAGCAGATGCCGTCTGAACCTCTCCGAGCTTCAGACGGCATCTGCGAATCTTGATACTTGCAAGCCGCGCCGCCCAAAATCGGGGCGGTCGGTTTCAATATCCGAACAAGGTTCGGGTTCTGTATTTTGCAGAACCCGAACCTTTTATTCAAATTTAAACTTAATTCCGGCGTGGTTGTATGGTAAATTAACACGCAATGTACCCTGACCGGCAAAACTTCCCCAAACTTCATCAAAAAATCAACTGTACCCGTCTTTTTCAGACGGCATTGATACCGTAAGAGATTTCCCATGCAGAAATGGCAAACCGAGCTTTACTCTACACCGCTTTGGCTTTTACAGACTCTTTTGATAGTTTCCGCCGCTTCGGCGGTGATTCTGTTTTTGACACGGAAAACGCGTTTCGGGCGCGAGTTTGCCTATATCCTGCGCCGTTGCCTGACCCCTAAAAGCGCGGTCAAAGTCTTACTGCTGATTACGGCGATGATTACGCTGCTGTTAACCGAAGTACGGCTGAATGTATTGAGTACCTTTATGTCCAAAGGGCTTTACGACTCAATGCAGGATTTGAATGCTTCGGCATTTTGGATGTTTGCCGCGATGAACGCGGGCGTGGTGCTGATACGGGCGTTTAACAACGTCGTCAACGACTTCCTCGATCAAGGCTTGGCGATTAAATGGTCGGAGCGGCTCAATGAAGTGCTGACTTCACGCTGGCTTGCCGACAAAAACTACTACCGCCTGCAAATGCGCCGTCATGCGCCGGACAATATCGACCAGCGTATCCAACAGGACGCGCAAGAATTTATCGCTTCGACCATCGAATTTGTGCGCGGCATGGTCAATTCGGTCGTTACTTCTCTAGAATTTGCCGTTGTTTTATGGGGTTTGGCAGGCATCCTGACCGTGTTCGGCTTTGACATTCCGCACGGCATCGTTTGGTTTGTCTATATATTTGTAATTTTGGCGACCTTTATCGCCATGTGGATAGGCAACCCTTTGATTCGTTACAACTATGAAAACGAAAAACTCAACGGCGACTACCGTTATTCCCTTATCCGCGTGCGCGACCACGCCGAAAGCGTGGCGTTTTACAGCGGCGAACAACACGAACACGACCAGCTTTCCGACCGCTTCAAAGCCATTATCCGCAACCGTTGGCGCATTGCGCGGCAAAGCGTCTGCCTGAGCGGCTTTAACGATATGTTCACCAACGGCATCAAACTCTTCCCGATTATTTTGCAAGCTCCGCGCCTGTTTGCCGGACAAATCAAAATCGGCGACATCCAGCAGACCGTCCAAGCCTTTGCGCGACTGCAAAACGCGCTGTCTTTCTTCCGGATGTTCTACAACAAATTCACCGCCTACCGCGCCCGATTGGAGCGTCTGTACGGCTTTTTGCTGAGTACCGAAGAACAACACAGCGGGCAGCAACCCGAGATTAGCGAAGTTTCAGACGGCATTGCACTGGAAAACGTCGCCCTGTTCCGCCACAACGGCGAAGTTTTATTGGACGGCATCAACATCAAGCTCAAAAGCGGCGATTCTCTGCTGATACGCGGCCCGAGCGGTTGCGGCAAAACCTCGTTGTTGCGCGCGCTGGCAGGCCTTTGGCCGTTTGGCAGCAGCGGCAAAGTCAGCCATCCGCCGCATCAAGACATCCTCTTCCTGCCGCAACGCCCGTACACGGCGCAAGGCAGCCTGCGCGATGCGATTTGTTATCCCGACATCGACAAACAGCATCCCGAGTTAGCCGAAGCCATGAACACCTGCCGTTTGGGTTATCTGATTGACAAATTGGATAAAACAGACGACTGGCAGCACAAGCTCTCCCCTGGCGAACTGCAACGCGTCGCCTTCGTCCGCGCCCTGCTTTCCAAGCCCAAAATCGTCCTGCTCGACGAAGCCACCGCCGCCTTGGACGAACCGGCCGAAGCCGCACTCTACCGCGCCTTAAAGCAAAAACTGCCCGACAGCATCGTCATCAGCATCGGACACCGAAGCACGCTCAATGCGTTCCACAATATGCACCTCGATGTCGGCAACGTTGCCTGCGGCTGAACGATGCCGTCTGAAGCCGTTTTCAGACGGCATTTTTCAAATTGATAAAGCACGCGAAAACAACGTACAATAAACCCGTTTACCACCCCTCGGAATGCCGAACCGTGAACCAGCTTATTTTCGACTTTGCCGCACACGACTATCCGAGTTTCGACAAATTCCTCGGCACGGAAAACGCGGAACTGGTCTATGTCCTCCGACACAAACACGGACAGTTTATCTATGTTTGGGGCGAAGAAGGCGCGGGCAAAAGCCATCTGTTGCAGGCGTGGGTCGCACAGGCGCTCGAAGCCGGCAAAAACGCCGCCTATATCGATGCCGCCTCCATGCCGCTGACCGATGCCGCGTTCGAGGCGGAATACCTCGCCGTCGATCAAGTCGAAAAGCTGGGCAACGAAGAACAAGCCCTGCTTTTTTCCATCTTCAACCGCTTCCGCAACAGCGGCAAAGGCTTTTTGCTGCTTGGTTCGGAATACACGCCCCAGCAGCTCGTCATCCGCGAGGATTTGCGGACGCGTATGGCATACTGCCTCGTTTACGAAGTCAAACCCTTAACCGACCAAGAAAAAATCGACGCGCTCGCCAGTATGGCGGCGGCACGCCAAGTAACCGTCGATTCCGAAATTTTCGAATACCTGCTCAAACACTGGCGGCGCGATATGGACAGCCTGATGATGATGCTCGACACGCTGGACAACTACGCCGTCACAATGGGCAAACGCATCACCCTGCCGCTTTTGCGCCAGCTTTTGAAACAACAGGAAACCCAATGTTCCAACACACAGGACGACACATAAAGCGTCGCCCTATATGTTGCCCTGATTTCACCCTTCCCAAACAAAGTCTGCTCCCGCCGCCACGAAGGACGGATGTCCGAGTGTCAGGGTTTCAACCATTAAGGAAATACGATGAACAACCTCGCCATCTTCGACCTCGACAACACCCTCATCAACACCGATTCCGACCACGCCTGGCCGCAATACCTCATCAAAAAAGGGTTGGTTGACGCTGCCGAAACCGAAGCGCAAAACGAAAAATTCTACCGCGACTACCAAAACGGCTGCCTCGACATCGACGCATTCCTCAAATTCCACCTCGCCCCGCTCGCCCGTTACAGCAAAGAAGAGCTGGCAGAGTTTCACCGCGAATTTATGGCGGAATACATCATCCCCCACATCTCGCCTATGCAGCGTATGCTGGTACAGAGCCACCAAATGGCAGGCGACGAAACCCTCGTGATTTCCTCGACCAACGAGTTTATCATCACGCCCGTCTGCCGCCTTTTCGGCATCACCAACATCATCGGCACGCAACTCGAAACCGGTGCCGACGGCCGTTACACCGGCAACTACATCGGCACGCCCAGCCTCAAAGAAGGCAAGATTACCCGCCTGAACCAATGGCTTGCCGAACGCGGCGAAACGCTCCAAAGCTACGGCAAAACCTATTTTTACAGCGACTCCAAAAACGACCTGCCGCTGTTGCGCCTCGTCAGCGAACCCGTCGCCGTCAACCCCGATGCCGAGCTGGAAAAAGAAGCCAAAGAAAAAGGCTGGCCGGTTTTGAATTTCAAATGACGCAATGCCGTCTGAAGCCCGATTCGGCGTTCAGACGGCATTGAGGCTGAAATCCCAAAAACTCAAAGCCACAGGAATTTATCCGGAAAAACAAAAAACACAGGAATTCATCGGGAAAAACAACAATCTTTCCACCGTCATTCCCACGAAAGTGGGAATCTTGATCCGTCCGCACGGAAACTTATATTTCGTCATTCCACCAATCCCACACCACCCTTACCGGTTCAAATCCGCACAAAACCCACATCCCGTCATTCCCACGAAAGTGGGAATCTAGGACGTATAGTGGATTAACAAAAATCAGGACAAGGCGACGAAGCCGCAGACAGTACAAATAGTACGGAACCGATTCACTTGGTGCTTCAGCACCTTAGAGAATCGTTCTCTTTGAGCTGAGGCGAGGCAACGCCGTACTGTTTTTTGTTAATCCACTATAAAATCTAAAGAAACCTTTTTTTCCCGATAAGTTTCCGTGCCGACAGGTCTGGATTCCCGCCTGCGCGGGAATGACGAGATTTCAAAGTTATGGCATTATCGAAAAACAGAAAATCAAAGCCGCGAGAATTTATCCGAAATGTTCCAACACACAGGACGACACATAAAGCGTCTCCCCATGTGTTGCCCTGATTTGGAAGGGGTTACACCCCTCCCAAACAAAGTCTGATTCTGCCGCCACGAAGGACGGATGTTCGAGTGGCGGGGTTTCAACCATTAAGGAAATACGATGACCGGATTTCAAAAAAACCAGATTCCCGGCGGGAATGACGGATTTTAGGTTTCTGTTTTGGTTTCTGTTTTCTCGGGAATAACAACTTAGAAATTGCCCGAAACCCCAAAAACAGAAACCGGACAAACGGGTTTTCCGCCAAAGCCGGCATTTTCCGCCTTTGCTTCAGGCATCTTCCCCGCCGCCCAAAATCATCGACCCGATACCGGCATCGGTAAAGATTTCCAGCAAAAGAGCGTTGGGCAACCTGCCGTCGATGATGTGCGTGGCTTTCACACCGTTGACGGCGGCTTCGACCGCAGAAGCGATTTTCGGCAGCATACCGCCATACAGCGTGCCGTCGGCAATCAGTTCGTCAATCCGTTTCGGCGTGAGTTTGGTCAGCAGATTGCCCGTTTTGTCCATCACACCGGCGATATTCGTCATCATCAAGAGTTTTTCGGCGTTCAATTCTTCCGCCAATTTGCCTGCCACCAAATCGGCGTTGATGTTGAACGCTTCGCCTTTTTCACCTACGCCGACGGGGGCAACGACGGGAATGCAGCCGCGTTCTATCAGCCCTTTAACCAAACCGGTATCGATGCTTTCCACCGTACCGACCTGTCCGATGTCCACGCCATTCTGTTCGGGCGTATCGACCAAAAGTTTCTTCGCCTTAATGAAATGGTCGTCGCGCCCGCTTACGCCGACCGCGTGCCCGCCGTATGTGTTAATCATCGACACGATTTCCTTGTTGACGTGCCCGCCCAACACCATTTCGACAATATCCATCGTCTCTTTGTCGGTAACGCGCATCCCTTGGACAAATTCGCCCTTTTTGCCGACTTTTTCAAGCATCGCATTGATCTGCGGCCCGCCGCCGTGAACGATGACGGGATGAATGCCAACCAGTTTCAGCAGCACGACATCGCGGGCAAACCCTTCTTTCAAGGCAGGTTCGGTCATCGCGTTGCCGCCGTACTTGATAACGGCGACCGAACCGGAAAACCGGCGGATGTAAGGCAGTGCTTCGGCAAGGATGCGTGCCTTGTCGGCGGCGGAAATAATGTTTTCAAACGCCATAACGGCTCCATATTGTTGACAATTTCGGCTTATGTTAACGCCAAATGCCGTCTGAAACAATCTTCAGACGGCGTTTGGCACACCTTCGGGCAGGTTGAAGCCTTGCGATACGGGCGGTAAAATCACGGTTTATCCGGTTCGAGAAACCGGCGACAGCAAGGATTCCCCATGATTAAAATCAGCACCCGCTTCGATGCCGGCTCGGTCGTCGTCAAAGACCTGACCGACCCTTCCAACATCCGCCTCGCCCTGCGTCCCGACAACGCCTCCGATTTCGCACAATGGTTCTACTTCCGGCTGCAAGGCGCGGCCTATCAAAACTGCATCATGCATTTTGAAAACGCGGCAGAAGCCGCCTACCCGAAAGGTTGGGAAGGCTATCAGGCATGTGCCTCATACGACCGCCGCAACTGGTTCCGCGTACCGACTTCCTACGAAAACGGCGTACTGACCATCAACCATACCCCGCTATCCAATAGCGTGTACTACGCCTATTTCGAACCCTATTCCGAAGAGCAGCATCTGAACCTCCTCGGCGACGCGCAAGGCAGCGGCCTGTGCCGCATCGACGACTTGGGCAGCACCGTGCAAGGGCGCGACATCAATCTGCTGACCATCGGCAATCAGGTAGAAAGTGATTTGAAAATCTGGATTACCGCCCGCCAGCATCCGGGTGAAACGATGGCGGAATGGTTTGTCGAGGGGCTGCTCGGCAGACTGCTCGACCCGCAAGACCCGACAGCGCGCACCCTGCTCGACCGCGCCACGTTCTACATCGTGCCAAACATGAACCCCGACGGTTCGGCACTGGGCAACCTGCGTACCAACGCCGCCGGTGCGAACCTCAACCGTGAATGGGAAAACCCGACTTTGGAAAAAAGCCCCGAAGTGTTCTTCGTGCGCGAAAAAATGCTGGAAACCGGCGTGGATTTGTTTTTGGACATCCACGGCGATGAAGGTTTGCCCTTTGTCTTTGTTGCAGGAACTGAAGGTGTGCAGAACTACAATCCGCGCATTTCCGCGTTGGAAGCGCAGTTCAAAACCGCCCTTTTGAACGCCAGCCCTGATTTCCAAGACGAATACGGTTACGAAAAAGACGCGCCGGGCAAAGCGAATATGACCTTGGCGACCAACTGGGTCGGCAATCGTTTCAACTGCCTTGCCTACACGCTGGAAATGCCGTTCAAAGACAATGCCAACCTGCCCGACGACGACTTCGGCTGGAACGGCCAGCGTTCTTTGCGGCTTGGGGAAGCGGTGCTTTCCGCCATTTTGAACGTCGCCGGCGATTTCCGCTGACATTTCCCCTCCCCGAAAATGCCGTCTGAAGCCTTCCGCCTTTCAGACGGCATTTGAAATCAAGGAACATCATGATTACCCATCCCCAATTCGACCCCGTCCTCATCAGTATCGGCCCGCTTGCCGTCCGCTGGTATGCCTTAAGCTACATCCTCGGATTTATTCTTTTTACCTTTCTCGGCAGAAGGCGCATCGCGCAAGGCTTGTCCGTTTTTACCAAAGAATCGCTCGACGACTTCCTCACTTGGGGCATTTTGGGCGTGATTTTAGGCGGGCGTTTGGGTTACGTCCTGTTTTACAAGTTTTCCGACTACCTCGCCCATCCGCTTGATATTTTCAAGGTATGGGAAGGCGGAATGTCGTTTCACGGCGGCTTTTTGGGTGTAGTTATTGCCATGTGGTTGTTCAGCCGCAAGCACGGCATCGGCTTCCTCAAACTGACCGACACGGTCACCCCGCTCGTTCCCTTGGGACTTGCTTCGGGACGCATCGGCAACTTCATCAACGGAGAACTGTGGGGGCGCGTTACCGACATCAGCGCATTCTGGGCAATGGGTTTCCCGCAGGCGCATTACGAAGACCTCGAAGCCGCCGCGCACAATCCGCTTTGGGCAGAATGGCTGCAACAATACGGTATGCTGCCGCGTCATCCCTCGCAGCTTTATCAGTTTGCCCTTGAAGGCATCTGCCTGTTTATCGCCGTGTGGCTGTTCTCGAAAAAACCGCGCCCGGCCGGGCAGACCGCCGCGCTCTTCCTCGGCGGCTACGGCGTGTTCCGCTTCATTGCCGAATTTGCGCGCCAACCCGACGACTATCTCGGGCTGCTGACCTTTGGTCTGTCGATGGGGCAATGGCTGAGCGTCCCGATGATTGTTTTGGGTGCGGCAGGCTTCGTCTTCTTCGGCAGCAGGAAGCATTAAACCTTTCCGGCAAAATGCCGTCTGAAACGCAAACTGCTTTTCAGACGGCATTTTTACGTTTGGTTCAGATGGAAACAAACGCTTCAGTTCTTACCGCAACACGCCTTGTATTTTTTGCCGCTGCCGCACGGGCAGGGATCGTTCCTGCCGGTTTTTTCCCCTTCCCTGCGGACGGTTTGCGGTTTATTGATGACTACCTGCCAGTAGCGGTAGATATCCGCCAATGCATAAGGCAACTCGGATTCCAGCTCCGCCAGCTCGCCTTCTGTGAATTGCAGACGGATAGAGCCGTTTTCCTCTTCATCGTAAATACCGCCCAATGCCATGATGGGATAAAACAACTCTTCAAATTCTTCATCATCGGCGGCTTCAAACCAATCGGTCGGCACAATGTCCAAGCCGTAAAGATAAGCATTGCACCAAGTGTAAAAATCGCTGCCGCCCTCGCCGTCTTCATAAAGCCACAAATCGGGCAGCTTTTTATCCGACATCGCGGCGGTCGTGTCCATCGCCATTGCCAAAACCAGCCGTTCGATTTCGGAACGTTCGGCGGCGGTAAATTGCGATTCGTCGCCCAACACTTCCGGCAGCCAGTCGAACGGTGTCAGTTTGTCCGGCCCGCTCAACAACGCCATCATAAAGCCCTGCACTTCATCGCAGCGCATGGTATTGCCCTGCTCGCTTTTCGCATCCAACAGCTCGCTCAACCGCCGTTTGGACGCTTCGGTAAATTTTTGGGAATCCATTATTTGCCTTTTCAAATGGGTTTTGCACCCCGTTATCGCCGCAATGCCGTCTGAAGCCTTTTTTTGCTTCAGACGGCATCGTCTGTTTTCACGCTCAAATCGTACCGCTGCCCTGCGCCTTCGGTTTGGCGGCACTAAATTCCAGTTTGCTCAAGGCGGAAAGGTAGGCTTTGGCGGTGGCGACCAAAACGTCGGTATCCGCGCCCTGACCGTTGACGACGCGGTTGCCGCGCGCCAGACGGACGCTGGTTTCGCCTTGGCTTTCCGTGCCTTGCGTGACGGCGTTGACGGAATAAATCTGCAAAGCCGCGCCGCTTTGCGCCACGCTCTCAATCGCTTTGAAAATCGCATCGACGGGACCGGAACCGCTGGCCGAAGCGCGTTTTTCTTCGCCTTTGATGCTGAATACGATGTCAGCGCGCGGTTCTTCGCCGGTTTCGGTGCTGATTTTTTGGGAGATGAATTTGTAGCTTTCGGCGTTCATGCTGCCCATTTCGTCGGACACCAACGCGTGCAGGTCTTCATCGAAGATTTCACGTTTTTTGTCGGCAAGTTCTTTGAAGCGTGCAAATGCCGCGTTCAGTGCCTCTTCACTTTCCAACTCGATGCCCAAATCCGCCAGTTTGCTGCGGAACGCGCTGCGACCGGAGAGTTTGCCCAAAGTCAGGCGGTTGGTTGACCAGCCGACCGATTCGGCAGTCATGATTTCATAGGTTTCGGGGTGTTTCAATACGCCGTCCTGATGGATGCCTGATTCGTGTGCAAAGGCGTTTGCGCCGACCACCGCCTTGTTGGGCTGAATCGGATAGCCGGTAATGGTGGAGACCAATTTGGATACCGGCACGATTTGTGTGGTGTCGATGCCGGTTTCCAAGCCGAAAAGGTCATGGCGCACTTTCAACGCCATCACGATTTCTTCAAGGCTGGCATTACCTGCACGTTCGCCCAAACCGTTGATGGTGCATTCCACTTGGCGCACGCCTGCCTGAACGGCGGCCAGCGAGTTGGCAACCGCCATACCCAAGTCGTTGTGGCAGTGGGTCGACCAGACTACTTTGTCGCCGTTGGGTACGCTTTTAATGATGTTGCTGATACGCTCGTACCACACGGAAGGGATGGAGTAGCCGACAGTATCGGGAATGTTGATAGTAGTCGCACCTGCTTCGATAACCGCCGTAAAGATTTTGGCGAGGAAGTCCAAATCCGAACGCACGGCGTCTTCGGCGGAAAATTCCACATCGTCGGTGTATTCTTTGGCGATTTTCACTGCTTTGACCGCCGCATCGATGACCTGCTGCGGCTTCATTTTCAGTTTGTGCTCCATGTGGATGGGGCTGGTGGCGATGAAAGTATGGATGCGTTTTTTCGGAGCGGGGGAAACGGCTTCGCCTGCTTTACGCACATCGTTTTCAACGGCACGCGCCAACGAGCAGACCGTGGATTTGGTGATGATTTTGGCAATCGCATTGACCGATTCGAAATCGCCCGGGCTGGCGGCGGCGAAACCCGCCTCAATCACATCCACGCCCATTTTCTCCAACTGGCGGGCAATGCGGATTTTTTCCTCTTTGGTCATGGATGCACCGGGCGACTGCTCGCCGTCGCGCATGGTGGTGTCGAAAATAATTACGCGGTTGGTCTGTGTCATTTCTGTTCTCTCCAGAGATTCGTTTTTTTGTAAAAAAGCATTCAAATCCAGCGGCCTGCCTTGCGCTTCCGCCAGCGCGGTCAGCTTTTGCAGTTGCGCCAAAGGCAGCGACCCGCGCGTGCGCCATTTATAGATGGCAGCAGTTGTTGCGGCATTTTCGGGGTCGTGCTGTTTCAACGCTTCGGCAAGTGCATTCACGCCGCCGAAATAAGCGACCAGACGGTCTATATCTAATTGCATGGTAGTCCTTGTCTAAAATCAATCTGCCCGCAGCAGAAATATGGACAGGATTATACGCATTTTGGACAAAACGGCAATATCAATTTGAAAAAATCTCAATAACCCATCATAGATTTTATTAATTTTATACATTTTGTCTATTTTATTGCAGGCGCAGCGCAATTGTTGACAATTTCGGCAGAACAGGGCAAATTCGACAGCAACAAACCAAACGCTACAAACGCAAAGAACAGAAACAATGAAATACAAAAGAATCGTATTTAAAGTCGGCACATCTTCGATTACCCATTCGGACGGCAGCCTCTCGCGCGGCAAAATCCAAACCATCGCCCGCCAGCTTGCCGCATTGCATCATGCGGGACACGAGCTGGTCTTGGTGTCTTCCGGCGCGGTTGCGGCAGGGTTCGGTGTGCTGGGTTTCAAAAAACGTCCGGTCAAAATCGCCGACAAACAGGCTTCCGCCGCCGTCGGGCAGGGGCTTCTGATGGAAGAATATACGGCAAACCTGTCTTCAGACGGCATCGTGTCCGCGCAAATCCTGCTCAACCGTACCGACTTTGCCGACAAACGCCGCTACCAAAATGCCGGCGGCGCGCTTTCCGTGCTGCTGCAACGCCGCGCGATTCCTATTATCAATGAAAACGACACGGTTTCGGTTGAGGAGTTGAAAATCGGCGACAACGACACATTGAGTGCGCAAGTGGCGGCGATGATACAGGCAGACCTCTTGGTGCTGCTGACCGACATAGACGGGCTTTACACCGGCAACCCGGACAGCAATCCCGATGCCGTACGGCTGGACAGAATCGAACACATCAACCATGAAATCATCGAAATGGCAGGCGGCGCGGGCTCGTCAAACGGCACGGGCGGAATGCTGACCAAAATCAAAGCGGCGACGATTGCGACCGAGTCCGGCGTACCGGTGTATATCTGTTCCTCGCTCAAACCCGATGCACTTGCCGAAGCGGCAGATAATCAGGCGGAAGGCTCGTTTTTCGTCCCCCGTACCAAAGGTTTGCGGACGCAGAAGCAATGGCTGGCGTTCTATTCCGAAAGCCTGGGCGACGTTTATGTGGACGAAGGTGCGGAACACGCTTTGTCCGAACAGGGAAAAAGCCTGCTGATGTCGGGCATTGCCGGAATCGAAGGGCATTTCTCCCGTATGGACACCGTAACCGTGTACAGCAGCGCAAGCAAACAGCCTTTGGGCAAAGGGCGCGTCCTGTTCGGCTCTGCCGCCGCCGAAGACCTGCTCAAATCGCGCAAAGTGAAAGGCGTGTTCATCCATCGGGACGATTGGATTTCCATCACGCCCGAAATACGCCTGCTTCTGACCGAATTTTAGAAAAGGAAACCCATGTCAAACACACAAAAACAGCTTGCCCTTGCCAAAGCGGCAAAAAAATCCGCCAACACGGCGGATACGGCAGAAAAAAACCGCGCGCTGCTTGCTATGGCGGACAGCTTGGAAGCGGCGGCGGAAGATATTTTGGCGGCAAACCGTTTGGATTTGGAAGCGGCGGCAGGCAAAATTCCCGAAAGCATGACCGACCGCCTTTTGTTGGACGGCAAACGCATTTGCGCGATGGCGGACGGCATCAGGGCGGTTGCCGCGCTGCCCGACCCCGTGGGCGAAATACTGGAAACCTCGACTCTGCCCAACGGCTTGGAAATCGTCAAAAAGCGCGTGGCGATGGGCGTTATCGGCATTATTTACGAAAGCCGCCCGAACGTTACTTCCGATGCGGCGGCTTTGGCACTGAAAAGCGGCAGCGCGGTCGTACTCCGCAGCGGCAAAGATGCATTCCAATCCGCACGCGCCATCGTTGCCGCACTCAAAGCCGGTTTGGCGCAAACCCGCATCGACCCCGACGCGCTCCAGTTGATTGAAGACACAGGGCGTGAGGGCAGTTACGAAATGATGAGGGCGAAAGATTATCTAGACCTGCTGATTCCGCGCGGTGGGGCGGGGCTGATACGGGCGGTGGTTGAAAATGCCGTCGTGCCGGTCATTGAAACGGGAACGGGCATCGTCCACATTTATATCGACAAGGACGCGGATTGGGACAAGGCGCTCCGTATCGTGTACAACGCCAAAACCGGCCGCCCGTCCGTGTGCAACTCGATGGAAGTGCTGCTGGTGCATGAAGACATTGCTGCCGACTTCCTGCCCAAGCTCGAACGGCTGTTGGTTCGCGACCGTATAGAAGCCGGACTGCCGCCCGTCCGCTTCCGTTTAGATCCGCAGGCGGCGCGGCATATCGGCGGCGAAGCGGCGGGTGCAGACGATTTCGATACCGAGTTTTTAGACTACATCCTCGCCGTGAAAACCGTCGCTTCGGTCGAAGAGGCGGTTGGGCACATCGAAACGCACGGCACGCACCATTCAGACGGCATCGTTACCGAAAACCGCCACGCTGCGGACTATTTTACCTCGCACGTCGATTCTGCCGCCGTGTATGTCAACGCGTCCACGCGCTTTACCGACGGCGGCGAATTCGGCTTGGGTTGCGAAATGGGCATCTCCACGCAAAAACTCCACGCCCGGGGCCCGATGGGTTTGAAAGAGCTGACGAGTTACAAATACATCGTACAAGGCACGGGACAGGTTAGGGAATAATCCGAATTCAAACGTCTGTATAGTGGATTAACAAAAACCAGTACGGCGTTGCCTCGCCTTAGCTCAAAGAGAACGATTCTCTAAGATGCTGAAGCACCAAGTGAATCGGTTCCGTACTATTTGTACTGTCTGCGGCTTCGTCGCCTTGTCCTGATTCTTGTTAATCCACTATAAAAATGCCGTCTGAAACAGTCTTCAGACGGCATTTCCATTTGCAAAAAATCAAGCATTGTCCAAGGGGACGAGAATCGTACGGTTGCCGTTGTGTTCCGGTGCGGACACAATGCCTTCCGCCTCCATCTGGTCAATCAGACGCGCGGCACGGTTGTAGCCGATACGCAAGGCGCGCTGTACGCCCGAAATGCTGGCTTTGCGCGTTTTCAGGACAACAGATACGGCCTCGTCGTACATCGGATCGGCTTCGCCGTCGCCGCTGCGCCCGATGCCGGGCAGCTCTTCGCTGCCGCCTCCGCTCAAAATATCGTCAACATAGTCCGGCTCGCCAAACTGCTTCAAATATTCGACCACGCGGTGCACCTCTTCATCCGAGGCAAACGCGCTGTGAACGCGTTGCGGATAGGCCGTACCCGGCGGCAGGAACAGCATATCGCCCTGACCGAGCAGGTTTTCCGCGCCCATTTGGTCGAGAATCGTGCGGCTGTCGATTTTGCTGGACACTTGGAACGCGATGCGCGTCGGGATGTTGGCTTTAATCAGACCTGTGATGACATCGACGCTGGGGCGTTGTGTGGCAAGAATCAAATGGATGCCTGCTGCGCGGGCTTTCTGGGCGAGTCGGGCAATCAGTTCTTCGATTTTCTTGCCTGCCGTCATCATCAAATCGGCAAACTCGTCAACCACGACTACGATAAACGGCAGTTTTTCCAAAGGTTCGGGATCGTCGGGCGTGAGGCTGAACGGGTTGCCGATTTTTTCTCCCCTTGCTGCGGCTTCGACGATTTTTTGGTTGAAGCCCGCGAGATTGCGCACGCCCATAAAGCTCATCAGGCGGTAGCGTTTTTCCATTTCGTTAACACACCAGTTCAGCGCGTTTGCCGCCAGCTTCATATCGGTAACGACAGGGGCGAGCAGGTGCGGGATGCCTTCGTAAATGCTCAATTCCAGCATTTTCGGATCGATCATAATCATACGCACGTCTTCCGGCGCGGCTTTGAAAAGCATAGACAGAATCATCGCGTTGACACCCACCGATTTGCCCGAACCGGTCGTACCGGCAACCAGCAAATGCGGTGCTTTGCCCAAGTCGGTTACGACGGGCTGTCCGGTGATGTCCTGACCGAGCGCGAGCGTCAGCTTGGATTTGGATTCGGCAAACTCGGGCGAATTGAAGATTTCGCTCAGGCGTATCATTTGGCGTTTCGGGTTCGGAAGTTCCAAACCCATGCAGGTTTTGCCGGGGATGGTTTCGACAACGCGGATAGAAGCCACGCCGAGCGAACGCGCCAAATCTTTTTCCAGATTCAGAACCGAATTGCCGCGAACGCCGACATCCGGTTCGATTTCATAACGCGTAATCACGGGGCCGGAATAAGAATCGACAACCTTGACCTTGACTTTGAACTCCGCCAATTTCTCTTCGATGGTGATGCTGTTTTCCAACAGCTCTTCTTCGGTTTGCGTCGCCTCGGGATTGAACAGCGGAGGCAGAAGCAGGTCGGTTGTCGGCAGGTGTTCGGATGCCGCACCGGTTTCTTCCGATTGGAACGCCTCTTCATCCGCTTCCGTATCCGATGCCCGGCGGGACGGGCGTTCAGACGGCACATCTTCAAACGGACAAACCGCCCGACTGTCATGCCCGAACGCTCCGTCATCGGACAAATATTGCCCGCTTGACCGC
Organism: Neisseria uirgultaei; assembly: GCF_962719845.1. Classification (GTDB taxonomy): domain Bacteria; phylum Pseudomonadota; class Gammaproteobacteria; order Burkholderiales; family Neisseriaceae; genus Neisseria; species Neisseria bergeri. The sequence continues at coordinate 160,122 of NZ_CAUIYF010000002.1, read as the reverse complement.
TCTGCCACACCCTCACTGCCGTCATCCGCAATAGCGTCGGTTTCCTCTTGCCAACCTCCATTCAAAACATCATCGGCAAGATGGTCGGTTTCAGCAATGCGGCTGCGTTGTGCCTGCTCGAATCCTGCCGGCGGTTCATAGGTACGGTTGTAGATTTCCGATACGGGCGGCGGCGGCAGAATATCGATTTCGGGCGTGAAAACTTTCGGCATTTCGGGCGGCTCGACCACCCACGCATCCGGCGCGGCGGGCTCTTCAATATAGATATCGGCAGCTTCATCATAAACCGGTCCCCCGTATCCCACGGACAAAACAGTTTCCGTGAAAACATTTTCGGTTTCAGACGGCATTTCGACATCCCTTTTCCCGACAACCGTCTGACTTTCCGGAATCAGGCGTGAAATCCGCGCCTCCGCAGAAACCGTTGCTTTGTTCGGTTCTTTCAAATTGACGGAAACGCGGCGGCGGGCATCGCGGACGGCCGTGCCGTCTGAAACGGACTGCCCTTGGGAAACATCCGGGGATTTTGCCTCCGCCTGCCCTTTTCCCTGCCCTGCATGACGGCGGAACGGCGCATTCCGTGCATTTTCGGCTTTGACTGCAGAAAAGGCAGACGGATGCTGCTTCTCAAAATACGGCTCAAATCCGTAATCCGCAGACTCGGAAAACGCTTCTTTGTCCGCATCGAACATACGGGAATACGTGCGTTGAAGCACAGGGTCGTCCAAACCGATAATCTGCAGCCCTTCCATCGGGGTATCGGACACGCGGACTTTGGGGACCGCTGTTTCGTTTTTCTCAAATGTATCGATATAGCGTTTTTTCGTTTCCCTTAAAGCCGCGCCGTTTAAGGCACGCGTTGCTTCTTCCAAAGTGATTTCTTTAAAAACCGGACGGACGGGCGAAATTTCGCTTTCAGACGGCATCAACCCTTCAGCAATACTCCGGTCGAATGGGATGCGGCGGTTGTCGATTACGGCAGTTGCAATGTCTTCCGTATCGGCAGCCTCTTCCTCCACAGTTTCTGCTTCTGCTTCTGCCTCTGCTGCTTCCGTTTCCGCTTCTTCCGTCCCGTTTCCACTGTCTGAATACCCGTCGGATGCGGTCGAAACATCCTCACGGTTTGCAGAAGCAGGCGGAACGGGCCTGTCCGGTTCGGATTCGTGCGCCAGATAGTTTCGGCAGAAACGGACGATACTGACAAACAGCCAATACACTGCCGCTTTGACCGCATGAAAAATCATCAGGCCAAGCTCGAGAAAATTAGGCATCCTGTCTTGGATTTCAGGTAATTCCGCCTGTTGTCCCCCTTTATTTTCCTGCCATTCAGAAACTTCACGCACCCATTCCCGTTCGGACTGTGCTCGGATAAAAAACAAACCCGCAATAGCAAGCAACAAAATAATGATCAGAACTATCCAAAACATATGCAGTTTCCCGCAAAGCAAACGATTAAATGGGTATATTTTAACGTGTTTCCATTACAAACAAAACAACCTGACCGACAATTCGGTCAAAATCATTACAGCTTTCTGTTTGCCGCAGGCAGCACTATAATAGATAACCTCTTATTCATCTTTACGGTATTGGCATGATTTTCCAAACAGTCTGGTTTTCAGATATGCTGCTGGGAGCTTCATGGATTGCACTCATCCTCCTATTGGCAGCTTCCGGACCGTCCGCATACCGTTCGCTTGTCCGCTACCGTTCCGCCGTACCGCTCTGTATCGTTATTTTTTCTGCGGCATGGAGTTTGAACACCGCTGCCGGAGGCGGACAACTTGCCCAAATGAGCTATCACCTGCTCGCCGTCAACCTGGTCGCTCTGATGGTGGATACCTCTGCCGCCCTTTGGCTTGCCTCGATTCTAATGCTTCCATACTGCCTGCTGTTTGCCGGCTCTTCCGGTGCGTATCCTGCAAACGTATTGGTTCTGATTTTGCCCGCACTTGCCGTCAACCGCCTGTCGCGTGTGCTGGTCGACCGCCTGCCGCCCAATATTTTCATCTTTATTTTCGTCAACGGCTTTCTCGCTTCCGCCGCCGGCATTCTGCTGACCGGGCTGGTGCTGACCGGTATTTTGGATGCCGCAAACGCTTTTCCGTCCGAAATATTGTGGACGACCGCCCTGCCCGTCTTTATTCTGCTGGCGTGGGCGGAAGCCTTCCTCAGCGGCATTTCAACTGCCATATTTGTTGCACTGAAGCCCCATTGGATCAACACTTTCGACGACAACCGCTATCTGAAGTCCGACCGCGGCATATGGCGGTAACCTTCAGACGGCATAAGCAGGCAAAACCATGCTTTCCAACATCCTCCCCCTCTCCGTCGGTGCGGCACTCGGTGCGACTGCGCGTTGGCTGCTCAACCTCGCCGTTCCCGTATCAATACCTCCCGCCACGGGCAACCTGTTTGCCAACTGGACGGGCGCGCTGCTCATCGGAGTCTTTGCCGAAACCGTCAGCCATCCGCAATGGAAGCTGCTGCTGATTACCGGTTTTCTCGGCAGCCTGACCACACTTTCCGGATTTTCACTGGAAACCGTCTCCCTGCTCCAATCGAATCGTCCCGCTTCGGCACTTGCCAATATTTTCCTGCACACGGCAGGTTCGCTGCTGCTGACTTGGCTCGGGCTGAAGATAGGGACGGCAGTCAAATAATCACAAAAAATTTCTTCCTTTGGTTTTGACATAATCTATAAATTGGCTTCGCTTGTTTAAATACTGCCTGTGCCAATTACCGTTCTCAAATTCAAATTGAGCTTTTAGGTCTGTAACAAAGAAAAAGCCTTGAGAGGATAAACCTACCAAGGCTTTTTCTTAAAAAAAAACGCTCTATTGCTGCGTCTAAAAATGCAAAAAAAGTAACCATCATAACCCTTTTGCCAAAATCAATATCATCATCCGATGAATGAATTGACGGTATATAAGACAGAACCAATAAACTAATAAACCTGTAAGAAAAATCAGTAACAAAGATATTCATTATTAACTATTCTTAAAAATTATCATGTTCGTTTGGGTAATTATCATACCCTTTTCCCTCTTATTACTAAAGCACGAATGACTTTAAAGGATGCGCCCAAAGACAAGCCGAAAAGGCATATCCCATCCGCCAAACAAACTGCCCGCCGACTTACTCCGGCGGGCAGTTCCAACATCCTGTCAATCCTTCATCAGCCAGTATTGCAAACCGATTAATGTCTTGCCGTCTTTAATTTCATCGTTTGCCAATGCCTGACAGACTTCATCTTTCGACATCAGCACGGTTTCCGTAATCTCGTCTTCGTCATTGGCAAGCGTACTGCCCAAACGCACGCCTTCCGCCTCGAACAGATACATTTTTTCGTTGCAAAAACCGACCGCCGTATAAAAGCTGTACAGCAGGCGCACGCTGTCGGCAACATAAGGTGTTTCCTCCGCCAATTCTCTCAGCGCACACGCTGCCATATCCTCGCCTGCCACATCCAGCTTGCCCGCAGGAAGTTCCAATGTCGCCTGATTTGCCGCATAACGCCACTGCCGCACCAAAACGACCTTTTCCTCATCCGTTACCGCCAACACGCACGCCGCGCCCAGATGCCGGATGACGATGCGCTGCCCTTCGTTACCGTTGGGCAACCTGACCTTATCCTTGCTGATACTGACGAAACCGCCCTCGTAAATGGTTTCGCCGCCTAATTTTACTTCCCTCAAATCCACTTCATATCTCCTTTCCGTTTCCTATTCTGCCGTTCAATCTTCACGCTTGCCGCGCTCGATTTCCACACCAACCTCGCGCACGCCTTCCAAAATACCCGGCTTGACGATTTTCACGCGCACCCACACCGCGCCGAAATATCCCAAAACCAAATCAGCAATATATTCCGCCAACGCTTCCAAAAGCAGGAAATCCTGTTCTTTCAGATGTCGGCGCAGCGTTTCGCATACCTCGGCATAATGCACCGTATTGGCAATATCATCGTCCGAACCCGCTTTCTCGGGAACGCCGATATCCAAATCGACAATCAGGGTCTGCAACCGTTCGCGCTCCCAGCCGTACACGCCGATAAGCGTATCCGCCTTCATGCCGTGCAAAAAGATTTTATCCATAATCCGCCCCATTTTTTGCTAAAATAACCGCACCATTCTAAGTAAAGTACCGCAAATGTTCAACATACCGGCTGTTGCCGTTTCCTATCTGATCGGCTCACTTTCTTTTGCCGTCATCGTTTCCAAATATTACGGCATGGACGACCCGCGCACCTACGGATCGGGCAATCCCGGCGCGACCAATGTTTTACGCAGCGGCAAAAAAAAAGCGGCAGCACTGACGCTCTTGGGCGATGCCGCCAAAGGTTTGGTTGCCGTTCTCCTCGCGCGTATGCTTCAAGAACCGCTCGGTTTATCCGACAGCGCAATCGCTGCCGTCGCACTCGCCGCGCTGGTCGGGCATATGTGGCCGGTGTTTTTCGGATTTAAGGGCGGCAAAGGCGTGGCAACGGCATTGGGCGTGCTTCTGGCACTCTCTCCCGCAACTGCCTTGGTCTGCGCGTTGATTTGGCTTGTGATGGCATTCGGCTTCAAGGTGTCCTCCCTTGCCGCATTAACCGCCACAATCACCGCCCCCCTTGCCGCGCTGTTTTTTATGCCCCACCCTTCTTGGGTTTGGGCGACGCTCCTTATCGCCCTGCTGGTGTTGTTCCGCCACAAAAGCAATATCAGCAACCTGCTTAAAGGCAAAGAAGGCAAAATCGGCGAAAAACGCTGATTCGGCATTTGTTTTCCATTACGTCATGCCGTCTGAAACCATATTCCCGCGTTCAGACGGCATTTCCGCACAAACGGCTTTCATACCATGCTCAGTTACAGACACGCATTCCACGCCGGCAACCACGCCGATATGCTCAAACACTTTACCTTGTTTTTAGTGCTGCAATATTTCAACAAAAAAGACAAGCCCTACTGGTACATCGATACGCACGGCGGCGCAGGTTTGTACAATCTCGAAGGCAGCGAGGCGCAGAAAGTCGGCGAATACCGGCAAGGCATCGCCCTGCTCCGACAGGCGCAAGACCTGCCTGCCGAACTCTCTGACTTTGCCGCGCACATACAAAAAATCCTACCCTCGCCCGAACTTTACTGCGGTTCTCCGTGGCTGGCACAATCGCTGACCCGCGTCGGCGACAAATTGCGCCTGTTCGAGCTGCACCCCGCCGATTTTGTCCATCTGCAAAACAATATGGACGAAGCAGGATTGAGCAAACGCGGACAAGTGTTGCACGAAGACGGTTACAAAGGGCTGATTTCCCTGCTGCCGCCCCCACCGCGCCGCGCCGCCGTCCTCATCGACCCGCCTTACGAGGAAAAACAGGACTACCCGCGTGTAACGGAAACGCTGAAAGCCGCTTTAAAACGTTTTGAGTCCGGCTGTTATCTCATCTGGTATCCCTGCCTCAGCCGCGAAGAAAGCCGCAAGCTGCCGGAAGAATTGAAAAAACTCGTTCCCGACAACTACCTTCACGCTGAACTGCACGTCCACGCGCCGAAAGCCGACGGTTTCGGTATGCACGGCAGCGGAATGTTCGTCATCAATCCGCCCTATCTGTTGGCGGAACAATTGGCGGCAAACCTCCCCACCCTGACGCGGCTGCTGGCGCAAGACGAAGGCGCGCGCTACCTGTTGGACAGCAAAATCCGCTGACCCCGATGCCGTCTGAAACCCTTCAGACGGCATCTCCCGTCAAACAAACAAAACCGGACGATATACCGGCAGTCAGCACTTTTATAGTGGATTAACAAAAATCAGGACAAGGCGACGAAGCCGCAGACAGTACAAATAGTACGGCAAGGCGAGGCAACGCTGTACTGGTTTAAATTTAATCCACTATAAGAATAAATATCCCCTCATCCGCCTGCCGCGTTCCGACTTGCCCCGCGCCGTTTTTTTCCACTACAATCCCACACAATATTTGGCGGAACGCGCCAAAGGAATACGCCGCAATAACCTGCCGCCTTTCAAACGGCACAAACCTTTCCGAAACGAGCAAACTATGGACACACTGACCCGATTCCTCCCCGAACACCTGCAACAAAACCAGCTGCCCGAATCACTCGGCGGCGTTTTACTGTCTGTCGTTTCCGCCTGCACCGAAATCAACGCCAAAGTCCGCCTCGGCGCACTGGCCGGCGTATTGGGTATGGCGGGCACGGGCAATATTCAGGGCGAAGACCAGAAAAAATTAGACGTTATCGCCAACAACATTATGATTGACACACTCAAAGCCAACCCTGCCGTTGCCGGTTTGGCAAGCGAGGAAGAAGACACTTTCGTGAGTGCCGGTGAAAACGGACGCTATCTCGTCCTATTCGACCCTTTAGACGGATCGTCCAATATTGATGTCAACATTTCCGTCGGTACGATTTTCTCCATCCTTGAAAAACCCGAAGGCGCATTGGCAACCGAATCATTCCTTCAAACGGGCAGACAGCAGCTTGCCGCCGGTTACGTTCTTTACGGGCCTCAAACCCAGCTCGTATTCACACTTGGGCACGGCGTGTATATGTTCACGCTCAATGCCGAAAACGAATTTGTGCTGACCAAAGAAAACCCGAAAGTACCCGAAAGTACCAAAGAATTTGCCATCAATATGTCCAACCGCCGCCACTGGCTGCCCCCCATCCAACAATACATAGACGAGCTCTTGGCAGGCGAAACCGGCACGCGCGGCAAAAACTACAATATGCGCTGGGTAGCCAGTATGGTTGCCGAAATCCACCGCATCCTGATGCGCGGCGGCGTGTTCATGTATCCGCAAGACAAACGCGACCCGTCCAAACCCGGCAAACTGCGCCTGATGTACGAAGCCAACCCTATGAGCCTGATACTCGAACAGGCGGGCGCATCGGCAAGCAACGCATATCAGACCATGCTCGACATACAGCCCGAAAGCCTGCACCAGCGCGTCGCCGTCATTATGGGCAGCCGCGAAGAAGTGGATTACCTCGACCGCCTGCATTCAAAATAAACAGGCTGCCTGACCGATAAAGAAGGGCGGCAGCGCGCATCCGACGCTGCCGCCGATATTTCGTACACAGCCTTAAAAAGATAGAAAACCGCCTTTCCGAACGGAAAAAATGCCGTCTGAAAACATTTCAGACGGCATTTCAAAAACTCAAACCCGAATTATTTGCCCGCTGCTTTTTGCAGAATGGCGTACAACTCGTCTTTCAGTTTCAATTTGGCTTTTTTCAGCTCATCGATGTTTTCCGCGCCGCTGGTAACCGGATTGTTGACCAGACCGGTAATTTTATCGTCCAGCTCGTTGTGTTCGTCGAACAGACGGGCGAAGTGGGAATCTTCCTGTTTCAATTTGGAAATCAAATCACGGTATTCTGGGAACATATCGCTTTCCTCTCTTGGTTTACGGTTAAAAAGTCAAACTGAATCTTTACATTAATTATAACAAAGATAATATTTTTATCCAGTGTTTTGTTACACACGGCAACACCGCCCGCAGAAAACCGCCCCACCGTCCGACAAAATCGTTGACAATCCTCCGCTTTACGCATAAATTTTCAATAATTAACCCTGACCACACAAAGGAATCAAGAGATGTTTTCAAAAAGCGTAACCATCACCCAATATGATCCCGAACTGGCGGCCGCCATTGCCCAAGAAGACCAACGCCAGCAAGACCACGTCGAGCTGATTGCCTCTGAAAACTACGTCAGCTGCGCCGTGATGGAAGCGCAAGGTTCCCAGCTGACCAACAAATACGCCGAAGGCTACCCCGGCAAACGCTACTACGGTGGCTGCGAATACGTCGATATTGTCGAACAATTGGCAATCGACCGCGTCAAAAAACTGTTCGGCGCGCAATACGCCAACGTCCAACCCCACTCCGGTTCCCAAGCCAACCAAGCCGTATATGCTTCCGTTTTAAAACCGGGCGACACCATTTTGGGTATGTCTCTGGCGCACGGCGGACACCTGACCCACGGCGCGAGCGTTAATATTTCCGGCAAACTCTACAATGCCGTTACTTACGGCTTGGATGAAAACGAAGTCCTCGATTATGCCGAAGTCGAACGCTTGGCTCTTGAACACAAACCCAAAATGATTGTGGCCGGTGCGTCTGCCTACGCGTTGCAAATCGACTGGGCAAAATTCCGCGAAATCGCCGATAAAGTCGGCGCATATCTCTTTGTCGATATGGCGCACTACGCCGGACTGGTTGCCGGTGGCGAATATCCCAACCCTGTGCCGTTCTGCGACTTCGTAACCACCACCACCCACAAAACCCTGCGCGGTCCGCGCGGCGGCGTGATTCTGTGCCGCGACAACACGCACGAAAAAGCGTTAAACTCCGCCATCTTCCCGAGCCTGCAAGGCGGTCCGTTGATGCACGTTATCGCTGCCAAAGCCGTAGCGTTTAAAGAAGCATTGCAACCTGAGTTCAAACAATACGCAAAACAAGTGAAAATCAATGCTGCCGCCATGGCGGAAGAATTGGTTAAACGCGGTTTGCGCATCGTTTCCGGCCGTACTGAAAGCCACGTTTTCCTCGTTGACCTGCAACCGATGAAAATCACCGGCAAAGCCGCCGAAGCCGCTTTGGGCAAAGCGCACATCACTGTCAACAAAAACGCCATTCCGAACGATCCGGAAAAACCGTTTGTTACCTCCGGCATCCGCATCGGCTCCGCTGCGATGACCACGCGCGGATTCAACGAAGCCGACGCGCGCGTATTGGCGAACTTGGTTGCCGACGTATTGGCAAATCCCGACGACGAAGCGAATCTGGAAAACGTCCGCAAACAGATTACCGCCCTCTGCGACAAATACCCCGTTTACGGCGCGTAAACCTTTTTAAAAACCGATGCCGTCTGAAACTTTTCAGACGGCATTTACTTAAAATCCAAGCTATTAAAAGGAAGTGTCCGACAGTTTGGACGATTTCGTTTTTGTTTTCACCGTGTCCAAATGTCTTGCCTATGGCTTCGGAGGCATAGGGCGCAGCGGCATTGACTGCACTTTGTAACCCGCTGGCTCGGTAACGTTAAATAAAGGCCATCTGAAACGGGTTCACGGTTTTCAGACCGCTCTTAGCTCAAACCTTGAGAAGCGCATACATGCGTTCCGCACATATGCTACTTGTTGAGTTTAGGTTTCATATGGGCTATGGTTTGCTGATTGAACTGAAATAAATTTGAATAACTCAACTATTATATTCCTATAATACTGTAAAGAAATTTCCTTCAGCTTAAAAGACCCTTCATGCAGAGAGTAAAACAGCCTAAATTTATCCTCTACAATCTCACACATCATTCTTAAACCATAATCCCCCAGCTCCGAAAGATAACAATACATGATATTTTCTTCACTTTCCTCTTCTCTCTCAAAATCAATATTATGCAATGAAAGATTACTTCCAGGAAACTTTTTACATAACGCCTTATCTAAATTATTTTTTAAAGTCATTATTTCACTGTTTAACGTTAACACAGCCCCTTCCCCCGGATATGCTTTATCATCAATCCAAAATACAAGGGGACCCATGCAATAATCTCCATCTCTAATTAATATGTCTGTTTGTACGAAAAAATCTAGTTTATTTCCAAAAATCATTTTAAAACCTTTTCTTTCCAACCTAAATTTCTTAAATCAAACTTAACCTTATTGTTTAATTTTAATGGATTATTGGCATCACCTGTACTTCCATTCCAGTGCCATTGATTATTATGATCCCCTGAAAATCGATGAATATTTCCATATTCGTCTTTTGAAAATCGAACTGTTGGAGATGATGGTATTGGTTTAGACTTTATAAATAAGTCAAGTGAATTCTTCGGTTCTTTTCCGGCTTTTGGATTCCAACCTGAGCCACCTGGAGTGTGTTTTGAGTTCGATTTATAAGTAACAACTTTATTATCAAACTTAATTTCTACAGTTTCAGGTACAGGTACAGAAGACCTACCCACCTGCCCTTTAGATGCTCCCAAATCATTCTTTTGATGACTCTTCGACGCCAATGCCGTATCCGGAATCCTGCCCCCCTTCGCAACATTACCGTTTGCAGGGATACGGATATTCCCCGCACCCGCCAATAAGGGATCGCTGCCGGTAACGGTCGGCTTGATGTTTTTCAGGTTGCGGATGCCTGCAAGAATCGGGACTTTTATCCTCGGATTGGGGTTGACAAGGCTCGTCAGTCCTTCGGCAACGTTCAGTGCAAACTCTTCGTTTTTCCGCTCTTTCTGCCTGATTTTGGTGTCTTTCGTCCCGCTGTGCAGCCAGGTCAGGTTGCGGTATTCGGGTTTGTCCTGTCGGCGGTATTCCTCAAACAGCTTCGGATCGTTGTAGGCTTGCGGATTTCTTGTGCCGTAGTTGCGGTAGTCCCAAGTATAACCCAAGGCTTTGTCTTCGCCTTTCATTCCGATAAGGGATATGACGCTTTGGTCGGTATAGCCGTCTTGGGAACCTTTGTCCACCCAACGCAGTATCTGCCTGCGGATTCTCATTGCCGCTTCTTGGCTGCTGATTTTTCTGCCTTTGCGTTTTTCGACTTCGCGCTTGAGGGCTTCGACATATTTGCCGAACTACGATTGATTGGACAGTTTCAATTTATAAGGTGATGTAGGTTGCTTTTGTCTGATTGCTGTGACGATTTGTTAAAAGAAAGATAGTGTATTGCACAGTCAAATAAACTTACATTTCTTGACGTTGCAAGTATCCGCACCCCGACTTGTTCGGGGTGTTTGTTTTGTTTTGAATGGATTTGATGTTTTAATTTATGTTCTATTTTCAATAAATTGAAAATTTACCAGGATTTTGGCCGCGTTAAATCTATTTATATCTTTCCACTTGGAAATCTTGGCCGTTCTTCAACAGCGTAAACGCTATTACCGCCAGTTTCCGCATTATGGCGATTAATATCAGCTTTATATGTTTTCCCTTGTTTTTCAGACGGCCTACAAATTCAGGGAAGGCATTACAACGATATGCAACAAGTGCAGGCATATAAAGGCTTTTCCGTATTTCCGAACTTCCGATTTTTGATATTCTGCTTTTTCCGTTTACGCTTGTTCCTGATTGATATTTTCTAGGGTCTAGGCCTAGATAAACCGTGAACTGTTTTGCATTTTTAAAATCATGTCTTTTATAGGTTGATAGCAATACGGCTGTCGCTTGCTCGCCTATGCCTGTTATTGTTTTCAGCCTTTTGCGAAGGTTGTTGTAACTTGGATTGTCTTTGTAGAACTGGAGTAATTGCTTTTTGACTATCTGTATTTGTGCTGTCAGATTTGAAATAGTTGTTTGAATGTGGGATTTGATATAGTCGGGTGCTTCGTGTTGTTTGGCTTTTTCTATTGCGCGTTGCTGTTTCAGATAGTCTAAATATCGGGCGATTTCCTGTAATTGCTTCTGTTCTTTTGCCGGTGGTTTCCATGCTTTTAATTTGTGCTTTCGGTCTTGGCAATATTGGGCTATCAACTTTGCGTCTTGTGTATCTGTTTTTGATCGTTGTAGTTCTGCTATCGCATATCCTTTTATCTTTCGTGGATTCTCTACGGTAATTGTGTATCGTAAATAAAGATATTCGGCTAATGCTTCGTAATATGTGCCTGTTGCTTCGCACACGCAATGGAGCTTATCGGTTACTTTATGACTTTGTAGCCAATTTATTAATTGTTCAAATCCTCCTTTGTTGTTCTGAAACTTCTTTTGATGATTTTGACCGTCTGCAATCAAACAACAATCTATTGTGAGCTTTGAAACGTCTATTCCTAAGTACATGGTTTAACCTTATTAATTCGGGCTTTTTGCCCTAGATAGTGTTCAAACTTAAGATGTACGAAAGCCCACGCTTCTATCTTTCTTACAAGCTGTACGCTTTGGCCGTACTTTCGAAGTCGTGGGCTTTACTTGGTGTTTCGTCAAACGCCAAGCCCTCAATGGGCTGATTTACTCATTCAGGGCTTGAAGCTTATCGTTTGCTTGCCTTCGGCGACATTCGCCATGTGGCAGGGGTTGGCGCAAAAAACCGCACCAACCTTTCTTTAAAGCGTTTTTGGGTGGGTTAGCGTCAAGGGGTATCCAAAAAGATTTATAAAGACGATAAAGCTGTCTTTACAAATCTTTCTGGACATCCTCCCCTTGACTTGTGGGAAAGTGGGCGGGGGAATTAGAGGTTTTGGGTTAGTAGAAATATTCCAAGCGTTACAATTAATAAAAGGACTATTTTAAAAGGCCATCGCATGCCAATTAAGCCTTTCCAACCTTTACGTTCATATGTCGTCGCTACAACAATACCCAGAAAGAATGATAATAAACAATTCATATCCCTACTTTTGCACCTTGATTACTTAACTTTTTTTCATTATACCCGTCATACATAAGATTTTGCGGACTCTCTCCGCCCATCGTCAGCACTTAGCCGCCGCTCTCTTTCGGCTCTGCCGCTGCCGTCGGTGTCGGTGTGGCCGCCGCTGCTTTATACGGATTGTATATGCCGTTCTCTACGAACTCAAAACATTGGGTTTTACTGAAACCTTTTATCGCTGTTCCTTGGTCTGTGTAGCATGTACAGCGGTTTGCGTTTTTGACGCAAGCGACTGGATAGGGCATGGTTTTTACTGCTTTGTTGTATTGGTCATATATCGGGGCGGTGTGGGGTTGCCCGTCTATGGCGGGCTTGTAATCGTCTTCAGTCAGGTGTTTCCGATGCTGCGGCGGCTCGGGCGTTGTCTGCGCTTCGGGGTATTGCCCCGTCCCGTGCGTCCCGTTTTGGGCTTGCGCCCCCACCGTGCCGTCCGTTTCGGGGCTTGCCGCTGGCGCGGCAACTTCCTGCTGCGCCGTGGGGTTCGGTGTGATTTTTTTGAAGTCTCCCCAAAAGTCATAAAAGCCCCAAAGGCCACCGATTATCATCAAAAGTATGACAGGAATCAGGTAAAAGACTTTGCTGCGGCCTGTTTTGATTTTGGTGTGTTCTTCGGCTGATTTGTATAGGCCGTACACGCTTTTATCCAGCTTGTACACGCTTTTGAGTGCGTCTCTTACGTCTGCCCTGCTTTCTGGGTTCTTCGCGCCGCCCGTACTCCATTCTAGTTTACGCCTTACGCCTAGTTCGGTCTTGCTTACGTGGGTGTGATGCTCTATCAGGCTTCTTAGGTTGGCATCAATTAATCGGGGGTGTTGGGTTATGAAGAAGAAATCTAGGCCGCGATGGCGATGGGTTTCTAGTTCTGAAACGTAGTCGGGTACTTTCGAGCCACTCGGGCGCGGCCTAAAGATGCGCTGACATTCGTCAACAACGATGATTGCGCCTGTCGGCGCCCACTTCGGCCACGTTTGGATGCTTTCTCCCTCGGGGATTGGTTCGTGTGGGATTTGTAAATCTGGAATCCCGTCTATAAACAAGGGGCGGTTTTTGAGGTCGGGACGTTTGGCTAACATTGAAACAACGTTCAAGGTTTTGCCCGAACCGGGTACGCCTGTGAACAGATATAACATGGCTTAATCTCTCTATTTTTTTGATATGCCTGCGGCAAGCTTCGTCAGGCTTTTTGTTGAAATGACAAAGGCAAATGCGCCGATTATCCAGTTAAGCACTACGCCCAAACCTGCGATATAGGCAATTTGTAAGGCTTCTTTCGGTATGCTGTTCAGGTTTTCGGCAATGGCCGCAACTATACGGCTCTGTACTTCGTTTAGGCCTACGTAGGTTACAAATGACAGACCAAACGCGGCGATTAGTCTGCCTGCTACGGTCATCAGTACCGCGGTTATGATGTTCCCAATATTCATTTTAGTCTTTCAGTGATGAATAAACGAAAAAGGAGCAGGATACGATTGTGATAAGTATCAAAATCGGTCTTAGTTTTCGGGCAAAATCGCATAGGGGGTCATATGAAAATTCATGTTGTCCGAACATGCCGAAATCTACGCTTCTAGGTTCGGGGCATACGCCGTCAACTGAAAATATATCGGCTGGTTTAAAGTCTAAATCTACGGTTTGGGTGGGTATGTTGGGGTCTTCATAGGCTGTGTTTTCCTGCGGTGGTTGGTCTTCTTTGGGCTTGTTTGGCACGGTCGGATCATCGGGTGTGATAGGTGTGCTTGGGTTGTTTGGTATCAACGGGATTCGCGTTGGGGCTTGTGGGCTGTTCGGCACGAGGTCGGAACGGGGAATAACGCTTGTTGTTACGCTGCCGTCTTTGTTTATCGTGATTTGGGTCTGCTGTGGTGTATTTGAGCCTGACGGAGTATAAGGGTCAGTAATAGCCGTTGCCGGTGTGAACTCGGTCGATGTTGTCGAATCGGGTACGACGTTGCCCATTTTGGCGAGCTGGTTCATTAGTTCGTTATGGTTGGTTTGTTGGTTCTCAAGCATGCTCTTGAGAATGTCTAAAATTTCCTGTTGGGTTAGTTGGAAATCTTTGGGATTCGGGTCAGGTACTATTTTTATGCCACTGGAATTTGTTGGGTAAGCTTTTACCACTAAGGAAATATCATAATAACCACTATAAACACCGTTCGATATATGTCTTGGAGTATCTTTGTGCTTAAATTTGTAACTTGTTTTAAAACCCTCAATATTAAGATCTACGCTTTCGCCCCAGTCTTTTTGACTATACGAAAATCCATAAATATAACGACCCCCATCATTTTCTAAATACGCAGTCACCCATTTAACCTCTGGTTCAAGTAATTCACCGCCGTTTCCGTTTGCTGCGTATCTGTAACCTGTTTCTTGAAAACTAATTAGAAAGGGTTTTAAGACTTTGCCGTTTTCATTTTTGGGCTTGAGTTTCTCTTTTTCGAATTTTTCAGCTCTCGCTACTTCTCCGGCTACTTTTGCGGCTTTGGCTGCTACGGCGTAGCCTACTGCTCCTCTGAAGTCTCCTGATTTTTGTGCTTGCTCTTGGGCTTGTTGCTGTTGGGCGGCTATTTGTCCTAATTGTTCACCGCTAGAACTGCTTCTAATACCTGTTTTATCTAAAAAATTATTAATCCCGCTACCAAGTCCAGTTATATCCAACGCTTCTAGACCTGATAACAATGCGCCAACTGTATTTCTAGCTGCGTCGCCCCAGCTTCCTTCTTTAATATCTCTATATGCCCAAGCGGCATAATCAGAACCAATAGCACCGCCTGCCGCTGACAAACCTGCTAACGTGCCACCAATAGCAGCTTCAACACGTCCGATATTAACGCGCTGCGTTACTTGGGTGTTCACGTTCGCTTTGTTGCCGTACGCGTCCGTTACGGTTACACGCTGGTTCTGCGTCCCCGTGATTTGGCCGCCTCCGCTGCTTACTGTCGGTTTGCCTGTTGGGTTTGTTTGTACTTTCCAAACGCCTGTCTCTCTGTTGTATCCCATTTGCTCGAGTTTTTGGGCTGATGGAAAGCCTACGTTTTGGTGGTGTGCAGGTGGGGGTAGTTGCGCGTCTGCGTTTACTTGAGCATGAGGAACGACAACGCCCAGCAGCAGAACAGGTAGGGGGCGGCGGCAATTAAAAATAAAATTTCGGGGAGCATTATTCTTCATCTCTTTCTTTCAGTATGTTCAAGGTTGAAAGCACTACGCGGATAATCCAAACGACGGCAAACGCGCCCAACAGGGCTATTCCTACTTCCCTGCCTGCGTTTGTGTATTCGTTTGGGTCGCATTGGGGAAATGTGGGTTTTACGGGGTATTCATGCCCCTGCTGTTTGTATGTCCAAGTCCTGCCGTTAAAAACGGGGTGATGTAACACCCCGTCTTTATCTATCGTCGGTACGACTTGGGTCATCACGATGTTCACTGCTTCGTCTTCTGTGAAATAGCATATTCTGCCTACTTGATAACCCATGTCGTTTCCTTAGGCTTTGGATACTGCGCGTTTAATTACGCCGATGGTTACGATTGCAACGGCTACGCCAAGAATCACGCCGCCCAGGGCTGCAATGCCTGTTTTCAGGCTGCCGATTTCGTTTTGTGCTGCTTCCAACGGTGTGCCATCAGCCCAAGCGGGAGCAGACATTACGGCTACTGCTACGGTTGCAGCGGCTTTACTCGCTGCGGTTTTCAGTTTCATGATATTCATGATTTTTTTCCTTTAAGTGAGTTAAAAAAATGTTGTGGCCGTTTTTAGGGGTCTGATTCAGGGGAAACGGCCAACCCCTGAATTTTGCTTGTGCGTTAACGTTCGTCAGAGTAATAGACGTTGTCTTTAAAGGCGCGCAGGTGGATTTCCAGCGTTACGACTTGATCGCGCTTGAAATGCTGGTATTTTTCAGGGTTCTTTGTACGCACTTCGCAAAGCTGCGTGCCATCTTCACTGCGGACGAGCAGGCCTAGATAGTGGACTTTGACGTATGTGCCGTCTGCGTTTTTGCGCTCTTTGACAAATTCGCGGTCAAATGACGCGATTACAAAAAAGCCTTGTTTCGGGGTTTGGTTTTCACTCATGTTGGTTACTCCATGTTTAAGATGATTTCGCGGTTTTTAAATGCCCATTTCGGGCTTAGGACAAAGGCCAAGACAGTGTTGTAATTATCTTGGGTAATTCTGGGTAGGGCTGCGCGGTATTTCCACTCTGCTACGCGGTTCAGGTAGCTTTCTACCCGCTCAACCCATTTTTTTAACTTGCGTCTCCACTCTTTCGAGCCTTTGGACACAAAAGCAAAATTGCTGTTTGCTACTTTCCATACGCATTTTTTGTCCATGCTAGTACGAACAAGCCGATAGCCCTTGTCTTCAGGCAGGCGGCTGTTGATGTGTTTACTGATGTACTTGGACACATACCGCGCCAAGCCTTTGATGTTGGTTTTTACGGGCAGCAGTTCAGTACGGCCAAAGCCGTATTTGTGGACGTTTTCGCGGAGCAATGCCCACAGTTTGCGCAATGCTGGATTGGCAGAGCTGTAGCGACCTGCGGCGATTTCGCGGAAATTCAGGCCACGCCGTATATCGACACGGGTATTTACGATTAGATGGAAATGAATACGACCTTTTTTTGTACGCTCATAAACAGCGATGTACTCGGGGAAGTGGCGTTTGAGAAAGTTAGTCCTCAAGCTGTGGAAACGGCGTTGCGCTTCTTTCGGGTCGATTACGTCATCGGCAAAGGTCAGGGTTAAAAAGCCGACTTTGTTCAGGCCAAAGGCTTCAATGAACACTTTAACGTTCATTTCTAGAGCAGTAGTGGATTTTTTGTAAGAAGTAGAAAACTCGTTCAGCGTGTTCGCTTTACGGTTTTCATGCTGACTTTGCAACTGCTTGATTTCGCCGCTGTTTGCGGTCTCAATGCAATTGTTACTATTAAGACAAGGAAGCGCGGCACGCTTCGCGTTCGCTTGCTGCTGAAACTCAATTTGTTGCTGTAAAAACATTTTAGATCCCTCTCAAATGTCGGTTAATCGAATTTATCAAGGGGTTTTAAATGTATTTTACACTCCCTTAACGGAAGCGAAATATATAAGCGAAATATATAAGGCCGTCTGAAACGTATTCTTGTTGTTTCAGACGGCCTTTTAGCTCAAACTTTGAGAACTACATATGTGCATTCCGCACATCCTACGTATTGAGTTTAGGTTTCATATGAGCTACGGCTTGCTATGCCGTCTTTTTTTCCAGGTGTGGTCGCGGCTTTGGTTTTCGGCAAGGTAGGCGTTTACTTGGTCAGATGGCGGATTTTTTATTCGTCGTAGATGATGGAGACGCTGATACCGGAGTAAGCGTAGATTGGATCTTGACCTCAAATCTACACTTGTTTTACATAAAATTTCGTGTCTCTATTTGAAAAATCTAAATAACAACATTCTACTTTACCTATTGAATTGATTATAGTTGAAACAGGAATATTAAGAAGCCTAATACCCAAATCATCAATTTCAAAATCATTAATTCCACTCTTATAAAGATAGCTTATTATTTCATCATTAATTTTTCCAAGCCAATTAAAAGAAATATCTTCTAAAAAAAACTTATTTGGTTCAAATATCTCTATCGCTTCAAGCTGATTTTTATCATCATAAAAACAATGGATATTCAATTCGGGAAAAACATCCATAGGAACCCGAGAGTATGATGACTTATAAATTTCTTGTACATCAGAACTAAATATTGCACGAACTTGTTTTCGATTCAGATTTGATGAGATAATGTTTACACAATTTTCTATTTTTTTTGAACTAAAATAAAAAATTTTCATAATTTTTTGCCTAAACAATATTACCATTTTCGTAAGATACATAGAACAAACCATGTCTTATCCATTTTGTTCCATCGGCAGACAGATAACGACTATATCTAAATTTTATTTTTACTCTCATAAAAAATTTCTGCAATATTCAATATATTTACTTTCTTAACCATAGCGTAAATTCCTCAGGCTTATATATTTCAGTATAAGTATGACTTAAGGGATATGACGCCGCGTGTTACGATTTGCTTCTTTTGATTTCAGGGTTTATATAAGTTATGGCTTGCCTGTGCTCGAAGTGATAAAGAGAGTATTTACTTTTCAACTATAAAAATATGAGATAGTTCCATGAGAAAACCGTAATTTAAGTTTTAATAAAGCACCTTCTAGGCGATATAAAAATTTTCTATAATTTTCATTTGGTTTATATTTATATATAAGCTGTATTTCAATAGTCTCATAGCTACTTTCTCCAAAATCTTCAAAAATTTGACCTGATTCAATATATTGAATATATGAATTTATTTTTTCTTGCAACAAAAACAAATGCTCGTTATCCCATTTTAAATGATCAGAAATAGTTAATATGAGTATTCCGTTTTCAATAGAGGCTGAATCAATTACATTCTCTTCCAAAATAGACATTATCCTTTCCTTTCAATGATAACTTTAGTAGGCTTAATTTTGGTCCCCTTTGGATAGCCTGGTTTCCCCTTGCCGACCACTGTTGCTCCCGTTCTTTCAATTTCAGGAAAAGCTTTTTTCTGATTTTTGGTAAGTGGCGCAGTTATTGAAGCCTTATATCGGGCGGTAACTTCCAGCACAAAAAAGCGGAGTAGTTCTTTCTATATTTTTTCTTTAATTTTCAGTACATTATCTTCATATTTCAAGGGTAACATATCTGCTGTTCTAGTACAGTCTCAAAATATATTATAGATTCAATTGAGAAATAACAGATTCAACTGTACCTTTCTTATACCTGATTTCTTTAAAGTTTTTCCCATTTTCCATTTTAATATTCCCATTTTTATCTCTTTGATACTGCTCAGGCACTTCTGCAAAATAACTGCTATGCGGATAGCAAAACCCCTTACATGTACCTTGTGTAGTGCCATTATTCCTAACAAGAAAAATGGCGGTATCCACATTGTCGATCTATTACCAATAAAATCCTTGTTATGCACAATCGAATAGGCTCCGCTGTTATAAGTTTTACCATCTTCACCCGTACTCTACCACACGTTGCAACTGCAATCTTTACTCCTTTACAGCCCCAAAAGTTTTTATATAAATAAATTGCCCTCTCCATTCTTTTAACCCTGAAACACAAATGCCGTCTGAAGCCTTTCAGACGGCATTTGTTGCTCTATATTCATTCTGCCAGCTTAGGCGAATTGCCGCGTAAACCCGACAAATTCCTCTTTTTTCGCCTTCGCCCTACCTGAATCAATCGCTTCCCGTGCGGCAGATATGCCGTCTGAAAGCGAAGCAGCGACATTTCCGGCATATAGGGCGGCGGCGGTGTTGAGCAATACGATATCGCGCGCAGCCCCTTCTTTCCCGTCCAACACCTCGTTCATTTTCAACAAAGATTCCTGAGTATTGGCAACTTTGATTTCATCCAAATTGCGGCGGGTTTCGATATCGAAATCTTCGGGGAGGATGTCGTATTCGCTGATTTTTCCGTCTTTGAGTTCGGCAACGCGCGTTTTGCCCGTCAGTGTAATTTCATCCAAACCGCCCTCCCCGCAAACAACCAAAACGTGTTTTGAACCGAGTTGTTGCAAGACCCGCGACAAAATGCCGCACAAATCGGTATGGAACACGCCCAAAAGCTGGTTCGGCGCACCCGCAGGATTGGTTAACGGACCCAATATATTGAAAATACTTCGGAAACCGAGCGAACGGCGCACCGGGGCGACATAGCGCATGGCACTGTGGTGATTGGGCGCGAACATAAACCCGATGCCGGTCTGCCTGATACTTTGGGCAATCTGTTCGGGAGTCAGGTTGAGGTTTGCGCCCATCTGCTCCACCACGTCCGCCGCGCCGCTGGAAGATGAAACAGAACGCCCGCCGTGTTTGGCAACCTTCGCGCCTGCCGCTGCGGCAATAAACATCGAAGTCGTCGAAATATTAAAGGTTTTCGCGCCATCCCCGCCCGTACCGACGATATCGACCAGCCCCTCCGCATTCTCCAGCGGCACTTTTGCCGCAAACTCGCGCATCACGGCGGCGGCGGCGGTAATTTCGGAAACGGTTTCAACCTTGATACGCAATCCTGTCAAAATCGCCGCAATTTGTTCGGGCGGCACTTTTCCACTCATAATCTGACGCATCAAGTCGGTCATTTCATCGTAAAACAACTCATTATTGCTGATTAATCGTTCGATAGCCTGTTGCGGTGTAATCATTTTTTGTCCTCCGTTCAATATTCGGACGAAAATGCCGTCTGAAGGGCTTCAGACGGCATCACGTCAGATTTTTTGCGGTTTGAAGTTTTGAAATTCAACTAAAAAATTGTTTAACATATCATGTCCGTGTTCGGTCAAAAGGGCTTCGGGGTGGAACTGCACGCCCTCGACGGCATATTCCTTATGGCGCACGCCCATAATCTCGCCGTCTTCCGTCCAAGCCGTTACTTCCAAACATTCGGGCATCGTGCCGCGTTCGATAACGAGGCTGTGATAACGCGTACAGGTAACCGGATTGGGCAAACCCTTAAACATCCCCTTGCCAGAATGGGACACGGGCGACACCTTGCCGTGCATCAGCGTTTTGGCGCGGACTATCCTGCCGCCGAACGCCTCGCCTATCGTCTGATGCCCGAGGCACACACCCATAATCGGCAGCCTGCCGGCGAAATGGCGCATCGCCGCCACGGAAATCCCCGCTTCTTTGGGCGAACACGGACCGGGTCCGATAACGAGATATTGCGGATTCAAGGCTTCGATTTCCTCCAACGTAATATCATCGTTGCAGCGCACGGCAACTTCCTGCCCCAATTCAGCGAAATACTGGACGATGTTGTAAGTAAAACTGTCGTAATTGTCGATAAACAAAAGCATTTTGTGATTAACCTATTGATTTATAATTTTGTTTATTATTAACTGCATTTCCGATATCCCCATCCATACCCCTTATATCTTAGCGTGCCCGATGCGCCCTCGTGAATCTGGCGCAGAGCCTCGCGTTCTGACAAGTACGCCATTTTGCCACCTTTTCGACCGTTCGGGAAAGCACCGATTTTATGCCCTCATAAATTTTGGTTATCCCGCAGCCGAACATAATAGGCAAACACAGCAGAATCTGCATCAACATCAACCGCGCCCCCCCCGAATGACGGCGGATACAAATGGACACCGCCCGATGCCGCAACCGCGTCATTTGAAAAACTTTTGCCTATGCCCTCTGAGTGTTCTCAAAATCTTATGATATAAAAAATGCAATGTTATATAATAACAAAATTTTGAAACGCGACGAGAAACCAAAATGGCACAAATTACACTCAAACCCATTGTTTTATCAATTCTTTTAATCAGCACGCCCCCCCCCGCCCTAGCACATGAAACCGAGCAATCGGTGGACTTGGAAACGGTCAGCGTTGTCGGCAAAAGCCGTCCGCGCGCGACTTCGGGACTGTTACACACTTCAACCGCCTCCGATAAAATCATCTCCGGCGATACTTTGCGCCAAAAAGCCGTCAACTTGGGCGACGCTTTGGACGGCGTACCGGGCATCCACGCTTCGCAATACGGCGGCGGTGCGTCTGCGCCTGTGATACGCGGGCAGACGGGCAGGCGGATTAAAGTGTTGAACCATCACGGCGAAACAGGCGATATGGCGGACTTTTCGCCCGATCACGCCATTATGGTAGATACCGCCTTGTCACAACAGGTTGAAATCCTGCGCGGGCCGGTAACGCTCTTGTACAGCTCGGGCAATGTGGCCGGTTTGGTTGATGTTGCCGATGGCAAAATTCCCGAAAAAATACCTGAAAACGGCGTATCGGGCGAAGCTGGATTGCGTTTGAGCAGCGGCAATCTGGAAAAACTCACGTCCGGCGGCATCAATATCGGTTTGGGCAACAACTTCGTGCTGCATACCGAAGGCTTGTACCGTAAATCGGGCGACTACGCCGTACCGCGCTATCAAAAAGAAGAAGGCCGTCTGAAACGACTGCCCGACAGCCATGCCGATTCCAAAACAGGCACTATCGGGCTGTCTTGGGTAGGCGAAAAAGGTTTTATCGGCGTAGCGTACAGCGACCGTCGCGACCAATACGGCCTGCCTGCCCACAGCCACGAATACGATGATTGCCACGCCGACATCATCTGGCAAAAGAGCTTGATTAACAAACGCTATTTGCAGCTTTATCCGCACTTGTTGACCGAAGAAGACATCGATTACGACAATCCGGGCTTGAGCTGCGGTTCTCACGACGGCGACGGTGCACACGCACACACCCACAACGGCAGACCGTGGATAGACCTGCGCAACAAACGCTACGAACTCCGCGCCGAATGGAAGCAGCCTCTCCCCGGTTTTGAAGCCCTGCGCGTACACCTGAACCGCAACGACTACCGCCACGACGAAAAAGCAGGCGATGCGGTCGAAAACTTCTTCAACAACAAAACGCAAAACGCCCGTATCGAGTTGCGCCACCAACCCATAGGCCGTCTGAAAGGCAGCTGGGGCGTGCAATATTTACAACAAAAATCCAGTGCTTTATCTGCCATATCCGAAGCGGTTAAACAACCGATGCTGCTTGACAATAAAGTGCAACATTACAGCTTTTTCGGCGTAGAACAGGCAGAATGGGACAACTTCACGCTTGAAGGCGGCGTACGCGTGGAAAAACAAAAAGCTTCCATCCAGTACGACAAAGCATTGATTGATCGGGAAAACTACTACAAGCAGCCCCTGCCCGACCTCGGCGCACACCGCCAAACCGCCCGCTCGTTCGCACTTTCGGGCAACTGGTATTTCACGCCGCAACACAAACTCAGCCTGACCGCCTCCCATCAGGAACGCCTGCCGTCAACGCAAGAGCTGTACGCACACGGCAAACACGTTGCCACCAACACTTTTGAAGTCGGCAACAAACACCTGAACAAAGAGCGTTCCAACAACATCGAACTCGCGTTGGGCTACGAAGGCGACCGCTGGCAATACAATCTGGCACTCTACCGCAACCGCTTCGGCAACTACATTTACGCCCAAACCTTAAACGATGGACGCGGCCCCAAATCCATCGAAGACGACAGCGAAATGAAGCTCGTGCGCTACAACCAATCCGGCGCCGACTTCTACGGTGCAGAAGGCGAAATCTACTTCAAGCCCACGCCGCGCTACCGCATCGGCGTTTCCGGCGACTATGTACGAGGCCGTCTGAAAAACCTGCCATCCCTACCCGGCAGGGAAGATGCTTACGGCAAGCGTCCTTTCATCACACAAGCCGACCAGAACGCACCTCGCGTTCCGGCTGCGCGCCTCGGCTTCCACCTGAAAGCCGCGCTGACCGACCGCATCGATGCCAACTTGGACTACTACCGCGTGTTCGCCCAAAACAAACTCGCCCGCTACGAAACGCACACGCCCGGACACCATATGCTCAACCTCGGCGCAAACTACCGCCGCAATACGCGCTATGGCGAGTGGAATTGGTACGTCAAAGCCGACAACCTGCTCAACCAATCCGTTTACGCCCACAGCAGCTTCCTCTCTGATACGCCGCAAATGGGCCGCAGCTTTACCGGCGGCGTGAACGTGAAGTTTTAAAATCGGACAGGCAAACAAAAAAAGGTTTTCAGACGGCATTCTGAAAACCTTTTTTTAATCAATTTGTTAGGAAATATGGCAAAGACAAAGAACAAACCACTATGCCATCATTCCCATTTTCTTTGTTTCATCATTCTTGCTTTCACGCCGTCATTCTCGCAAAAGCAGAAAAATCAAAAGCAAAAACCCAAGATCCCATCATTCCCGCGCAGGCGAGAATCCAATTCATTCGGTTTCAGCCGTTTCCGATAAATCGCCTTAGCATTTGGGTTCTAGATTCCCACTTTCGTGGGAATGACGGCGTAAAGGTTTCTGTTTTTTAAGTGTTAGGTAACTAATAAGTCGTCATTCCCGCGCAGGCGGGAATCCAATTCGTTCGGTTTCAGCCGTTTCCGATAAATCACTGTAACGTTAAGTTCCCGGATTCCCACTTTTCGTGGGAATGGCAGTGTAAAGGTTTCTGTTTTTTAAGTTTTAGGTAACTAATGAGTCGTCATTCCCGCGCAGGCGGGAATCCAATTCGTTCGGTTTCTGTTATTTCTGATAAATCACTGTAACGTTAAGTTCCCGGATTCCCACTTTCGTGGGAATGACGACGTAAAGGTTTCCGTTTTTTAAGTTTTAGGTAACTAATGAGTTGTCATTCCCGCGCAGGCGGGAATCCAATTCGTTCGGTTTCTGTTATTTCTGATAAATCACCGTAACGTTAAGTTCCCGGATTCCCACTTTCGTGGGAATGACGGCGTAAAGGTTTCTGTTTTTTAAGTTTTAGGTAACTAATGAGTCGTCATTCCCGCGCAGGCGGGAATCCAATTCGTTCGGTTTCAGCCGTTTCCGATAAATCACTGTAACGTTAAATTTCCAGATTCCCATTTTCGTGAACATAACGGTGTGAACATTAGCAAAAATTCAAAAAACCAAACTTCCTCATTCGTGTGAATGATGGTACTGATATTTTCTATTTCAGTTCGCAAAATTAATCTTTCAACACATCTTGCACAGCCGCCGGAATCTTAGCCGCCGCTGCTTCGATTTGCTGTTGCTCGGTAGATTGGTTTGCCACTGTCTCAACCGGAGCAGCTTGAGAAGCCGGAGTTGCTTGTGAAACTGGCGCGGCTTGTGGAGCTGCGGCTTTAGGCTCAGATTCAGTTTGCGGCGCAGTCAGCGGCAAACGCGCTAATACAGTGCTGACGCCGTTTACTTTATCGCCAATCGCCACTTGCGCCTGCGCGTCAACCGGAAGATACATATCCACGCGCGAACCGAAGCGGATAAAGCCGTAGCGTTCGCCACGGGACAGTTTCTCGCCCACTTTGGTGTAACACAAAATACGGCGGGCAACCAAGCCTGCGACTTGAACAAAAGTAATTTCACGACCAGAAGCCGTAGTCGCCAACACCGCATTACGTTCGTTTTCCGTGCTGGCTTTGTCCAAATCCGCATTCACGAATTTGCCTTTGTTATAGACCACTTCCGTAACCGTACAATCGGCAGGCGATTTTTGCGAATGCACGTTGAACACGTTCATAAAAATACTGATTTTCAAAGCATCGACATCACGATACGGATCGCGTGCGCGTTCGACCACCACGATACGGCCGTCAACCGGACTCAACACCGCTTCAGGGTTTTGCGGAATCTCACGCGCAGGATCGCGGAAAAACTGCAATGCAAATACGGTAAACACCCAAAACGGCAAAGACCACCAGCCGCAGCACATCGACACCAGCAGGCTCAAAGCCAAACCGCCGCCGATAATCGGCCAGCCCTCACGGGCGATAATCGGGTGGGGGTAAAGACGGTTCATTTGTCATCCTTTTATTCAAGCGGGTTAAAATTGCCGCCATTATAACGGAATCCGCCGCATTCCGCCGACAAATGCCGTCTGAACGCGGCTTCAGACGGCATCCGAGAAAGTGCTACAATATCGGTTTTCCTTTATTTTTCAGGCGGCATCCATTATGTGCAACCATCATCCCCGACATTCACACGACAACGACACCATCCGCATACGCGGCGCGCGCACGCATAATTTGAAAAACATCGATTTGGATATTCCGCGCCACAAGCTCGTGGTCATAACAGGATTGTCGGGCAGCGGCAAATCGTCGCTGGCATTTGATACTTTATATGCCGAAGGGCAGCGGCGTTATGTCGAGAGCCTTTCCGCCTATGCCCGTCAATTTTTACAGATGATGGACAAACCCGATGTCGATTTGATCGAAGGCCTCTCGCCCGCGATTTCCATCGAGCAGAAATCCACCAGCCACAATCCGCGTTCCACCGTCGGCACGGTAACGGAAATCCACGACTACCTGCGCCTTTTGTACGCACGCGTCGGCACGCCGTATTGCCCCGAACACAAGCTGCCGCTGTCGAGCCAAACCGTGTCGCAGATGGTCGATGCCGTATTAAAACTGCCGGAAGACACACGCGTGATGATTCTGGCGCCGGCAGTGCGCGAGCGTAAGGGCGAGTTTGTCGATTTCTTTGCCGACTTGCAGGCGCAGGGTTTTGCGCGGGTGCGCGTGGACGGCGAAGTCTATCAGTTGGACGAAGTGCCGAAGCTGGAAAAAAACATCAAACACAATATCGACGTGGTTATCGATCGCGTGAAAGTAAAAGCCGACATCAAGCAACGGCTGGCAGAAAGCTTTGAAACCGCGCTGCGCCACGGCAACGAGCGCGCGCTGGCGATGGAAATGGACAGCGGCGAAGAACATTGGTTCTCCGCGCGTTTTGCCTGCCCCGTGTGTTCGTACAGCCTGCCCGAATTGGAGCCGCGCCTCTTTTCGTTCAACAACCCGATGGGCTCCTGCCCGACTTGCGACGGCTTGGGCAACACCAATTTCTTCGATCCCGAAAAAGTGGTTGCCCATCCCGAATTGTCGTTAGCTTCGGGCGCGATTGACGGCTGGGACAAGCGCAACCAGTTCTATTTCCAAATGATTCAGTCGCTGGCGCGGCATTACGGTTTCGATGTGCAGGCTGCTTGGGAAACGCTACCTGAAAAAGTGAAAAAAGTCATCTTGCACGGCTCGGGCAAAGAAGTCATTGATTTCACTTACCTGTCCGAACGCGGCACCACCTTCAACCGCAGCCACGCCTTCGAAGGTATCATCCCCAATCTCGAACGCCGCTACCGCGAAACCGACAGCGAAACCGTGCGCGAAAAACTGCGCGAATACCAAAACCACCGCGCCTGCCCGAGCTGCGGCGGCGCACGTTTGCGCAAAGAAGCGCGCTACGTTTACGTCAGCGGCGAACCCTTGCACGAAGTTTCCGCCTGGCCGCTGACCAAAACCCACCAATTTTTCGAAACGCTGGATTTGGACGGCAACAAAAAACAAATCGCCGAGAAAATCCTCAAAGAAATCACCGAGCGGCTCGGCTTCCTGATTAACGTCGGGCTGGATTACCTGAATCTCTCCCGCTCCGCCGAAACCCTCTCCGGCGGCGAAGCCCAGCGCATCCGCCTCGCCAGCCAAATCGGCAGCGGCCTGACCGGCGTGATGTACGTTTTGGACGAACCCTCCATCGGCCTGCACCAGCGCGACAACGACCGCCTGCTCGCCACCCTCAAACGCCTGCGCGATTTGGGCAACAGCGTGATTGTGGTCGAACACGACGAAGACGCCATCCGCGAAGCCGATTTCGTCGTCGATATGGGCCCCGGCGCGGGCGAACACGGCGGCAACGTACTGATTGCCGACACGCCCGAAAACGTCGCCAAATGCGAAAAATCCGTTACCGGACAATATCTCAGCGGCAAAAAATCCATTGCCGTGCCGTCTGAACGCACGCCCGTCAATCCCGACCGAATGCTCGTCCTCAAAGGCGTGCGCGGCAACAACCTCAAAAACGTTACCCTCGAATTGCCGCTCGGTTTGATTACCTGCATCACCGGCGTATCCGGCAGCGGCAAATCCACCCTGATTAACGACACTCTCGCCAAAATCACCGCCCGCGAACTCAACCGCGCCCAAGAAGAACCCGCCCCATACGACGACATCTGCGGCCTCGAACACCTCGACAAAGTCATCAACGTCGACCAATCCCCCATCGGCCGCACCCCGCGCTCCAACCCCGCCACCTACACCGGCCTGTTTACCCCCATCCGCGAACTCTTCGCCGGCGTACCCCTCTCGCGCGAACGCGGCTACAACGTCGGCAGATTCTCCTTCAACGTCAAAGGCGGCCGCTGCGAAGCCTGCCAAGGCGACGGCGTGATTAAAGTCGAAATGCACTTCCTGCCTGACGTTTACGTCCCCTGCGAAGTCTGCCACGGCAAACGCTACAACCGCGAAACGCTCGAAATCCAATACAAAGGCAAAAACATCAGCCAAGTCCTCGACATGACCGTCGAAGAAGCCCGCGAATTTTTCGACGCCGTCCCCACCGTATCACGCAAACTACAAACCCTCATGGATGTCGGCCTCGGCTATATCCGCCTCGGCCAGTCCGCCACCACCCTCTCCGGCGGCGAAGCCCAACGCGTCAAACTTGCCCTCGAACTCTCCAAACGCGACACCGGCAGAACGCTCTACATCCTCGACGAACCGACCACCGGCCTGCACTTCGCCGACATCGCCCTGCTGCTGGAAGTCATAGGTCGTCTGAAAGGCAAAGGCAACTCGATTGTGATTATCGAGCATAATCTGGACGTGATTAAAACCGCAGATTGGATTGTGGACTTAGGGCCGGAAGGGGGAGATGGTGGTGGGAGAATTATTGCGGAAGGTAGCCCCGAAGAAGTGGCGAAGGTTAAGGGGAGTTATACTGGGAAGTATTTGAAAAATATGATTTTGGATAAATGAAATGAATAAATTTATTTCGACTATTTTGTTAGTTATCATTTTTGCTCTGATTGGCATATTGTGGTGGAATTACCCAGAAATTCTAAACTGGAAAATTCAGCTATCTACTAAAATAGAGACCCCAAGCAAAGAAATGTTAGGTTTGCACGGAGATTCTTATGGAAGTTTAAATGCTATCTTCTCAGGGCTTGCAATGTGCGGTGCTTTTATCGCAATTTATATTGGCAATAGAGAGAGAAAAGCTAGGCAAACCGAAGAGCATCTGTTTAAACATCTTGAAACAGTCAACAACATCATTGATGGGCTTCAATTACTTAAAGGAAAAGTATCCTATAAAATTGAGGGACATAAACGAGATTTATACATACAAGAAGGTGTGTCTGGTCGGCTTGTATTTATTATATTAAGAAATCACTTTAAGCTTGAAAGAATTCCCTCGCATTCTAAAGGAAATATAGGAAAGTATGAGAATTTTTATGAAGAATATTTACACAGAGTTCTCGGGCATTATTTTAGAGGCATATACCATGCAGTAAAGTATATAGATAAAAGTAAATTAAGTAAGGAGCAGAAAACTTTTTATATACACATGCTACGTGCACAAATCTCAAGTGATGAATTGTTTTTTCTGTTTTATAGTGGGCTATCTAAATGGGGAAAAGATAAATTTGCTCCACTGATAGAGAAATACCATCTTTTTGAACATCTTCACGATGAAATAACATCAACTGATTTAATTCGCTATAAAAAAACAGCTTATGGTAATAACTTAAACTTACTTGAGGAATATGAAAAGCAAGAAAAAAATCAACAAAAAAGCAAGCCGTAGCCTACATACCCAATCCACGCGCGTGCGTGGCTGCGCCACACACCTTACCTGTGAATTACGCGGAACTTCAAAATCAACGCGTAGCAAGCCGTAGCCTGCATACCCCTCCCCCTCCGCGTGCGTGGCTGTGCCGTACACCCTACCTGTGAATTGCACGGAACTTCAAAGCCAACGTGTAGGGTGTGTGCGGTACGCACGCACGCGGTTGCTTGATTGACGGTTTGCCGTTTCAACTTTTAACTTTGTTGAAGCTGACGCTTTCAGACGGCCTCCGATATCGTCTGAAAGCGTCAGCTTCAACAAAGTTAAAACCTTAAACAACAAACCGTTCCTTCTCCAACACCCAAACCACAAACAAAAATCCTATGGCGCGTTATCGCAGAAACTTCATTGCCGGCGGCACATTCTTTTTCACCGTCAAACTCGCCAACCCAAAATCGCGCCTGCTTGTCGAACATATCGACTTATTGCGTGCGGCTTATATGGATGTGCAAAAACAATATCCCTTTGAAACCGTCACCGTATGCGTACTGCCGAACTACATTCACGCCATTTGGACGTTGCCGCCCGACGATGCGGATTATTCCCTGCGCTGGCGGCTGATTAAAACCAAATTCTCCGCACATTTCCCTCGTGCCGAAAACCTGTCTGCCAGCAAGAAAACCTGTCTGCCAGCAAACAGCGGCAGCACGAACGCGGTATTTGGCAACGGCGTTTTTACGAACACACCGTGCGCGACGAAACAGATTTGCAGCGTTGCGCGGACTACATCCATTCCAATCCTATCAAACAAAAAATGTCGCGTGCTAAAACAGAATCCTGCAAAAATATAATCAATTAAAATCAAAATAGGACAGTAGTGCATCGTCAAATCGGGCGTAATCAGACAAAACGGTTTGCAGATACCGCTTAATATTCGCCCACACTTTCTCAATCGGGTTGAGCTCAGGTGAATAAGGTGCAAGAGGCAATTTACGGGTTTACTCCTGTTTGACCGATAAATATTCTGACTGCCTCAAAGGGCAAAAAATAATGTGGGTATGTTGAGGCTGCCTCTTTTTGAAATGACAAACAAAATGCCGTCTGAAACCCGATTTCCGGTTTCAGACGGCATTTGATGTTCAATCAGTTGTCAAACCTGATTATGCCAAACCTTTTGCTTTCAACACTTCCAGCATCGTCGTGCCCAACTCGGCAGGGCTGCGTGTGTAGGCGATGCCGGCTTTTTCGAAAGCGGCGAATTTTTCCTCGGCAGTACCTTTGCCGCCGGAGATAATCGCACCGGCGTGGCCCATGCGTTTGCCTTTAGGAGCGGTAACACCGGCAATGTAACCGACAACAGGTTTGGTTACGTTGGATTGGATGTATTCGGCTGCTTCTTCTTCCGCAGTACCGCCGATTTCACCGATCATGATAATGGCGTCGGTATCCGGGTCTTCTTGGAAGAGTTTCAGTGCGTCGATTTGGTTCATACCGGGAATCGGGTCGCCGCCGATACCGATACAGGTTGATTGACCCAAGCCCAGTTTGGTGGTTTGTGCCACAGCTTCGTAAGTCAATGTACCGGAACGGGAAATAATACCGATGCGGCCCGGAGTGTGGATGTGGCCCGGCATAATGCCGATTTTGCACTCACCCGGAGTAATCACGCCCGGGCAGTTTGGGCCGACCAAACGTGTGCCGTTGCCGTTGGTCTCCAAGTAGCGTTTGGCTTTGAGCATGTCCAGAGTCGGTACGCCTTCGGTAATCACAACGACCAAGCCTACGCCTGAATCAACAGCTTCAACGATAGAGTCTAAAACAAACGGAGCGGGAACGTAAATCACGGATGCGTCAGCACCGGTTTCTTTAACGGCTTCTTTCATGGTGTTGAATACAGGCAGGTTCAGGTGGGTTTGACCGCCTTTGCCCGGGGTAACGCCGCCGACAACTTTAGTGCCGTAAGCCAGAGCTTGTTCGGAGTGGAAAGTACCGTTTTTACCGGTGAAACCTTGAACCAATACTTTGGTGTCTTTATTAATCAATACGCTCATTCTTTTCTCCTTAGGCGTTTACGGCTGCAACAATTTTTTCGGCTGCGTCATTCAGGCCGTCTGCAGAAGTCAGTTTCAGACCTGATTCGTTCAGGATTTTCGCGCCGAGTTCGGCGTTGTTACCTTCCAAACGAACAACGACAGGAACGTTGACGTTGATTTCTTTAACGGCTGCCACGATGGCTTCCGCAATCATGTCGCAACGTACGATACCGCCGAAGATATTGATCAATACGCCTTTAACGGATTTGTCTTCCAGAATCAGTTTGAACGCTTCAACCACGCGGTCTTTGGTTGCGCCGCCGCCAACGTCCAAGAAGTTGGCAGGTTGGCCGCCTTTGAGTTTGATGATGTCCATAGTAGCCATCGCCAAACCGGCACCATTAACCATACAGCCGATGTTGCCTTCCAAGGCAACATAGTTCAGGTCGAATTCGGAAGCTTTCAGCTCACGTTCGTTTTCTTGGGATTTGTCGCGTAATTCGGTGATTTTTGGCAGTCGGTAGAGGGCGTTGCTGTCGATACCGATTTTGCCGTCCACGCAGGCGAGCGCGCCGTTTTCGCGAACTGCCAATGGGTTTACTTCAAACAGTGCGAAGTCGTTTTCGATAAACGCTTTGTACGCGCCGGTCATCAGTTTGACGAACTCGTTGATTTGTTTGTCTTTCAAGCCCAGTTGGAAGGCAACTTCGCGAGCTTGGCAAGGTTGCAGGCCGACCAGCGGATCAACGGTTACTTTGAAGATTTTTTCAGGAGTTTCGGCAGCAACTTTTTCGATTTCCACGCCGCCTTCGGTAGAAGCCATGAATGTAACGCGGCGGGTAGAACGGTCAACCACTGCGCCCAAGTACAGCTCGGTTTGAACCGGATACATGTCTTCGCAAACCAAAACGCTGTTGACAGGTTGGCCGTTGGCATCGGTTTGGTAAGTTACCAAGTTGGTGCCAATCAGGCTTTCAGCCACTTCTTTAGCTTCTTCGCGGCTTTTAACGACTTTTACGCCGCCCGCTTTACCGCGGCCGCCGGCGTGTACTTGTGCTTTGACAACAGCGAATTTGCCGCCCAATTTGTCGTAAGCTGCAGCGGCTTCTTCGCCGTTGTGTGCCAAAATACCGCCTTGTACGGGCAAACCGTAGCCAGCCAGCAGTTCTTTAGCCTGATACTCGTGTAAATTCATGGATTTCTCCTTAAGGTGAGTGGGTTTTAGGAATCGCCCTGCGGCCAATCCCATATTTTCAGACGGCCCTACTATTTACTGAAGGGCAACCACATCCGCGCCAGCAGATACATGGTTGCGCCACCTCCTCCGAGAATAAAAAAGACAATGCCTTTTTTACGCGAATTCGGGCAGAGCAGATAAACGGCAAGGCTGAAACTGATAAATAACAATGCCACGCGCCAAACCAATTCTTTATCTTTGAAACGGTTGAGCGTATAAGTTTCGGTCATCATCACATACATCTGCCACAATGCGGCCATACACATGCTGATGATGCCCGCCGGTATAAAGAAAATACCGACTATTTCTTTGTTCATAATGAATGTAAGTGCTGTGTGTTTGCCTGACGGAATTATAAATCAGAAAACGGAGCTCTCGGAACATTCAATTTGTCGAAGGCCTTAAGGCCGTCTGAAAAGTTTCAGACGGCCTTAATGTCTATCAACCGTGCAAAGCGCGTTTGTCGGCCGCCAAGGCAGCTTCGTGAACCA
Source organism: Neisseria uirgultaei (assembly GCF_962719845.1). Classification (GTDB taxonomy): domain Bacteria; phylum Pseudomonadota; class Gammaproteobacteria; order Burkholderiales; family Neisseriaceae; genus Neisseria; species Neisseria bergeri. The sequence continues at coordinate 126,782 of NZ_CAUIYF010000002.1, read as the reverse complement.
CTTCGGACAAGGTTGGGTGGGCATGGATAATGCGGGCGATGTCTTCGCTGCTGGCGAAGAATTCGAGCGCAGTCACGCCTTCGGTAACCAATTCGCTGACAACCGGGCCGATCATGTGTACGCCCAAGATGCGGTCGGTTTTGGCATCTGCCAATACTTTAACCGTACCTTTGGCTTTGCCCATTGCCAATGCGCGACCGTTTGCGCCGAAACCTGAAGTACCTTTTTTGTACTCCACGCCTTCGGCTTTGAGCTGCTCTTCGGTTTTACCCACCCAAGCGATTTCAGGGTCGGTGTAAATCACAAACGGTACGTTGTTGAAGTCGATATGCGGTTTTTGACCGGCAATGCGCTCGGCAACGGCAACGCCTTCATCGCTGGCTTTGTGTGCCAACATCGGGCCGCGGACCACGTCGCCGATTGCCCATACGTTAGGCAGGTTGGTACGGCATTCGCCGTCCACTTTGATAAAGCCGCGTTCGTCTTTTTCCAAGCCGACGGCTTCGGCGTTCAGGCCTTTAGTGTTTGGAATACGGCCGATGGCAACGATGAGTTTGTCGAAAACTTCGGTTTTGGCTTCGCCGGCAGCAGTTTCGTAAGCAACGGAAACGCCCTTGCCTTCAGATTTGATGTCGCCGATTTTCACGCCCAGTTCGATGTTCAAGCCTTGCTCTTTGGTGAAGTATTTGAAGGCTTCTTTGGCGATTTGTTGGTCGGCGGCAGCCAGGAAGGTCGGCGCAGCTTCAAGAATGGTAACTTCTGCACCCACGCGGTTCCATACGGAACCCATTTCCAAACCAATCACGCCGGAACCGATCACGCCGAGTTTGGCAGGTACTTCGGTCAGGTTCAATGCGCCTTCATTGTCCAATACGTTCACGTTGTCGATAGCGACTTGTGGCAGCGGACGCGGCACGGAACCTGTGGCTACGATGACGTGTTTGGCTTCGATAACGGTTTTCTCGCCTTTGTTATCGACTTCGATTTGGTAAGCATCGCCATTTTTACCGGCAAAAGAAGCAGTACCGAACAGGCTGGTTACTTTGTTTTTTTGGAACAGGAATTTCACGCCGCCGGTCAGCTTGGTTACAATGGCATCTTTGCGCTCAATCATTTTGGCCGCGTCGAATTTTACGTCGCCGACAGTGATACCGTGTTCGGCAAAATCGTGTTGCGCAGCGTGGAAATGTTCGCTGGATTGCAACAGGGCTTTGGAAGGGATACAGCCTACGTTCAAGCAAGTACCGCCCAATGCAGGGGCATTGCCCGCTTTGTTAACGCCTGCGTCAACGCAAGCAGTTTTGAAACCCAGTTGCGCAGCACGGATGGCGGCAACGTATCCGCCCGGGCCTGCACCAATCACTACTACATCATATTGAGACATCGTGTCATCCTTTGCTTTTGCAGTATCTCAAAATAAAAACGATACTTTTTGTTTCTTTTTTATTTTGAATGACTGCGTTTTGATGGTTTTAAGAAAAGGCCGTCTGAAAGTCCATATCTGCCGATTCATTCGAATCAAATGTTTCAGACGGCCTCAATCGTTCGTTGAGCCTATTGTAGCACGATACTACATTACGCTACATCTAAATAAAAATTCAGACGGCCTTTTCATTAACAAATAAAAGGCCGTCTGAAACGATTACAGATCCAACAACAGGCGTGCTGGGTCTTCCAACGCGTCTTTAATGGCTACCAAAGTCAATACAGCTTCGCGGCCGTCGATGATACGGTGGTCGTAAGACAGAGCCAGATACATCATTGGACGGACAACAACTTGGCCGTTTTCAACCACAGCGCGCTCTTTAGTGGCGTGCATACCCAAAATCGCAGATTGAGGCGGGTTGATGATCGGGGTGGACATCATAGAACCGAAAGTACCGCCGTTGGTAATACTGAATGTACCGCCGGTCAAATCTTCGATAGCGATTTTGCCGTCTTTGGCTTTTTTCGCGTAATCAACAATTGCTTGTTCGATGTCGGCAATGCTCATTTGGTCGGCATCGCGCAAGATAGGCACAACCAAACCGCGTGGGCTGCCAATCGCGATACCGATGTCGAAGTAGCCGTGGTACACGATGTCTTTGCCGTCAACAGAAGCATTCACAACCGGGTATTTTTTCAGGGCGGCAACCGCGGCTTTAACGAAGAAGGACATGAAGCCCAGTTTCACGCCGTGTTCTTTCTCGAATTTTTCTTTGTACTTCGCACGCAAGTCCATGATTGGTTTCATATTGACTTCGTTGAATGTAGTCAGAATGGCGTTTTCTTGTTGAGAAGCCAAGAGGCGTTCTGCAACACGGGCACGCAGGCGGCTCATCGGTACGCGTTCTTCAGGACGTGCGCCGGCAGGAAGCGCAACGGCAGGAGCAGCGGCTGCGGCAGGTTTGGCAGCGGCATTTTGTACGTCTTCTTTCAATACGCGACCGTCACGACCGGAACCTTGCAATGCGTTCACGTCAACACCGGTCTCGGCAGCCAGTTTAGCGGCAGCAGGCATAGCGGCGTTGTTTTGTGCAGCAGCAGGAGCGGCAGCTGGGGCAGCTTCTGCAGGCGCGGCGGCAGGTGCTTCAGCAGCGGCAGTGGCAGCTGTATCGATACGGGCCAAAACTTGGTCAGCAACAACGGTTTCACCGTCTTGCGCTACGATTTCAACCAATACGCCGGCTTGTGGAGAAGGTACTTCCAAAACCACTTTGTCAGTTTCGATATCGATCAGGATTTCGTCACGGGCAACTGCTTCGCCAACTTTTTTCTTCCATTCCAAGAGCGTGCCTTCAGATACGCTTTCAGACAGCATAGGTACTTTTACATCAATAATCATTTTGTGTCTCCAATGGCCCTTTCAGACGGCCTGTTGTGTGTTTTTAATTCTGCATATGGGCATTCCGCCTGAACAATTTCAAACGGAATGCCGCCAGGCTTACAACGCCAAAGCGTCTTCAACCAATTGTTTCAATTGAGCAATGTGTTTGCTTGAGTAGCCCACTGCAGGCGATGCGCTGCTTGGACGACCGGCATAAGACAGTTTTTGCTCTTCGCTGATAACGCCTTCGATGCGGTGGCGGATTTGGTAGAACGCGCCTTGGTTTTTCGGCTCTTCTTGCGCCCAAACCACAGATTTTGCGTTCGGATATTTCGCCAGTTCAGCTTTAACTTCGTCGTATGGGAACGGATACAGCTGCTCAACGCGGACAATCGCAACATCATCTTCCAGTTTACGCTCGGTACGGCCTGCTTCCAAGTCATAGTAAACCTGGCCGGCACACAATACCACGCGTTTCACGCTGTCGTTGCTTGCGCGTTCGGCAGTATCGCCGATAACCGGACGGAAAGTCGAACCTTCGGTGAAGTTTTCCAGCGGGCTCATTGCACCTTTGAAGCGCAACAGGCGTTTGGACATGAAAATCACCAGCGGTTTGCGGTATGAACCCAAGACTTGGCGTTGCAAGAGGTGGAACATTTGCGACGCTTCAGACGGCATGATGACTTGCATATTGTTCTCAGAACACAGTTGCAACCAACGTTCTACGCGTGCAGAAGAGTGCTCGGGGCCTTGACCGTCGTAGCCGTGCGGCAGGATGGTGGTCAGACCGCACAAACGACCCCATTTGGTTTCGCCTGAAGAGAGGAATTGGTCAATAGTTACTTGCGCGCCGTTGGCGAAGTCACCGAATTGCGCTTCCCAAATGGTCAGCTTGTCAGGAGCGGAGCAGGCAAAGCCGTACTCGAACGCCATCACGGCTTCTTCGTTCAAGATAGAGTCGATAACCAGGAACTCGCCCAAGCCCTCGCCCATGTTGCGCAGAGGAACATAAGTACCGTCGTCCCATTTTTCGCGTTTTTGATCGTGCAGAACGGCATGACGGTGTGAGAATGTACCGCGGCCGGAGTCCTCACCGGAGATACGCACGCCATGACCTTTGGTCAGCAGGCTTGCGTATGCGAGGGTTTCGGCCATACCCCAGTCGATAGGCTGTTTGCCGGATGCCATGGCTTTACGCGCTTCGATCACACGTTTTGCAGTCGGATGCAGGGCAAAGCCTTCCGGTACGGCGGTGAATTTCTCGGCAAGACGCTCGATGTCGGCAGCAGGCAAACCGGTTTCGATTTTTTCGCGCCAATCTTTGCCTTGGTATTTGCTCCAGTCGATTTGTGTGCGTTGGAAGTTGCTCAACGTTGTTTGCTCGACATGTTCGCCTTTGTCCAAAGCATCACGGTAGGCTTGGATGTAAGCGTCGGCCTCAGCCTGGGTGACCACACCTTCGGCAATCAATTGCTCGGTGTACAAAGCACGCGCACCCGGGTGTTGCGATACTTTTTTGTACATCATCGGTTGGGTCAAGGTCGGATCATCGCCCTCGTTGTGGCCCCATTTACGGTAGCAGACAACGTCGATCACGATGTCTTTATGGAATTTTTTGCGGTAATCCAAAGCGGCTTGGATGGCAAAGCAAACGCGTTCGGGATCATCGCCGTTCACATGGATAACCGGGGCGGAAACCATTTTCGCGATATCGGTACAGTGTACGGTTGAACGGGTATCGCGGATATCGGAAGTGGTAAAGCCGATTTGATTGTTGATGACGATATGAACCGTACCGCCGGTGGTATAACCGCGCGTTTTAGACAGGTTGAATGTTGCTTGGTTAACACCCAAACCGATAAATGCGGAGTCACCGTGAATCAATACCGGCAAGACTTTATCGCGGCCGTTTTCGCCCAAACGTTTTTGTTTGGCGCGCGCAGAACCTTCCACCACCGGATTAACGATTTCCAAGTGTGACGGGTTGAACGCCAAAGAAACGTGCATCGGACCATGCGGAGTAGCGATGTCAGAGCTGAAGCCCATGTGGTATTTCACGTCGCCGCTGGGCAATTTGATTTCGGCACGACCTTCAAATTCGGCAAACAGATCGGCCGGTTTTTTGCCCAAGATGTTAACCAAAACATTCAGACGGCCACGGTGCGCCATACCGATGATGACTTCTTCCACGCCGTCTTTACCGGCGTTTTGAATCAGGTAGTTCAAACCGGCAATCGCGCTTTCGCCGCCTTCGACACCAAAGCGTTTTTGACCGACATATTTGGTATGCAGATAACGCTCCAAAGTTTCGGCAGCGGTCATCTCTTTCAAGATACGGCGTTTTTGATCCGCATTGTAATGCGGTGTGGACAATACGCTTTCAAAATAGTTGCGTACCCAACGACGCTCTTCGGTATTGGGAATATAAATATATTCCAATGCGATGTGGCCGCAGTAGGTTTGTTTGAGGTTGCTGATGATTTGGGACAAGGGCAGCTTGCCGCGATTGGCAAAATCGCCCTCTCCCATATTGAATTGAAGCGCCATATCGGCATCAGACAGACCGTGGAATTTCGGATCAAGGGCTTCAATGTCGCGCGGGGGGATACGTTTGAGCGGATCGAGCCGTGCCGCACCCACGCCTTGGATACGATAGGCGGAAATCAGCCGTAAAACGCTGACTTGCTTTTTCAGCATTGCCTCATCCGCACCGCCCGCAACGGCAGATGCAATTTTCTTTTTCGCCAAAGTAACAAATGATTCGCGAATCGGTGTGTGTGCGACATCGACAGCAACCGTCCCCGGCTGTTTGCTCAAATCGGTGAAATACTGCTTCCATTTTTCATCAACCGCATCGGGGTTTTCCAAAAAAGCCTCGTACAATTCCTCAATGTAGGGTGCGTTCGAACCGAACAGGTAAGAGAAATTGAGTTTTTCGTCCATCATGGCGTGCGCTCTTTTCTTTAAAATATAAACAAAGGGTAGAAATCCGCGTCCTGACGGCGGAACTGATGCCGTCTGAAAAGACATTTTATTCTACCCTATTTTAAACCGGATTGCTTGCATTGATTTCATCCGACTACAATCAGACGGATTCGGGAAACAATCCGGTTCTCTGATATTGCCTGTTTGACAATATATTAATGTATGTTACCTCTCGCCTGCCGGCACATAATCGCGGCGTTCCGAACCGGTATAAAGCTGGCGCGGACGGCCGATTTTCAGCGAAGGATCGCTAATCATCTCGTGCCAGTGCGAAATCCAGCCCACGCTGCGCGACAGGGCGAAGATGACGGTAAACATTTCGGTCGGGATACCCAGCGCGGACAGGACGATGCCGGAATAGAAATCGACATTGGGATACAGTTTGCGTTCGATAAAGAACGGGTCTTTCAGCGCAATCTGTTCCAATTCCATCGCCAGTTTGAATTTCGGACTGTCTTCCAGACCTAATTCTTTCAAAACTTCATAGCAGGTTTCGCGCATAATGCTGGCACGCGGATCCATATTGCGGTATACGCGGTGTCCGAAGCCCATCAGGCGGTATTTGCGCTGTTTCACGCCTTCCATATATTCGGCAACATTGGACACATCGCCGATTTCGTCCAGCATTTTCAACACGGCTTCGTTCGCGCCGCCGTGCGAAGCACCCCACAGGCAGGCGATACCGGCAGCAATACAGGCAAACGGGTTCGCACCCGAAGATCCAGCCAGACGGACGGTTGACGTTGAGGCGTTTTGCTCATGGTCGGCATGCAAAATAAAGATGCGGTCGAGTGCGCGTGCCAAAACGGGATTGGGTTTGTAGTCTTCACACGGCGTGGCGAACATCATATGAAGGAAGTTTTCGGAATAAGAAAGATTATTCTTCGGATAATTGAACGGCAGACCGTTTGAATAGCGGTAGCACATTGCCGCAATGGTCGGGATTTTGGAAATCAGGCGGTAAATCGCGATTTTGCGGTGTTCGGGATTGGTAATGTCCAAGCTGTCTTGGTAGAACGCAGACAGCGCGCCGACCACGCCGACCATCATCGCCATCGGATGCGCATCGCGGCGGAAACCCCGGAAGAACCAAGTCAGCTGTTCATGCACCATCGTGTGGCGGCTGACGGTATTGTCAAATTCTGCCTTTTGCTCGGGAGTCGGCAGTTCGCCGTAAATCAACAGGTAGCAGACTTCCAAATAATCGGACTTTTCGGCCAGCTGCTCGATGGGGTATCCGCGATAATAAAGCAAGCCTTGATCGCCGTCGATGTAAGTAATTTTAGACTCACAGCTTGCGGTTGAAACAAATCCGGGATCAAATGAAAACAAACCTGTATTTTTTGTCAGCCCCCGAATGTCAACCACATCATGCCCGATGCTGGCTTCCAATACCGGCAGATCCAAGCCTGCCTGACCCGGTACGTTGAGTTTGATTGATTTGGACATATTATCGCTCCTTTGCAAGTTGTAACCCACGTTGCTGCATCCGCAGCACGTTCTTTGCCTTCAGACGGCCTTTGCATTTTGAAATCTGCCCGCAGGCAGATTTCGGATGCCTCATACCCGTCTGATTTTTTCAAGCATCGGGATAAGATGCCCTTTGTCCGTTGCCGAATGCCCGTTAATCAAGGCAAGCAATTCTTGATCTTGAAATTCAAGGATTTCGGAAAACTCGGACAGCTCTTTATCGCTCAAATGCTCGAATTCTTTTTCCATAAACCTGCCGAAGATTAAGTCTAATTCCAACAATCCCCGGCGGGTTTGAAAACGGATTTTCCGTTTGGCAATATCGTCAAAAACCATCATTTCTTAAACGGCCCGCTTCAACATAATCTCTTTAATCTTGCCGATGGCACGGGTTGGATTCAAGTGTTTGGGGCATACGTCCACACAGTTCATAATGGTGTGGCAGCGGAACAAACGGTACGGATCGTTCAAATTGTCCAAACGCTCATTGGTGATGGTATCTCGGCTGTCCGCAATGAAGCGGTAGGCATTCAGCAAGCCGGACGGACCGACGAATTTGTCGGGATTCCACCAGAACGACGGGCAGGCGGTCGAACAGCAGGCGCACAAAATACATTCGTACAAGCCGTCCAACTCTTTGCGCTCTTCCTGAGTTTGCAGACGCTCTTTGTCCGCATCAATCGGATTGTCGTTAACGACATAAGGTTTGATGGAATGGTATTGTTTGAAGAACTGGGTCATATCCACAATTAGGTCGCGGATGACAGGCAGACCAGGCAACGGGCGGATTTTGACAGGCTGTTTCAGGCTGCGTAAATCGGTCAGACACGCCAAGCCGTTTTTGCCATTGATGTTCATACCGTCAGAACCGCAAATCCCTTCGCGGCAGGAACGGCGGAAAGACAATGTATCGTCTTGTGCTTTCAGGCGCACCAAAGCGTCCAAAAGTTTCACGTCGGTCGGTTCCAATTCCAACTCGTAACGCTGCATATAAGGCTTGGCATCAACATCCGGATTGTAACGGTAAATTTCAAAACTCATTTTTTCCATGAGAAGTGTTCCTTTTCTCATAAACCGCCTGATGGTTATATGTTATGGGTTCAAGCGGTTCAGTATGGTGGTGTATTTGATTTTCAGACGACCTCTTGTGATACGGAGGTCGTCTGAAAACGCATCAGTAAACGCGCTTGGCCGGTTTGATGTATTCTACGCTCAGAGGCTTGGTGTGTACCGGTTTGTAGGACAAGGTGTTGGTATCTGAATGATACAGCGTGTGTTTCATCCAGTTTTCGTCATCGCGCTCAGGATGGTCGTCTGAAGCGTGCGCGCCGCGTGATTCTTTACGTGCTTCGGCAGACACCAAAGTCGCTTTCGCCACTTCAATCAGGTTGTCCAATTCCAAAGCCTCGATACGCGCGGTATTCCACACTTTGCTCTTGTCCTTGATTTCGGTACGTTTCACGCGCTCGGCAATCTCCATCACCTGTTTCACACCTTCCGCCAAAATAGCATCGGTACGGAACACGCCGGCGTGCAGTTGGACGGAGCGTTGCAGTTCGCGGCGCAGCGCATCGACGTTTTCGCCGCCGGTTTGGTTATCCAAGCGTTCGATACGTTGGCGAGTCAGTTCGCCGGCATTTGCAGGCAGGGGTTTCCAGCAGTTTTGTTCTTTGATGAATTTAATCATACTGTCGCCGGCAGCTTTACCGAATACTACCAAGTCCAGCAGGGAGTTTGTACCCAAACGGTTCGCACCGTGTACGGAAGCACAAGCGCACTCACCTGCGGCATACAGACCTTTTACAGGCACTTCGTACTCGTCGCCTTGAGGAACGACAACTTCGCCATGATAATTGGTCGGAATGCCGCCCATCATGTAGTGGGTAGTCGGCACGACAGGAATCGGGTCTTTAATCGGGTCGATACCGGCAAACTGGATGGAAATCTCGCGGATACCCGGCAGTTTTTCCATAATTTTTTCGGCACCGATATGGTCGATTTTCAGCAATACATGGTCTTTATTTTTACCGCAGCCGCGACCTTCGTAGATTTCCATCGCCATCGCACGGGAAACCACGTCGCGCGAAGCCAAGTCTTTTACGGTCGGCGCATAGCGTTCCATAAAGCGTTCGCCGTCGGCATTCAACAGAATACCGCCCTCACCGCGTACGCCTTCGGTAATCAACACGCCTGCACCTGCCACACCGGTCGGGTGGAATTGCCAGAATTCCATATCTTCCAACGGGATACCTGCACGGGCACAAATGCCCAAACCGTCACCAGTATTCATATAAGCATTGGTAGAAGAAGCATAAATACGGCCGCCGCCACCGGTAGCAAACATCACAGCTTTAGCGTGGAAAATATAAACTTCACCAGTTTCCATTTCCATAGCGGTTACACCGACGACATCACCATTCTCATCACGAATCAAATCTTGCGCTGTCCATTCCACAAAGAATTGCGTATTGGCACGGACGTTTTGTTGATACAGGGTATGCAGCATCGCATGACCGGTACGGTCGGCAACCGCACAGGCACGTTCTACCGCGCGTTTACCGTGTTCGGCAGTATGTCCGCCGAAAGGGCGTTGGTAAATTTTGCCGCTTTCCACGCGGTCAAAAGGCATACCCATGTGTTCCAACTCAATCACCGCTTCGGGCGCTGCGCGACACATAAACTCAATCGCATCTTGGTCGCCTAGCCAGTCGGAACCTTTCACGGTATCGTACATATGCCAGTCCCAACGGTCTTCCTGCACATTACCCAGCGAAGCGGAAATACCGCCCTGCGCCGCTACGGTATGCGAACGGGTCGGGAACACTTTAGACAAAACGGCACAATTCAGACCGGATTTGGACAATTGGAGGGCTGCGCGTAAACCTGCACCACCACCGCCGACAATCACGGCATCAAACTTGCGAACAGGAAAACCCATACTTACCCCCAAATCACTTTAACTGAATACACGAGGCAGCCGACCAGCCAGACGATGGTGGCAACCTGCAAAAACAAACGCACGCCGAAGGGTTTGATATAGTCCATCCACAAATCGCGGATACCCACCCAAGCGTGCAAAAATACGGCGATGAAGCTCACTTGGGTAAATACTTTTACCCAAGTTTGACTAAAAAATGCCTGCCATGCCGAATATTCTTTAGGCAGGGAAAATAGAACCACTAAAAGTGCAACAGTATAAATCAACATAATAACCGCAGTCGCACGTTGCATCGCCCAATCGCGCAAACCGTAATGGGCACCGGTCAATTTACGTTCTACCATAACAACGCTCCCAAAACGACAGTCAGCACCAAAGCTGCGGTAAAGACAAATTTAGCGGTGTTCCGTGCAGTATTCAGCTCAAGGCCTTTGTGCGCATCCAAAAATAAAAAGCGGATACCGGCGAGAGAATGGTGCAGATAAGCCCACAATACACCGATTAAAACCAGCTTGACCAAAGGATGGGAAACAATAGCACGGTAAGTTTCAAATGCAGATTCTTGACTTAGGGTGCCGGACAGGAAATACAGCAGGAAAGGCAGCATAATAAACAGCCCGACCCCGCTGATGCGGTGAAGGATGGAAACTATCCCGGGTATCGGCAGACGGATGTTCGGCAAATCCAGATAAACAGGACGCGGTTTGACAGACATAGTCAATTCCTCTGTAGTTATATATCGACTCAAAAACCGTAAACCCATTGCTACACTGGGTTACATAAACGTTAATTTACCTGTTTTATCCCATTTTGAACAGTGTATTTTAAAAACAAACTGATAGATTTTGACAAACACGCGTGAAAACAGCAGATTAAAAGAAAGATTTTTAGTTTTGCCCCCCCTTCCCGACACGGTATCAGCATCCGACCTCCAACCCCATCCTCAAAAATAAAATGCCGTCTGAAAAAATTTCAGACGGCATTGTTTTGCCATATCGCTCAGGCTTTCAATTTCGCATCAGCATCACGCAACGCAGTACGCAGACCTTCCTCGATAACAGGATGGTAGAACGGCATATCCAGCATTTGCGGAACGGTCATCTTCATTTGATGCGCCCATGCCAACAAATGTGCCAAATGTTCGGCGGCAGGGCCTACAATTTCCGCACCGATGAAGCGGCCGGTTGCTTTTTCGGCATACAGGCGCATATGGCCTTTATTTACCAGCATCACGCGGCTGCGGCCTTGGTTTTTAAACGATACTTCGCCAATGACAAATTCGTCGGGTTGGTATTGCGCGGCAACCTGCGCGTATTTCAAACCGACAAAGCCGATTTGCGGACTGGTGAACACCACGCCGATGGTGCTGCGGCGCAAACCGCTGCCGATATTCGGATAGCGGCCCGCGTTGTCGCCGGCAATCTTGCCTTGATCGGCGGCTTCGTGCAGCAGGGGCAGTTGATTGGATGCGTCGCCCGCGATGAAGATATGCGGAATACTGGTTTGCATGGTTAGCGGATCGGCAACGGGTACGCCGCGCGCATCTTTTTCGATATTGATGTTTTCCAAACCGATATTGTCAACGTTCGGACGGCGGCCTACGGCTGCCAGCATATATTCGGCAACAAATACGCCTTTTTCGCCATCCTGCTCCCAATGGACTTCTACATTGCCGTCTGTATCGAGTTTGACCTCGGTTTTAGCATCCAAATGCAGTTTCAATTCTTCGCCGAACACGGCTTTCGCCTCGTCTGAAACGACGGGGTCGGAAATGCCGCCGATGATGCCGCCCAAACCGAAAATTTCAACTTTCACGCCCAAACGGTGCAATGCCTGACCCAGTTCCAAACCGATAACACCCGGTCCGAACACGGCAACGCTCTTAGGCAGCGTATCCCATGAGAAAACGTCATCGTTGATAATCAAACGGTCGCCCAAAGACTGCCACTGCGGCAGGATAACGGGACGCGAGCCGGTAGCAATCACGAAACTTTTTGCCGTGATTTGGGTATGGTCGTCGATTTGGACGGTATGCTCGTCGATAAATTTAGCCGAACCCATGATGCGTTTGTCGGCAGGCCATTCTTCCACATCGGCAACGACAAAGCCGACAAAACGATCGCGCTCGGATTTAACGCGCTGCATCACTTCTTCGCCGTTGACGACGATACTGTCTTTATCCAAATGCACGCCGAACGGGTCGGTATGCAATGCGTGATGGCGCGCCTCTGCGGCGGCAATCAAGAGTTTGGAAGGCATACAGCCCACGCGCGCGCAGGTCGTGCCGAACACATTGTTTTCAATCAGGTAAACATTGTCCGAATGTAAACGGGCATTGCGAAACGCGCCCATGCCGGCAGTACCGCCGCCGATTACGACGACATCTGCTTGAATTTTTTTCATAATCTTTGTCCTTCCGTTTTCGTCTGAAACACTGCCGACACGGAATATATCGGCTTCAGACGGCATTTAAATATTTTCCCAATCAAAAACATTATTCAGATAAATAAAAACAAAATTTCGATTGAGTGCAACAATATCCAAATCCTCTTATAAATATAGAGTTATTCGGAGCGGTAGTGTAGAACCGCCCGAATAACTCTATCCGGTATATCAGACAGTTTAATCAAACTGCCTTAAGCAAACAGCTATCAGTTTTTAGCCAAGTAAGCTTCCAAATCTTCGCTGCCGCCGATGTATTTACCGCCGATGAAAACTTGAGGAGCAGTCATTTTGCCGGTAATGGCGCGTACAGAAGTAACGGTCGCATCTTTGCCCAATACGATTTCTTCGTAAGACAAACCTTTGTCTTGCAAAGCTTGTTTGGCTTTGGCGCAGAATTGGCAGCCGGGTTTGGTAAAGATGGCAACAGACTCTTGAGCCTTCCAATCGGGAGCAACGAATTTCAGCATAGTATCTGCATCGGATACTTTGAACGGATCGCCCGGTTCTTCAGGTTCGATGAACATTTTTTCAACCACGCCGTCGTTAACCAGCATGGAGTAACGCCAAGAGCGTTTACCGAAGCCCAAGTCTTCTTTACCAACCAACATACCCATACCTTCGGTAAATTCACCGTTGCCGTCAGGAATCATGTAGATGTTGTCTGATTCTTCTTCGGCAGCCCAAGCGTTCATTACGAAAGTATCGTTTACAGATACGCAGTAGATTGCGTCAACGCCGTTTTCTTTGAACGCGCCGAACAATTCGTTGTAACGCGGCAGATGTGAAGAAGAACAAGTCGGAGTAAATGCGCCGGGCAGAGAGAATACGACTACTTTTTTGCCTTTGAACAAATCATCGGTAGACACATCTTTCCAAGTGTCGCCGACGCGGGTGCGGAATACTACGGAAGGTACTTTTTGACCGGTACGATCTTGCAAAGCCATTTTGAGCTCCTTAATAGATAGGTTTAAGAAATGATTGTGAATCGCTGGGCATTCTACCCCGAATAAGTCGATTTGTATAATTTATAGTTCAAATAATATTAATTATTCAAAACTATTAATCACCAACCTCGACCAACTTTTTACAGTATATAAAGCCATGCCTAAAAAAAACAAGTCTTATTTGAGAAAAATTCTTAGAAACTCCCCTACGCTCATTTGAAAACAGAAATGCCGTCTGAAAAGTATTCAGACGGCATCTGATCACGTTATCCCTGCTTATTTAGCCAGTTCGGCACGCAGTTTGTGGGTTACGTTCATCATCACTTGGAGTTGTTCCAGAGTTTCTTTCCAGCCACGGGTTTTCAGGCCGCAGTCAGGATTCACCCACAGACACTCAACCGGTACAACCTCGATGGCTTTGCGCAACAGATGTTCCACTTCAGCTTCAGTCGGTACGCGCGGGCTGTGGATGTCGTAAACGCCCGGGCCGATGTCGTTCGGGTATTTGAATTCGCCGAACGCGGTCAAGAGTTCCATGTCGGAACGTGAAGTTTCGATGGTGATAACGTCGGCGTCCATAGCGGCGATGGCGGGCAGGATGTCGTTGAACTCAGAGTAGCACATATGGGTGTGGATTTGAGTGCTGTCTTCGCAACCAGTAGAGGACAGGCGGAAGGATTCGCCAGCCCAGTTCAGGTAGGCATCCCAATCGGCGCGTTTCAAAGGCAGACCTTCGCGGATGGCAGGTTCGTCGATTTGGATGACTTTGATGCCTGCTTTTTCCAGATCCAATACTTCGTCGTTCAGAGCCAGTGCGATTTGTTTACACACGGTAGAGCGAGGAATATCGTTGCGGACGAAAGACCATTGCAGAATGGTTACAGGGCCGGTCAACATACCTTTCATCGGGCGTTTGGTCAGGCTTTGTGCGTAAGTAGACCAGGCAACAGTCATGGCTTCAGGACGGCTTACGTCACCGAAGATGATAGGTGGTTTAACGCAGCGAGAACCGTAGCTTTGTACCCAGCCGTATTGGGTGAATGCAAAACCGCTCAACAATTCGCCGAAGTATTCGACCATGTCGTTACGCTCTGCTTCGCCGTGTACCAGTACGTCCAAGTCCAGTTTTTCTTGCTCTTCAACCACCAAGGCGATTTCTTTTTTCATCGCGGCTTCGTAATCGGCGGCAGACAGTTCGCCTTTTTTGAAGGCTGCGCGTGCTTGGCGGATTTCGGTAGTTTGCGGGAAAGAACCGATGTTGGTCGTCGGCAGCAGAGGCAGGTTCAACCATGCTTGTTGCGCTTTGATACGGTCGGCAAACGGTGATTTGCGTTGGTCTGCGTTGGCAGGCAGGTCGGCAAGGCGTTTGGCAACGTCTGCACGGTGGATTTCGCTGCTGTTGGCACGGGAGTCGGCGGCAGCTTGGCTGGCGGCCAGTTCTTCGGCAACAGAATCACGGCCTTCGTTCAATGCGGCTTTCAGAACGCGCAATTCTTGGGTTTTTTGCAGGGTGAATGCCAACCAAGAGTACAGGTCGGGTTTGTTGGCTTTCAGTTTTTCTTCAACTGACAAGTCAAACGGAGTGTGCAACAGCGAGCAAGAGCTGGAAATCCACAAACGCTCGCCCAGTTTGGCTTTCAGAGGCTCGACAGTTTCCAAAACTTTGTTCAGGTTGGCGCGCCAGATGTTGCGGCCGTCAATCACGCCGGCAGACAGAACTTTGTCGTAGTCGACGAACGCGTCCAGTTGCTCGGGCGCGCGTACCAAGTCGATATGCAGACCGTCAACAGGCAGGGCTTTCAGCAATGCGGCGTGTTCGGCAACAGAACCGAAGTAAGTGCTCAACAGGATTTTGGCGTTTACTTTGCTCAAAGTAGCGTAAACGTCTTTGTAGGCTTCCACCCATTCTTTAGGCAGATCGACAGCCAAAGCAGGCTCGTCGATTTGAATCCACTCGGCACCGGCTTCAACCAAAGCAGTCAGGATTTCAACGTAAACAGGCAACAGTTTAGGCAACAGGCTCAGACGGTCGAATTCGACTGCGCCTTTTTCTTTACCCACCCATAGGAAGGTCAGCGGACCAACAACAGTCGGTTTGGCTTTCAGGCCCAAAGCTTGGGCTTCTTGCAGTTGTTGAACGTAGTGTTTAGCGTTCGCTTTGAATTCGGTATCGGCGTGGAATTCAGGCACCAAGTAGTGGTAGTTGGTGTCGAACCATTTGGTCATTTCGATAGCGAATTGGTCTTTGTTGCCGCGCGCCAGTTGGAAGAATTGTTCCAAAGACAGGTTTTGGCTGTCGAAGCCGAAGCGAGCAGGGATGGCACCGGTAGCGACTTGCAGGTCGAGGATATGGTCGTAGAAAGTGAAATCGCCTGCGGCAACGTAATCGGCGTTAGCGGCAGCTTGGTGTTTCCAGTTTTTCTCGCGCAAGTCTTTAGCAACAGCCAGCAATTCTTGCTCGCTGATTTCTTTGCGCCAGTATTTTTCTTGTGCGAATTTCAATTCGCGGAAGGCGCCGACACGCGGGAAGCCTGAGAAATGTAATGTTGTCATGTTGAACTCTCCAGTTGGATTTTGTAAGGACCGGTTCGATCCGAATCGGCCGGTATTGTAAATCAGAATGGCTAGGATGGGGCGGCGTTTTGCTTTTCAGACGGCCTCGGATGCCGTCTGAAGCCGTTTTCAGCTTTAAGGGCGCACGCCCAAAATATGGCAGATGGCGTAAGTCAGCTCGCTGCGGTTAAGCGTGTAGAAGTGGAAATCTTTCACGCCTTCGCGGGATAGGACTTTGACCATATCGATGGCGATACTGGCGGCGACGAGGTTGCGTGTGCCTTGGTCGTCGTCCAAACCTTCATACATTTGCGACAGCCAGCTTGGGATTTTGACGTTGGTTACTTGCGCCATTTTGCCGAGCTGCTTGAAGTTGGTAACAGGCAAAATACCAGGGACGATTTCCACATCGATACCCAACATCACGCAGCGGTCGCGGAAGCGCAGGTAGCGTTCTACGTCAAAGAAAAATTGGGTGATGACGTGGTTTGCACCCGCATCGATTTTGCGCTTCAGATTAATCAGATCGGCTTGTGCGGATTTGGCTTCGGGATGCACTTCGGGATATGCCGCCACAGAGATGTCGAAGTCGGCGACGGAGCGTAATAGCTTAACCAAGTCTTCGGCGTAAAACGGTTTTTTCTCATAACCGGGCGGCTCGTCGCCACGCAGGGCGACAATGCGGCGGATGCCGCTGTCCCAATAGTCTTTGGCGATTTGGCGCAATTCGTCGGGGGATGCGTCGATGCCGGTCAGGTGCGGCGCGGCTTCCAAGCCGGTTTCCTGTTTGATGCGTTTGACAATGCCGTGCGTGCGGTCGCGTTCGCCGGAGTTTGCGCCGTAGGTTACGGATACGAACTTGGGATGCAGGGTTTGCAGACGGTGGATGGAATCCCACAGCATCGTTTCCATTTGCTCGTTTTTCGGTGGAAAAAATTCAAACGAAACGTTGATGTCGCCTTTCAAATCGGAAAGGCTGTTATTTAACGCATTGATTTCTTTTGCGTAATTCATATCTGCATACCTTCGTTATCTTTTATATGATGTTTTAGGCGGTATGATAAGGTTGCACCGAATATGAGTCAATTTCAAAATTTTCAGGTTTATGATGAAAATTTTTAATATTTAGCAAAAACCATACGCTTTCCTTGTACAACCCTTCTAAATTATGCTAGAGTTTGTTATGTTATAACACTCCAAGCAAGGCAATATATGAAACCGAATATTCATCCTGACAATTACCGGACCGTTCTTTTTTTCGACAGCAGTGCCAATGAAGGCTGGCTGATTCGTTCTTGCGCCGAAACACACGGAAAAACGATGGTTTGGACAGACGGCAAAGAATATCCGCTGTTTTCGCTGGATACTTCTTCCGCATCCCATCCCGTCTATACCGGCAAACAGCGCAACGTCAATACCGAAGGCCGTGCCAGCAAATTCAACCAACGTTTCCAATCCGTCATGTCATCGTTTAGAAAGGACAAATAATGCAGGTTCTGTCTTCACTCAAAACCGCCAAACAACGCCAACGCGACTGTCAGATTGTCAGACGTAAAGGCAAAGTTTACGTCATCTGCAAAAGCAATCCGCGTTTTAAAGCACGCCAACGCTGACCCCCTGCCCCTTCCTGCTTCGGTTGTATAGTGGATTAACAAAAATCAGGACAAGGCGACGAAGCCGCAGACAGTACAAATAGTACGGAACCGATTCACTTGGTGCTTCAGCACCTTAGAGAATCGTTCTCTTTGAGCTAAGGCGAGGCAACGCCGTACTGGTTTAAATTTAATCCACTATAAAGCACCTCCTACCGCAAGCCCTTTTCATCAAATATGCCGTCTGAAACAGAAAATGCGTTTCAGACGGCATTTTTTCCGTCAATACGAATCCGGAATGTGTTTGAAATACAGCATGACCAAATACCAAAACAGCGTCGCGGCGGCTGCGCCAAGCAGTACCCATGCGCTGATTTTGGCGACATCGCGCAGGGCACGTTTTTGCTTGCGGCTGAAGAGGCGGTTGATAATCAGCGCGGCAAGTGCGAAAAAGAAAAAAATACGGAAAAGTCTGCCTATCATATAGGGAAGCGGTGGAGGTCGTCTGAAAAAGTATGGATCGGTTGCGGCGGCATGGGGACGGATGTTTCAGCGCGTCGGGCTGCCTGCCCAGCCGTGTCAAAAAGTCATACCGTTTGCGATATAATAACGCTTTTGCCGCATTTGTTGGAACAGGATATGAGTCAAAATGCCTCGGTGGGCATTGTTACGCCCCGAAAAATTCCGTTTGAGATGCCGCTGGTTTTGGAAAACGGTAAAACTTTGCCGCGTTTCGATCTGATGATTGAAACCTACGGCAAGCTGAATGCCGAAAAAAACAATGCGGTTTTAGTCTGCCATGCGCTGTCGGGCAACCATCATGTTGCGGGCAGGCATTCCGCAGAGGATAAACATGCGGGCTGGTGGGACAATATGGTCGGACCCGGCAAACCGATTGATACGGAACGTTTTTTCGTGGTCGGTTTGAACAATCTGGGCGGCTGCGACGGCAGCAGCGGGCCTTTGTCGATCAATCCTGAAACGGGCAGGGAATACGGCGCGGATTTTCCGATGGTTACGGTGAAGGACTGGGTAAAATCCCAAGCCGCGCTTGCCGATTATCTCGGCATCGGGCAATGGGCGGCGGTTGTCGGCGGAAGTTTGGGCGGTATGCAGGCTTTGCAGTGGGCGATTTCCTATCCCGAACGCGTGCGCCATGCCTTGGTGATTGCCTCTGCGCCGAAATTGTCCACGCAAAATATCGCGTTTAATGATGTAGCACGTCAGGCGATTTTGACCGATCCCGATTTCAACGAAGGACATTACCGCAGCCGCAACACCGTTCCCGCGCGCGGTTTGCGGATTGCCCGTATGATGGGACACATTACCTATCTTGCCGAAGACGGTTTGGGCAAAAAATTCGGACGCGATTTGCGTTCCAACGGCTATCAATACGGCTATGGCGTTGAATTTGAAGTAGAATCCTATCTGCGCTATCAGGGCGACAAATTCGTCGGGCGGTTTGATGCCAACACCTATTTGCTGATGACCAAGGCTTTGGACTATTTCGATCCGGCGGCGGATTTCGGCAACAGCCTGACTCGCGCCGTGCAGGACGTGCAGGCAAAATTCTTTGTCGCCAGCTTCAGCACCGACTGGCGTTTCGCGCCCGAACGTTCGCACGAACTGGTCAAGGCCCTGATTGCCGCCCAAAAATCCGTGCAGTATATCGAAGTCAAATCCGCACACGGGCACGATGCCTTTTTAATGGAAGACGAAGCCTATATGCGTGCGGTCGCCGCCTATATGAACAACGTTTATAAGGAATGTCAGCAATGAACCTGCGCGATGATTTGCAACTGATTTACGACCGGATACCCGAAGGCAGCCGCGTCTTGGACTTGGGCTGCGGCGACGGCGAACTGCTTGCCGCATTGGTCGAACACAAAAAATGCAGCGGCTACGGCATCGAAATCGACACCGACAGCGTGATTGCCGCGATGTCGCGCGGCGTGAATGTTATCCAAGCCGATTTGGAAGAAGGTTTAACCGCATTCAACGATCAAAGTTTTGATGTGATTGTGTTGAGCCAAACCATCCAAGCGATGCAGAATACCGAAAAAATCCTGCGCTGCCTCATGCGTGTGGCTAAACAGGCGATTGTTAGCTTCCCGAATTTCGGCTACTGGCGCAACCGCGTCCAAATCGCACTCGGCGGACATATGCCGGTTTCCGAACGTATGCCCTACCATTGGTACGACACGCCGAACATCCATTGGTGTACGCTCAAAGACTTTGATTTGTTGTGCGCCAAAAACAACATACGCGTCCTCGAGCGCGCCGTGATGACGGGTAACAAACAGGTCAAACATTTCCCCAACCTTTTGGGCAGCCTTGCGTTTTACCGCGTCGGGTAAGACAGGTTGAGAACCTTGTCGGCAATAACGGGTTCTTCGGTTCTATTAACAACAGGCCGTCTGAAAAATGAAACGGCAGGTTTTCAGACGGCCTCTTTAATACTGGAAACAATAGAATGAAAAACAAAACCTCATCACTTCTCTTATGGCTTACCGCAATCATGCTGACCGCGTGTTCTCCGAGCAAAGAAGATAAAACGAAAGAAAACGGCGCATCCGCCGCCTCGTCCACGGCATCCGCCGCTTCGTCTTCCGCGCCCCAAACCGATTTGCAACCGGCCGCATCCGCCCCTGATAACGTCAAGCAGGCAGAAAACGTGCCGCCGTCAAATTGCACCGACCTGCACCCCGCCACCGGCATTGACGATCTCATGCAGCAAATCGCCGAACACATCGACTCGGACTGTCTGTTTGCCCTTTCCCATCACGAACTGGAAACCCGTTTCGGCTTACCCGACAGTGGCTATGACAACATACAGCGGCTGCTGTTTCCCGACATCCGCCCTGAAGATCCCGACTACCATCAGAAAATCATACTGGCAATTGAAGACTTGCGTTACGGAAAGCGCACGATCAGCCGGCAGGCACAAGATGCCTTGATGGAACAGGAACGCCGCCTCCGAGAAGCGACGCTGTTGCTGACACAGGGCAGCGAAGAAACCCGCGGGCAAGGCGAGGAGCCGAAACGCACGCGTTATTTTGAAGTTTCGGCAACATCTGCCTATTTGAGCCGGCACAACAACGGACTCGGCGGCAATTTCCAATACATCGGCCAATTGCCCGGCTATCTGAAAATACACGGAGAAATGCTTGAAAACCAATCACTCTTCCGGCTGTCCAACCGTGAACGCAATCCCGACAAACCGTTTTTAGACATCCATTTTGACGAAAATGGCAAAATCACGCGTATTGTCGTTTACGAAAAAAACATCTACTTCAATCCAAACTTGGGGCGAAGATAAAAAAATGCCGTCTGAAACGTTTTCAGACGGCATTTTTCAATGCAACAAATCAAGCGCGTTTGCGGAATTCGCCGGTGCGGGTGTCGATTTCGATTTTGTCGCCGTTTTCGATGTAAGACATCACTTGGATTTCAGTGCCGCCGACCAGACGCGCGGTTTTCATCACTTTGCCGGAAGTATCGCCTTTAACGGCAGGCTCGGTGTACTCAACTTCGCGTACGATGATGGTGGGCAGTTCTACGGAGATTGGGTTGCCTTCGTAGAAGGTTACTTCGCATTGGTCTTCCATGCCGTCAACGATAAATTTCAACGCGTCGCCGATGTTGTCGGCTTCGATTTCGTATTGGTTGAATTCTTCGTCCATAAAGACGTACATAGGGTCGGCAAAGTAGCTGTACGTACAGTTTTTGCGGGACAGGATGACCACGTCGAATTTGTCGTCGGCTTTGTAAATGGTTTCGGAAGCCGCACCGGTCAGCAGGTTTTTCAGTTTCATGCTAACTTTGGCGGAAGAGCGGCCGCCTTTGATGTATTCGGTTTTTTGAACGACCATAGGATCGTTGCCGACCATAAATACATTGCCGGCGCGCAGTTCTTGTGCTGTTTTCATTGTGATTTTCCAATCAAATCGGTTGTCGTAAAACGCGCTATTCTAGCGTATTTTTTGATGCTTTGAAACAAAGGCGGCGAGTTTTTCGGATGCGGACGGCTGCCCGAAAAGATAACGGCTCCAATCCTCCGCGCCTTGCCGCCAGTCATTTTGATGTTGTTGCAGAGTTTGCCAACATTCGAGGCGTTGCGTGGCGGATAAAGCCCTTCCGCCGTTGAGGTCGTCTGAAAGGCGGCGGTGTGCCGATGCGGTTTCGGGCGTGTAGAAACCGTGTGCCTTATCCCAAAAGGCGTGGAGTTTGTCAAGATGGACGTTTTCGTCTTGCGGGTAGATGTGCCAAAAGAAAGGTTTTCCGGCAAGCTGGGCGCGCACGAAACTGTCTTCGCCGCGGATGACGGCGCAGTCGGCGAGGTGCAGCAATTTGTCGAAGTCCTGTTGCGGCACGAAAGGGATTTTGACAAGGCGGACTGATGCCGTCTGAAAGACATCGCCGTCGTTTTGCAGGGCGTTTTGCGGAATGATGCCGCTTTGTTTGAGGCTGTCGATAATTTGCGCCCCCGCCAGCAGTAGGGTCATCGGGCTGCCTGCCTGTTGCCACATTTCCAGCCACTTCGCCCAAACATCGCTCCGATAGCCGAAAAGCAGCCATTCGGGGGCGTTTTTTTCGGGCAGCATCAGCCGCTGACGCAGGGCTTCGGTATCAAAACGGACGGCATCTCGGTAATCATGTTCGCGTATCAACCCGCCGCTTTTTTCGCTGAAACCCATAAACCAAAAATATTTTTGAACGCCCTCCTGCGGCGAAGGCATCAGGTGCAGCCTTTCATTACTTTCTTCCGCGCTCAAATATTCCCAATTCAGCCAAAGCGGTTTGTGTTGGCGGATAATGTTCAACACATTTTCGGGCAGGTCGCAGGCAAAAGTTTCGATAACGGCATCGGGAACGGAGGCAGTATCGATGTCCGCCGCATCAGAATGCCAAGTGCGGACATAAATATCCTGATGAACGCAGGGAACATCGGGCAAATCAGGGCAAAGCGCACGCAAGGCGGACACATCGTCCGTCCACAAATGCACCTGCCAACCGAACTCACGGTGCAAAACACGGGCAAGCCGCCACGAAACGCCGATGTCGCCGAAATTGTCGATGACGTTGCAAAAAATCCAACAAACAGGAAAAGCGTATGTATTCATAAAAGACTTGAGGCCGTCTGAAATCCGTTTCAGACGGCCTTTTCAAAACTAAAACGCGCCGAAATAGTGGAACAAATACACAACCAGCAAAACAATCGGAACAAACAGCAACATGGTTTGCCGTTTCAAATCAAACTCTTGCTTAAGATGATGCTTGATGGTGTCAAAAAGGACGAATTTGAACAGAAACGTCGCTTCGCAGGCAAGAATGATGCCGTTGATTAAGTGTTGCGCCGCATCTTTAGGCGGATTGGCAGCGAAAACGGCAAGCGTCGCCAAGGGTATCAGGCAGACGGCAAGCCAGCGGACAAGCAGGTTTCGGGACATCGCAAGGCTTTCAAAAAAAGCAAAACGCCATTATCGCCTCAAGAACGAACCTTGTCTAACGGCAGCATCGGGCATAGACTGTCGGCAATGCCGTCTGAAACGCGCATCAAAAGGAGAAATACATGAACAAAACCAAACAGGACATTTTTGAATACAACCGCCGCTGGGCAGAAGAACAGTTGCGGCACAACCCTCATTTTTTTGAGACGCTCTCCGCAAATCAAACGCCTGACTACCTCTACATCGGCTGTTCCGACAGCCGCGTTACTGCCGAAGAAATGATGGGCATGAAGCCGGGTGAGGTATTCGTCCACCGCAACATCGCCAATATGGTCAACCCTCTGGACATCAATGCTGCCAGCGTGGTCGGCTATGCGGTCGATCATCTGAAAGTCAAACACATCGTCGTCTGCGGACACTACAACTGCGGCGGCATCAAAGCCGCCATGCAACCCTGCGACTACGGCGCGTTGAACCCGTGGCTGCGCAACATCCGCGACGTGTACCGGCTGCACCGCGAAGAGCTGGACGCGGTTGACGACGAAAACATACGCTACGACCGTTTGGTCGAACTGAACGTTCAGGAACAATGTATCAACATCATCAAAATGGCGGAAGTCCAAAAACGCTATCTGAACGAGCATTATCCTACCGTCCACGGCTGGGTGTTCGATATCCGCTCCGGCAGGCTGAAAGACCTGGGTATAGATTTCGAACGAATTTTGAAAGACATACAAAAAATCTACGACCTCACCGACAGACAATGGGTGGTTCCGCAAACCAAAATATAACGTCGGCACGCTTTCCGCTATAATCCGCATTTTCGCAACCCTGAAACATCATGCCGATTCCCAAAGCCTTTGCCCTCTTGGGCCCGACCGCCGGAGGAAAAACCGCGCTCGCCCTCAAAATCGCCGAAACCCTGCCGGTCGAAATCATCAGCCTCGATTCCGCGCTGGTTTACCGCGATATGGACATCGGCACGGCAAAACCGTCCGCCTCCGAACGCGCCTTTGTCCCACACCACCTTATCGACATCATCCCGCCTACCGAATCATACAGCGCCGCCCGCTTTGTCGAAGACTGCACGCGCTTGGTCGGGGAAATTTCCTCACGCGGCAGGTTTGCCCTTATTGTCGGTGGCACGATGATGTATTTCCGCGCCCTTACCCAAGGTTTGAACGATTTGCCCGAGGCCAATGCCTGCCTGCGTGCCGACTTGGACGAACAAAAACAGATGTACGGCTTGGATTTTCTCTACCGCACCCTGCAAAAAGTCGACCCTGAAACAGCATGCCGTCTGAAACCGAACGACAGCCAGCGTATCGGACGCGCTTTGGAAGTTTATTACTTAACCGGCAAACCGATGAGTGCGCACCTTGGCAGCCCAACCTCCCATACGCTCCCTTTTGATTTACATACCACCGCTCTGATTCCCGAAAACCGCGCCCACCTGCATGAAAATATCGCCCTGCGTTTCCACCTGATGCTTGAACAGGGTTTTATCGGCGAAGTAGAAAACCTGCGCCGCCTCTATCCCAGCCTGACCGCCGACTCCCCTGCCATACGCTGCGTCGGCTACCGTCAGGCATGGGAATATCTGGATGGAAAAACCGATTTCCCGGCATTTGTCGAGAAAGGCATTGCCGCCACCCGCCAACTTGCCAAACGCCAACTGACTTGGTTGCGCAAAACACCTTTAGACTGCGTTGCCGACCCGTTTTCAGACGGCACTTCAGGCACACGCCTGATTGAGGCGGCAAAACGGTTTTTTGGCGCATAAACCATGCTGACCACGCCGCCGCTCGCCCCCAAAACCGTCGCCGCCCTGCACAGGCTCGGTATCCGTACGCTCGAAGAACTGCGGCAAAACGGTTCGGTCAAAGCCTTTCTGCTGCTCAAAGCATCGGGTTTGACCCTCACGAAAAGCACACTGTGGCAGCTTCAGTCGCTGCTGGACGGCACGCCGCCGCAAGAAATGTCCCAAGCGCATAAAGCCCGCCTGCTTGCCGAGTTGAAAAACCATCCGCCCGTCGCCGCCTTTCCGCCGCAGGAAGAAATGGAACACTTCATGCGCGAAGCACTGCTCCAAGCAAAACAATCCGCCGCCGACGGCGAAATACCCGTCGGGGCAGTCATCGTTTCAGACGGCAAAATCATCGCATCGGCACACAACACCTGCATTGCCGACTGCAATGTCAGCCGACACGCCGAAATCAACGCCCTGGCACAGGCAGGCAGCAAAATACAAAACTACCGCCTTGACGGATGCGACATCTACATCACCCTCGAACCCTGCGCCATGTGCGCGTCCGCACTGATACAGGCACGAATCAGGCGCGTGATATACGGTGCGGCAGAACCCAAAACCGGCGCGGCAGGCAGCATCGTCAACCTATTTGCCGACAAACGCCTCAATACGCACACCGCCATACGGGGCGGAATCCTGCAAGAAGAATGCCGCGCCGTATTAAGCCGTTTTTTTCAGAACAAAAGAAAAGGTTGAACCTATGATCGCCTTGCTCGTCATCCTCGCCCTCGCCCTGATAGCCGTCGGTACGGCGGGCATCGTTTACCCCGCCCTGCCCGGATTGGCATTGATGTTTGCCGGAACATGGCTGCTTGCCTATGCCGGCGGATACCAAATCTACGGCGCAGGTGTTTTGTGGACGGTCGGACTCATCAGCCTTGTCGGCATACTGGCGGACTATGTGGCAGGCATATGGGGGACAAAATATACCGGAGCGGGCAGGCTCGCCGTGCGCGGTGCTTTTATCGGCAGCATCATCGGTATGTTTTTCTCCCTGCCCGGACTAATACTCGGCCCCTTTATCGGCGCGGCGGCAGGCGAACTCATCGACAGACGCAATATGCTTCAGGCAGGTAAAGCGGGCTTGGGTACACTGTTGGGGCTTGTCGTCGGAACGGCCTTCAAAATCGGCTGCGCCGTATCCATCTTGTTTATCCTGTTGGTGAAATACATCGCCTACCTGTTTTAACCCCTTCAGACGGCATACCGGCAAATTGCTATAATGCCGTCTGAACCCTTCTCACAAAGCACCATCATGGCAAACCAAAGACCCATCTACGGCTTCCACGCCGTCAATGCCCGATTGTGGCAAAACCCCAAATCCATCGTCGAACTCTACATCCAAGAAGGCAAATCAGACGCACGCACGCGCGAGGTATTGGAAAAGGCGGCAAACGAAAACATCCGCGTATATTTTGCCGATGCCGACCGCCTCAACGCCATCAGCAAAGGCGCGCGCCATCAGGGCGTGGTCGGGTTTATCGACGCTTCCAAAAACCACGTCCACCTCGAAGACGTATTGGAAAACCTCAGCGAACCGCCGCTGCTGCTGATACTCGACGGCATCACCGATCCGCACAACCTCGGCGCGTGCCTGCGTACCGCCGACGCGATGGGTGTACACGCCGTCATCGCACCGAAAGACAAAAGCGCGGGACTAAACGCCACCGTCAGCAAAGTCGCCTGCGGCGCGGCGGAAACCGTCCCCTACATCACCGTAACCAACCTCGCCCGCACCCTGCGCGAGCTGAAAGAATACGGCATCTGGATTATCGGTACCGACATGGGCGGCGACGCCGACCTTTACCATTGCGATCTGCCCGACAGCGCGGCATGGGTAATGGGCAACGAAGGCGACGGTATGCGCCGCCTCACGCGCGAACACTGCGACATGCTGGTGTCCATACCCATGTTCGGCACGGTCGAAAGCATGAACGTCTCCGTGTCTGCCGGAATGGTATTAAGCGAAACCCGCCGACAACGCGTATTAAAAAACGAAAAAGCGTAAGCCTCAAAAACAATGCCGTCTGAAACAGGGATTCTGTTTCAGACGGCATTCATTTTCAAAATCAGTGTTCCAAGTGGTCGGTATCAAACTTGACCGCCGCCTCGGTTTTATCTTCGGGCAAGACCAAATTCAGCAAGACTGCCGTAATGCCGCCGGCGGAAATAGAGTTTTGGAACAAGACGGGCAGGTTTTTAAATACTTCCGGCTCAAACGCGACACCCAAGCCCAAACCGACCGAAGTTGCCGCAATTACCGCCTCGCGCCTGCGGATGCCGTGGCTGACCAAAATCCGCACGCCCGCAATCGCAATTAAGCCGAACATCAAAACCATCGCGCCGCCCAACACCGGACTCGGAATCGTCGTAAACGCGCGTCCGACAACGGGGAACAGACCCAACAACACCAAAATCACGGCAATATATTTGCCCACATGACGCGAAGCCACGCCGGTCATCTGAATCACGCCGTTGTTTTGTGCAAACGTCGTCAGCGGCAGCGAACCCAAAGCCGTCGCAATCACCGACACCAAGCCGTCAGCCAACACGCCGCCGCGTAGGCGTTTGGTGTATTCCTCGCCTTCAATCGGCTGGTCGGACACCATTGCCGTCGCCGTCAAATCGCCGACCGCCTCAAACACGCTCAACAAGAAAATCGCACCCGCCACAATAAATGCGTGCCAGTCAAAAGCAAAACCATATTTAAACGGTACGGGCAGCGTAACCAGCGGCAGGTTTTGCAGCGCGGAAAAATCCACCTTGCCCAAAAACAGCGCGACGATGTAGCCGGCAATCAGCCCGACCGCGATACCGCTCATCCGCAGCAGCGGATTTTTCATGCAGTTGAACACCAGCACAATCAGCAGCACCAGCGAAGCCAGCCCCAAGTTTTCCATTGAGCCGAACGTGCCGTCCGCCTTTGCGCCGAAGCCGCCGCCGAAATCGGTAATGCCGACGTGTACCAAACTCAAACCGATCAGCATCACGACCACACCGCTGACCGTCGGCGTAATCACTTTTTTCAAATACGGCAGAAGCCACGCCGAGAAACACACCAAAAACGCGCCGACAAACGATACGCCCAAGAGCGTCGAAATCATCGCATCCTTAGTCAAGCCGCCCTCCTTCATCCCCGCGCCGAGCGCAATCATGACGGTAACAAACGAGAAATTCACCGACTGGATGGACAGCATCCCCGAACCGACCGGCCCGAAGCGGTTGACCTGCAAATAAGTGCCGACACCCGACGCAACCATCGCCATCGACACGAGATACGCCGTCATTTCCACCGGCAGTTCCAGCGCGCCGCCCACAATCAGCGCGGGCGTAATCATCGGCACAAAAATCGCCAAAAGATGGGTAACCGCGCTCAAGAGCGCATTACCGAACGGCGGCCTGTCTTCCAAACCGTACACCAAATCAGGCGAATCCGCCTGTTTTTTCATTGTTTCAGCCATTGGAGTCTTTCTATCCGTTGTCAAACGTTAAAAAATTTTAAGAACGAAATTGTAACGAATCAAAGATTCCTTATCAATTCAAATCCTCATGTGCAAAAACACCACCGGTTGTCCGAATTCAAATTTCTTTGAATTTCCGCACCGGACAGTCCTTCATTTTCAGAGAGCCTTCATGCGCTTAACACATTTTAATCCTCAACGGCGCATCCACTGCTTAAACCCAATAATTTCATGATTATAAAAAATATTATTTATTAAGATATGATAGAACTTAAGCCTTAGAACCAACCGTGCGACCGATATGTTTCACACAAACAACAAAGTAAGCTACAATCCGAAGCATAATCGACCTCACTCAATGAATAAAAGGTTTCCGTATGTTACAAGGTAGCTTGGTTGCCCTGATTACCCCGATGAATCAAGACGGCAGCATCCATTACGAACAACTCCGCGATTTGATCGACTGGCATATCGAAAGCGGTACCGACGGCATCGTCGCTGTCGGCACGACAGGCGAATCCGCCACCCTCTCCGTCGAAGAACATTTAAGCGTAATCGAAGAAACGGTCAAACACGTCAACAAGCGCGTTCCCGTCATCGCAGGTACCGGCGCCAACAACACCCTCGAAGCCATCGCACTTTCGCAAGCCGCCGAAAAAGCCGGTGCAGACTTCACCTTATCCGTCGTCCCCTATTACAACAAGCCCTCCCAAGAAGGCATTTACCAACATTTCAAAACCATCGCCGAAGCCACTTCGATTCCGATGATACTCTACAACGTGCCCGGCAGAACCGTCGTCAGCATGAACAACGAAACCATCCTGCGCCTTTCAGAAATCCCCAATATCGTGGGCGTTAAAGAAGCCAGCGGCAACATCGGCAGCAACATCGAACTCATCAACCGCGCCCCCGAAGGCTTCGCCGTCCTTTCCGGCGACGACCATACCGCCCTGCCGTTCATGCTGTGCGGCGGACACGGCGTTATTACCGTAGCCGCCAACGCCGCACCCAAGCTCTTTGCCGATATGTGCCGCGCCGCACTGCAAGGCGACATTGCCCTCGCACGCGAACTCAACGACCGGCTGATTCCGATTTACGACACCATGTTCTGCGAACCCAGCCCCGCCGCGCCGAAATGGGCATTGTCGGCACTGGGCAAATGCGGGCCGCACGTCCGCCTGCCGCTCGTTCCTCTGACGGAAGATGGACAGGCAAAAGTCCGCGCCGCACTGCAAGCCGCAGGACAACTTTAAATATAGCTATGCCGTCTGAACCGTTCAGACGGCATAACGCAACAAACACTTTAATATCCATCACACAGGATGACACGATGACCCATATCAAACCCGTCATTGCCGCGCTCGCACTCATCGGGCTTGCCGCCTGCACCGGCAGCAAAACCGAACAGCCCAAGCTCGACTACCAAAGCCAGTCGCACCGCCTGATCAAACTCGAAGTCCCGCCTGATTTGAACAACCCCGACCAAGGCAACCTCTACCGCCTACCTGCCGGTTCGGGAGCCGTCCGCGCCAGCGATTTGGAAAAACGCCGCACACCCGCCGTCCAACAGCCTGCCGATGCCGAAGTATTGAAAAGCGTCAAAGGTGTCCGCCTCGAGCGCGACGGCAGCCAACGCTGGCTTGTCGTTGACGGCAAATCCCCCGCCGAAATCTGGCCGCTCCTAAAAGCCTTTTGGCAGGAAAACGGCTTCGACATCAAATCCGAAGAACCCGCCATCGGACAAATGGAAACCGAGTGGGCGGAAAACCGTGCCAAAATCCCCCAAGACAGCTTGCGCCGCCTATTCGACACAGTCGGTTTGGGCGGCATCTACTCCACCGGCGAGCGCGACAAATTCATCGTCCGTATCGAACAGGGCAAAAACGGCGTTTCCGACATCTTCTTCGCCCACAAAGCGATGAAAGAAGTGTATGGCGACAAAAACAAAGACACGACCATGTGGCAGCCTTCCGCTTCCGACCCCAACCTTGAGGCCGCTTTCCTGACGCGCTTTATGCAATATTTGGGCGTTGACGGACAGCAGGCGGAAAACGCATTGGCAAAAAAACCGACCCTTCCCGCCGCAAACGAAATGGCGCGTATCGAAGGCAAAAGCCTGATTGTCTTTGGCGACTACGGCAGAAACTGGCGGCGCACCGCGCTCGCCCTCGACCGCATCGGGCTGACCGTCGTCGGTCAAAACACCGAACGCCACGCCTTCCTGGTTCAAAAAGCCCCGAACGAAAGCAATGCAGTTACCGAACAAAAACCCGGCCTGTTCAAACGCCTGCTGGGCAAAGGCAAAGCGGAGAAACCTGCCGAACAGCCGGAACTGATTGTCTATGCAGAACCCGTTGCCGACGGCTCGCGCATCGTCCTGCTCAACAAAGACGGCAGCGCATATGCCGGCAAAGACGCATCCGCACTGTTGGGCAAACTCCATTCCGAACTGCGTTAAGCCGTTCAAAACAAAAGCAGCTTCCAAACAGAAGCTGCTTTTTTGTGCGGAACTTTTTACAACAACCGAGGAAAAATATCCTCAACCGCCTGAACCAACGCATCCGCCAAAGGCGGATCGAACGCACAATGCCCTGCCTGAACCACCCTCAACTCCGCTTCGGGAAAGGCTTTCGACAACTCCCACGCACTCTGCATCGGCGTACACAAATCATACCGCCCCTGTACGATAATGGTCGGGATATGCCGTATTTTGCCGATATTGTTCAAAATCGCCTTATCGCCCTGCAACCAGCCGCCGTTGACAAAATAATGGTTTTCCAAACGCGCGATTGCCAGTGAGGCATAAGCATCTTCATCCACTTCCTCCGGCTCGAAACGGATCAGATAGCTTTCCCAATCCGCCCAAGCCTTCGCGGCAGACAGGCACACTTCTTCATCTTGATGAAACAGCAACCCGTGATACGCCTCAATCAGCCGGTTCCGCCGATTTTCAGCAATCGGCGCGACAAATTTTTGCCATTGTTCCGGATAAATCCGGCTCACACCGCCCGCCTCGTTCAGCCACGCCGTTTCAGACGGCCTGCACAAAAATATCCCGCGCAACACCAATCCCTTTACCCGTTCCGGATGGGTTTGGGCATAAGCCAGCGACAAAGTGCTGCCCCACGAACCGCCGAACACCAGCCATTTCCTGATACCCAGCATTTCACGGACTTTTTCAATATCCGCCACCAAATCCCAAGTCGTATTGTCTTCCGCACAAGCATACGGGCGCGAACGTCCGCAACCGCGCTGGTCGATGATGACAATGCGGAACACATCGGGATTGAAAAAACCCCGACATTCAGGCGAAGCCCCCGCGCCCGGCCCGCCGTGTAAAAAAATGACCGGCACACCGTCGGGATTGCCCGATTCCTCCCAATAAATTTGATGAATTTCAGACACCTGCAAGTATCCGCTATGAAAAGGCTGTTTTATCTCATACATCATCTTCTCCCATATTGCTTCTGACAATCCGAACATTCCCACACGCAACATCACGCACGAAACACAAGCCGCCCCGAAGGGCAAATGCCGAAAAATCGCGATATAGTGGATTAACAAAAATCAGGACAAGGCGACGAAGCCGCAGACAGTACAGATAGTACGGAACCGATTCACTTGGTGCTTCAACACCTTAGAGAATCGTTCTCTTTGAGCTAAGGCGAGGCAACGCCGTACTGGTTTTTGTTAATCCGCTATATTCCGCCATCTCTAAGATTTACAGCGATACACGGGTGATTTAAGGAATGCCCGAACCGTCATTACCGCAACTTTTCGTCATTCCCGCGCAGGCGGGAATCTAGAACCTCAAACTTTCAGATAATCTTTGAATATTGCTGTTGTTCTAAGGTCTGGATTCCCGCCTGCGCGGGAATAACGAATCCATCCGCACGGAAACCTGCACCGCGTCATTCCCACGAACCTACATCCCGTCATTCCCACGAAAGTGGGAATCTAGAATCTCGGACTTTCAGATAATCTTTGAATATTGCTGTTGTTCTAAGGTCTAGATTCCCGCCTGCGCGGGAATGACGAATCCATCCGCACGGAAACCTGCACCGCATCATTCCTACGAACCTACATCCCGTCATTCCCACGAAAGTGGGAATCCAGAACGTAAAATCTGAAGAAACCGTTTTATCCGATACGTTTCCGCACCGACAGACCTAGATTCCCGCCTACGCGGGAATGACGGCAGTGCTTCCTTAGCTTAGTTTTATTTTAACCAACTACATAGCGGATTAACAAAAATCAGGACAAGGCGACGAAGCCTCAGACAGTACAGATAGTACGGAACCGACTCACTTGGTGCTTCAGCACCTTAGAGAATCGTTCTCTTTGAGCTAAGGCGGGGCAACACCGTACCGGTTTTTGTTAATCTACTATAAAAACCATCAATCGGAAAATATTGCATAAACAGGCGGAAATATATCATTTAAAAGAAAACCCATACAATGTCTGACAGAAACAAGCCTCTTTGCCATTATTTCCTAACAGTTAAGCCCCACCCTTCAAGGCGGCGGGCCGGTCTTGTTTCAAAATGGCGTAAGCCCTTTCCGGAAGCTGCAACGCGCAGGATTAAACCATAATGGCGGCTTTCTTATTGTTTCTTATTGAAACATCGCCCCAAACCCGATACAATCCGCCCTTGAACCATCAGTGAAAATCGTTCTTTTTTAATCAGTTAAACCGAATACGGAGCCGAAAATGAATCCAGCCCCCAAAAAAACCCTTCTCTTCTCTTCTCTTCTCTTCTCTTCTCTTCTCTTCTCTTCCGCAGCGCAGGCGGCAAGTGAAGACAATGGCCGCGGCCCGTATGTACAGGCAGATTTAGCCTACGCCGCCGAACACATTACCCACGATTACCCTAGCGACAATGCCAAAGTCTTCGACGACTATCGCGACATCAAAACCCATTCCACCCACCCACGCCTTTCCGTCGGCTACGATTTCGGCAACTGGCGCATCGCCCTCGATTACGCCCGTTACAATACTTGGAGACATGGCAAGCATATTCTTAATGAAAAAGACACAACTGTTCAGAACGGCACTCCTATCAAACTAATTGCCGACCACACTGACAAAGGCACGTTCAAAGCCGAATCCAACTACGGCATCTCCGCCATCTACGATTTCGACACCGGCACCCGTTTCAAACCCTATGCCGGTGCACGGGTTGGTTTAGGCAAAATCAAACACAGCTTTTTTATAAAAGACGTAGCTGATGCAAAAGTCCCTGGTATTCCTGCTTCCTTACCAAGCTTCCCTAGAGTCGTCAATGATATCCACCAAAGCCGCAGCATCCGCCGCGTGGGCTTCGGCGCGGTGGCAGGCGTAGGCATAGACATCACGCCCAACCTGACCTTGGACACCGGATACCGCTACCACTACTGGGGACACTTGGAAAACACCCGCTTCAAAACCCACGAAGCCTCATTGGGCGTGCGCTACCGCTTCTGATTCCCCGATACCGATGCCGTCTGAACCTTCAGACGGCATTTTTGATGCACTCGCCGTTTACAGGCGCAGGACAGGCGTAGTGAAATACCCAAACCGTCATTCCCGACAACACCGTAATCTTGAAATCCGTCATTCCCGCGCAGGCGGGAATCCAGACCTGTCCGCACAGAAACTTATCGGATAAAAACAGTTGCTCAAACCCCGAGATTCTAGATTCCCACTTTCGTGGGAATGACGGTTCAGTTGCGTAGGGCTGGATTGTCGAAAGGGACGGATTCGATGGATTCAATGAAAACGGTAGAAATGTTGGATTGATAGAAATGGCGGACTGAAGCACACCCTACGGCTCGCTGATTCCCGATACCGATGCCGTCTGAACCTTCAGACGGTATTTTTGATGCACTCGCCGTTTACAGGCGCGGGGCGGGCGCAGGGAAATGCCCGAACCGTCATTCCCGACAACACCGTAATCTTGAAACCCGTCATTCCCGCGCAGGCGGGAATCCAGACCTGTCCGCACAGAAACTTATCGGATAAAAACAGTTGCCCAAACCCCGCGTTCTAGATTCCCACTTTCGTGGGAATGACGGGTTCAGTTGCGTAGGACTGAGTCGTCGAAAGTGGCGGATTCGATGGATTCAATGAAAACGGTAGAAATGTTGGATTGATGGAAATGGCGGACTGAAGCCCACCGATTCATCGACTCCAATGCTTCCGATGCTTCCAACGGTTTCAGACGGCATTTTTTACACAATTCCCGCCATTTCCTGTCATTCCCGACAACACCGTAATCTCGAAACCCGTCATTCCCGCGCAGGCGGGAATCCAGACCTGTCCGCACAGAAACTTATCGGATAAAAACAGTTGCCCAAACCCCAAGATTCTAGATTCCCACTTTCGTGGGAATGACGGTTCAGTTGCATAGCAACTGTATTTTTCACCCCGTCGGGCAAAAATACAGTTGCTACGGCCCCGCCCTACAATGCGCCTTGCGAATCTGTCCCGCGCCCGCCCTTGTATGTCTCAAATGGGTTAAACTACGTACTTCCCGACTTCCCGTTTCGGGCAGGGGTGCAGGTCCGATTTATCTTTCAATAAAACAAGGAAACTTTATGCAGCACGAAGAAGGCAACCGCCAACGCCCTCAAGGCGAACTGCTCCTGCGTACCGTCGCTATGCCGCGCGATACCAATCCCAACCAAGACATTTTCGGCGGCTGGATTATGTCGCAAATGGATTTGGGCGGCGGCATATTGGCGGCGGAAATCGCGCGGGGACGCATCGTTACCGTCGCCGTTCAGGAAATGAACTTCATCCGTCCGGTCAAGGTCGGCAACGTCGTCTGCTGCTACGGGCATTGCGTCCGCGTGGGCAATACTTCCCTCCAGCTTAAAGTGGAAGTCTGGGTCAAAACTTTGATGAACGATTGCGTTACCGAAGACCGCCACCTCGTAACCGAGGCGGTGTTCACTTATGTCGCCATCGATGCGGAAGGCAATCCGCGCCCGATTCCGAAAGAAGGCAACCCCAAATTGTCGGGCTTATTGCCTACTCCGTAAAAATACCCGTAAAAATGCCGTCTGAAACTGTCTTCAGACGGCATTCCGCATCATTTGAACCAGGACCTGATGCGGGAAAACAGCGACATACTCTGTTTTTCAAAGTCTTCCCGCACTTCGGGCACGGCTGTTTTTATGACCTTCATTCCTGCAAAAGTCTGCGCCACGGGCATGATTTCAATCGTGTTCACATTCATATGCGCCGGCCGGCGGTACAGCCACAATGCGGTTTCCGCAATATCTTCGGGGCGGATAAATTCCACACCCTCATACACGCCCGCCGCCCTCTCGTCATCGCCTTTGAAGCGCACGTTGGAAAACTCCGTATCGCCGCACAAACCCGGCTCGATATTGGTAACGCGGATATTTTTATCCGCCAACTCCGCACGCAGGTTCAGGCTGAACTGGCGCACAAACGCCTTGGTCGCTCCGTAAACGTTGCTGCCGGCATAAGCATAATTACCCGCAATCGAACCCAAATTCATCACATAGCCGCCGCCGCGCTCCACCATTTGCGGCAAAATCTTGCGCGTCAGGAACGCCAAACCCAAAACATTGGTTTGAATCATCGTTTCCCAATCTTCAAAATCCGCCTTGTCCGCCGTGTCCAGACCCAAAGCCAGCCCGGCATTGTTGATGAGGCAGTCGATATCGGAAAATTCATCGGGGATGCCGTTTAAGGCGTTTTCCACCGACTCGCGGCGCGACACGTCCATTTCCAAAGGGTAAAACAAAGCACCCAATTCATCCGCCAAGGCCTGAAGCCTGTCCGCACGGCGCGCCGCACCGATAACGCGGTATCCCGCCCCGACAAACGCGCGGCACATCGCTTCGCCGAATCCTGCCGAAGCACCGGTAATTAAAACAGCCATTGTTTT
Organism: Neisseria uirgultaei; assembly: GCF_962719845.1. Lineage (GTDB taxonomy): Bacteria > Pseudomonadota > Gammaproteobacteria > Burkholderiales > Neisseriaceae > Neisseria > Neisseria bergeri. Next base: position 90,428 of record NZ_CAUIYF010000002.1, on the reverse strand, counting down.
TCCTTTCTTTCTCGTTTCCCAAACCTGTTTCAGGTATCATAACGCCCTTCAGACGGCATGACCGCCTGATTCAAAACAACCATACCACCACAACAGGACACATTCAACATGAAAACCCAAATCAGCCTTGCTGCCGCCGCCATCACACTGCTCCTTTCCGCCTGCGGAGGCAGCGGAATACCTTCCCAACCCAAAGGCGAAATTTCCGAAAACCGCACCGCCGCGTTCAAATCTATGATGCCCGACTTCTCGCGTATGGGCAAAATGGTCAAAGGCGAAGAGCCTTACGATGTCGAAAAATTCAAACAGGCTGCGGCGGCGTTTGCCGAAAGCAGCAAAAAACCGTTCACGCTTTTTGAGTCCGACCCGCAAGGCAACGGCCGCGCCCTGCCCGCCGTTTGGTCGGATGGTGCAAAATTTGAAGCCGAAAAAACAAAATTCGCCGCCGCCGTCGAAAAACTCAACGCCGCCGCCCAAACCGGCAAACTGGATGAAATCAAAGCCGCCTACGGCGAAACCGGTGCAAGCTGCAAATCCTGCCACGACAGTTTCCGCGCGCCCGAATAACATCCGAAACAGAACAATGCCGTCTGAAGCTTTCAGACGGCATTTTCTTTGTCATTTCAGCACACGCAAAGCAATCGGAAATTATCGTCAATTCAAAAAATACGCCATATCCTGATTTTTGCCTTACTTACTCCGCCATCTTCTATTTTGATTTGCTATGCGATTAATCTTTATCGTCAAATGTCAAAATCGGGATGCCGGATTGGGTAAACAGGGCATACACCGGCTTGAGCCAATAATCTTCCGGAAGGGAAGCCGGTTTCAATGCGTAAACGTGCACATTGGGAAAATCCTTCATCGTCAACGCCGCGCCGCTGAAAAAGGTATAAATTTCATACCTCGTATGCGGGTTTTTCTTAATTTCGCGCAAAATATAGTCTTCGATAACATAGGGCGAATTTAATGTGGTTACGCCGGAAAGCCCGTAGGTTTGGCGGGGGTGCGGTGCGACATATTGTATGTTGAAATCTTTTGCTGCCTTTTCCGAAATTTCCTTCATCTCTTTGTCGGGCGAACCCAAAAGTATCCGCACCGTGCCGCCCGTTTCGTCCCCCGCCTTCAGTTCGGACGCATCGAACAGCGGCAGGTAAGTCATCTTGCGGCGGCCGTCGTCCATAATGTTTTTCAAACCCTTGAATATCGTGTAATGCTCGTCGGAAGCATTGCGGGTTTTGGCGATGCTCCAATCTCCGATCATCATCCGGGCAAAATTACGCTTGATCGTCCCGTTTACAGAAAACTCATCGCCCAAATAGCTGCTGCTTTGAATTAAATTGCCTGTCCCGTCGTCAAAGGTTTTGATTTCCGCATCCGGGTAAGTGCTCAAAAAGGCGGCAATGCTGACTTTTTCCAAACTTGCCAAATAAATCCGCTTGACCTTCGGCAGCAGCATCGACTTTACCTTCAGCTCCGCCATCGTCGGAATGAAATCAAACGATTTGTTCAAACCGTAGGGCAGGTAGAAAAAATACGCCCGCTCCGCCTTATCCTTTATCTGATTGAAATAATAATCGTATTTTTCGTTCCTGTTTTCAGACATCAGCACCACATAAAACCGCTCCCCCGGATGCTGCGCCATAATCCTTTCTGCCACCTTCATCTGCAATATGGTATAGCAGAAAATCAGATTGACGGGTTCCCCCTCTTCATTGAAGAGTTTGTCCTTCAGCAGGGAAACCGCATTCCTTTCCCCCTGATTTACCCGGTCAAATGTATAAAATATCCCGAAACAAAAAACAATCAGGCACAACACTGTCAAACAGACCTTTTTCAGCCCCATATCCCTAAAACTCCATTCCGACAAATTGAACATACACCCCGAGTGTCCCGGGTGGAAAAATGCGGAATTTTAGCAGATATTCAGAAAGTTACCGAATATTAAAATCAATTTCACCGAAAATGTGCCGCCGCACATCAGGCACAACGCCGCCGTTACCGCCGCCAAAAGCGGGAAAGTCATTTCCCCCTTCTTTTCCCGCCGCCGCGTGCAAACACGCCAAGATCGAACAAAGCGCGAACAAAGCCGCCAAAATATGCCATAATAGCCGCGCACATTCCCCGCGCAATGTGTTTCAAAAGAAAAAACCAACCTACAAGAGAATAATCCTATGACTCAAAAATCCACCATTGTTTATACCCATACCGACGAAGCCCCCGCGCTGGCGACCCAATCTCTGCTGCCAATCGTGCAGGCGTTTACCCGCCACGCCGATATTGATGTCAAAACCAGCGACATTTCTCTCTCCGGCCGTATTTTGGCGGCGTTCCCCGAATACCTGACTGAAGCGCAGTGCGTACCCGACGCGCTTGCCGAGTTGGGCGAACTGGTAAAACAGCCCGACGCAAACGTAATCAAACTGCCGAACATCAGCGCGTCCGTACCGCAACTGACCGCCGCGATTAAAGAATTGCAGTCTAAAGGCTTTGCCGTCCCCGATTATCCTGCCGACCCTCAAACCGATGAAGAAAAAGCCGTGCGCGAACGCTACGACCGCATCAAAGGCAGCGCGGTAAACCCTGTCCTGCGCGAAGGCAACTCCGACCGTCGCGCCCCTAAAGCAGTGAAAAACTTTGCGAAAAAAAATCCGCACAGCATGGGCGCATGGACGAAAGACTCCAAAACCCACGTTGCCACCATGCAAAACGGCGACTTTTTCCATAACGAACAATCCGTTACCGTACCCGATGCGACTTCCGTATCCATCGTATTCACCGACAAACAAGGCAACAAAAAAGAGCTGCGCGAGCCTGTTGCCCTGAAAGCCGGCGAAATCATCGACGCAACCGTAATGAGCAAAAAAGCCCTGCTTGCCTTCCTTGCCGAGCAAGTCAAAGACGCGAAAGCTAAAGGCGTATTGTTCTCGCTGCATATGAAAGCCACGATGATGAAAGTGTCCGATCCGATTATCTTCGGACACGCCGTCAAAGTATTCTTCGCGCCTGTATTTGAAAAATTCGGCGGCAAACTGGCTGCCGCAGGCGTCAATGTCAACAACGGCTTCGGCAACCTGCTTGCCAATCTGGACAAACTGGATGCAGATACCCGCGCCGCCGTTGAGGCCGAAATCGCTGCCGTTTACGCCGCCAACCCTGATTTGGCAATGGTCGATTCCGACAAAGGCATCACCAACCTGCACGTTCCCAGCGATGTCATCGTCGATGCTTCTATGCCCGCGATGATCCGCAATTCCGGCTGTATGTGGGATAAAGACGGCAAAGCGCAAGACACCAAAGCCGTGATTCCCGACAGCAGCTATGCCGGCGTTTACCAAGCGACTATCGACTTCTGCCGCGAACACGGCGCATTCGATCCGACAACCATGGGTACTGTTCCCAATGTCGGTTTGATGGCGCAGGCAGCCGAAGAATACGGTTCGCACAATAAAACTTTCGAAATCGAAGCCGACGGTCAAGTTCAAGTCATTGATGCGGCAGGAAAAGTCCTGATGCAGCACGACGTTGAAGCAGGCGATATTTGGCGTATGTGCCAAACCAAAGACGCGCCCGTCAAAGACTGGGTACAACTCGCCGTCAACCGCGCCCGCCTGAGCAACACGCCTGCCGTGTTCTGGCTCGACGAAAACCGTCCGCACGACAAGAGCCTGCTCGCCAAGGTTAAAGCCTACCTTGCCGAACTGGATACCGACGGCCTCGACATCCGCATCCTCGCTCCTGAAGAAGCCGCCAAGTTCAGCTTAGGCCGTCTGAAAAACGGCGAAGACACCATTTCTGTAACCGGCAACGTCCTACGCGATTATCTGACCGACCTGTTCCCGATTTTGGAACTCGGCACCAGCGCGAAAATGCTGTCTATCGTTCCATTGATGAATGGCGGCGGTATGTTTGAAACCGGTGCGGGCGGTTCTGCACCGAAACACGTCCAACAATTCCTCGAAGAAAACCACTTACGTTGGGACTCTTTGGGCGAATTCCTCGCACTCGCCGTATCGTTTGAACATCTGGCGCAAAAAACCGGCAATGCCAAAGCCCAAGTCCTCGCTGACACTTTGGATGCCGCCACCGAAAAACTGCTGTTGAACGACAAATCGCCTAAACGCAAAGCTGGCGAACTCGACAACCGCGGCAGCCATTTCTACCTCACCCTCTACTGGGCGCAAGAATTGGCAGCTCAAGACAAAGATGCCGAACTGAAAGCCGTATTTGCTCCATTGGCAGCCGCTTTGACTACCAACGAAACCAAAATCGTTGAAGAACTCTCTGCCGTACAAGGCAAAGCGGCCGACATCGGCGGCTACTACGCCGCCAATCCTGAAAAAGCCGCACAAGCGATGCGTCCGAGCGCAACCTTTAATCAGGCACTAAACGCCTTATAAGCATAAAGGCAAAAATGCCGTCTGAACATTTATCGTTCAGACGGCATTAGTTATTCCTATCTGCCTGATTATGATTAAACGCAACACTCATTGATTATAAATAATATAATCTTTAGTTTTTACCCTAGGAAAAGACAATAATATGAAAGCTATTCCAACCATCCTGATTAGCATCCTTTTGGCAACCGCCCTTCCCGCATCCGCACACGGTATGCATAAGAGCAAACCCCTGGCTATGGACGAGCTGCCGCCGATTTGCCAACAATATTTCAAACGCGCCGAAACCTGTTACAACAAAGCCGGAAACAAAGCAGATTTCGCACGCAACAACACCAAATTCCTATTCCAAGCCCTGCCTGCCGCCGATTTGGGACAGCGTAAGCAAATGTGCCAAATCGCTATGGATTCGTTTGCAGAAAAAACCCGCAATCTGAATTGCGAATAAAGCCGCATCAGCAATAGCAATGCCGTCTGAAACCAAGGTTCAGACGGCATTCTCACATCAAAACTCACCGGTTTGATAAAACCCGCCTTCCCCGCATCCCTGACCCGAACAGGATTAAACGGAGTAACGGCTTTAACCATTATGGCAAGTTCCCATTCTCAAAAATTACCATATAAATTAATACCATAAAAACTGTGATCAAAGCATCTGCCGATTGCAGTTTGTTGCAGATAGTTGCGATAAGTCGGCATAATCCGATGATTTTTTATGGTAATTTACACAACCTGAACAAAAAAGAACCGCCCTGAATCAGGACGGTTTTGTTTTGTGGCGGAAACGGTGGGATTCGAACCCACGGAGGATTTGCACCCTCAGCGGATTTCGAGTCCGCTGCATTCAGCCTCTCTGCCACGTTTCCGAAAGATGAAGTAAAACCAAATAAAAATGCCGATGCTTTATGCTACTTCATTTTTATTTGGTTTTTGACTTCAAGGATTGGCGGAAGCGGTGAGATTCGAACTCACGGAGGGCTATCAACCCTCGACGGTTTTCAAGACCGTTGCATTAAACCGCTCTGCCACGCTTCCGTCTTCTTGAAGAAAAGGAATAATAATGAAGTTTATACATTTTGCCAAGCACTTTTTTTGGAAAATACTTAATTTATTGTTTTCACTTTATTTGTTCCGAACGCATAAAAACCCATTCGCTTTCATTGGAAGCCGCGTCATTGAATGCGTAGCCTTCGTAATTAAAATTTTTCAGCATTTCAGGGTCGGTAATATGATGTTCTGCCGCATAGCGCACCATTAATCCGCGTGCGCGCTTGGCATAGAAACTGATGATTTTATATTTGCCGTTTTTTTCGTCTTTAAATATCGGGGTAATCAGCCGCGCCCGAAGTTTTTTCGTGTTGACGGACTTGAAATATTCCTGTGAGGCAAGGTTGACAAGCGTATTACTGCCTGCTTGGGCAAGCGTGTCATTTAAAAGGTTGGTAATGATGTCGCCCCAAAACTCATACAAATTCTTGCCGCGCAAATTGGCAAATGCCGTCCCCATTTCCAAACGGTAGGGCTGCATCAGATCCAGTGGACGCAGAAGACCGTACAGACCGGACAGCAGGCGGACATGGTTTTGTAGATAGCGTATCTGTCCAATATCCAATGTGTTTGCATCCATACCTTCGTAAACATCGCCGTTGAACATAAAGACCGCCTGTTTGGCGTTTTCCGGCGTAAACGGCGTGTGCCATTCTGCATTGCGCTGCGCGTTTAAGAGTGCGATTTTGTCGGAAACGTGCATCAGTTCGGCAATCTGTTGCGGCGCAAGCTCGCGCAGCTGCTGCATTAGAATTTCGGACTCTGCCAGCAGGTCGGGTTGGGTAAACTCGCTGACAGGGGCAGGGTCTTTTTCGTTAAGGTTTTTCGCAGGGGAAAGGACAAAAAACATAATCTGCTCGGTATTGTGTAAAACGTCGGAATTTTAGATTTAAAAACATACTCAGGCAAGCCGATTGATGTGATGCAAATACCGTTATAGCAAATTCAACCGTAAAATATTGAAAATGCCGTCTGAACAAAAGTTCAGACGGCATTTTTTATTCTTTACCGATATAGGGAAACAATGGTTTCCGCAGCTTTGACACAAGTTGCGACATCGGCAACCAAAGCGATACGTACATAACCTTCCCCGGGATTGCCCTGTTCGGTATCCCGCGCCAAAAAACGTCCGGGCAATACTTGGATAGCGGCTTTTTGCCATAAATTGCGTGCAAATGCCAAATCGTCGCCATCCGGGACTTTCAACCAGATGTAAAACGAGGCATCCGGTAATTTAACATCAAATACCTGTTGCAAGATAGGAATAACCCGTTCGAATTTCTCTTGATACAGGCGGCGGTTGTCGATAACGTGTTGTTCGTCGTCCCAAGCGGCAATACTGGCGCGCTGCACGGGAATGCTCATCGCACTGCCGTGATAGGTTCTGTAAAGAAGAAAGTTTTTAAGCAGTTCGGCATCGCCGGCGACAAAACCGGAACGCAGGCCAGGAACATTGGACCGCTTGGACAAACTGGTAAACATAAGCAGTTTTTGCCTGCTTCGACCCGACTGTACAGCGGCTTGCAGGCAGCCCAAAGGTTTGTTGCCGTCGAAATAGATTTCGGAATAACATTCATCCGAGGCAATAATGAAACCATATTTGTCTTGTAAATCAAAAATTTCTTTCCAGCCATCCAAATCCAGTACGCTGCCGCTGGGGTTATTGGGCGAGCAGACGAACACCAGTTTGGTGCGTTTCCAAACCTCTTCGGGAATACTGCGCCAATCGGGGTTGAAAGACGGTGCGGGGCAATTGGCAAAATGGATTTCACCGCCGCCCAAAAGTGTCGCACCTTCATAAATCTGATAAAAGGGATTCGGGCTGACGATTACGGGTTTGATGCCGTCTGAAGCAGGGTTCAACACGGTTTGGACAAAAGAAAACAACGCCTCCCTACTGCCCAAAACCGGCAGAATTTCATTATCCGCATCCACTGTCAAGCCGTCATAACGGCGTTTTAACCAGTTCGCACACGCCTGACGCAGTTCAGGCAGACCCGCAGTCAGCGGATATTTTTCCAACTCGTGCAATGAGGCGGTCAGCGCATCCGTAATGACTTTCGGTGTCGGGTGTTTCGGTTCGCCGATATGCAGCGGGACGGCTTCCATGCCTTCAGGCGCGGAAATGCCCTGCATCGCCTCGCGCAGTCGGGCAAAGGGATAGGGTTTGAGTTGGTTGAGTAAGGTATTCATGATTTTCTCCGGTTGTCGGTATATCGGAAGATATGCCGTCTGAACCGTCCTTCAGACGGCATTCTATATTTTTAGTGGGAACCCGTACTGCCGAAGCCGCCCTCACCCCGGCTGCTTCCGACAAACTCCTCGACACGTTTGAAGCCCGCCTGTACGACCGGAACGATAACCATCTGCGCGATACGCTCGAACGGTTTGACAGTAAACGGCTCGCTGCTTCTGTTCCATAACGACACCTTCAATTCCCCCTGATAATCGGAGTCGATCAAGCCGACCAAATTGCCCAAAACAATACCGTGTTTATGCCCCAATCCGGAACGGGGCAGCAAAACGGCGGCGTATGCGGGATTCGCCAAATAAACCGCCAAACCTGTCGGTACAAGCAACGTTTCGCCCGGCTGCAAAACGACTTCCTCATCCAAACAGGCGCGCAAATCCAAACCTGCAGAACCCTCCGTCGCATAGGCAGGGATAAAATCCGCCATCCTCTCGTCCAACACTTTCATTTCTACTTCAATATTCATCGTCTTGCTCCTGCATACGGCCGGTTTCAAAGATGGGAGATTATACACAAGCCGTGTTTACGCTGAAACACAACAAACTGCTTTTGTTTTGAAACCATCCTCGACTGTCAAAAACATTCTGCCTGTGTATAATACCGCCCCGTCTCTTCATATATAAACATTAACATGACGCACACAGCCTCTCCACGTGATGAATTCATACGCGGCATCAAAGAAAGTTCGCCCATGCTGATTGGGCTTTTGCCTTGGGCATTGATACTCGGTATGCAGGGCGGACAAAAAGGCATGAGCTGGCTGGAAATGTTGTTAATGACGGGGATGAACTTCGCCGGCGGCTCCGAATTTGCAACGGTCAATCTGTGGGCGGCCCCTCTGCCGATACTGCTTATCGCCACCGTAACCTTTATGATCAATTCGCGGCATATCCTGATGGGGGCGGCACTTGCCCCGCACATGAAAGAAATACCGCTGAAAAAAGCCGTGCCCGCACTGTTTTTTATGTGTGATGAAAGCTGGGCGATGGCATTCTCCGAAATCCAAAAACGGAAAGCAGCCGGTTTGCCCGCATTCAATATGCCTTTTTATATGGGCGTATGCTTTATCCTCTACATTACCTGGATAGGGTTTGCCGCCCTCGGCGCGGCAGTAGGGCCTGTGTTCGGCAATGTGTCCGCTTGGGGATTCGGTATGGCGTTTCCTGCCGTATTTCTGGTTTTATTGAGAGGGATGTGGAAAAGTTTTTCCGCATCAAGACCTTGGTTTGTCAGCCTGATTGTTGCATCCGCCGTTTACCTGACCGTTGACGGCGCGTGGTATGTTCCTGCCGGCGCACTGTCCGGTCTGTTATCGGCTTATCTCTGGGGAGAACAAAAATGAAAGACTTGCTGTCGCTCCAATCATTCCTGTTGTGTGCCTCTATGCTTGCCGTAACCTACTCTACACGTCTGATCGGATTTTTCGCACTACGCAACCGAACCCTAAGCCACCGCGCCCAAACCGTTATGGAAGCCGCGCCGGGCTGCGTCCTGATTTCCGTCATTGCCCCCTATTTCGTATCCGACAAGCCGCACGAACTTATTGCCATCGCGTTAACCGCCTTTGCGGCCTGCCGCTTTTCTATGCTCCTTACCGTATTGATAGGAGTCGGCTCGTCAGGCATCTTGGGATGGTTGATGGCATAATTCATTTCAAAATACCCATAAAAATGCCGTCTGAAAATTGATTTTCAGACGGCATTAGCAAAACAGCCCTATTTTTTACGGTTAGAGAAAGCCTCACAACCGGCATCCGCAGACAAGGTTTCCAAATGAGCCCGGGCAGAAGCGGCATCGCGGCATTTGTATCCGTCGCCCACACTGTTCACCCATACCGACAAGGTATAACCCGTCCCTGCCTTCGGAACACCGACCAACCTGTATGCCCTTGATTTTGCCGCATCGACAAACTCCCCCGAAACACTATATTTTTCGGCAATTTTCGGATTCATCTTATAAGCCGGTGCAAACTTTTTCAGTTCCGTATCAAGTTTCTGATTACTTTCCCCGGGATTTTTCAAAATAATCTGCTTGAAAGCATTGTTGATACTGACCATCTCCGTATAAAGCTGGGACTGATAGCCTTTTTCAATATAACTTTGATAAGAAGGTATGGCAATGACGCTGATGATACCGAGTATCGCGACAACTATCATCACCTCAACCAATGTAAACCCTTTTTGCTCCATTTTATTGCTCATCATTATTGCTTACATAAGATTGCAGGACGACCACGGTATTGGCATTCTTACCCCAAGCCTTGGCAGTAACCCTGTAAATATTTTGGTTATTCTTCACACCCAAATATTCGATAATATAACGCGGCATTTTGCTGACGCTTCCCGTACCTTTCCCATATACCATCCCCTTGTTGTCAATGCACAGGTTGGTAGAATTTGCAGGGCAAAAACGCTTCACGGCTTCAACGGTAGGCTTGCCTTGCACCACAATATTGTCAAAAGCCTCTTCATTATCATTATTTGTCCGCACATTAACTGCGGTACACAGGCCGTTTTCACAGTTTTCGCTAAATGTAACCTTACTATCCGTAGTATATTCCAAATCCAAAACCTGAAATTCGCCGTCCCGCAAAGCCGCCTCGGCTAAAGACAAAGCCAATTTCCTGTCTGATTCGTTGGCACTGATCCGCTGTTCGGTATTGTAAGACTGCGCGGCAGTCACAACCAAAAAGGCCACTACTATCATAACCATCAGCACGATAAACAGTGCGAACCCCCTCTGTCCGTCAGAAGTCGGGATTCCCGTCAAAGCGTTCTGTTTGCGCATACATTTCCCCCGCGTATTGTCGCATCGATACGGTAAGCATAAATATTATTGTCTGAGGAAGCGGCAATCTTGGCATCGGTACCGCTATTCAATAAAACCTCCACCCCGGCGGGCGTAACAGCACCTTTGGAGCTGTCGAATTTATCCGTATATTTGAATTTTTCCTCTTTGCCGACATCTTCATCTTCAGGGCAGTCGGAAACATAGATATACCGCACATTCATATGGGTAATCTTTTTCACGAGCAACTGGGGATTACCCCACCCGCCTTTATCATTCAATTGGAAGCGGAACAAACCCTCCTCATCAGAAATCTTGCCGACCGCATAGGCATTGACCTCATGCCTTTGCCGCGCAATATTGCCATTTTGCCTATTATCCGTATCCAGAATCTTCAATTCTTTTTTTACATTTTCTAATGTAGAGATTTGCTTGCCCGGTTTTGATATTGCGGCACAACTGCTGACGACGGTAGTCGCGGCGTTTGCATTAGCATCGTCGATACCGTATTGGAAAATCAATGCCTTACCGGATTGGGTAAAACCCGGATAACCGATATTTGCAGATTCCGCTACGGGGATAAGTTTATCTATACCGTTCCTTTTTAAGGAAAAAAGGGGGTTTTGTTGCGCCGTATCGGAAACAACATCAGTTGTAGTATGCTCGGACATATTGAAACAACCGAAGCCCCCCGCCATTCTTGCATCGCGGACAATCAATGTTGCCGCATTCCGCAAATCCTGTTGTGCGGAAAGACGCTCGTTTGCCGCATCATTTAATTTCCGGGATGTAAAGTAACTCGAACCGACCGCCATCAGGACAATCATACTGAGCAGGCCCGCAACCAGAAATTCAACAATGGTAAAACCTTTCATACCATCATAACTACCTTTGGGTACGTTTAGCATTTTACGTCTCATTCCCGACCTCCGACCCTTGCCTGATAGGTATATACGATATTGTCGCCGTTCGCTTCAAGATTCGTACGGGCGATATCCGAATCCCCTGCCGAATCATTTACCCACAATACTTTAATCAAAGTATCCCCATTTGCCTTATTGTCGCAATTTGAAGAAAAAGTACCGCTGTCGGACAATGTCGGCGCGTTACCCGACGAATCCTTGCAGACGGCGTAATAGATACCGACCGCATCCGGCAAGGCATTTTTCAATTCATAACCGAACCTGTCCAACTGGGCTTTTGCCAAATCCTTCTTGGTTTTCACGGTGCCAAGCGTAAAATCGCCATCCCCGGCTGATGGTGTATAGTTTCCCGTGTAAAGATTATAGTTTTTCTTGTTGCTGTCCGAATCAATGGTCGGATTCATCAACATTCCCTCCATCAGGTTTTGCGTGATTTGGCTGACGATGGTTTGCGTCTCTGCCTCCCTGACGGAAGCGACTGTCCGCAACTGCACGGACAATAGTGCCAAAATACCGATGGTCAGAACGAGCATAGCAACCAAGACTTCTATCAGTGCCATACCGGACTGGGGATCTTTCAGGCGGAAGCAATCATTATTCTTCATTTTTTATTTCCCAAACCGACTAAAACAGTCATTGATGTTGGCATACGGCACGCGTATCGTTTCTAGGACAAACCTCAACCCTGCCGCTGCTGTCAATCAAAACTACCGCCGAGCGGAATTTCTTTTCATCGGCGGAAACCGCCTTCGCATCTGTCAGCACGATTTGGATATAACCGTCGGAGTAAACAAATCTGGAAGTACGCGCGAGATTCTGATCGGGAGAATAGCCGAATGCCCCGTTTTGGTTGAAAGTCCAAACAACACGGTCGGCGGTCGGCTGGGACTTACCGAAAGCGATATGGTTGAAGGCATAATTAATCCGGCCGTCGTCGGCATCATTCAACACCACGCTGCGGAGGAAAACATCCGCCGCATCGCCGTCATATGCCTTATTGCCGTTTTTGTCGCCGAAAGCCAACACTCCCTGCCCCTTCTTGCCCAAGTCGCACTGGTTGTTGACCGTACCGTCTTTTTTAACTTGAACAGGACAGATATAGACAGGGATATTGAGTCGGACGGCTTCGCCCCTGGAGAAACGCAAAAGGTTGGCAACCTGCTCCGCGTGACTGGCAATGCGGCGGGATGCAATCCACCGGCTCATACTGGGGAGGGCTATCATCGCCATAATGGCTGCGATGACCATCACGATAAGCAGCTCTATTAGCGTGAAACCTTGTTGTTTTCGTGTACACATAAGCAATAGGACGTTAACTGGTAATGTATTTTCAATTATATGCCGTCTGAATGCAAAAATGCCTCAAGACCGCATTTTATTTTTTAGGGCAATCTCTAAGCATGATTTTAAACGATTTTGCCTGATTTCGCCTAATAAATTTTTATATAACCATTTAATCTTCTATCTTTGCCTCCTCGGGAACATAGGCAGCATTGTCGAATTTGGTAAACTGCCCCATCCATGTCAGGAAAACTTTTCCGACCGGACCGTTGCGGTGTTTGCCGATAATACATTCGGCAAGGCCTTTCATGGGTGAGTCTTGGTTGTAGTATTCGTCGCGGTACATGAACATAATCAGGTCGGCATCCTGCTCGATTGCGCCGGATTCGCGAAGGTCGGACATCATCGGGCGTTTGTCGGTACGCGATTCGACCGTCCTGCTCAACTGAGACAAAGCGATGATAGGAACCTGCAATTCTTTCGCCAACGCTTTGAGCGATCGCGAAATCTCTCCCAGCTCCGAAGCACGGTTGTCCGAACGTCCCGAACCAGACATCAGTTGCAGGTAGTCGATGACGATCAATCCCAATTTTCCGTTGAACTGACGTGCAAGACGACGGGCGCGGGCGCGCAGTTCGAGAGCAGTCAGGCCCGGTGTCTCATCGATATACATAGGTGCATCGGAAAGCTTGACGACGGCCTCGTTCAACCGCCCCCAATGTTCGTCTTCCAACCTGCCTGTTTTCAGGACGCTTTGGTCTAAGCGTCCGACAGAGCCGAGCATACGCATAACCAACTGCGCACCGCCCATTTCCATCGAGAAAACGGCAACGGGCAGCTTGCCTTCTACGGCAACGTGTTCGGCGATATTGATAGAAAAGGCGGTTTTACCCATAGACGGACGACCGGCGACGATAATCAGGTCTCCGGGCTGAAGGCCCGAGGTTTTTTTGTCGAGGTCGATGAACCCCGTCGGCACGCCGGTTACTTCATCGGGATTGTCGCGCGAGTAGAGCATATCGATGCGCTGTACGACTTCTTTCAGCAAATCGGGCATCTCCAAAAAGCCCTGTTTGGATTTGGCGGTGCTTTCGGCGATTTGGAATACTTTGTTTTCCGCCTCGTCCAAAAGCTGCCCCGCGTCCCTGCCTTGCGGATTGTATGCGCTGCGGGCGATTTCCGTTCCCACTTCGGCGAGTTGGCGCATAATGGAACGCTCGCGCACGATTTCGGCATAACGGCGGATGTTGGCGGCGGACGGGGTGTTTTGCGCCAGCGTAATCAGGTATTCAAATCCGCCTGCCGCTTCCAATTCTTCGTTCCGCTGCAAATCTTCCTGAACCGTAATCACATCGGCGGGACGGCTTTCGTTGATCAGCTTGGCAATGGATCGGAAAATCAGGCGGTGTTCGTGGCGGTAGAAGTCCTCTCCCGAAACCACATCGGCAATCCTGTCCCATGCCGGATTTTCCAGCATCAAACCGCCCAACACGGACTGCTCCGCCTCCATTGAGTGCGGCGGAAGCGACAATGCGCCGACCTCGCGGTCTTCAGACGGCATAGCTGCGTAATCGTTCATGGTACATCCTTATTGTGCCGAAATTGCATTCTTTTATTATAGCGTAAAGCAGGTTCAATTGGTTTCCATCCCTCAAAACAGGTAGAATGCGTGAGCTGCCGATTCGTTTGCAGCAACACTGCCAAAACACAACATCCAAAAACAACATTAGGAGCACAAAATGGAACATAAGCTGCCGCAACTGCCTTATGAACTGGACGCATTGTCCCCGCATCTAAGCAAAGAGACTTTGGAATTCCACTACGGTAAACACCATCAAACCTACATCACCAACCTGAACAATCAAATCAAAGGTACCGAATTTGAAAACCTGCCTTTGGAAGAGATTGTGAAAAAATCTTCGGGCGGCGTGTTCAACAACGCAGCCCAAACTTGGAACCACACCTTCTACTGGCTGGGTTTCACGCCTAAAGGTCAAGGCAACCCTTCCGGCGAACTGGCCGCCGCCATCGACGCCAAATGGGGGAGCTTCGAGAAGTTCCAAGAAGCGTTCAATGCCTGCGCGGCCGGTACTTTCGGCTCCGGTTGGGCGTGGCTGGTGAAAACCCCTGCCGGCGGATTGGATTTGGTTTCCACTTCCAACGCCGCTACGCCGCTGACCACTGAAAACACGCCGCTCTTGACCTGCGACGTGTGGGAACACGCCTACTACATCGACTACCGCAACAGCCGTCCCAACTACCTGAAAGGTTTTTGGGAAATCGTCAACTGGGACGAGGTTGCCAAACGTTTTGCCGCATAAGCCGCAAACCGGCAAAATGCCGTCTGAACACATTTCAGACGGCATTTTTTACGGGAAGTCCGAATCAATGTCCGCAGGCGCAAGCATCGCCGTGGTGTCCGCAACCTTTAGCCGCTTCGAGCCACGCGTCATCATCGCCTTCAAACTCTTCCACTTCGTCAAACTCGCCGCGTTCCACCATGGCGCACAACTCTTCAAGGCTTTCCGCGCCCTCTACCCAAAAACAGGGAATGCCCGGCGGCGTATCGGGCGCAAGCAGTGCCGCCACGCCTTCATGCCACGCAATCCAATAGCCGTTGTCCGTGCGGACGAATTGTGCGTTTTCGTTGACCGACTCGCCTTCCGTGCCTTCCAGCATACGTTCCGCAATGTCCGCCTGAAAAGATAAAATCTGCATAAGTGTTCCTTTATATGATGGTTTTCCGTCAAAACAAGGCGTTATAGTGGATTAACAAAAACCAGTACGGCGTTGCCTCGCCTTAGCTCAAAGAGAACGATTCTCTAAGGTGCTGAAGCACCAAGTGAATCGGTTCCGTACTATTTGTACTGTCTGCGGCTTCGTCGCCTTGTCCTGATTTTTGTTAATCCACTATATTTTAAAACATCGCACCTGCTTGAGAAACTGCCAACCGCTTTATAACAAATTCGTCTTTGCACCAAACTTTCCATTCTTTCCGTTTTTCAGACTGCATCGTTAAAGTAATGCCTTTATTTTCCACCCTTACCGACCATGTTACTGCTCAAAACACCCGGCATCCTTCCCGGCTTCAAAATCAGCCTCGGCCTGACCGTATTGTGCCTGTCGCTTCTGGTGATTTTACCGTTTGCGATGATGGCGGCGAAGGCGGCGGAAATCGGCTGGGGCGGCTTTTGGAACACGATTGCCGAGCCGAACGTGTTGGCGGCGGTATGGCTGAGTTTGCGGATGTCGTTTTATGCGATGCTGACCAATGTCGTGTTCGGCACGCTGGTAGCTTGGGTGTTGGTGCGCTATGAATTTCCGGGCAAGGGGCTGGCGAACGCGCTGGTCGATTTGCCGTTTGCGCTGCCGACGGCGGTTACGGGTATCGCGTTGGCGACCCTGTATGCGCCCAACGGTTGGATAGGCCGTTTTTTCGAGCCTTTGGGCATCAAAATCGCGTTTACGCCCGTCGGCATTTGGATTGCGCTGGTCGTCGTCAGCCTGCCCTTTATCGTCCGCGCCGTGCAGCCGGTATTGGAGGAATTGTCGGGCGAATATGAGGAAGCGGCGGCGACTTTGGGCGCAAACCGCTTTACGACGTTCCGCCGTGTGCTGCTGCCGGAAATCACGCCGGCGCTCTTGACCGGCGCGGGAATGATGTTCGCGCGGGCAACGGGGGAATACGGCTCGGTGATTTTTATCGCGAGCAACATTCCGATGGTTTCCGAAATCCTGCCGCTGATTATTACGGGCAAGCTGGAACAGTTCGACGTACAGGGCGCGTCGGCGGTAGCGTTGTTTATGCTGCTGGTTTCGTTTGTGATTCTGTTTGCGCTGAACGTGATGCAGTGGGCGTTGGGCAGGCGTTCGGGCGCGAAGGGTTGAGGTCGTCTGAAATACCTGTTACCGTCATTCCCGCGCAGGCGGGAATCCATTGGTAAATTTCGGCTGCCTTATTTATTTTCTGTTTTTCTGTTGCCCTGTGGTGGATTCCCGCCTGCGCGGGAATGACGGCAGCCGGACGTTTTTTGCTCCCCTTTTAATCCATAAAAGATAAAAGGCCGTCTGAAAACGAATCCGCCCCACAAAAAACAGTTTTTCAGACGACCTCCAAACATTTTAAAACCAACCAGAGAACACCACCGACATGAAACCCTATTCCGCCAATCCCAACCTGACCGAACCGCGTTGGCTGCGCGTATTGCTGACTGCTACCGCCTTGGGCTTTCTGTTGCTGATGTTGGTTGTGCCTTTGGTTGCCGTATTCTACGAGGCCTTAAAAGGCGGTTGGGATTTGTACCTGAAATCCTTAAGCGATTCCGAAGCGTGGTCTGCCATCAAATTGACGCTGATTACCGCGCTGATTGTCGTCCCCGTCAATGCCGTCTTGGGCGTGGCGATGGCGTGGCTGCTGACCCGTTTCGACTTTCGAGGCAAGCAGTTGCTGACTACCCTGCTCGACTTGCCGTTTTCCGTATCGCCCGTAGTTGCCGGTTTGATGTTCGTCTTATTGTTCGGCGCACACACGGCATTGGGCGGCTGGCTCGAAGCGCAAGGCATACAGATTATCTTCGCCATCCCCGGCATTATTCTGGCGACGCTGTTCGTTACCTTCCCCTTTGTCGCACGCGAAATCATTCCTTTAATGCAGGCGCAAGGCGACAGCGAAGAACAGGCCGCCTTAATACTCGGCGCCAGCGGCTGGCAGATGTTTTGGCGCGTTACCCTGCCCAACATCAAATGGGCGCTGCTCTACGGCATCATCCTCACCAACGCCCGCGCGATGGGCGAGTTCGGCGCGGTCAGCGTAGTATCGGGACACATACGCGGCGAAACCAACACCATCCCGCTTTTGGTCGAAATCTTCTACAACGAATATAACTTCACCGGCGCATTCGCCCTCTCCGGCGTATTGGCACTTTTAGCACTGGCGACGCTGGCGGTGCAAAACATCATCACAAAATTACAAGATAAAAAACTCGCCGCCGCCGAAAGGAACGCAATATGAGCATCACCATTCAAAACTTAAACAAACACTTCGGCAATTTTCACGCGCTGAAAAACATCAACCTCAACGTCCCCACCGGCAAACTCGTTTCCCTGCTCGGCCCGTCCGGCTGCGGCAAAACCACGCTTTTACGCATTATCGCCGGACTGGAAAACGCCGACGGCGGCAAGATTCTGTTTGACGGGCAAGACGTAACCGCCAAACATGTGCGCGAGCGCAAAGTCGGTTTCGTGTTCCAACACTACGCCCTTTTCCGCCATATGAACGTGTTTGACAACGTCGCTTTCGGTTTGACCGTATTGCCCAAGTCCGAACGCCCGTCCAAAGGACAAATCCGCGCCAAAGTCGAAGAATTGCTCAAACTCGTACAACTCTCGCATTTGGCAAAATCCTATCCGCACCAACTCTCCGGCGGGCAACGCCAGCGCATCGCCCTCGCCCGTGCGCTTGCGGTCGAACCGAAACTCCTGCTTTTGGACGAACCCTTCGGCGCGCTGGATGCCAAAGTACGCAAAGAATTACGCACCTGGCTGCGCGACATTCATCACAACCTCGGCGTAACCAGCATTTTGGTTACGCACGACCAAGAAGAAGCCCTTGAAGTTTCCGACGAAATTGTCGTCATGAACCACGGTAAAATCGAACAAACCGGCAGTGCCGAAGCCATTTACCGCAAACCCGAAAACGCCTTCGTTACCGAATTTCTCGGCGAAACCGACGCATTTGAAGGACGCATCGAAAAAGGCTTCTGGCATTACAACGGCTTCGCGTGGAAATTGGACGCACAATACAAGTGGCAGGAACAAACCGCCACCGGCTATATCCGCCCGCACGAATGGCAGATCGCCGCCGAACACGAACCCCCGATGATCCGTGCCAAAATCGAAAAAATCCACGCCGTCGGCGCATTGACGCACGTTTTGGTGAAACACGGCAAACAGGATGTACATATCACGCTGGCAGGCAGCGATGCCGCGCGTTACCCAATCGCCGAAGGCAAAGAATTAAACTTAATTCCGAAACAGGTTTATGTCTTCTCTCAAAACGAGCTGATTGAATATTCGATTTAACCCTGAAAGCACAATGCCGTCTGAAAGGCTTTCAGACGGCATTGCGTGTCAAGCGTCAGGCAAGAAACAGCTTGTACGCGGCATTTTGCGTTTCCTCGTGATAGCTGTATCCCAGACTTTCCAAGAAACCGTCAAATGCGGCGGAATCGTGAGGAGGCACGTCGATACCGACCAAAATCCGCCCGTAATCCGCACCGTGGTTGCGGTAATGGAAGAGCGTAATGTTCCAACCGCCCTGCATATGGTTCAAAAAACGCGCCAACGCCCCCGGACGCTCCGGAAACTCAAAACTGACCAGACGCTCGTTTTCTACTTTGTCCGTCCGCCCTCCAACCATATAACGGATATGGATTTTGGCAATCTCATTGTTGGTCAAATCGACATTGGGCAATCCCGCTTCGTCCAACCGGCTGCCGATAACCGCCAAATCCTGCGGGCCTGCCGCTTGAAGTCCGACAAAGATATGCGCTTTTTCATCGTCGCCGTAGCGGTAGTTGAACTCGGTAATATTCCTATTTCCCAATATATTGACAAACTTAAGGAAGCTGCCGCGTTCTTCGGGGATGGTAACGGCAAAAATACCTTCGTTGCCCTCGCCCAATTCGCTCCGTTCCGAAACGTGGCGCAAACGGTGAAAATTCATATTCGCGCCGCTGGTAACGGCAATCAGGGTTTGGTTTTCCGCGCCTTCTCGGGCGATATAGGCTTTCAGACCTGCCAATGCCAACGCGCCGGCCGGCTCAGTAATGCTGCGCGTGTCATCGAAAATATCCTTGACCGCACCGCAAACCGCATCGGTATCGACTGTAATGATTTCATCCAAAAGTTCTTTGCAGAGGCGGAAGGTTTCGTTTCCGACGACTTTGACCGCAGTGCCGTCTGAAAACAGCCCGACATCTTTCAAATGGACGATTTCACCCGCTTCGACCGACTGCTTCATACAGCAGGAATCGTTGGTCTGAACGCCGATAACTTTGATTTCGGGGCGGACCTGCTTGATAAATGCCGCCACGCCCGCCGCCAAACCGCCGCCGCCTATCGGTACGAATACGGCGCGGATTGGATCGGGATGCTGGCTGACAATTTCCATCCCCACCGTCCCCTGTCCCGCAATCACATCGGGATCGTCAAACGGCGCGATATAGGTCAGCCCTTCTTTTTCCGCCAACTCCATCGCATAATCGTATGCATCGTTGTATGAAACACCCCGCAAAACCACCTCGCCGCCACGGCTTTTAACCGCATCCACTTTGATTTTCGGCGTAGTCTCCGGCATAACGATAACGGCACGGCAGCCCAAACGCTGTGCGGACAACGCCACGCCTTGGGCATGGTTGCCCGCACTTGCCGCAATCACGCCGCAAGCGAGCGCATCTTTCGGCAACTTGGACATTTTGTTGTACGCGCCGCGTATTTTGAACGAAAAAACCGGCTGCAAATCTTCGCGTTTCAAAAGGATGTTGTTTTTCAAACGTACAGAAAGGCTGCGTGCCGTTTCCAAAGGCGTTTCGACCGCAACATCATAGACAGATGCCGTCAGGATGCGGATGAGGTAATCGGAATAAGGAAGGGGCGTGTTCATAATTCAATATGGGATAATCGGTTTATTAAAATCGCAAAACCCAAAACCATACGCCCAAGACGGCGCGAAAGCAAGAAAAATCCGCCCGATCAGACACCCTAAGCGTATAATCGGCAGACTGAAACACGCACACAATTAGAATATTTCATGACAGCACATAAAATCCTGCCCGTCCTGCTTTCCATCATCTTAGGCGTTTCTCACGCAACGGCTGCATCGCCCGCGCCCAACAGACCGACGGTACACGCCGCCCCTACGCTCCAAACACCCGAAACCCTCACAGCGGCACACATCGTTATCGACCTTCAAAGCAGGCAGACTTTATCCGCTAAAAACATCAATACCCCTGTCGAACCGGCGGCACTAACCCAACTGATGACCGCATATTTGGTTTTCAAAAACATGAAATCGGGAAATATCCAATCTGAAGAAAACTTAAAAATACCCGAATCCGCATGGGCTTCAGAAGGAAGCAGAATGTTTGTACGTCCCGGCGATACGGTCAGCACCGACAAACTCTTAAAAGGCATGATTGCCCTATCCGCAAACGATGCCGCCCTAACCCTTGCCGGCCGGCTGGGCAACGGCTCGATTGAAAATTTTGTGCAACAAATGAACAAAGAAGCCCGACGCTTGGGCATGAAGAACACTGTATTCAAAAACCCGACAGGCTTGAGTAGAGAAGGACAGGTTTCCACCGCCAAAGACCTCGCCCTGCTGTCTGAAGCATTGATGCGCGACTTTCCGGAATATTACCCGCTGTTTTCCATCAAATCTTTCAAATTCAAAAATATAGAACAAAACAACCGCAATATCCTTTTATATAGGGACAACAATGTAAACGGTCTGAAAGCCGGACACACAGAAAGCGGCGGCTACAACCTTGCCGTGTCATACTCCGGCAACGGCAGGCACATCCTTGTCATCACTCTAGGTTCGGAATCGGCGGAAACCCGCGCATCGGACAACAGCAAGCTGCTGAACTGGGCATTGCAGGCCTTCGATACGCCCCAAATATATCCGAAAGGCAAAACCGTTGCCCAAATCCAAATTTCCGGAGGCAGCAAAAAAACCGTCCGCGCAGGCTTCCTCAAAGAAGCCTACATCACTCTGCCACATAAGGAAGCGAAAATGGCAGAACAGATTTTGGAAACCATACAGCCGATTCCCGCCCCGGTAAAAAAAGGGCAGATTTTAGGAAAAATCAAAATCAGACAAAACGGACATACTGTTGCCGAAAAAGAAATCGCCGCGTTGGAGGACGTAGAAAAGAAAAACTGGTGGAAAAAACTCTGGGCACGCCTGACGGGACAATAAGCTTGAGACCTTTGCAAAATTCCTTTCCCTCCCGACAGCAGAAACCCAAACACAGGTTTTCAGAAGAAACCTCCCCAAAAGGCGCGGCGGAAACGTCAACGGAAAACAAAGCGGACAGCATATTTCATGCCTGCTCCTCTTTTTCTAACTTTAAGTCCCCCACTTTTTCCACAACACGGTATGCCAAACCGCCCAGTGCTTCAAAATGCCGTTCACCGCATTCGATTTTCAGCCTCTCATTCTGGCGTAGTTTGTCCATATCCACACCAGCCTGAATGCCTTTGCCAGTATTTTTGGTTTCTGCAACAAAGTACACTTTGCCCTGAACCTGTTTTACCACTGCCCAATCGGGATTGTAATTGCCCAGTGGGGTCGGGATTTTGAACCAGCCGGGCAGTTTGAAATAAAACGCTACACCACCTTCATGGTCAGCATCATAATGCTCGCAATCGGCGGCAAAGGTTTTTTCCGTACCGGAATCCAAAGGGATATAGTTTTCGCAAATGGTTTTCTGCGGTTTTCCGACTTTGAACGTAAAGCTGTTTTCATAAAACTCGATGCCTTCACGCTCCATGTCTGCCAACAGCTTTTGGTCGTACACTTCGCCGGTTCGCTCATACTCGATTCCTGCCGCCATCAATGCGTACAGGCTGCGGTTTACCGCTTCAGCGGCAAGGTCGATGAAGCGTTGCGGATTACCAACTACATCTTTCAGACGACCTGACTGTGCGATGATTTCATACACCGTGCGCCGCGTCAGCCCCGTTTTTCTTTGGATTTCGCCGAGTATGTCCGGAATCTCCCATTGAACGTCCATTTCACGGCTGCGGCCGGCAATTTCGACTGTTTCGATACCGTAGGTTTGGGATTGTTTCAAATGTGCTTTTTTGATGCGGATTTTCGGCTTTTGGATTTCTGGCAAATTTGCTACTGCCGCCGAAGCCTGTTTGATCAATTCTTCCGTATCGAAGCGCACGCGGTAGCGCGTTTTGTATTTCAACCTGTCCCAAATTGCCTGAAATTCGGGATCGAGCGGAAAATCTTTGCGGAATAGCTGTTTTTTCTTTTTATTGTGGTCTTTGATGTTTTTGGCGGAAAATTTGATACCGCATTCGTCTTCGTATTCCTTTTGCAGGTTGGCGGCAAACAATTCGTAGCTTTCGTTCGGAATCACGGTCAGCACATTCACTTCTTCATCGCGCACGCGCCGCCCTTCCTGATTGACGGCGATACGCAGCCCGCGCCCGATTTCCTGCCGCTTTTTCAGCGGCGAGCGGGTTTCGTTGAGCGTGCAGATTTGGAATACATTGGGGTTGTCCCAGCCTTCTTTCAGCGCGGAATGGGAAAAGATAAAGCGCAGCGGGCTGCCGAAGGAAAGCAGGGTTTCCTTGTCGCGCATAATGAGGCGGTAGGTATCGTTGTCCGCCTGCGTCGTGCCGTCGGTGTTTTTCAGACGGCCTTTCTTGTCTTGCGAGAAATAGCCGCCGTGTACGCCCGCCATATCGGTATTGCCTGCAAGCTCCCGATAGATTTCTTCAAACCAAAGGGCAAACTTGCCTGCCGTTCCGTCTGCCGCACGGTAATTCTCCACACGGTCGATAAAGAACAGCGACAACACCTTAATCCCCGACGGATTCAGCCGTTTCTCCTTCGCCAAATGCTCCCTTACCGTTTCGCGGATTTGGTTTTTCATAATTTCATCGCGCACCGCATCGCCGTCTCCGCCGCGCGTAATGGTTTTACCGCTGGAAAACGCCAATTCCTGATTCTCGAAATCCAGGCCGTCGATGATGAAACCGTGGCGGTAGGCTTCGTTGCCGCCCGATTTTTCAAACAAATCGTCTCCCGATTTGACGGATACCTTTTTCTTCTTGGTTTCCTTTTTATCCTGATAATGAATGTTCAAATCGGCTTTCAGACGGCCTTTGGCCGCCTGTTTCACTTCCAACAGCTCCGCAAATGCGCCGTTCACATCGTTTTCCGCCAATACCGGCAAAACTTCGATTTGCTTGACCAGCTTCAAATTGTATGCCTGCACGGGATTCAGGCTGTACACCTTGTGATACGGTTTTTTATGCGTTGCCGAATAGCGCAGGGTAAAGAGCGGATTGAGCGATGCCAAAGCGTTCAGACGGCCTTCCGTTTCCATATTTTGCGGCTCGTCGATGATGACGATGGGACACGTTTCCTGAATAAACTTAATCGGCGCATCCCCGCTTTCGTTTACCTTATTGATCACGTTTCCGTCTTTTTCAAACGACTGGATATTGATTACCAAAATTTCGATATGGTCGTTTACCGCAAAAGCGCGTAAGTCCGACAACCGGCCGCTTGAATATTCCGCATAACGCATCACGGGCCTGCCGAACACTCCGTCAAAATGTGCCTTCGTAATTTCCAGGCTTTTCAACACGCCTTCGCGTATCGGTACGCTCGGTACGACAATGACAAATTTCTTCCAGCCGTAGAGCTTGTTCAATTCGTAAACCGTGCGCAGATAGACATAGGTTTTGCCCGTACCCGTTTCCATTTCCAGAGAAAAATTCAGCCCGTGCGCGCCGATTTCCGTTTCAGGCTGTCCGTTTTGCTTTTGCACTGCATTCAGATTCCGACCCAGCGTTTCCCAATCCAAATCCAAGCCGTTGCCGACAAACCGCCCCGTCCCCTGACTGGTCAAATCAAATGTCCGGGCGTGGTTCGGCTGCCCTGCAAAAAGATTCGCAACGGCATTTACCGCATCAAGCTGATAGGGCAGTTCTTCAAATTTCAATTCCATTTTTATTTCCTTCTATCCGCTGTCGCGCGGAAAATCCACCTCTTTGCCGTCATTTCCGCGCAGGCGGGAATCCAGACCTGTCGGCGCAGAAACTGATATATCGTCATTCCCACGAAAGTGGGAATCTAGGTTCGTTGGGTTTCAGTCATTTCCGATAAATTCTTGCAACTTTGAGTTTCTAGATTCCCGCCTGCGCGGGAATGACGGCAGACGGCACTTCCCGCTTTCGGCTGACTACACGCATTCGAACATCACGCCCGCGTCCTTCATCTGCAATACGGTATTGCCTTTGAGCGCGTCGTCGCCGTCGAACAGCCTGTCCAAAACCACCGCCTTGACGGGATGCTTCGCCAGCACGGCATCAATCAAATCCTGATTCACGCGTTCCAGCAGGAAGGCGTACAGTCCGCCCGTATCCTCGTCTTCCACGAAATACACGCCGTCTGAAAGCGAAACCTTGCAAGTCAGCTTCAAACCTAAACGCAGCATCAATTCGCAGAGCAGGTTTTCAGACGGCATTTCAGACAACACAGAATCAATGCTCAAGGATAATTCGCCTTGCAGGGCTTCCGTATCGGCTTGTCCGGGCTGCCGCCATTGTTTGAAACCGCTTTCGGCCAGTTTGAAGACTTTAAAGCCCGTATCCACGTTTTGACCGCTTTGAAGGCCGTCTGAAATCTGCCTGCCCGCGCGGCGGATGCGTTCTTTGGCGATTTCGGCAATCGTGTCGAAACCCGCCTTGCGCGCTTCGGATTTTTCGTCGGTTTCTTCGGGAAGCTGGACACAGATGAAACGGCGGCTGCCGCCGTCTTCGGCATTCAGTTGCATCACGGCATGGGCGGTAGTGCCTGAGCCAGTGAAGAAGTCTAATATAATTGAATCTTTTTTATTTGATGCAATTTTAAGCATCCTTTTGATTAATGAAGGAGGTTTCGGAAAAGTAAATATTCCTTTACCAATCATGGATTCCAACTCTTTGCTGGCAGCATCTGTTGTTCCTGTTTCATCATGTTTCCATAAATCAACTGGCACCATTCCGCCATCCATCTCTGTGAGAAATTTCTTTAAGCGTGGATATTTGTTTTCTCCATTCTTTCCCCAATACAGTCTGTTATCTTCCTGATAGGATAAATATTTTGAATACTCAAATTTCCATGCATTTGTTGGGTGTGTAATGACTTCTCCCGTGTGTGGATTTTGTATTTCATATGATAAATTCGGGCGTTGTTCCTTTGTTGCTGGGTTAACACAAGATACGCTTGTCCATACTCCTCTTGGATCATTATCTGGATTGGTATAAGTGGAATCTGCTTTTTCATTTCTAGGCTCTTTTAACTCCTGTAAGTTATCAGATTTCCTGTAGCAAACTATCTGCTCCGTTAATGTTGTGAACATGCGGGCGTTGTTACTTCTGGTATACCTCTTCTCCCATATAATATTTGACACAAAATTCTCCGCCCCAAACACTTCATCACATAACAATTTCAACTGCGCCTGTTCGTTATCGTCTATCGAGATAAAAATCACGCCGTCTTCACGCAGCAGGGTTTTCGCCAGATGCAGGCGCGGCAGCATCATGGAGAGCCAGTTGCTGTGGTAATGGCCGCTGTCTTTGCCGTTTTTTCGCCACGCGCCTTGGAATACGCCGTCGCGCTTCAGGTAGCCCGCGTCGTCGATATCGCCCACGCGTCGGGCGTATTCTTCGCGGCTTTCGGAGAATTTGTCGGGATAAATAAAGGAATCGTTGCCGGTATTGTAGGGCGGGTCGATGTAAATCATCTTCACGCTGCCGGCGTAGGATTTTTGCAGGATTTTCAGTGCTTCGAGGTTTTCGGCTTCGATAAACACGTTTTGCGTGCCGTCGAAATCTGTGGATTCTTCTTTGCAGGGAACGAGGGTGCGGGAAGTGGGGCTTTGCAGGTTGAGATAGGCGGCGGTTTTGCCCGCCCAATCGAGTTGATAACGTTCGCCCGCGCCGGCAAGGTTTTCTGCACCGAGGACGAGTTTGAGCTTCTCAAAGTCGATTTGGTCTTCGCAAAAGACTTCGGGAAAGAGTTGTTTGATTTTTAATATGTTGTTTTGTCTGAAATTATTTTCTAAATCGTGTATAATTTCGGTTCGGTTCGGTTCGGTTCGGTTCGGTTCGGTTCGGTTCGGTTCGGTTCGGTTCGGTTCGGTTGCCATAACTATGTCCATCAAGATCGGGTTACGAAATATCCTTTTATCGGGATGTTTCAAAAGTTGAAAGAAAAGTGATTTTCGGGTAAAAGTTGACCGACTATCTCTGATAGCCGGTTCGAGCCGGACAGCTACTGGAATATGAACGATATATCTTCTTCATTTTCATCCGGTACGAAATGCCGTTTTTGAGCCAATCATCCGTTGTCGCGCAATACGCCTAGATAGATTTCTACCCAAACGGAAATAAGCGGTTTTCCCTTATAAACGGATGAAATCAACCAAATATTGAAACACAGCCAAAAACAATAAGGCGGTACGCATCGTATACGTACCGCCTGCTTTTCAATCAATTAGCGTTTCTTACCGGTAACGGTGGCAACAGCCAGATTTTCGTTACGTTTCAGGGAAACGCTTTCTACACCTTCAGGCAGTTTGATGTCGGACAGATGCAGAATGTCGCCGGCAACCACTTCGGCACAATCCAAATCCAAGAAAGCAGGGATATTGGCAGGCAACGCAACCACTTCAACAGTCGTGTTCAGCAGAGATACGCGACCACCTTGCAGTTTGACCGCTTGGGAGTTTTCTGCGTTAACGATGTGAAGGGGAACACGGATACGTACAAGTTGATCGGCTTTCACAGCTTGGAAGTCGATGTGTTGAACTTCGCGGCGGAACGGATGCATTTGGAAATCGCGGACGATAACGTCTTTAGTTTCACCGTTCAGAGACAACTTAATCAACGCAGTATGGAAAGATTCTTTTTCCAATGCGTAGAATACAGTTTTGTGATCCACAGCAATTGCAACGGGCTCTTGACCTTCACCGTACAGAATGCCAGGGATTTGACCTTCGCGACGCAGGCGGCGGCTCGCACCAGTGCCTTGTGCTTCACGAACAGAGGCTTGAATTTCATAAGTCATGTTAAATACTCCATTTAAATAAAACTACCGTCATCGGCCGCGACCAGCTTAAGACGGCTTCGGGCTTATGGCAGCAACATGCTGCCTGTCATCACTTCTTCATTAAAAAGATATGAGACGGATTCTTCGTTGCTAATACGGCGAACCGTTTCAGCCAACAAACCTGCAATCGTTACCTGACGGATACGATCGCATTTTTGCGCTGCTTCAGACAAAGGAATGGTATCTGTTACAACAACTTGGTCGATTTCGGACGAGGCAATACGGCTGACTGCCTCTCCGGAGAATACGGCGTGGCTGGCATAGGCCAGAACACGTTCCGCCCCCCGCTCTTTCAGAGCGACGGCAGCTTTGCACAGCGTATTTGCAGTATCAATCATATCGTCCACAATCAAGCAAGTACGACCTTGAATGTCGCCGATAATGTTCATGACTTCCGCCACATTGGCTTTCGGGCGGCGTTTATCGATGATTGCCAAGTCGGCATTCAGGGATTTTGCCACGGCGCGGGCGCGGACGACACCGCCGATGTCCGGGCTGACGACGGTCAGATTTTCAATCCGCTGCTGCTTGATGTCGTTCAACAGAATCGGGGTAGCATAAATATTATCCACCGGAATATCGAAGAAACCTTGAATCTGGTCTGCGTGCAAATCAACGGTCAAAACACGGTCAATGCCCGCCGAATAGAGCATATTTGCCACCAGCTTGGCAGAAATCGGAACGCGGACGGAACGCGGACGGCGGTCTTGGCGCGCATAGCCGAAATACGGAATGGCTGCGGTAATACGGCCTGCTGAAGCGCGTTTGAGCGCATCTGCCATCGTCAGGATTTCCATCAGGTTGTCATTGGTCGGCGCGCAAGTAGGCTGAAGGATGAAAACATCGCGGCCGCGTACGTTTTCCAACAGTTCGACGGCAACTTCGCCATCTGAAAACTTGGAAACGGAAGCATTGCCCAAAGAAATGTCCAAATGCTTGACAACACGTTGTGCCAATTCGGGATTGGCATTGCCTGTAAATACCATCAAACTGTCGTACGCAGCCATATTCTCACCTGATTTTATGTTTAACTTCCGCTCAGAAAACACAATGCTTCCCTCCGCTTGTACCAAGCCCGACATTATACCTGCAACATCCGACACAAACAAAGGCATTTCAATATTTTTATTTCTATGAAATAAAAAGCGTGTAAGCAGGCTTACACGCTTTTGTCTGGCTGGGGAGGAAGGATTCGAACCTTCGCATGCTGGAATCAAAATCCAGTGTCTTAACCGCTTGACGACTCCCCAAAAAGGGCTGGCTGGGGAGGAAGGATTCGAACCTTCGCATGCTGGAATCAAAATCCAGTGTCTTAACCGCTTGACGACTCCCCAACTTGTTTGGCTTGGCTGGGGAGGAAGGATTCGAACCTTCGCATGCTGGAATCAAAATCCAGTGTCTTAACCGCTTGACGACTCCCCAACAACGTTTATACGGACAACAAAGGATGTTTTGAAAGACCCTCTGCCAAATATGCCTCGTACAAACCTGAAACTTGTCGGTATATATTGTATGCGCTATTCCTATCTTGACACGCCGTGAATACACACGCACCAGAACCTGTCATTAAGGCAAATCCATATCGGGACAACTCGGAATAGGCTTTCCAAACTTCAGGGTATTCTTTAAATACAACTGCCTGCATATCATTTCTAAACGGTTGCAGGTTTTGGAAAGTCGGCATTATGCTTGAGGCGGAATTTCGTGTCAAGCCTTCGTGTGTGAAAATTTTTGCGGTGGAAACGTGGACGGGCGGTTTGATGATGACATACCACTGTTTCGGAATATCCATTTCGTCCAGCCTGTCGCCTATACCCCGCGCAAACGCATTTTTGCCGAAAATAAAAAATGGTACGTCCGCCCCCAAAGCCGCGCCCGAATCAATGAGCTGCCGCTGCGTCAGACCGCACTGCCACCAACGGTTCAACACCAGCAAAACGGTTGCCGCATCCGAGCTTCCTCCGCCCAAACCGGCCCCGGTCGGAATTTTTTTGTCCAGCCATATCTCCACGCCGACAGGGGTGCGTGCATATTTTTGCAGTAATGATGCAGCACGGTAGCTTAAATCCGCTTCCTGCGGTATTCCATCAACCGGATTGTGCAGAATGATTTGTCCGTCGTCCCTTAGTTTCAAATATACGGTATCCTGCAAATCTATCAGGCAGAATATACTTTCAATATTGTGATAACCGTCCTCACGCCTGCCTGTAATCCTCAAATCGAGATTCAGTTTTGCAGGTGCAGGAAAGGCTTGCCGTCCGTCCGTAACACTCATATATCTACCTTACCGTATGCGTGCCGCACATTGTTCTTGGGTTTCAGTTTCAGACGGCATACCGATTTCGCTGAAAACCAGCCTGATGTTCAATTTCCCGTTATCCAATTGCAGGATGCGGGCTTTTCCTTCGCTGTTGACGGTTCTGCTGATTATCCAACCGTATTGCTCCAGCATACCGTCCGGCAGGATGCGGTAAGGTGCGCGTGCAACCCGTCTGCCGTCTGCCCAGATATGCAGATATTGGATTGGTAGCTTGAAACCAATAAGCTGCCGGCTCAACTCCTCCGCACTTTCCGCCTGATAAACATTTCCTTTAGCATCCACTGCCAACGCACCGTCTTTGTCTTGACACAACTGTCCGAGCGTACTGCCCAAAGGGGTGTTGATATTGATGGTTTCCACGGGTGGGCGGTATGTCCAATCGAAATTTGCATACGAACCTTTCCCTTCCGCTTTGACTGCCAACCGCCCTTCCGCTGCAAAACTGCTGATGTGTTCGGACGGCTGCCACAGATTTTCGTTATTTTGAGGTAATTGCGCGCAAGCGGTCAAAAGCAGGATGACCGATGCGGATACGGTGTGTTTCATCAGAATTTCCTTAACGGATGCCATCCTGCCGGCCGGCGGGTTCGGCGTGCCGTGCAAAACGCGTGCAAACCTTATGCCGTCTGAAAGGATGGGCCTGCATTATTTCCGGGACTTCCGGGAAGCTTGGGGCAATGCGATGCCGTGACGTTTGAGCGTTTCGCGCCATATTTTTTTGTCTCCCGCAAGGTGTGCCGCCTGCGCCCATACGTCAACCGCCAGATCGCGCTCGCCCAATGCCCACAACACTTCGCCCAAATGGGCGGCAACTTCGGGCCCGGGGTCGTTTTCAAACGAATACCACAGATACGGCAGCGCGCTTTCCGCGTCGCCTTTCAGGTAATACGCCCAGCCTATGCTGTCGTTGACGGCAATATCGTCAGGGTTAATTTGATATGCCTTCTGAAGCAATACAAAACCCTCGTCCAAACGCTCGGAATCGGAAAGCAGGCTATAACCTAAATTATTCATAATCTGAGCGTTATCGGGTGCAAGCCTGAACGCCCTTTCAAGATCTGAAATCATTTTTTTCCGCTTGCCAAGCCGGTCGTAAACAACTGACCGCTGTACCAATGCCTCTGCCTGTAACTCTGTATTACTGCCGGCAGGCGGTTTTTCGATAATCTTGTCCAACCCCCTCAAAGCCTCCCGTGCATCCGGCAGTTTTGACAGGGCAAACAACTGTACTTTAGACAAGTTCTCCGCCATAAAATAACGCCCCTGCTGCTCGGGAAGCTTCCGTACTTCCCTAATTTGCCGCAAAGCCGCCTTTGCACCATCCAGTTCGAGGGTTGCAACAACTGCCGACACACCTTTGTCGAATAAATATTCCGGCGCGGACACTTTTTTCAGCCACTGCCTGACTTTGGCGTAATCCCTGCGGTCTGCATACATCATCGCCGCCGTTAGCGCCGCCCTGCTCCGCTGTTCCTCCGTCCCCCTGCCGTATGCCTTTTCGACATAGCCATCGATAACGGAAATATCTTCTTTCCGGTTTGCCGCCAATATTGCCGCCTGAATATACAGATCCGCATTCGGATTGGCATCCAGCAACACTTTCAAGCGTTCATATGCATCATCGGGCCTGCGCAGGGAAACAAGGTTCATAATTTCCATTTCCTGCCAGACGGTTGAAAGGTTTTTGGTGTCTGTTTGCTCGAAAAAACCGCTGAGTATCTCGGGATAACGGCGCGCAACCAGACGCAAGGTTACCAGGGTCGGTGGTAGTATTTCTGTATCAAGTTTTGCCAAGCGTTGCAATGCCGCGATTGCTTTATCTTTTTCCCGCACTTGCACGTTAAAAACCACATCGGCAACCGCCGCTTCGGGCAGATGTTCATATTTCAACGCCGCGCGGTGGACGGCCTCCGATGCTTTTTTCGCCAATCCGTCCTGCTGCACGGCGGCTTGCGCCAGCAGCAAAAATATCCTGCGGTTTTGCCCGTCATCCGCCTGCGCCAATATCTCTTCCAGCCCGTCCAAACGTTGATTTTCTTCTCCTTTCAGCACACTCCGCAACCAGGCCATCCGTTTCTGCGCCTCACCCGGTATAGGCTCAATCTGCCGCCATTTCTGATAAATCATCTCAGCCTGTTCAAACGCATTCAGCGACACGGCCATTTCCAAGGCACGTTCGGCAACTTCGGGGGATTTTGTACGCTCCAACATCAGCATATAGGCGGCAAGTGCCGTTCCCGCCTGCCCCTTTTGCAAGGCGGTTTCGCCGCCCAGCAGCGTAAATATCCTGTTGACCCGTTCGCCCACTGCCGCAAGCCGTGCGCGTTCGTTTTTGATTTCTTCCTCGCTGTAACGCTGATGTTTTCTTAAAACCTTTACGACTTCCTTCGGCGGCTTCACATCAACTGCATCCCTGCCGGCGGCGGACACCTGTCCGGCAAGCAGGGCTGCCGCGAGCACAGATAAAATGGTGAAACGGGCGGGTAACATAATCATCCTTTATCCGACATCCGTCCGAACCTTCAGACGGCATATTGAGCCTATAGACAAGGCATCACTTTATCACAAGCCAAACGGTTTGTAGATTTGCAAAACCCGCCAGAAGGCAGGGCTGCATTTTGGGATTGCGTCGGTTTGCCTGCATACGATGCAGGACAATCCTTGCCTTATCATTTGGTTTGAAAGTTTAATTTATTGAACAAAAAGAAATTTATTTCATTCCGTCTATTTTTCGACATGATTCCGAAGCACAGCCGACGGCAAAATGCCGTCTGAAACGCAAATCCGCTTCAGACGGCATTCCCGGTTCCGGCGGGCTAAGGCAGGACAACTTCCACATTGTCAATCAGGCGCGTCGTCCCCAGACGGGCGGCGGCCAAGACCACCAGTTTCTTATCTCCCGCCCGCGCCACTTCGAGCGTATCGGCACGGCGGATTTCAACATAATCGACCGTCCAGCCGTGTTCCGTCAGAGATTTGACGGCCCGTTTTTCCAAACCTGCATAATCCAAACTGCCCTGCTTCAGCGATTCGGCAACCGCCTGCAGCTCGCGGTACAAGCGCGGTGCTTCGGCACGTTCCGCCGCACTCAAATACTGGTTGCGGCTGGACAGTGCCAACCCGTCTTCCGCGCGCCCTGTATCGACAGGCACTATTTCAACATCAAAATTCAAATCTTCGACAAAACCTTTAATCACAGCGAGCTGCTGGTAATCTTTTTTGCCGAAACAGGCAACATCCGGCGCGACAATATTGAACAGCTTGGACACTACCGTTGCCACCCCGCGGAAATGTCCCGGGCGGAATTTGCCGCACAACTCATTTTGCAGGTTGGGCGGTTCGACGTTATACCGTTGCTCCACGTTCGGATAGAGTTCTTTCTCATCGGGCGCGAAAACAACGGCAACGCCTTCGGCGGCAAGTTTGTCCGCATCCTGTTGCAACGTACGCGGATATTTGTCGAAATCTTCGCCCTGACCGAATTGCAGGCGGTTGACGAATATGCTGACAACAACGTTGTCGGCGCGTTTTTTGGCTTCGCGAACGAGGGCAAGATGCCCTTCATGCAGATTGCCCATGGTCGGCACAAATGCCACCGTTCCCGCATTTTTACGCCACGCGCGCAGTTCTCGAATGGTATGTATGATTTGCATAACGGTAATCCTTATCCTTCGGGCTTCCTGCCCGACAAAACGCGCCGATTATACGCGCCGCACACGGCAAAACAAAATGCCGTCTGAAACGGCTTTCAGACGGCATTGGCAGCAAACCTTGTTCAGTCTGCAAAAATATGTTCCGCAGCAGGGAAGGTTTTGGCTTTAACTTCTTCGACATACGCCCGAACCGCCGCCTGAATGCTGCTTTGCCCATGCATAAAGTTTTTGACGAATTTCGCCGTCTTGCCCGGAAAAATACCGAGCATATCGTGCATCACCAAAACCTGCCCGTCGCAACCCGCACCCGCACCAATACCGATAGTCGGACAGGAAACAGTTTCAGTTACCTTTTTTGCCAGTTCCGCAGGAACACACTCCATCAGCACGACCGCCGCCCCCGCATCATCATGCGCCTTGGCATCGTTAAGCAACGCCTGCGCCTTGTCGCCGCGCCCCTGAACCTTGTATCCGCCGAAGGCAAACACGGATTGCGGGGTCAGACCGATGTGCGCGCAAACCGGAATGCCGCGCATTTGCAGAAATTCAGTCGTTTCCGCCATCCACACGCCGCCTTCAAGTTTGACCATATGCGCTCCTGCCGCCATCAGTTCGGCGGCGGCGGCAAACGCCTGTTCCTTACTTTGCTGATATGCACCAAACGGCAAATCGCTGACAATCATCGCATTTTTTGCACCGCGTGCTACACATTCGGTGTGATAGCACATATCGCGCAGGCTGACCGGCAGCGTCGACTGCCGCCCTTGAACCGCCATACCCAAAGAGTCGCCGACCAGCAGCATTTCCACGCCGACATCGTCCATCAGCGCGGCAAAACTGGATTCGTAAGCGGTCAGCATGGCGATTTTTTCGCCCGCCGCCTTCATTTTTTGCAGTGTGTTCACAGTAATCATCAGATATTGTTACCCCGCCATTTTCAGACGGCCTTTTCAGTTTGAAACGGGCTATTATAGTGAAATGCCCGCAGCCCTGCCACCGACCGTGCCGCAAATGCAAAACAGCCCGACTGTTTTACACAATCGGGCTGTCCAATCTGGTGCCGGCACCAAGAGTCGAACTCGGGACCCCCTGATTACAAGTCAGGTGCTCTACCAACTGAGCTATACCGGCAAAGAAGGTGAATTATGCAGGCAACTTCACACTTTGGCAAGAAATTTGTTCGACCCCCTCATAAAAATACACTAAGTATCTTATTTAAAACAAAATTAATTTGAAACAGGACAAGCATCGGCATTCTGATAAAATATCCGCCTTTCAAACCGACCGTTCACACCGATGGCAAGACATCCCTACCGCCGCCTGCGTCCTGCAAAATCCGGCTTTCCCGAAGTCGGCATTTCCGAAGAAGGCAATATCCGTTCGCTTCACTTGGGCAGCGACACCGTTCAAAGCTCGATGAACCTCGACCACCCGTCCGAGCTGGTACTCTCTTACAGCCGCGCGATGATGGGCTGGCTGCTGTTTGCGGAACGCCTGCCGCAACATATCACCCAAATCGGCTTGGGTGGCGGCTCGTTTGCACGCTGGATAGATACCTACCTGCCCGACACGCGCCAAACTGCCGTGGACATCAATCCGCAGGTCATCGCCATTGCCCGCAGCCTGTTTGAGTTGCCTTTCGAGGGCGAGAAATTTGAAATTATTGAAGCAGACGGTGCGGAGTACATCAAAGTCTTCCGCCGCAATACCGATGTGATTTTGGTGGACGGCTTCGACAGCGAACAAATCATCGATACGCTGGTTGAAGAACCGTTCTTCCGAGACTGCCGAAACGCACTCTCTTCAGACGGCATATTCGTTACCAACTGGTGGAGCGGCGACAAACGCTATCAACGCTTCATCGAACGGTTGTTGAGCGTTTTTGAAGGGCGCGTATTGGAACTTCCTGCCGAAAGCCACGGCAATGTCGCGGTAATGGCATTCCAAAGCAGCCCCAAAGAGCAAAACATAGGCAAACTCAAAAAACGTGCCGACAAACTGAGCAGCGCATACGGATTGGACTTTCACCGTATGCTCGCCGGCCTGAAAGCATCCAACCCCAACAACGGCAAGCATTTCCACCTTTAAGCCGCCATCTTCGCGGCTGCATCGGAATATGCGGAAAATCAAGAGGAAACCATTATGCAAAAACCCGAAACCATACACATACCCGGCCCTGCCGGCATTTTAGAAACCATCCATATCCCGTCCGAACAAGTACCAGCGCGCGGCGTTGCCGTTATCAACCACCCCAACCCCCTCCAGGGCGGGACAAACACCAACAAAGTCATTCAAACCGCTGCCAAAGCCTTAAGCAAACTCGGATTCCACTGCTACCTGCCCAACCTTCGCGGCGTAGGCGGCAGCGGAGGCGAACACGATTACGGACGCGGCGAAACGCAAGACTGCCTCGCCGTCATCGATTATGCCCGCGCCCAACATCCCAAGGCTCCCGAATTTGCCTTATCCGGCTTCTCCTTCGGCGGTTATGTCGCCACATTTGCCGCACAAGAGCGCATACCCGACCTGTTACTGCTCATGGGCGCAGCAGTCTGCCACTATACCAACCGTCCGGAACCGTCAGCCGTTCCCAACGTTGCAAAAACGCTGATGATACACGGCGCGGAAGACGAAGTCGTCGAAATCGAAAAAGCCCTGAAATGGGCGGAACCGCAAGATTTGCCCGTCATCACCATCGCCGGTTCCACGCATTTCTTTCACGGCAAACTCATCGTCCTGCGCGACACCATCCTCCGCTTCGCGCCCGTATGTCTGAACGGATAAAGCCCCTTTCAGACGGCATCGATAATATCAAACCCGTATCGGCGGCATCTGCCGATACGGGTTTGCATTTCCTCTCATTATAGGCAAAACCTACTGCAAAACACCCTTTCCAGACCCGACAAAGGATCTGCAAACGCAATCTTTTTTGCCAATAGCTTCAAAGGTTTCCGATAATCCTCGCTTCCCGCTTCAGACGGCACGGGATAGAGCGCGTCATTCAACAACGGCATACCCAAACCCATCATATGTACGCGCAACTGGTGTTTCTTGCCGGTATGCGGCGTAAGGCGGTAAAGGCTGAATTCCCCTCTGTTTTCAATCAGTTCGACCGTCGTATGTGCGTTTGGTTCGCCTTCCGCCTCTTGCGTCGTAAAAAATTTTTCACCCCTTACCAAACGCGACACCACATCCAGCGGATACGGCAAATCCGTCCTTGTCGGCGCAAGTGCCTCATACGTTTTCCATACCGTTTTGTTTTGAAACATCGTCTGATAAGCCCCGCGCGTGTCAGGATTGTGCGACAGCAGCATCACACCCGCCGTATCCTTGTCCAAGCGGTGCAGCGGCGTAATGTCTTCAACATTCAAATGCTGCAATTCAGGACGCAGGCGCAGACGTGTGAGCAGCGTTTCCCTCAAAAAACGCCCGCTGGGGATGACGGGCAGAAAATGCGGCTTGTCCACCACAATCAAATGTTCATCAATATGCAAAATCTTTTCTTCAAACGGAATACGCGGCTCATCCTCACTGCTGGTTTCCCGATAATAAAACATCGTCTTACCCGGCTCGAACAAAGTATATTCGTCCAACGCCGCACCATCCGAACCGACCACAAAACCGCTGTTCAACCGCCTGCGCCAATCGTCCGCGCCCACAAAAGGAAAGCGGATGCACAGAAAATGCAGCAGCGGCAGCCCGTAAAACTGCTTTTCATGCGGCAGCACCAAATAACTGGGTTTGACACCGTTCAACAACGGAAGAGGATTGTTGCGTTTTTTCATGCGGCGGATTGTAACCGTTTTTCACAAACTTTTCAGACGGCATATCAAAACATAATTGATAAAAACAAATATATCGTTTTTTTTTGATTTAAAAATTTATTTAGACAGAATTATCGGATATTCATTACCATTCTTAAATAAGAATTAATATCAATAAGAGGAAATATGAAACGTATCTTTTTGTCCGCCTTGCCCGCCATCCTGACTTTATCCGCTTATGCCGACCTGCCCTTAACGATTGAAGACATAATAACCGACAAGGGCAAATGGAAACTGGAAACTTCCCTTACCTACCTGAACAGCGAAAACAGCCGCGCCGCACTTGCCGCACCGGTTTACATTCAAACCGGCGCAACCTCGTTTATCCCCATTCCGACCGAAATCCAAGAAAACGGCAGCAATACCGATATGCTCGTCGGCACGCTCGGTTTGCGCTACGGACTGACTGGCAATACCGACATTTACGACAGCGGCAGCTATCTGTGGCACGAAGAACGCAAACTCGACGGCAACGGCAAAACCCGCAACAAATAGATGTCCGACATATCTGCCGGCATCAGCCATACCTTCCTCAAAGACGGCAAAAACCCCGCACTCATCGCTTTTCTCGAAAGCACGGTTTACGAAAAATCGCGCAACAAAGCCTCGTCGGGAAAATCGTGGCTCATCGGCGCCACCACCTACAAAGCCATAGATCCGATTGTCCTTTCCCTCACCGCCGCCTACCGTATCAACGGCAGCAAAACCCTTTCAGACGGCATCCGCTACAAATCGGGCAACTACCTGCTGCTCAACCCCAACATCTCATTTGCCGCCAACGACAGAATCAGCCTGACCGGAGGCATCCAATGGCTGGGCAGGCAGCCCGACCGGACGGACGGCAAATGGGAATCCTCCGGAAACACATCCACCTACGCCCATTTCGGCGCAGGTTTCGGTTTCACCAAAACCACGGCTTTAAACGCATCCGTACGTTTCAACGTTTCAGGGCAAAGCAGTTCCGAACTGAAATTTGGCGTACAGCATACATTTTAAGCAGGTTTTGATTTTCCAACCTTGTAATCCAAAGGAGTTATTATGAAAAAACAAATCACCGCAGCCGTAATGATGCTGTCTATGATTGCCCCCGCAATGGCAAACAGCTTGGACAATCAGGCATTTGAAGACCAAGTGTTCCACACGCGGGCAGATGCGCCGATGCAGTTGGCGGAGCTTTCTCAAAAGGAGATGAAGGAGACTGAGGGGGCTTGGGGACCGGTAGGTGCATTTATCGGAGGAGTCGGAGGCGGAATCGGATATATGATGAACCAGCAACTTAGCGGAAGCAGATTTTCTCCCACAGCATTCACTCTTGCCGTAGGGGCGGGAGCTTTTGGAGGGGCGACAGCAGGTCCGGCAGGGGTTGTATGGGGATTTAACCGATCTTTGGCAACAGGTATGGTTACGGGTGTTGCCCAACGATATGGTAAATAAATATATAAAAACAGCAATCAGCATAACCACCATATCTATATTTTATCTTCTAACTCAAGAAAGCAGCGGCAAAACTGAAGAACCATCATATTTCTTGATGTTCATGTTTCTCAACTCGCTTTGGTTTGAAGAAAATAAAACAGTTATGGCTGCCGTTACGGCAATGATTGCCGCCCACCTTATATTTGTCACACTATCCGATTAATAAGCAAACAAAAAGGCTGCTTGGAAATTTCAGGCAGCCTTTCAGGAGGACTTTGATGAAACATTATCTCCTCCCTAAGAATTTGTTATGAAAAAACAAATCACCGCAGCCGTGATGATGCTGTCTATGATTGCCCTCGCAATGGCAAACGGCTTGGACAAAATGAATTAAGGACATTAGCTGTTTTTACAGAAATTTTTAAAATGGATGATTTGATTGTAGCTTTTTTAGGCTATTTATCAGGTAAATATAGCGAAGGGAAAATAAGCAGATTAGAAATATCCCTAACGGCAGGAAGTATTTTCTTTGCAGTATTCTTTATTCATGAACTGATAATTTTTATTGTTGATGGAAATAAGGAAAATCTTTGGAATTTTATTACTGAGATGATGAAAGATTTATTTTTATTTTCATGTTCTGTTTGTTTATTATTCTACTTCTTATTATTTATTGCGGAAACTATTGGGAAAACAATCAATAAAATTAAATAAGATATTTAAGCCGCTAAAACCATTTAAGTATTTTATCTTTTCTATGCGGCATTTATCTTGGAATTGAAATACTGCAATCGGACTGCCGTTACGGCAATGATTGCCGCCCACTTTATATTTGTCGCACTATCCGATTAATAAGCAAACAAAAAGGCTGCTTGGAAATTTCAGGCAGCCTTTCAGGAGGATTTTGATGGAACAAAAAAGGCGGTTTGCCGCTTCCCTGCTCCTCGCCGCCGCCCTGCCGCTTTGTGCACATTCTTTTCCCTTTGCGGAAGAAAACCCCATAGCCTACGGCAAAGTCAAAATACAAAGCTGGAAAGCGCGGCGGGATTTCAATATTGTAAAGCAGGATTTGGATTTTTCCTGCGGGGCGGCTTCGGTGGCGACGCTTTTGAACAATTTTTACGGGCAAACGCTGACGGAAGAAGAAGTGTTGAAAAAGCTGGATAAGGAGCAGATGCGCGCGTCGTTTGAGGATATGCGGCGCATTATGCCAGATTTGGGTTTTGAAGCGAAAGGCTATGCCCTGTCTTTCGAGCAGCTCGCGCAGTTGAAAATCCCCGTCATCGTGTATCTGAAATACCGTAAGGATGATCATTTCTCGGTATTGCGCGGTATAGATGGCAATACGGTTTTGCTTGTCGACCCGTCGCTGGGTCATGTTTCGATGAGCAGGGCGCAGTTTTTGGATGCTTGGCAAACCCGTGAGGGAAATTTGGCAGGTAAGATTTTGGCTGTCGTACCGAAAAAAGCGGAGACGATTTCAAATCAATTGTTTTTTACACATCATCCCAAGCGGCAGACGGACTTTGCAGTCGAACAAATCAGGCAAGCACGTGCAGAGTAAGTCAAATGCCGTCTGAAAACTGTTTCAGACGGCATTTTTACCCGTCCGCAAACCATCTCCATCCTCACAAGCCCTTAAAAATCCGCTATAATCGCCCGCATTTGATTTCAGCACCCCCTTTTTGAAATGGCACAAAAAATTCAATCTGTAAAAGGTATGAACGACCTTTTACCTGTCGAACAAAAAGATTTCAAACTGACGGCTGCGTTTTGGCAGGCGTTTGAAGATACGGTAAACCGCTGGACACGCGCTTACGGTTATCGGCAAATCCGTACGCCGATTGTCGAGCAAACCGGTTTGTTTGTCCGCTCCATCGGCGAGGAAACCGATGTGGTTGGCAAGGAAATGTACACCTTCTCCGATTCAAACGATTCTTTGAGTTTGAGCCTGCGTCCTGAAGGTACGGCTTCTTGTCTGCGTGCGGTGGTCGAACACAACCTTCTGTACAACAGCCCGCAAAAGCTGTGGTATATGGGTCCGATGTTCCGCCGCGAGCGTCCGCAAAAAGGCCGTTATCGTCAGTTCCATCAGGTCGGTATCGAGGCTTTGGGTTTTGAAGGGCCGGATATCGATGCAGAAATCATTGCGATGTCTGCCGACTTATGGGAAAAATTGGGTATTCGTGAATACCTGACTTTGGAAATCAACAGCTTGGGCAACCGTGAGGAACGCGCAGCACACCGTGCGGCGTTGGTTGAATATCTGACCCGTTATGAAGACAAATTGGACGAAGACAGCAAACGCCGTCTGAAAACCAATCCTTTGCGCGTTTTGGATACAAAAAACCCTGATTTGCAGGAAATCTGCAATGCCGCACCGCGTTTGGTGGATTACTTGGGCGAGGCTTCGCAAAACCACTATGCACGCTTCAAGGCGATGTTGGATGGTTTGGGTATTCAATATATTGAAAATCCGCGCTTGGTTCGCGGTTTGGATTATTACAATCAGACGGTTTTTGAGTGGACGACCGACAAACTCGGCGCGCAGGCGACTGTGTGCGGCGGCGGCCGTTACGACGGTTTGATTGAGGAACTCGGCGGCAAACCTGCGCCGTCCATCGGTTTTGCAATGGGTATCGAGCGGCTGCTGCTTTTGGTGAGCGAATACGGTTCGCTGGAAGTGAACGCCGCGCCTGATGTGTATGCAATGCATCAAGGCGAAGGTGCGGACTTGCAAGTGATGAAATACGCCCAAGCCTTACGCGCTCAAGGTTTCAACGTGATGCAGCATTCCGGCTATCAAAGCCTAAAAGCGCAAATGAAAAAAGCAGACAACAGCGGCGCACGCTTTGCCCTGATTGTCGCGCAAGACGAACTGGCGAACGGTACGGTTACCCTGAAAGATATGCAGGGCAAACACGGTCAGCAAACCGTTGCCGCCGCCGATTTGACAGACACTTTACAACAATGGAAGAACGCATAAATGGCAGCCCATTTGGAAGAACAACAAGAGTTAGACAACTTTAAATATTTTTGGAAAACCACGGGCAAATGGCTGTTTGCCTTGCTGATTTTGGCGGCACTCGGCTACTTGGGATACACGGTTTACCAAAACCGTGCGGCTTCCCAAAATCAGGAAGCGGCGGCGGTGCTGGCAAACATCGTGGAAAAGGCGCAAAACAAAGCCCCGCAAAGCGAAATCAATGCCGAATTGACCAAACTCCAGCAAAGCTACCCGCATTCCATTTCCGCCGCCCAAGCCACGCTGATGGCGGCGGCAACCGAATTTGATGCGCAGCGTTACGATGTTGCCGAAGGCCATTTGAAATGGGTGTTGTCCAACCAAAAAGACAGCCTGATTCAGGCGTTGGCGGCACAGCGTCTCGGCGTGGTCCTGCTCCAGCAGAAGAAATACGATGCCGCCCTTGCCGCACTCGACACGCCGGTTGAGGCGGACTTCGCCCCCCTGCTGATGGAAACCAAAGGCGATGTCTATGCCGCACAGGGGAAAAGCCAGGAAGCCTTAAAAAACTACGGACAGGCTTTGGAAAAAATGCCTCAAGATTCTGTCGGTCGCGAATTGGTTCAAATGAAACTCGATTCGCTGAAATAAATGCCGTCTGAAATGCCGCTCTCTCTTCAGACGGCATTTCAGACAACCCCATCCTACGGCAATTCCCGTAAAACCCATCCGCCGTGTCCCAACGGACACCTGCTCGTGTTCAGTTCTCCCGAACGGCACTTGACACAGAAAGACTTAATTATGAAACCAACCATCGCACTTGTCGGCCGTCCCAATGTCGGCAAATCTACTTTATTCAACCGTTTAACGCGCACCAAAGACGCGCTCGTGCATGACCTGCCCGGTCTGACCCGCGACCGCCATTACGGACACGGCAAAGTCGGCAGCAAACCTTATTTGGTCATCGATACCGGCGGTTTTGAGCCGGTTGTGGACAGCGGCATTTTGAACGAAATGGCAAAACAAACCTTGCAAGCTGTCGATGAAGCCGATGCCGTCAT
This sequence comes from Neisseria uirgultaei, assembly GCF_962719845.1. Lineage (GTDB taxonomy): Bacteria > Pseudomonadota > Gammaproteobacteria > Burkholderiales > Neisseriaceae > Neisseria > Neisseria bergeri. The sequence continues at coordinate 47,601 of NZ_CAUIYF010000002.1, read as the reverse complement.
GTTTTTGGTGGACGGACGCACCGGCCTGACCCCGCAAGACAAAATCATTGCCGACCGCCTGCGCCAAAGTCCGCGCCCCGTTTATCTAGCGGTAAACAAAGGCGAAGGCGGCAATAGGGCTGTACTTGCCGCCGAGTTCTACGAACTTGCCTTGGGCGACCCTTATGTTATTTCAGGTGCGCACGGAGACGGCGTGTATTACCTGATTGAAGAAATTTTAGAGAACTTCCCCGAGCCTGAAAAAGAAGAGGAAGAGGCGAAACATCCCGTTTTTGCCGTTATCGGCCGTCCGAACGTCGGCAAATCCACGCTGGTCAACGCCATTCTCGGTGAAGAACGCGTGATTGCCTTCGATATGGCAGGTACGACGCGCGACAGCATCCATATCGATTTCGAGCGTGAAGGCAAACCGTTTACCATCATCGATACCGCAGGTGTGCGCCGTCGCGGCAAAGTGGATGAAGCGGTGGAAAAGTTCTCCGTTATCAAAGCCATGCAGGCGGTTGAAGCGGCAAATGTTGCTGTTTTGGTGTTGGATGCGCAACAAGATATCGCCGACCAAGATGCGACGATTGCAGGTTTCGCTTTGGAAGCAGGCCGTGCTTTGGTAGTTGCCGTCAACAAATGGGACGGCATCAGCGAAGAGCGGCGCGAGCAAGTGAAGCGCGATATCAACCGCAAACTGTATTTCCTCGATTTTGCCAAGTTCCACTTTATTTCCGCCTTGAAAGAACGCGGCATAGACGGATTGTTCGACAGCATTCAGGCTGCCTACAACGCGGCGATGATTAAGATGCCGACACCGAAAATCACGCGCGTATTGCAAACCGCCGTCGAACGCCAACAGCCGCCGCGTGCGGGCTTGGTGCGTCCGAAAATGCGTTATGCCCACCAAGGCGGCATGAATCCGCCGGTGATTGTGGTTCACGGCAATTCGCTGCACGCGATTTCCGACAGCTATACGCGCTATCTGACCCAAACGTTCCGCAAAGCCTTCAACCTGCAAGGCACGCCACTACGTATTCAATACAATGTTTCGGAAAACCCGTATGAAAATGCGGAAGACAAACCAAAGAAAAAACCGCTGCGCCGTGTCAGCCTGAGCAACCGTATTGAGAAACGCGAAGGCCGTAAGGAAGAGAAAAACCGCTTCAAGAAGAAAACCAAAGTCAGTGTGAAAAAACAGCACAGCAGGTAATCTTCGATATTTCAAACAACTGGAAACATCATGTGGTTCAAACAAATCAGTTTTTATCCGATTGACAAGGTAAAGCTGCCTGAAGCGGACGTACTTGCCGACAAACTTGCTGAAGCTGAATTTACCCATTGCCAAGGTTTGGACTGGTTCAGCGAAGGCTTTACCGCGCCGGTTTCTTTTTCTCCCGAACTCGTTTTCCCTGCCGACTTTACCTTGTGCATCGCTCTGAAAAAAGAGGAAAAAGTCCTGCCTGCCGGTGTCATCCGCGACATTTTGGATGAAAAAATCGCCGAAATTCAAGACAACGAGGCGCGTAATGTCGGACGCAAGGAAAAACAAGAACTTAAAGAACAGATTACCGACGACCTGCTGCCCCGCGCGTTTACTCGCAGCAGCCGCACCGAAGCCGTTTTCGATACCCGCCACGGCTATCTTTTGGTTAACAACGCCGCCTCCGCCAAAGCTGAAAACATCCTGACCAAGCTGCGCGAAGCCTTAAGCGGCTTGGAAGCCAGACTCCCGAACACCAAACAATCCCCATCATCGCTGATGACAAGCTGGCTGTTGCAGGGGCATTGCGAAGGCGGTTTTGAATTAGACAGCGATTGCGAACTCAAAGGCACGGGCGATGCCGCGCCTGTCGTCAAAATCTCCAAACAGGATTTGACCGCCGACGAAGTCGTGCAACACGTCAAAAACGGCAAAACCGTAACCCGGCTGGGTTTGATTTGGCGCGAACAAATCACCTTTATCCTCACTCAAGACTTCACACTCAAGCGCATCCAATACCTCGACGTATTGCAGGAAGAAGCCGAAAGCAACGGCGACGATGCCGCCGGTCTTGCCTTTGCCTCGCAAATCCTGATGGCTGAATCCGTCAGCACCATGTTGGAAGAGTTGGTTTCCTATTTGGGCGGCTGGCAAGATTGATTTTTCAGACGGCTTTTATACCGTCAGCCAAAATCCAATGGAATAACCCTTATGCTTAAACATCTCGCATTCCTACTGCCCGCCATTATGTTCGCCCTCCCCGCCGCGTCCGCCGTTCTGACTTCCTATCAAGAACCAGGCTGCACCTACGACGGCGATGTCGGCAAAGACGGCAAACCTGCCGGCAAAGGCATATGGCGTTGCCGGGACGGGCGCAGCTACACTGGCTCATTCAAAAACGGCAAATTCGACGGGCAAGGCTTTTATACCGTTGCCGCCGGCCGCGAAGTATTTCTCGAGCCGTTCAATTCCGACAGTACCAAATTCCGCAATATGGCATTGTCGGGCACGTTCAAACAAGGCTTGGCGCACGGCAGGTTCGCCGCCTCGCAAAACGGCGAAACCCTCTTCATTATGAAATGCGAACACGGCATGATTAAAGAAGTGAAACTGCCCAAAAACAAATAAGCCCCCCGTTTTTCAGACGGCATCCCCCAATGCTTTGTCCGAACACCGCAAAAAACAAGGAAAACACTATGAGCATCAAGTCCGACAAATGGATACGCCGAATGAGCGAAGAATTCGGCATGATCGACCCCTTCGAGCCGAACCAGATTAAAGAAGCCGACGGCAAACGCATCATTTCCTACGGCACGTCCAGCTACGGCTACGACATCCGCTGCGCCAACGAATTTAAAATCTTCACCAACATCAACAGTACCATCGTCGATCCCAAAAACTTCGATCCCAAAAACTTCGTTACCGTCGAAGACGACTGCTGCATCATCCCACCCAATTCCTTCGCACTGGCGCGCACTGTCGAATATTTCCGCATCCCGCGCAACGTCCTGACCGTCTGCTTGGGCAAATCGACCTACGCCCGCTGCGGCATCATCGTCAACGTTACCCCGTTCGAGCCGGAATGGGAAGGCTACGTTACCCTCGAGTTTTCCAACACCACCCCCCTGCCCGCCAAAATCTACGCCGGCGAAGGCGTGGCGCAAGTCCTGTTTTTCGAGAGCGACGAAATCTGCGAAACTTCCTACAAAGACCGCAACGGCAAATACATGGGGCAAACCGGCGTAACCCTGCCCAAAGCCTGAAATACAAAATGCCGTCTGAACCCTTATCGTCGGGTTTCAGACGGCATTTACCGTTCACCTCAAATCAGAACTGAACCGTCCCATTGACGCTGATGCTGATTTCCTCCACACCCGGCGCGGCAGAATCCGCACCCTCCATATTGACGCTTGCCGCCATCGGCATGGCACGAAGCATTTTTGCCTGAGCAGCTCCCCCTCCCGCGATATGGCTGCCGATGTGTCCCAAATTTAATTTGACGATTTTATAACCGGACGCACCCAAAATGCCCGCCAGTTTTTCGGCACGCGCCTTGAAACGCAAAACGGCATCCTTGCTGACCTGATCGATGACCTCGTTGCGGCGTTCGCGCGACACATAAAAATCCGTATATTCCAACGCGGCATCTGCCTGAACATCGGCAATAAAACGGTTTAAAGCATCAAAATCCCTGCCCTCGACCTTAAATTCCGCACGCTCCTCCCAACCCGTTTGGATACGCTTGCCGTTGGTATATTGATAGCGCGGCATCGCACTTCGGGAAACCAATTCGGTTTTAAAGCTGCCATTTTTCGATTTTCTGTTAAAACTGTTGAATTTTTTAACAAACTCAGCATTGACGACATTTTTGTCCCGTCCTTCCGCCGCCACCTGGAAATGTGCGGACATTGTATCTTGAGCCACCTCTACACCGGCCGATTCAGAAAATTCGACAATATTGTAATTCAATGCTTCAGCCGCTGCCGGAAAAGATACCGCCAATAGGGAAGCCGCCAAAATAGAACGCAACATATCCGTCTCCTTACTTGAAAAACCGCCAATCTAGCATATCGGCGCGCCAAATTGCATTAGCGCGGGGCAATTATTTCAAACCGCGTTTTCTCCTGCCGCCCGCAAGGCAAAATAGATTAAAATCACACAATATCCAACCATTCGGATGAACATATGACACATACCGTCCACCTGCATTTGGAAGAAACCGGCAACTTGGCATTGCAACGCCTGTGCGGTTCTTTCGACAGCAACCTAGATTCGCTTGCCAAAGCACTCGGCATCAGCATCAGCCGCCGTTTTGAACATTTCACCCTCAACGGCGCATTTGCCCATGCCGGAAAACGCGCACTGCTCAAACTTCTAGAAACGGCGCAAACACGCGATTTGGACGACAACGACATCAGGCTTGCCGCCGTCGAAGCCCAAACCGAAGATGCCGGGCATCAGGAAAAAAACCATGACCACGCCTATTATTTCCGTACGAAGCGCGGCAGCATAGGCGGCAGGACACCCAGACAAAACGGCTACATCCGCGCCCTGCTCAACCACGACATCGTATTCGGTCTCGGGCCGGCAGGCACGGGCAAAACCTATCTTGCCGTCGCCGCCGCCGTCGATGCGATGGAAAAACACCAAGTCGAACGCATCATTTTAGTACGCCCCGCCGTTGAAGCCGGCGAGAAACTGGGCTTTCTGCCCGGAGACTTGACCCAAAAAGTCGACCCCTACCTCCGCCCGCTTTATGACGCGCTTTACGACCTGATGGGTTTCGACCGCGTCAGCAAACTGATTGAAAAAGGCCTGATCGAAATCGCCCCGCTCGCCTATATGCGCGGCAGGACGCTCAACGGCGCATACATCATCCTTGACGAGGCACAAAATACCACGCCCGAACAAATGAAAATGTTCCTGACCCGCATCGGCTTCGGCGCGAAAGCCGTCATTACCGGCGACACCAGCCAAATCGACCTGCCCAAAAACATCAAATCGGGATTGAAAGACGCGCGTGAGAAACTGCACGGCGTGGAAGGGCTGTATTTCCATACCTTCACCGGCGAAGACGTTGTCCGGCATCCTCTGGTGCAAAAAATCGTCGAAGCCTACGAATCGGCAGAACACGAACGGGAATGACGGGGCAGATGCCGTCTGAAAGGAAACGCAGAGGGGGCTTTTACCGGCATGGGACAACAGGGACATGACCGCGCAAAAATCCGACGGGCAAGTTACCCCGTATTTTCGCCGGGACGGCGGTTACGGACTTCAAACGGCAGCAAGCCCTAAACGAACACCCCAAAACGAACAGGACGAAGGCGGCACAGGCGGCAAGCACCCCGCCGTCCTCCTGCATTGCCATTACCTGTGAGTCCGGTAGGAAACCTCGAACCGTCCTGCGGAACGTGCGCCCGATTTATCTTGGCAGACAGTGCTTCGGCAGCTTTCAGATTGACGCACGGCATCCCGCCCGAACAAGAATGACGTATGCCGTCTGAAGCCTGAAGCTTAGGCAAGTTAAAATCGAAAATAATTGAAAGCCGACTGAAAAAGACGGCCGGCGCATCGAATGGGAAGCACAGAAAGAAGAGCGGCGCGCAGCTTCCTTGCTGTTGGCGGAGCAGTGCGAAACGCGCGGCGCATAGGCGTTAGCCTGCGCGCGGTCGCGTTGCGCCGCAAACGAAAAGGAGGAAAGTACAGATGACCACAGCCGTTTTAGATTACCGCCTGTCGGAATTTGACACCGTGCAAGAAGCGGAAGATTACGACACTTGGCTGGCGCGTAAAGTCGAAGAAGCAAGAAAAGCCGGGATTGTCAGCCATGAAAGCGCAATGGCGCATTTTGCCGCCAAGAGAAACGAGCGGCTGAAGGGATTGAAAAATACCCTTATTCCTTGAATGGACAAAGCCCGCGATTGCCGATACAGACGAAATCATCGATTACATTTTTGCCGACAATCCCGCCGCCTTTGACTTTGAGCAGATTATCCACGAAAGCGCGAACAATCTGACCGTTTTGCCATATCCCGGCAGGTTGGGAAGAGTTCCGAAAACGCGCGAACTGATTTTTCATCCTAACAAAGTTTGCGAAGCAATCTCGCTCACGCGGCTTGACCTTGACAGGTTTGGAAACGACCCACGCTCAAGGTGAGAGGGACAGAGCCCCCGCAGGTTCGCCCCAAAGGACGGACTCATCACACCGCAGGTTCAGGTTCGCCGCCGCCGTCCTTTTTTGTTTTTTGCAGAAAAACGACAATTCCTCATATATAACTTATTAAAAAATAGGCTGTGTTTGAATACTCGGTTGATTCCATCCGTTTGTAAGGGGAAACGCCGGTTGCACTGTCGCCGTCGGTTTATGCGAAGGTTTTGCCATTGAACGGAATGTTGGCGCAAAAGGCCGGCAAATCGGAAATGGCAAGGCGTTTGGGGATAACGCCGCAGGAGTTTCAGCGTGTGGCGGAATTGAACGTAACCAAAATCGATATGCCGGCACGGGTGCCGGCCCTGCCGGGCAGGCGGCTTGAGGTGCGCCCTGCTTGAGTCAAACCGATTTTTACAAGGAGAACGTAGGGTTCTTTTTGAAATCTTCAATTATTGATGGTAAAGATATCAGTTAAGCCAAACAACATAAAACATAAGCATATCTTACCAACATGAAACAGATGTAATAATATTATCTTCAATCCAAAATAAAGCATTCAATTTTTCTGATTGATAAAAATCTCCTTTTAAATCTAAAGTCAAGTCATTAATATTTATATTTTTCATTATATTAATAAATTTATTAATGGGTAAGCCAATAATGCTTATGTCGTTTAAATGTAGATTTTTCTGAATTTCAAACCCACTACAGATTAAATCATTTGTTAAAGTAATTGAAATACCAAATTCGTTAGAAATATATTCAAAATCTAACTCACCATTAGCAAGTCCTTTATCAATATATGCTAAATTGAAATTATATTTAATTAATAGATCTTTAGGGCATTCTTTATTCAAAAAGAATTCATTTACACCTATATTGGGCAACCAAATCCACTTATTTATCATAAAATAGTTTCTGTTAGTGTTTATGTTTCATAGAATAATTTTCACCTGTTTCATTCATTTTATTGCGCCAATGTCGTACTTGTCTTTCAAGAGGTTTAAGTTCTTTTTTTGAAAGTCTTTGCTGTTTCGCTTCTTTTAACGCCTTTTATGTTGAACTATGTACCGGTTTTTGACGGCACATGCCTCACTGATCCGCACGGCTTTCAAATAAGCACACAGTACGGATAGGGAATATAAGCCCGAGGTTTAAAACCTGAAGCCCGATCGGTCGCAAAAACAAAAACGGATGCGGAGGTCTGATTCCGTATCCGTCTTATCCGGCAGCCGGCGGATTTTCAGTCAAACTTCCTGTACTTGACCGCCCCGCCCGTACAGAACATCGCCACAGAACATCGCCGAAGTTGCCCGCATACACGCCCGCCTTGCCTTATCCCGCACCGCACCCTCGCTCCGCACGCTTCAAATGTCTTCTGCAACGGCGTGACGCTGCATACATACAGGACCGGGCGGGTATAGGAAAGACCGGCTTCAAGGATGCCGCTTTCCAATACGGCGATGCGGTGTTCCAATTCTTCCGGCAAAGGCAGGAAACGCGGCACGCGCGCCGAAAATATATTTTTTCTTCGTTGCCCTTAATGGTTCAAACCATCCGGGGCGGGGGTTGTTTTTTTGAAGCTGCGTCCAAACGGTGCGGAACGCGGACCGCGCCTTATGCGTCGGAACGCCGTTGCCCTTTCCTGCCGGCGTTATGTCCCAGCTGCCGCCGCCGGCTTGGGTTTGCGCCTGCGACGGCGGCGTTTTTTCGCCTGTCCCTCGTTTTTTTCGTGTCGGGCGGCGGCTTTGTTTTTGGTCATCTCCGACCGCTGTTCCGCCGATGCCGTCTGAAACGCCGTCCACCACTCGGCAAGGGCACGGTCCGCATTGCCGGTTTCGGCGCGCAAGAGCAGGAAATCATAAGCGGCACGGAAACGCGCCTGTGCAAACAGTTTGTGCGGACGTGCGCCTTTGCGGTTTTCAAACTGCGGCTGGAACATCCAAATTTCGCGCATCGTGGCGGAAAAGCGTTGCGGCACGCCCCAACCGCGTTCGACGGTTTCGCGCATCGTATTGATTGCATCGGACAGGGCGGGCGCGGGTTTCAAACCCTGTTGCAGATTGCTTTTCCAATGGCGGACCAACTCGGGCCACATTAACGCCGCCAACACAAAGCCGACCGAAACCGATTTGTCGGCACGCAACCGCTCATCGGTATTTTTCAGGGCAAGCACCGTCATTTTTCCGGCGATGCCGTCTGAAACGCGCAAGGCATTGAGCAGCGGATGGATGTCGTCCGGTATGTCAAATCCGTTCAAACGTTTCAGACACTCGCGCGCATGCCCTGAAAACAGCAGTTTCATGATTTCGTCGAACAGCCTTGCCACAGGTTCGTGCTTCAGACGGCATATCGATTCGTCAATCGGTGCGGCGGTTTCTTCCGACAGTTCAAAGCCCAATTTGCCCGACAGGCGGATGGCGCGCAAAATCCTGACAGGGTCTTCCTGATAGCGTTCGGCGGCATCGCCAATCATAACCAGCCTGCGGGCGGCAACATCGGCAATCCCGTTGTGGAAATCCAAAATCTCTTCTTTTTCAGGATCGTAATACAAGGCATTGCAGGTAAAATCGCGCCGCATCGCATCTTCTTCGATGCTGCCGTAGGTGTTGTCCTTCATGATTCTGCCGCGCGCGTTCTGCTGAACCTTCGCACCGCCGCGAAACGTCGTTACTTCGATAATCTCTGCACCGTTCATCACGTGGACGATTTGAAAACGCCTGCCGATGATGCGGCTGCGGCGGAAGAGTTTGTGCACCTGTTCGGGCGTGGCATCGGTTGCGACATCGAAATCTTTGGGTTCGATGCCGAGCAGCAGGTCCCTGACCGCGCCGCCGACCACATAAGCCTGAAACCCCGCCCCTTTCAGGCGGCGTATGACGTTTTCGGCGGCAAAGCTCAACATTTCCGCACGGATGTTGTGTCTTTCGACGGGAATAACCGTTTTGCTTTCCGCTTTTTTACTGCTCCGACCGGAAGGCAGCATCTTATTCAACCATTTTTTCAGCATAAGTATTCTGACCCGAAGAGCGGCATCTCCACGGGCAACCGTGTTCAGACGGCATCAGGCGGTACGATTCCGCAAGATGCCGTAACCATAAACAAAAGGCGTAGAAACTACGCCGTCCGAATCACGCCGCCCTCGCGGCGGCAACGCGCCATTATAACAGATTGCCCTTTAAAAAATTCCGCCGACGGCAATCCGGCCGGCAAAGAAACGGCATCGGCGGACTTTGCCCGCCGGACGCGTCCGAATGAATAAGCCCTGACGGCTTCTATTTTTCTCAAAATCGGAAAGGTTTTAACCGATTGGACATTTTCAGCACATTTTTTAGCGCATTTTTATGCGTCGGATTGCACGGACAGGCTGTTTTGCACAGGCTTCAACCGGTTTAAAAACTTCTCCCGTCCGCCTTAAACGCGCGTCAAAATGCCGTCTGAAGCCGTTTTACCCGTTACGCGGAATGATGCGGGCAGGCAGAATCCTACCTTTCCCTTAAGCCGCTTCCCAGTAATCGATATACAGCTGCAATTCGAGGTTGTTGCGCCACTCGTTTGCCACGGGGCGGTACACCGTGCGGATGTATTCGGGAATGTCTTCGCTGCAACGCCAAAACATGGCTTCAAATTCACAGCCGTCTTTTTGCAGCCAGACTTTTTTGTGTTTGCCTTCCGCGCCCAAAGGCTGCTGGCGGACGACGTGAAATTCGTCGGTAAAACTCGGCGGAGCGAAGCCTTGTCCCCAAACGTGGCGGGCGAGGTTTTGCGCCTGTTCCAACGTGATATCGCAGGCGGGCAGGCTGCCGTCGGTGATGAAGGTTTGCGACAAATCGTCTTCGCACACCATCTCGCGCACGGCTTCTTCAAAGGCCGTCTGAAACGCGGGAATATTGTGTTCGAGTATGCTCAAACCCGCCGCCATCGCGTGTCCGCCGAATTTCAAAATCAAATCGGGATGGCGTTTGGACACCAAGTCCAAAGCATCGCGCAGGTGCAGATTGGGAATGGAACGCCCCGAACCGCGCACTTCGCCGTTGTCGGCAGGCGCAAACACGATGGTCGGACGATAAAAACGGTCTTTGAGGCGGCTGGCAACAATGCCGACCACGCCTTGATGGAAGTCGTCGCGATACGCCACCAAAGTCGTCTGCCCCAGAGGGAGTGTTTCGGGAAAGGCGTTCAGTGCGTCTTGCAGCATAGACTGCTCGATTTCGCGGCGTTCGATGTTGAGGTTGTTCAACTGGGCCGCCAGTTCTTGCGCCTCGGCATCATCTCGCGCCAACAGGCAGGCAATGCCGACCGACATATCGTCCAGCCGTCCGGCAGCGTTGATGCGCGGGCCCAACGCAAAGCCCATATCAAACGGCTGAGCCTTGCGCCAATCGCGCCGCGCCACTTCAAACAAGGCACGGATGCCGGGGCGCATTTTGCCCGAACGCATCCTTTTCAAACCTTGCGACACGAGGATGCGGTTGTTGTGGTCAAGGGGGACGACGTCGGCGACGGTACCAAGTGCGACCAAATCCAAAAGGTCGCCCAGATTCGGCTCTTTGATGCCGTCTGAAAAATAATTGCGGCGGCGCAGTTCGGCACGCAACGCCGTCAATACATAAAAAATCACGCCCACGCCCGCCAAGCTTTTGCTTTGGAAACCGCAGCCTTTTTGGTTTGGATTGACGATGATGCAGTCGGGTACGGTCTCGGCAGGCAGATGGTGGTCGGTTACAATCACATCCAAACCCAATTCCTGCGCACGCGCCACGCCTGCGATGCTGGCGATACCGTTATCGACCGTAATCAGCAAATCCACACCTTGCTCTGCCGCGATTTCGGCCAGCTCGGGCGTTAAGCCGTAGCCGTGTTCAAAGCGGTTGGGTACGAGGAAATCCACTTTCGCGCCCATCGCCGCCAAACCGTCCAAACCGACAGCACACGCGGTCGCGCCGTCGGCATCGTAGTCGGCGACAATCAGGATTTTTTCCTGACGCTCAACCGCATCCGCCAAACGGCCGGCGGCGGCTTCACAGTTTGTCAACGTTTGATACGGCAAAAGCGCAGCAAGCTTGTCGTCCAATTCGGCAGGACTTTGCACACCGCGCGAGGCACAAAGCCGGGCGATTAAAGGATCGGCACCGGCGGTGAGCAAATGATTGAAAACGTCGGTATTGACGGATCGGGTTTGGATTTTGGCTGACATGACGAAGTTTTTTCAAGATATGATGAGGCTGAAATGCCGTCTGAAGGCTTTTCAGACGGCATTACCGTTCATTTGTCTGAGGAATTCGAGACTGCAATCAACGCCGCGATAGGCAAGGCCAGCACCGCGCCCACCGCATCCAGTATCAACGTGGTGGGCGTATATGCAATATTTTCAAACAACTTGGATTTGTCGGTATGTTTTTCCGTAACCGTGTAATAAATATCGGCAGGCACACTTTGCTCAAAATGATAATCGGCGTTCAGTTCTTGCGGTGTGGCGTAGTATTTGCCTTTGGCGGAGACGCAGCGCGTGTAAATGGTCCGATTGTCGAGTTCGACCGCTTCAAACTCAAGCTGTTTCAGCTTGGCGATGTCGGCAGGTCTGTCGGTATCGTAGCGCAGGCAAAGGTCGTCGGTACTGAAATTCTGGCTGCCGGGCGATTCGAGTTTGACCGGCAAGGCTTGGTAGGCAAAGCGCGGGTTGGACTCAACCATTTGGAAGGGCTTGTCCAACCTGACCTTCAAAATGCCCGTCAGCTTCGCCGAATCTTCAGGATTGACGACGAACCAGTATTTCCCACCCATCATCACCAGGCTGCCCTTTTCCAATTGGGCATTGTCTTTGGCAACCACACCGAAGGCGCGGATTTGGTCTTTGTCAACGTGTTTGCGGGCGGTCGTTTCGCTGAACGGGTAGTTCACGCCCCACATCATTACCGTACAGCCGTTCAGCATCAAGGTTGCCGCCAAAACGGCGGCGGTCGTTTTACGGAACAACATTTTATCCTCCAATCTGAATAACGGCGGATGCCGTCTGAAAATATGCCTAAATTTCCCCGCCGCCATTTTCCATAACGGTTTTCAATTCCTGAAACAGGGCGCGGAAATTTTTCGGCGGTTTGTTTTGCTCCTGCTCTTTTTTGGTATTGCGGACGAGTGTCCTCAGCTTGCCCGCGTCCGCATGTGGAAAATCCGACATAAACTGCGTCAACGCGCCGTCGTCTGCCAACAGCCGTACGCGCGCCTGTTCCACACGTTGCAAAAAGGCATTGTGCGCCGCATCGTCGCCGCGCAGCTTGGCAAGAAACGCCTCGATGGGCGCGGGATCGGTGTCGCGCATCAGCCTGCCGATAAATTGCGCCTGCCGCTTGAGCGCGCCGTTGGACGTAATTTTTTTATAGGTAACGACGGCTTCGTACAAAGCTTCGTCCAAACCGATTTTTTTCAGCGTATCGTTTGAGAGCTTGGTCAACGCCATGCCCAAATCCTGCAAATCGTTCATTTGCTTTTTCATTTGGGTTTTGCTGACCCATTCATCTTCTTGTTCAAACATCTTGGTTCTCAAATTTTATCCGATAGGCGCATTTTAACAGAATGCCGCCGCGTTCAGACGGCATTTTGCACCGCACGCCCTGCAAACGGCGCGCTTTTGCCCCTGCCGCCCGAAACGGTTAAAATGCCGCAACGCTCCACCAAGAAAGATTTCTATGCTATTCAACCACACTGCTTCCGAACTGCTCGACCTTTGCCGCCGCACGCTCGACTTGGCAAAAGCGACGGGCGCAACCGCCGCCGAAGCCGATTTCAGCGAATCATTGGGACAAAGCGTCAGCGTGCGGCTGGGCGAAATCGAACAAATCGAGTTCCAGCAGGACAAGTCGCTGGACATTACCGTTTACGTCGGCAAACGCAAAGGCCGCGCCAGCACTGCCGACTTCTCCGAAAAAGCCCTGCAAGACACCGTCAAAGCCGCCATCGACATCGCCCGCTACACTGCCGAAGACGATTGCGCAGGTTTGGCAGACGCTTCGCTTATGGCGCAACACGTCGGCGACCTCGACCGTTACCACGAATGGGATTTAAGCCCGGAAGCCGCCGTCGAGTTGGCAAAACAATGCGAACAAGCCGCCCTGAACGAGGATGAACGCATCGAAAACTCCGAAGGGGCGGCGGTACAAACCGGACATTACCAATACGTTTACGGCAACACCCACGGTTTTGCCGCACACCAGCAAGGCACACGCCACAGCATTTCATGCAGCGTCGTTGCCGCCGACGAAAACGGCATGCAGCGCGACTACTGGTACGATTCCTCCTGCCGACATCAAGACATGGACAGCCCGACGCAAATCGGTCAAACCGCCGCCGAACGTACCTTGCGTCGTTTGAACAGCCGCAGCATTCCGACTGGAAGCTACCCCGTCCTATTCGATGCGACCGTTTCGGGAGGTCTGATCGGACACCTAGTCGGCGCACTGTCCGGCGGCTCGCTCTACCGCCAAAGCAGCTTCCTGATTAACAGCATAGGCAAGCAAATTCTGCCCGATTTCCTCAGCCTGCGCGAAGAGCCGCATATTCCCCGCGCCTTCGGCAGCACCTATTTTGATTCCGAAGGCGTCGCCACGCGGCCGCGTTTCATCATCCGCGACGGCATTGTCGAAAGCTATTTCCTCAGCAGTTATAGCGCGAGAAAACTCGGTATGCAGACCACGGGCAACGCCGGCGGCGCGCACAACCTTTATTTGAACCATACGCACGAAACGCAATCAGACCTGCTGAAAGAAATGGGCACAGGATTGTTGGTAACCGAGCTCATGGGACAAGGCGTAAACGCCATTACCGGCGACTACTCGCGCGGTGCGGCGGGTTTTTGGGTGGAAAACGGCATCATTGCCTACCCCGTCCATGAAATTACCGTTGCCGGCCGCCTTCAAGATATGTACCGCAACATCGTCGGCGTGTCCGATGATGCCTTACGCCGTTCGTCCAACCAAATCGGTTCTATCCTGATAGGAAGCATGACGGTTGCCGGCAACTGAAACCCCAACCGGATGCCGTCTGAAAGCAAAGGGCTGAACCTACAACGGTTCGGCCCTTTGTTGATATAGTGGATTAACAAAAACCAGTACGGCGTTGCCTCGCCTTAGCTCAAAGAGAACGATTCTCTAAGGTGCTGAAGCACCAAGTGAATCGGTTCCGTACTATTTGTACTGTCTGCGGCTTCGTCGCCTTGTCCTGATTTTTGTTAATCCACTATACATAATTTCTTTTAGATTTCCGCAAAAATCCCTGACAAACAATCTGCACATTTTTTAATCATATAAGATTTCCCCTTATTCCTCAGCATACTATCAAACATATCCACAACAGGATTCACACAGGCTAAGGATAAAGCAGATAAAAGACACTTGTTCTTTTCAGACGGCATTCCCTGTTTCTGCAAACGGCAAAACAAAACGGCAGGACATCGTCTGTCCTGCCGTTTCACATATACGGTTTCCCGTACACTCGGGATTAAGCAGCCTGAATGTTAGCAGCTTGTTTGCCTTTAGGGCCGGTGGTTACGTCGAAAGAGACGCGTTGGCCTTCTTTCAGGGTTTTGAAACCTTCCATATTGATCGCTGAGAAGTGAGCGAACAAATCTTCGCCACCTTCGTCAGGAGTGATGAAACCAAAACCTTTAGCGTCGTTAAACCATTTTACGATACCGGTTGCCATTAGAAACTTCCTATACTTAAAAATTAACAAAATCAGCAAAATAAGGCATACAGCAAACTTAAACGTTCAGCGTTTCTCCCCAGCTTTATATACTTGGTCGAGTGCCAGCTTCTGCTTAACCGTCTTTTTACATTTGTTAAGCCGAAACGTCAAGCTATGTTTCCAAAAAAGTGAGAAAATAAGCGGAAAGACCGAAAATACAACAGAAATGCCGTCTGAAAACGGCTTCTTCCCGATAGAAAACAACTTATGACGACACACTGCCAATCCGATACGCTTTTAAGCGACCTGAAAACCCTGCCGCCGAAACGTTACGGCGTTTTCCTATTGAACGACGATTACACCACGATGGAATTTGTCGTCGAAATCCTGACCGAAATCTTCATGCTCGGACAAGAACAGGCGGTAGCGGTAATGCTCTTGGTTCATCACGAAGGCAAAGGCCTGTGCGGCACTTACACGCGCGATATTGCCCAAACCAAACGGCAACAAGTCATGCAGCGGGCAAAAGCCGAAGGGCATCCGCTGCAATGTATTGTCGAGGAGATTTAATATGCTTGCCCCTGAATTAGAACAGATTTTGCAGCAGCTTTACCGCGAGGCGCGCAACGCCCATTATGAATTTATCAGCCTCGAGCATCTACTTTTGGTACTCATCGAAGAAGATGCCGCCGTCCCCAACGTCCTCAAGCTCTGCGGCACGGATTTGAAAGTGGTGTCCGAACAACTCGCCGCCAGCGTTGCCGAAAACACCCCCCTGATTCCCGACCACCTTTTAGACACGGTCGAAACCCAGCCCACGCTCGGCTTCCAACGCGTCATCCAACGGGCGATGGTGCATACCCAATCGGCAGGCAAAGGCTTGGTCGAGCCTTTGGACGTTTTGGTCGCGCTGATGAGCGAAACCGACAGCCACGCCGTCTATTTCCTCAAGCTGCAATCGGTTACGCGTTTTGAAGTTTTGCGCTGTATTGCCCACGGCTCTCCCGATGAAGATGAAGACGATGGCAACTATTCTTCAGACGGCATGGACGACGATAATGAGAACCGCACCAAACCGAGCAAAAACCCTTTATCGGAGTACACCGTCAACCTCAACGCCGAAGTCAAAGCCGGCCGCATCGACCCCTTAATCGGCAGAAAACACGAAATGGAACGGCTGGTGCAAATCCTGTGTCGCCGCCGCAAAAATAATCCGCTTTTGGTCGGCGAGGCCGGCGTGGGCAAAACTGCGCTGGCGGAAGGTTTGGCACATCAAATCGTCAACGGCGACATTCCCGACGCACTTAAGGAAGCCGAAGTGTACGCGCTGGATATGGGTTCGCTTTTGGCGGGCACGAAATACCGCGGCGACTTTGAAGCGCGGGTCAAATCCGTTTTGAAACAGCTCGAAAAAATCCCGCACGCCATTTTGTTTATCGACGAAATCCACACCATCATCGGCGCGGGCAGCACCAGCGGCGGTACGATGGACGCGTCCAATCTGCTCAAACCAGCATTGGCGAAAGGCTCGCTGCGCTGCATCGGTGCAACCACCTACGACGAATACCGCACCATTTTTGACAAAGACCACGCCTTAAGCCGCCGTTTCCAAAAAATCGACGTGGTCGAACCCACCGTCGCCGAAACCGTACAAATCCTGCGCGGTTTGAAACCGATGTTTGAAGGCTTCCACCAAGTGCGCTATACGCAAGGCGCACTCGAAGCTGCCGCCGAACTTTCTGCACGCTACATCAACGAGCGTTTCCTGCCCGACAAAGCCATCGACGTAATGGACGAAGCAGGCGCGGCACAACGGATTTTGCCCAAATCCAAACAGAAAAAAGTCATCGGCAAAGCGCAAATCGAAACCGTCATCGCCAAAGTTGCGCGGATTCCCGAAAAAACCGTGTCGCACGACGACAAACAAGTGCTGCAATTCCTCGGCCGCGATTTGAAAAACATGGTTTACGGTCAGGAAAACGCCATCGATACGTTGGTTGCCGCCGTCAAAATGTCGCGCTCCGGCCTTGCCCTGCCCGACAAACCGATAGGCAGCTTCCTCTTCTCCGGCCCGACCGGCGTCGGCAAAACCGAAGTCGCCAAACAGCTTGCCTACTCGATGGGCGTACCGCTGCAACGCTTTGATATGTCCGAATACATGGAACGCCACGCCGTATCGCGCCTCATCGGCGCGCCACCGGGCTACGTCGGCTTTGAACAAGGCGGCCTTTTGACCGAAGCCGTCAACAAACAGCCGCATTGCGTGTTGCTCTTGGACGAAATCGAAAAAGCCCATCCCGACATTTTCAACGTCCTCCTGCAAGTGATGGACGCAGGCAAACTGACCGACAACAACGGCAAGAGTGCCGATTTCCGCAACGTCATCCTGATTATGACCACCAACGCAGGCGCGGAAAGCCTCAGCCGACCCAGTCTCGGCTTTACCGCCAAGCGCGAGCGCGGCGACGAAATGCAGGCCATCAACAAGCTCTTCACGCCCGAGTTCCGCAACCGCTTGGATGCGATTATCCCGTTTGCACCCCTGTCCGAACCCATTATCGTCAAAGTCGTGGATAAATTCCTGCTCCAGCTCGAACACCAGCTTCTCGACAAAAAAGTTGAAGCTGAATTCACACCGGCATTGCGTAAATACTTGGCAGAAAAAGGTTTCGACCCGCAAATGGGCGCGCGCCCGATGCACCGCCTGATTCAGGAAAAAATCCGCAAACCGCTCTCCGACGAACTCCTGTTCGGCAAACTCGCCGACGGCGGCTTTGTGCGGATAGACTGGGATGCGGCAAAAGAAGAAGCCGTGTTGAAGTTTAAGAAAAGCAAGGTCAAAATATAGTGGATTAACAAAAACCAGTACGGCGTTGCCTCGCCTTGCCGTACTATTTGTACTGTCTGCGGCTTCGTCGCCTTGTCCTGATTTAAATTTATTCCACTATAAAAACCGCCTCCGCATAAAATCAAAAATGCCGTCTGAAATTTCAGACGGCATTTTCTTTCAAACAAAATGACCAATCGTGTTTACGCCAAATTTTCCAGCATCCATCCGACATAACGCGACACACCGGCCTTTACGTCTAAAAATTCTTCCGTATAACCTGCCTCACGCAGTTTGGTGATGTCGGCTTGGGTGAAGCTTTGGTATTTGCCTTTGAGCGCGTCGGGAAATGGGATGTAGCGGATAAGTTCTTCTTCTACCAGCTCTTTCAAGCTCATTTCAGGTTTGCCTTCGGCGGCGCGGCAGGCATTGACGGTGGCGGCGGCGAGTTCGTTGAACTGTTGGCTGCGACCGGTGCCGAGGTTGTAGATGCCGGAAAGTTCGGGATGGTCGAAGAAGTAGAGGTTGACTTTGGCAACGTCTTCGACGCTGACGAAGTCGCGGGTTTGTTCGCCGTTGCCGTAGCCGTCGTTGCTGCCGAACAGGTTGACGTAACCGTGTTCGCGGTATTGGTGGAAGTGGTGGAAGGCGACGGATGCCATTCGGCCTTTGTGTTGTTCGTGTTGTCCGTAAACGTTGAAGTAGCGGAAGCCGACGACTTGGGCGGTGAGACCTTCTTTGATGCGGCGGCGCAATACTTGGTCAAACAGGAATTTGGAGTAGCCGTACACGTTGAGCGGTTTTTCAAGTTCGCGCTCTTCGCGGAAGATTTCGCCTTTGCCGTACACGGCGGCACTGGAAGCATAAAGGAAGGGGATGCGTTCGTCCTGACACCAGTCCAGCAAATCCAGCGTGTACTGGTAGTTGTTGTCCATCATATACAAACCATCGTGGTTCATAGTGTCGGAACACGCGCCTTGGTGGAACACGGCTTCGATATTTTGATAAGGTAAAATGTGTTCCCTCACTTGGCGGATGAATTCGTGTTTATCGAGATAATGGGCGATTTCGCACTCGGCGAGGTTTTTGAATTTTTCGCCTTTGCTCAAATTATCGACGGCAACGATGTCGGTAATGCCGCGTTGGTTAAGTGCTTTGACGATGTTGCTGCCGATAAAGCCGGCCGCACCTGTTACGATGATGGTCATATTGGGTTTCCTTTGTTTTGAGGGTTTCAGACGGCATTGGATGGTCATGCCGTCTGAAAAGATTTATTGCCCGTCCAGTGCTTCAACCAACTCTGCAAACGAACAGACCGCCGTGCCGAGTTTGGCGACGACAACCCCAGCCGCAGTATTGGCGAGGTGCATGGCTTCGGGCATCGTGCAGCCTGCCGCCAGCCCCAAGCCCATTCCGGCAATGACGGTGTCGCCTGCGCCGGACACGTCGTAAACTTCTTGGGCGCGGGTGGGCTGGTAAATCGGTTCGCCTTCGCTGAACAAGGTCATGCCTTCTTCGCTCCGGGTCAGCAAAACGGCGGTCAGGTCGAGGTGGCGGCGCAGGTTTTGCGCTTTTTCGGTCAGCTCGCCTTCGTTTTTCCAACTGCCGACCACTTCTTTCAATTCGGCGCGGTTGGGCGTAATCAGGGTTGCGCCGGCGTATTTTTCGTAATCGTCGCCTTTGGGGTCGATTAATACGGTTTTACCTGCGTGTTTTGCCCAATCGATCATATCGGAGATGTGCGACAGACCGCCTTTTCCGTAGTCTGAAAAAATAACGGCATCGTATTCGGGCAAAACTTCTCGGTATTTCCGCTTGATTTGTTCCAACACTTCGCGGTTGGGATGTTCTTCAAAATCAAGGCGGATAAGCTGCTGGTTGCGGGCGACGACGCGCAGTTTGACGGTGGTGGCGATTTGTTTGTCGCGCATCAGATAGGAGGCGACGCCGTCCTGCACCATCAGCGCGTCGAGCGCGTTGGCGGCTTCGTCGTCGCCGGTTACCGACAACAGCCCTGCCCTGCCGCCCAACGAAGCGATGTTGCGCGCAACGTTCGCCGCACCGCCCGCGCGTTGGTCGATACGTCCGATTTTTGCTACCGGCACAGGTGCTTCGGGCGAAATACGGGACACATCGCCAAACCAATAGCGGTCAAGCATCACGTCGCCGACAACCAGGACTTTGGCTTGCGCGAAGCGGGATTTGAGGGTTTCTTGTTGAAACTTGGCGGGCATTTTATGCACTCCAAAATAAGTTGTTTTTTGTGTGTGAAAACTTCACTGTATTCTCAGTAATTATCTGGCAAATTTACTGATTAATAATAAAATCCGGCTTTTTATTATTCTTCAAAGTCAAAAGGAGACCAATCGGTAATAGGTGAAAAGCAATCCTCTCCTTCTTTTTTTTCAAAAACGCTACCTATATCCGCCCAAAACAGCTCCCCAACATCTGCTTGATAATGAGTAAGCCGCGTCAAACTATGAAAGGAGAAGTTATCAGGGTTATTCGAGTATTCATCATCTTCTGTTCCGGAAAATACCCGCCATCCGCTATCAAATGGTAAATCCCCTTGATGTTCCCGATACATAAATTTAATAGGAAGCCCCTCTTCGACAATTTTATGCGACACGATTGCATACCATCCAACAGGGGTATCCTTTACAAGCAAATCATCTTCCGGAAATGCATCATAATCAAAAATATTGCTCACATCTGAACCACATTGAGACATCGGATAATTTCCTTTCTAAGCTGAAATTTTCTGGTTATTTATCTATCGTATCAAAGTGAGGCAGTTTCTTTGAACAGCATCAAAATTGTTGATGCTTAAGCGTTTGCCACGCGGTTCACTTCGCGCAATACGGCGACCGGATCGGCGGCTTGGGTTACAGGGCGGCCCATTACCAAATAGGTTGAACCTGCCGCCAAGGCTTCGGCGGGCGTCATAATACGGCGTTGGTCGTCGTTGTTGCCGGCAACGTCCAAGCGGATACCGGGCGTTACCAAGACAGAATCCTGTCCCAATTCACGGCGCAATGGTGCGGCTTCTTGAGCGGAACAGACGACTCCGTCCAAGCCCGAACTTTGCGCTAATTTCGCCAAGCGGATGACTTGTTCTTCAGGGGCGATGTTCAAACCGATTTCTGCCAAATCGCTTTGTTCCATGCTGGTCAACACGGTTACGCCGATTAAGAGCGGCTTCGTGCCGTATCCGGCAACGGCTTCGGCTGCGGCTTCCATCATACGGCGGCCGCCTGAGGCATGCATATCGACCATCCAAACGCCCATATCGGCAGCGACTTTGCAGGCTTGCGCGACGGTGTGGGGAATATCGTGGTATTTCAAATCGAGGAAAAGCTTGAAACCTTGATTGATTAAGCTTTCCGCCAAACTGCGCCCCGTCGCGGTAAACAGCTCTTTGCCGATTTTGATTTGGCACAACGTCGGATCAAGGTTGCGGACGAATCCGAGCGTGTCTTTTTCGTTGGCAAAATCAAGGGCAACGATGACGGGGGTGCGTTGTTGCTGGGTTTGGAAGTCGGAGATTAAGGGGTTCATAAGATGCCTGCGGATAAACGGTTACAACTTCGATTTTAACAGCTTTCATACACAAAATGCCGTCTGAAAATATTTTTTCAGACGGCATTTCCTACTCGGCAAAACTTATTTGCCCAAACCTTTCAATACTTCTGCTTTCACGGCTTCTACTGCTTGGGTACCATCAACTTTGATGTATTTAGGCGCGTGTTCGCCTTCCAGCTTGCTGTAAAAATCAACCAAAACTTCTGTTTGCTCGTGGTACACGGCAAGGCGTTTTTTGACGGTTTCTTCTTTGTCGTCGTCGCGCTGAATCAAGTCTTCACCGGTTACGTCGTCTTTGCCTTCAACTTTAGGCGAATTGTAGGTAACGTGGTAGGTACGACCGGAAGCCAAATGCACGCGGCGGCCGCTCATGCGGTCGATAATCACGCTGTCGGGTACGTCGATTTCAACAACCGCGTCCAAATCCACACCGGCTTCAACCATCGCTTCGGCTTGTGCCAGCGTGCGCGGGAAACCGTCAAACAAGAAACCGTTTTTGCAATCGTCTTGCGCGATGCGTTCTTTGACCATACCGATAATGATGTCGTCGCGCACCAAGCCGCCTTCATCGATGATTTTTTTCGCTTCCAAACCCAGCGGCGTACCTGCTTTAATGGCGGCGCGGAGCATATCGCCAGTAGAGATTTGCGGAATATCAAAAGCGGCGGTGATGAATTGCGCCTGAGTGCCTTTGCCCGCGCCCGGCGCGCCTAAAAGTAATGCTTTCATGAAGTGATCCTTTTAAATGTGTTTATTGGAATCAAACAGATGGTTTACGATTCTACACGGCTTGGCACAATAGTTCAAAAACCAACTGTACAAACTGCCATTTGCAAGCAAATGTTTTGCATACCTTTGCCGAGCTTAATATTCACAAGGCGGCAACTTTTTGGGACAATCCCCAAAACTTTAAAACATCACACCCTACCAAAAAGGAACATCCGTGAAACGCATTTTTCTGTTTTTGGCTACCAATATCGCTATTTTGGTCGTAATCAGTATTGTTTTGGCGGTTCTAGGCATCAACAGCCGGGGCGGCACGGGCAGCCTGTTGGCGTATTCCGCCGTCGTCGGCTTCACTGGTTCGATTATTTCGCTGCTGATGTCCAAATTCATCGCCAAACAATCGGTCGGCGCGGAAGTTATCGACACACCGCGCACTGAAGAAGAAGCCTGGCTTTTGAATACTGTCGAAGCCCAAGCGCGGCAATGGAACCTGAAAATGCCCGAAGTCGCCATCTACCACTCCCCCGAACCCAATGCCTTTGCCACGGGCGCATCGAGAAACAACTCTCTGATCGCCGTCAGCACCGGTTTGCTCGACCATATGACGCGCGACGAAGTGGAAGCCGTGTTGGCGCACGAAATGGCGCACGTCGGCAACGGCGACATGGTGACATTGACGCTGATTCAAGGGGTGGTTAATACCTTCGTCGTATTCCTGTCGCGCATTATTGCCAACCTGATTGCCCGAAACAACGACGGCAGCCAGTCCCAGGGAACTTATTTCCTGGTCAGCACCGTATTTCAAATCCTGTTCGGCTTCCTTGCCAGCCTGATTGTCATGTGGTTCAGCCGCCAGCGCGAATACCGCGCCGACGCGGGGGCGGCAAAACTGGTCGGCGCACCGAAAATGATTTCCGCCCTGCAAAGGCTTAAAGGCAATCCGGTCGATTTGCCCGAAGAAATGAACGCAATGGGCATCGCCGGAGATACGCGTGACTCCCTGCTCAGCACCCACCCTTCGCTGGACAACCGCATTGCCCGCCTCAAATCGCTCTGAGCCGATTTGAAACAACAAAAAAAACCGTACGCGCAAGCAGTACGGTTTTTTCGTATATGCCGTCTGAAAACATCGGGGTTGCCATACCGGCACCGACCTTATCCATTTCCGCACCGGATACGCCGCATTGAGATTCCCCGACAAACCGTGTCCGGACAGAAAATATCAGATAAAACGGCAGCAAAAATGCCGTCTGAAACCAATTAGGGCTTCAGACGGCATTTTTACTGCAAAACCTTATGCGAACGGATGATGCAGCACAATCGTTTCTTCGCGGTCGGGGCCGGTGGAGACGATAGCTACCGGCGCACCGCACACTTCTTCAATCCGTTTCAAATATGCTTTGGCATTGGCAGGTAATGCGTCGTAGCTTTTCACGCCGAAAGTGGATTCGCTCCAACCGGGCATGGTTTCGTAAATTGGCTTGCAGGCTTCTACCGCATCGGAACCGCAAGGCAGGATGTCGGTTTTGCTGCCGTCGGGCAATTCGTAGCCGACGCAGATATTGATGTTCTCAATACCGTCCATCACGTCCAGCTTGGTGATGCACATACCGGAAATACCGTTGACTTGGATGGAGCGTTTCAGGGCGGCGGCATCAAACCATCCGCAGCGGCGTGCGCGGCCGGTTACGGAGCCGAATTCATGTCCGCGCTCTGCCAAACCTGCGCCTACTTCGTCAAACAATTCAGTCGGGAACGGGCCTGAACCGACGCGCGTGGTATAGGCTTTGACGATGCCCAAAACATAATCCAGCATTTGCGGACCTACGCCTGCGCCTGCGGAAGCGGCTCCCGCCAGGCAGTTGGAAGAGGTAACGAAGGGGTAAGTGCCGTAGTCGATGTCCAACAGCGTGCCTTGCGCACCTTCAAACAGCAGTTTTTCGCCGTTTTTGTTTTTCTCGTTCAACACGCGGGATACGTCGGTAATCATCGGCGTAATGCGCGGCGCGACTTTTTCGATAACCGCCATCACGTCTTCCGCTTTCACCGGCTCGGCATTGTGCAGATGTTGCAATTGAACGTTGTAATAAGCGAGGATGGCATCCAGTTTTTCACGCAATTTTTCAGGATGCAGCAAATCGACGGCGCGGATGGCGCGGCGTGCCACTTTGTCTTCGTAGGCAGGGCCGATGCCGCGGCCGGTCGTGCCGATTTTGCCTTTGCCGCGCGATGCTTCGCGGGCTTGGTCGAGCGCGATGTGGTAAGGCAGGATCAGCGGACAGGTCGGCGCGATTTTCAGACGGCCTTCGACGTTTTTCACGCCTGCCGCGTTCAACTCGTCGATTTCGCCCAACAATGCTTCGGGGGAAACGACAACGCCGGAACCGATGAAGCAGTCCAGACTTTCATGCAGAATGCCGCTCGGAATCAGGCGCAAAATGGTTTTTTTGCCGACGACGACCAAAGTATGACCCGCATTGTGGCCGCCTTGGAAGCGCACGACGCCGCCGGCTTCTTCCGCCAGCCAGTCAACGATTTTACCTTTGCCTTCATCGCCCCATTGGGCGCCGATTACTACAACATTTTTAGCCATAGCCATATAACCTATCGATATTAAAAATTATTGCGGAAATCCCCAAACCGGTGCGGCTTTGCAACCCGCCACGGCTTGCCTTTCATCCGCTATGAACGGGTATTTAGCGTTTCACGACCTGCCAAACGCCGTCCGTCTTTTTCAGACGGCCTGCAAACTCTTCCGAAACATTGTGTCCGATGCCATAGTCAATCACGACACACTGCCCTTGTTCACGCAAGGCTTCGACTGCTTCGCGCGCCGCTTCGGCATCTTCCGCATCGACCAACACGGCGGGCTGCCGTTCTATGGCGGGCAAACGCCCGATAAAGCTGCGCAAGTCGAAACTAAATCCCGTTGCCGGGCGCGCCCTGCCGAAATATCCGCCCAATCCGTCATAACGCCCGCCGCGCGCGACCGCGTCGTGGAAATCGGCGGCATAGGCGGCATACAGCAAGCCCGTGTGGTAATTGTCGACGCGCAGCTCGGACAAGTCAATATGGATTTCACAATCGGGAAATGCGTCGCATACCGCCTGCAATTCGTCCAACGCGCCGCCGACCGCCGACAAATCCGGCAACCGTCCGCGCGCGTCGGACAACACTTCACACCCGCCGTACAGGCGCGGCAGCAGCGAGAATGCTTTTGCCCACATACCGTCCAGTTTCCAAACCTTGACCTGCGCTTCGACCGCCCCGGTATCTTTATCCTGCATCAAGGCAAGCAGCGTTGCGGACTGCCCCGCATCCAAATGCGCCGCATCGGACAAGGCGCGGAATATGCCGATATGCCCCAGCGAAAGCAGCACTTTGCCCATATCGGCAATTTTCATGCTTTTCAGCATCAGGTCTATCAGCTCGATGTCACCACGGATATCGGCAAAACCGTACATTTCCGCCCCTGCCTGCAAGGGTTCGCGCATATTCAGCAGACCGTCGGGCTGCGCGTGCAACACCGGACCGGCATAACATAACCGGTTAATCCCTTGGTTGGCGGACAAAAGATGGGCATCGATACGCGCCACTTGCGGCGTAATATCGGCACGGATGCCCAACTGCCTACCGCTCAACTGATCGACCACTAAAATGGTTTTCAATGACAAGCCCACGTCAATATGCGTCAGCAGGGAGTGGCTGTATTCCATCAACGGGGGTTGGACCAACTCGTAACCGTGTACGCGGAACAGTGCCAACAACTGCTCCCTCGCGCTTTCAAGCTGCCGCGCGTTCGTGGGCAGTACGTCGGCGATATGTTCCGGAAGCTGCCATGTCTGCATGAGAATCTGCCTTCTATTTTATTTTGCAAACACAAAAGGCTGCCCGATCCGCAATCAGACGGCATCTTTGCCGCAACGCATCACGCCGCTGTCAAAACGGCGATGCTTCCTTCCGATTCAGAATCCGAACAGCCCCTATCCGACGGCTCAATGCCGTCAAGTTGTTAAAACCAAACTTTACCATAAAATACACACAATCTGAATATACTTTTATACCCTGTATCCGCCGTCTGACGGCACGGCATTTTTTTACTATATAATGTGCACCATTATTTCTCATGACTCCCTGCTGCCGTTTTCTGCTTCAGACGGCATTTTTGTTGATTGAACACTTATGCTGCTCGACCTCGACCGCTTTTCCTTTTCCGTCTTCCTGAAAGAAGTCCGCCTGCTGACCGCCCTTGCCCTGCCCATGTTGTTGGCGCAGGTCGCGCAAGTGGGCATCGGTTTCGTCGATACCGTGATGGCGGGCGGTGCGGGTAAGGAGGATTTGGCGGCGGTGGCTTTGGGCAGCAGCGCGTTTGCCACGGTTTATATTACCTTTATGGGCATTATGGCGGCGCTGAACCCGATGATTGCCCAGCTTTACGGCGCGGGTAAAACCGCCGAAGTGGGCGAAACGGGGCAGCAGGGGATTTGGTTCGGGCTGATCTTGGGAATTTTCGGCATGGCATTGATGTGGGCGGCGATTACGCCATTCCGCAACTGGCTGACCTTGAGTGATTATGTGGAAGGCACGATGGCGCAGTATATGCTGTTCACCAGCTTGGCGATGCCGGCGGCAATGGTACACCGCGCCCTGCACGCCTACGCTTCCAGCCTGAACCGCCCGCGCCTGATTATGTTGGTCAGCTTCGCGGCGTTTGTGTTGAACGTGCCGCTGAACTATATTTTCGTTTACGGCAAATTCGGTATGCCCGCTTTGGGCGGCGCGGGCTGCGGACTGGCGACGATGGCGGTATTTTGGTTCAGCGCATTGGCTTTGTGGCTTTATATCGCCAAAGAAAAATTCTTCCGTCCGTTTGGCTTGACAGCAAAAATCGGCAAACCCGATTTGACGGCTTTCAAACAGATTTGGAAAATCGGCGCCCCCATCGGCTTGTCTTATTTTCTAGAAGCCAGCGCATTTTCGTTTATCGTCTTTTTGGTGGCGCCATTCGGCGAGGATTATGTGGCGGCGCAGCAGGTCGGCATCAGTTTGTCGGGGATTCTCTATATGATTCCGCAAAGCGTCGGCTCGGCAGGGACGGTGCGCATCGGCTTTTCATTAGGACGGCGCGAATTTTCGCGGGCGCGTTATATTTCGGGCGTGTCGCTGGCGTTGGGTTGGATGCTCGCCGTGATTACCGTGCTTTCTTTGGTATTAT
Source organism: Neisseria uirgultaei (assembly GCF_962719845.1). GTDB lineage: Bacteria > Pseudomonadota > Gammaproteobacteria > Burkholderiales > Neisseriaceae > Neisseria > Neisseria bergeri. The sequence goes on along the minus strand of NZ_CAUIYF010000002.1, from coordinate 20,453 downwards.
TCCGTTCGCCGCTGGTAAGTATGTACAACAATGATCCGGCGGTTTTAAGCATCGCTGCCACCGTCCTGCTGTTCGCCGGCTTGTTCCAACCGGCAGACTTCACCCAATGCATCGCCTCCTACGCCCTGCGCGGCTACAAAGTCACAAAGGTGCCGATGTTCATCCACGCCGCCGCCTTCTGGGGTTGCGGCCTGTTGCCCGGCTACCTGCTTGCTTATCATGCCGATATGGGCATTTACGGCTTCTGGACCGCGCTGACCGTTTCACTGACGATTGCCGCCATTGCATTGGTATGGTGCTTGGAGCTTTGCAGTAAAGAGAGGGTCAAATCGCATAAGGCCGTCTGAAATTTCTTTCAGACGGCCTCCATTGATATTTCATTTACGGCTTATTAACTCTTAAGGAAAAAAATGTTTTCAACTTCCATTATAGAAAAACTTGCTTACTATGTTTATTGCTTGATTGACCCTAGAGACGGCAATATTTTCTATGTAGGTAAAGGCGTGGGCAATCGCGTTTTCCATCATGCCCTAGGTTCATTACAAGAAACAGAAACGCCAAGTGATAAAATTGCCTTGATTAGGGAAATACATAAAAGCGGAAACCAGCCCGTGTATTACATTCTGCGGCACAACATCCAAACAGACAAACAGGCTTTTGAATATGAAGCGATGGCAATAGACCTACTCTCCCTAGTCAAGCCGAGCCAGCAGCCGCTGACTAATATTCAAGGGGGCACGCATTCTTCAGAAGTAGGATTAATGAGTTTGTCGGAATTAAAACGAAAGTATGATGCTCAAGAATTAAAAACTGATAAACCCATTGTTTTAATTACGATTAATAACGAATACGAGAAACTGAAAAAAGACATTAGATCCGGAAATATTCCTGAAGCCAATAGGGATAAGGAAATTTACGAACGCACACGGAAATATTGGAAAATCGGAAGCCGACGTGAAAAAGCAAAATATGCAGTTGCAGTCTATCGCGGCTGGACATTGGCAGTATATGAAATCGAAAGATGGATTTCTGCCGACGATATTATTCAAGGCCGTTGGATGTTTGAAGGCAAGCCGTTACCAGAAGGCTCCGACATTTATGAAGAAATCGTGAATAAGCTGACCTATTCTTCCCAAGAAAACTATAAAGCCCCCCAAAACCCCATTACCTATCGTAATTGTTAAATAGTAAGTTTTCAGACGACCTGAATCCACAAAATCACAAATCATCATGCAACCCATCCAATACCAAACCGACCTCACACCCTACAACACTTTCGGTCTTCGCGCCCAAGCCCAAGCCTTTATCGCGCTCGAACACGCCGACGAGTTGCGCGACATCGTCCGACTGCCCGAGTTCGACCGCAATACCGTTTTATGGCTCGGCGGCGGCAGCAATATCCTTTTGATGCAGGATTACGACGGCTTGGTCGTACACATGGAAAACAAGGGCATACGCGAGATTGCGCGTTCAAACGGCATGGTTCTGATTGAAGCGCAAGCAGGCGAAATTTGGCACGATTTTGTCCTGCACACTGTCGCGCTGGGTTTGAGCGGTTTGGAAAACCTGAGCCTGATTCCGGGTACGGTCGGCGCGTCGCCCGTGCAGAACATCGGCGCATACGGCGTGGAAGCGAAAGACGTGATTCACAGCGTGCGCTGCTTCGATTTGGATACGGAAACCTTTGTCGAGCTTGCCAATGCCGATTGCCGCTTCGCCTACCGCGAAAGCCTGTTCAAGCAGGAAGGTAAAGGGCGTTATGTGATTGTTTCGGTCGTATTTGCATTAAAAACGCATTTTGTGCCGAACTTGGGTTACGGCGATTTGGCAGCGAAGGTTACCGAATTGAGTGCAGGCAGGGAGGCGACGGCAAAAGACGTTTCCGATGCGGTATCCGCCATTCGCAACAGCAAATTACCCGACCCGAAAGTTTTGGGCAATGTCGGCAGTTTCTTTAAAAACCCCGTCGTCAGCGCAGAAAAAGCCGCCACCCTGTTGCAGTGGCATCCCGATATGCCGCATTATCCGCAGCCGGACGGTTCGGTCAAACTCGCCGCCGGCTGGCTGATCGACCAATGCCGTCTGAAAGGCTTCCAAATCGGCGGCGCGGCGGTACATGACAAACAGGCTTTGGTTTTAGTGAACAAAAACAATGCCTCGGCAAACGACGTTCGGCAGTTGGCGCAACACATCAAATTTACAGTATTTGCTCGGTTTCAGGTAGAATTACACGCCGAACCCAATTGGCTGCCCGCTTCGTACAGCCTGTAAATCCAAGGAGTATGCCCGTGACCCGCATTGCAAAAACCAATACTTACACCCGCATCATCGACGCCAGCCTTGCGCTTTTCAACGAGGAAGGCGAGCGCAACATCAGCACCAACCATATTGCGGCGCATTTGGGCATCAGTCCGGGCAATCTCTATTACCACTTCCGCAATAAAGACGAAATCATCGTCCAACTGTTCAAACGTTATAGCGAAGCCCTGCTGGAATACCTCAACAAAGCCGTGCTGCCGTCCAATGTCGAAGATTCCATCAACTATATGGCAGGGATTTACGATGTGATGTGGGAATACCGTTTCCTCTTCAGCGACGTGAATACCCTGCTTGCACGCAGTGCCGAACTTTTGGGCGAACACAATACCTTTACCCAAGCCAAAGTCTCCCCGCTCTTGGTCAACCTGCTCACCCAGCTCAACGGTCTGAACATCATCAACGCCGACCAAACCGCCATGAACGACCTCGCCGTCAATATGTGGATGGTCACGAAATACTGGTTCGACTTCGACAGCTCCCTGCGCGGGCGTACCAAGCTGACCGAAGACTCCAAAGCACGCGGCATCCGCCGCACCTTAAGCCTTCTGCGCCCTTATCTTTTGCCCGAACACTGTGCGGAATACGACCGCAAAATCGGCAACGGTAACCCATAAACCCATAACGTCCGAATCAGCCTTCAGACGGCACTTACCCGACGGTATCAGCGAATGCGCGCAGCCCTCCCGCCCCATATCTCCATCACAGGCCTAGGTTACCTCGGCCTGCCGCTGGCACAAAAGTTTTACCGACACGGCAGCCGCGTCGCCGCCGTTAAACGCAGCCTGACTTCGGACGACATCAACCTGCCCATACACCTCGACACCTTCGACCTTGGCGACACCGATACCTTCCAGACGGCATTGTGGCAAAACCACGCCGACAAACCCGTCTGGTATTTCCTGCTGCCGCCCTCCTCGCTGACGCATTACGCCGACACCGTCAAACAATGGGCAGAGCTTGCCCGGGCGTGCAACGTGCAACACCTGATTTTCACAAGCAGTACCAGCATTTACGGCGATAAGGCACGCGAATGCGACGAAACCGCCGCACCCGACCCGCAAACCGAGTCCGCCCGACAAATCCTCGCCGCCGAACGACACCTGCTCGACAGCGGCGTGCCGAACATCGACATCCTGCGTCTGGGCGGGCTTTATTGCACCGAACGCCACCCCGTCAGCCGCCTCGTTCAAAAACAAAACATCCAAGGCGGCAACCGGCCCGTCAATATCGTCCACCGCGACATCGCCGTCGAAACCCTGTTTCAGACGGCATTAAAACCCAACGGCAAAAGACTGAAAAACATTATTGAACCGCGCCACCCGACACGACGCAAATTTTATACGGAAGAAGCCGCCAAACTCGGCCTGCCCGCGCCGGATTTCGCACCCGACGACAGCGTGGGCAAAATCATCCGTACCGTTTGCGATAACGGCTTAAGCCTGTAAAATAACCGGCAACAGCAACAAACCGGCATTCTGCCCGCAGTCAGGAAATAAACATGCCCGCCCTATTCCTCATCATCAACCACCTGATTCAGCAAAACCCCGACAGCCGCTCGGAGCTTGCCGCATTTGCCGACAAAACACTGGCACTGAACATTGCCGGATTGAAACTGACCGGACGTATCACAGAAGAAGGATTTCTATCGGCAAGCAACGGTTTTGCAGACACAGAAATCACCTTCCGCAACAGCGCGGTACAAAAAATCCTGCAAGGAGGCGAGCCTGGGGTGGGAGACATCAGCCTTGAAGGAGACCTCATCCTCGGCATGGCGGTACTACCACTGCTCGGCAGCCTGCGTTACCGTGCATCAGACGACTTGGCACGGATTTTCGGCATGCAGCTCGGCAACAGCATCGGCAGCCGCGCCGCCGACATCGGACACGGCATCAAACAAATCGGCAGGAACATCGCCGAACAAATCGGCGGATTTTCCCGCGAACCCGAGTCCGCAAACATCGGCAACGAAGCCCTTGCCGGCTGCCTCGACGAAATAAGCAGACTGCGCGACGGCGTGGAACGCCTCAACGAACGCCTCGACCGGCTCGAACGCGACATTTGGATAGACTAACCTTCAGACGGCATCCGACATGAACAGCCCTTTTCACAACATCGGCATCGTAACCCGCCCCAACACGCCCGACATCCAAGATACTGCACACACGCTGATTACCTTTTTGAAGCAGCACGGCTTTACCGTCTATCTCGACGAAGTCGGCGTAAGGGAAGGCTGCATCTATACCCAAGACACCGCCAACTGCCATATCGTCAACAAAACCGAACTGGGACAATACTGCGACCTGGTCGCCGTTTTGGGCGGAGACGGCACTTTTCTCTCCGCCGCCCGCGAAATCGCCCCGCGCGCCGTTCCGATTATCGGCATCAACCAAGGTCATTTGGGCTTCCTGACCCAAGTTCCCCGCGAATATATGACGGACAAGCTATTGCCCGTTTTAGAAGGGAAATACCTTGCCGAAGAGCGCATCCTGATTGAAGCCGCACTCATCCGCGAAGGCAAAACCGCCGAACGCGCCCTCGCCCTCAACGATGCCGTCCTCTCCCGTGGAGGGGCCGGACAAATGATTGAATTTGAAGTCTTCGTCAATCAGGAATTCGTCTATACACAACGTTCGGACGGGCTGATTGTCTCCACCCCCACCGGATCGACCGCCTATTCGCTTGCCGCCGGCGGTCCTATCATGCAGGCAGGATTACACGCCTTCACACTCGTACCCATCTGTCCGCAATCCATGACCAACCGCCCCATCGCCATTTCCGACGCATCTGAAATCGAAATCCTCGTTACCCAAAGCGGCGACGCCCGTGTTCATTTCGACGGACAATCCTTCATCGACGTGCAAAACCTCGACCGCATCATCATCCGCCGCTACCACAATCCCTTACGCATCCTACACCCGACCGATTACCAATATTTCAAAACCCTGCGCCAAAAACTGCACTGGGGCGAGCAATTGGTCTGAGCCGGCCCTTACCCGAAAGTACCCATGAATCCCAAAATTTTCTCCGACCATACAGAAGATACCATGCGCCTCTCCAAACGTATGGCGCAACTGGGGCTTTGTTCGCGCCGCGAAGCCGACGGCTATATCGAACAGGGCTGGGTAACGGTCAACGGCAAAACCGCCGTACTCGGCCAGAAAGTTTCACCGGCAGACCGTATCGAACTGAACAAGAAAGCCCACGAACAGCAGGCAGCACGCATTACCATCCTGTTGAACAAACCCGTCGGCTATGTCAGCGCACAAGCGGAGAAAGGCTATAAATCCGCCGCCGAACTGATTACCCCTGAAAATCACTGGGAAGGCGACACCAGCCGCATCCGTTTCGATCCGAAACACAAAATCGGTCTTGCCCCCGCCGGCAGACTCGATATCGATTCAGTCGGATTACTGGTGTTGACGCAAGACGGCCGTATCGCCAAGCAGCTTATCGGCGAAAACAGCGGCAGTGAAAAAGAATATTTGGTGCGCGTGCGCGGCAAATTGGACGAAAAAGGACTTGCCTTACTGAATCACGGATTGAGTTTGGACGGTGAGAAACTGCGTCCCGCCAAAGTAGAATGGCAAAACGAAGACCAACTGCGTTTCGTATTGAAACAAGGTAAAAAGCGGCAAATTCGCCGTATGTGCGAACTGGTCGGGCTGCGCGTCGTCGGGCTGAAACGCATCCGCATGGGCAAGGTCAAACTCGGCAGGCTGCCGACCGGCAAATGGCGTTATCTCGCTCCCGGTGAATCGTTTTAAATAAGCATTAAAAAATGCCGTCTGAAAATCCTTGCGTTTTCAGACGGCATTGCCTTATGCCCAAATAACGGTTTCTTCCAAGGGCCTGCGCGCTTTAGTGGCGATTTCCTGAACGCGGTAGCCGAATGTCGCGGCAACGGACACGCCCCATTCTGCCGCATCGAACAAACCGAACTGCCCGGACAATACGCGTTCCATATCGGCATAGTTGAAACCTTCCACCGGGCAGGAATCGATACCTGCCATAGCGGCACCCGTCATCATGTTGGCTAACGCGATATAGGTCTGGCGGCAACACCAGTCAAACAAGGCGCGCGAATCGTCCAAAATCTTGATGTCGTCGGCTTGAAACGCCTGATACCTCGCCAAAGATTTTTCTACGGCATCCGGTTCGGTAACGCCGCGCCGTTTGAGGCTTTCCAACATAAACGGGCTGTCGAAGCGGGCATTTTTCTTCGCCAAAAACACCACCAAATGACTGGCGGTATCCAAAGCATCCGCCATACCCCAAGAAAACGGCTTGACGGCCTGTCGGATTTCAGGGTTTTGAACCACAATAAACTGCCAAGGCTCCGAACCGACCGAACTGGGCGACAAACGCCCAAGTTCTAAAATAAACTGAAAATCCTCGGCACTGATTTTGCGTGCCGCATCGTAATGCCGGCATGATTTGCGGTTTTTAAATGCGGATAGAACCTGCTCTTTGCTTAATACTGTCATCGTGCATCCTTTATTACTTTTATTGCAAATTGATTTCAAACCGATACGGCGGCAGATTCGACAATAACGCCCAAACGCCTTTCAGACGGCATTTGGTTCATCGCAAACACGCCTACGGATACGCGATATAGGCATAAGCCGAATGGTTGTGGATAGATTCGAAATTCTCGCTCTCGACAATGAAACTCTTGATGCGTTTGTCGGCAATCAGCGAAGTAGCGACATCACGCACCATATCTTCCACGAATTTCGGGTTTTCGTAGGCTTTTTCGGTAACATATTTTTCATCGGGGCGTTTGAGCAAACCGTAGAGTTGGCAGCTTGCCTGCGCCTCCACATAATCGATGACTTCCTCGATACCGACTTCGGCATCGGCAGTCAGGCTGACGGTAACGTGCGAACGCTGGTTGTGCGCGCCGTATTGGGAAATTTCTTTGGAACACGGGCAAAGCGAGGTTACGGGAATCATGACCTTCATACTGTGGCCGTATGCACCGTCTTTGATTTCGCCCGTAAGACAGACATCATAATCCAGTAAGGACCGGATACCGGATACCGGCGCGGTTTTCTTGCGGAAAAACGGGAAAGAAATGCTGATTTTGCCGGCGCGGGAATCCAAAAGCGCGACCATTTCGGCAGTCAGCCTGTGCAATTGTGCGAAATCCAAGGCTTCGGTATGCTGCTCCATCAATGCGACAAAGCGCGACATATGCGTACCCTTCTGCTCAGCGGGCAGGTAAACCGTCATGGTCAGACGGGCAACGGTGGACTGGATGCCTTCTGCAGTTTGCAGGGTAATCGGAAAGCGCAGGCCTTTAATGCCGACCTGATTGATCGGCAGGTTGCGTAAATCTCTGCTGGATTGCACGTCTGCAATGGCGTTCATGCGTTGTTTGTCCTTAATATTCAGATAATTATCGAGATGTGTGTATTGTATGGCAGGCAGATGCCGTCTGAAAAAACGCTGTTGGCCGCCTGCCTGCAAATGCGAGATTATATCACTTGCTTTTGGCGGCTGCATTGATTGTTTCTATTTTCGGGATAGTGATAAAATCCCGACTTATTCATATCTTACAAGGCAGAAACAGATGAAATTCGCCACCCAAGCCATCCATTCCGGCTACGATTGCGACGAACACAACCGCGCGCTGATGCCGCCGATTTATCAAAACAGTATGTTTGCGCTGCACGAAATCGGCGAAAATGTGCCTTACCGTTATTCGCGCCTGAGCAACCCGACCCGTCAGATTTTGGAAGACACCGTTGCCGATTTGGAGCACGGTGCGGCAGGTTTTGCGTTTTCCAGCGGTATGGCAGGGATTGATGCCGTGTGGCGTACTTTCCTGCGCCCTGGCGATACCATTGTCGCCGTCGCCGATATTTACGGCGGCGCTTATGACTTATTGGTCGATGTTTATCAAAATTGGGGGGTGAGCGTTGTTTTTGCCGATTTGGGCAATCCGGATAATTTGGACGAATTGCTCAAAGCGCACAAGGTCAAACTGGTTTGGCTGGAAACGCCGTCCAATCCGCTTTTACGCTTGGTAAACATCAAAGCCCTTGCAGCGAAAGCCAAAGCGGCCGGTGCGCTGGTCGGCATCGACAACACCTTTGCCACGCCGTATCTGCAACAGCCGTTGGATATGGGTTGCGATTTTGTATTCCATTCCGCTACCAAATATTTGTGCGGCCATTCCGACGTGTTGATGGGCATCGTCGTTGCTAAAACCAAAGAACTGGCGCAGCCTTTGCACGACATGATGGTGCATACCGGTGCGATTGCAGGCCCGATGGACTGCTGGCTGGTGTTGCGCGGCATCAAAACACTGGCTCTGCGCATGAACGCCCATTGCCAAAACGCACTCAAAATCGCGCGCCGTCTGGAAGCTCATCCTGCCATTGAAAAAGTGTTCTATCCCGGCCTGCCGTCGCACGAACATTACGCACTCGCCCAAGCGCAAATGCCCAAAGGCATCGGCGGCGTGGTTACGGTTTATCTCAAAAACGACACGCGTGAAGCGGCAAACAGCGTGATTAAAAACATGAAACTGGTCAAAATGGCTTCCAGCCTCGGCGGCGTGGAAAGTCTGGTCAACCATTGCTATTCCCAGTCCCACAGCGGCGTGCCGCATAATGTGAAAATGGAAATGGGCATCAGGGTCGGACTCCTGCGCTTCTCCATCGGCATCGAAGACGCGGACGATATTTGGAACGATATTTCCGCCGCACTCGATACGACTTTGTAAACCGTAAAAATGCCGTCTGAAACCATAGTTTCAGACGGCATTTCAATATTGCGAATCAAATATCAACGCTTCAGCATCTTTGCCGCCTCAATGGCGTAATAAGTTAAGATACCGTCCGCGCCCGCGCGTTTGAACGCCAGCAGGCTTTCCAAAACCACCTTATCGCCGTCCAGCCAGCCGTTGGCAATTGCTGCCTGCAACATCGCGTATTCTCCCGAAACCTGATAGGCATAAGTCGGTACGCCGAACTCGTCCTTCACGCGGCGGACAACGTCCAAATACGGCAAACCGGGCTTGACCATCACCATATCCGCACCTTCCTGAATGTCCAACGCCACTTCGTGCAACGCCTCATCGGTATTTGCCGGATCCATCTGGTAGGTTTTCTTGTCCGCCTTGCCCAAATTGCCCGAACTACCCACCGCATCGCGGAACGGCCCATAAAACGCCGAAGCATATTTGGCGGAATATGCCATAATCCGCGTGTGGATATGCCCGGCATCCTCCAACGCCTCGCGAATCGCACCGATACGCCCGTCCATCATATCGGAAGGGGCAATCACCTGCGCGCCCGCTTCAGCGTGGCACAAAGCCTGCTTGACCAAAACCTCTACGGTTTCATCGTTCATCACGTAACCGTTTTCGTCCGTCAGCCCGTCCTGACCGTGAACCGTATAAGGATCGAGTGCGACATCCGTCATAATACCCAGTTCGGGAAACCTCTCACGCAATGCGCGGACGGCTGCCGGCACGAGTCCTTCGGGATTGTACGCTTCCTCCGCACGCTCGGTTTTGTTTGCCGTAACCACGGGAAAGAGTGCCAACATCGGAATACCGAGCTTCACCGCCTCCTCCGCCGTAAACAGCAACCTGTCCAAACTTTGACGCTTCACACCCGGCATAGAAGGCACATCCTCCTCACGAGCCGCCCCCTCCAATACGAACACCGGATAAATCAAATCATCCGCAGTCAGCGTATGCTCGCGCATCAGACGGCGTGAAAAATCGTCCCTGCGCATACGGCGCATACGCGAAGCCGGAACATTGCGATAAGGAAACTGCATAACATCCCTCCAATCATCCTGTCAACAATTCAAATCATACGGAAGCCGCCGCAACTTGCAGACGGCATCGGGCGGTAATCAAAATCCGTTTTCACCGGAAATGGTTTCGGCATGCCGAAATGCCGCGCCGGAGGACAGCGTCCCGCCCGTTAAAGAACAAACCCCTTCCAAAATCAGGCTTCGATATTCTTACGCCACAATACCAAAAGTTTCCCGATATGCTGAACCGGTTGCGCGTCAACCGCCTCACACAAGGCATTGCAGATTTCGATACGCTCGGCACGGTCGTCGCCGAATACGCGCACTTTAATCAGCTCATGCGCCGTCAGTGCCGCATCGGTTTCCTTGATGACCGCGTCCGTCAAACCCTGCTGACCGACCATCACAACAGGATGGAGATGGTGTGCGCGTGCTTTCAGTTCCAAAATTTCTTTGGTGTTCAATTTGGTATCCGTCATTTTCCTACTGCTTGAATAAAAAGAATAATGCGGCATTGTACGCGATTTGGCACGGCAACGGCAAAATTAACGTACAATACGCGGTTTCATTCCGACCCGCGAACCACTATGGCTGTACGTTCCAAATCCTCAAAAGCGTGGCTGCACGAACACGTCAACGATCATTACGTCCATATGGCGCAAAAAGACGGCTACCGCGCCCGTGCCGCATACAAACTTTTAGAAATCAACGAAAAAGACAAGCTGATCAAACCCGGCACGATACTTGCCGACTTGGGCAGCGCACCGGGAAGCTGGTCGCAGGTTGCCGCCAAGCTGACGGGTACTTCCGGAGCAGTTTTCGCCTTGGACATCCTGCCTATGGAAGCCATAGGGGGCGTGTCCTTCATTCAGGGCGACTTCCGCGAGAACGACGTACTGGCACAATTTGAAACCTTGTTGGACAACCGCCCTCTCGACCTTGTAATCTGCGATATGGCGCCCAATATGTCGGGCAATGCCGTAACCGACCAGGCGCGCAGCTTTTATCTGTGCGAACTGGCTTTGGACTTCGCCTCGCAACACCTGAAAACCGGAGGCAGCTTTCTGGTCAAAGTCTTTCAGGGTGCAGGCTATCAGGAATACATGGCAGCCATGCGCGAAATTTTCGGCACGGTACAGACGCGCAAACCCGAAGCCTCGCGCAATCGCTCCAGTGAGATTTATTTATTGGGCAAAAATAAACGCTGACAATACAGACGGCGTGTTTTACAATCATTTCCGTTTTACACCTCAATTATGGAGCCTTGCTAAGTGGGGAACACCTTTAAATCAATCCTTGTCTGGGTCGCCTTGGGTATCGGCCTGATGGCTGCGTTCAACGCTTTAGACGGTAAAAAAGAAGACAACGGACAAATCGAATATTCTCAGTTCATCCAACAGGTCAACAACGGCGAAGTATCCGGCGTCAACATCGAAGGATCCGTCGTCAGCGGTTACCTGATTAAAGGCGAGCGCGCCGACAAAAGCACCTTCTTCACCAACGCGCCTTTGGACGACAACCTAATTAAAACGCTGCTCGACAAAAACGTCCGCGTAAAAGTAACGCCGGAAGAAAAACCGAGCGCGCTGACTGCCCTGTTTTACAGCCTGCTGCCCGTCCTGCTGCTGATTGGCGCATGGTTCTACTTTATGCGTATGCAGACAGGCGGCGGCGGAAAAGGCGGCGCATTCTCCTTCGGCAAAAGCCGCGCCCGCCTGCTGGACAAAGATGCCAACAAAGTGACCTTTGCCGATGTCGCCGGCTGCGACGAAGCCAAAGAAGAAGTGCAGGAAATCGTCGATTACCTCAAAGCGCCGAACCGCTATCAAAGCCTCGGCGGCCGCGTGCCGCGCGGCATCCTGCTGGCGGGCAGCCCGGGAACCGGTAAAACCCTGCTGGCAAAAGCCATTGCAGGCGAAGCCGGCGTGCCGTTCTTCAGCATTTCAGGTTCCGACTTTGTCGAAATGTTCGTCGGTGTCGGTGCGAGCCGCGTCCGCGATATGTTCGAGCAGGCGAAGAAAAACGCTCCCTGTATCATCTTTATTGATGAAATCGACGCAGTCGGCCGCCAACGCGGCGCAGGATTGGGCGGCGGCAATGATGAGCGCGAGCAAACATTAAACCAATTGTTGGTTGAAATGGACGGTTTTGAAAGCAATCAGACTGTGATTGTGATTGCGGCAACCAACCGTCCCGACGTACTCGATCCGGCATTGCAGCGGCCCGGTCGCTTCGACCGCCAAGTGGTTGTCCCCTTACCCGATATCCGCGGGCGCGAACAGATTTTGAAAGTCCATGCCCAAAAAGTGCCTTTGGACGAATCCGTAGATTTGATGTCCCTGGCACGCGGCACGCCGGGTTTTTCCGGCGCGGATTTGGCGAACTTGGTCAACGAAGCCGCCCTGTTTGCCGGCCGCCGCAACAAAGTCAAAGTCGATCAGAGCGATTTTGAAGATGCCAAAGACAAAATCTATATGGGTCCGGAACGCCGCAGTATGGTGATGCACGAAGACGAAAAACGTGCGACGGCGTATCATGAGTCCGGACACGCGATTGTTGCCGAAAGCCTGCCCTTTACCGACCCCGTCCACAAAGTAACCATTATGCCGCGCGGACGGGCACTGGGTCTGACCTGGCAGCTTCCGGAGCGTGACCGCATCAGTATGTATAAAGATCAGTTGTTAAGCCAGCTCTCCATCCTGTTCGGCGGACGGATTGCCGAAGACATCTTCGTCGGACGCATCTCTACCGGTGCATCCAACGATTTCGAACGCGCAACCCAAATGGCGCGCGAGATGGTAACGCGCTACGGCATGAGCGACAAAATGGGCGTGATGGTTTATGCGGAAAACGAAGGCGAAGTCTTCTTGGGGCGCAGCGTAACCCGTTCGCAAAACATTTCCGAGAAAACCCAGCAGGACATCGACGCGGAAATCCGCCGGATTTTGGACGAGCAGTATCAGGTTGCCTACAAAATCCTTGATGAAAACCGCGACAAGATGGAAACGATGTGCAAAGCCCTGATGGAATGGGAAACCATCGACCGCGATCAGGTATTGGAGATTATGGCAGGCAAACAACCCAGCCCGCCCAAGGATTACAGCCACAACTTGCGCGAGAATGCGGACGCGGCGGAAGATAACGCGCCGCACGCTCCAACTCAGGAAAAAACCGAAGCACCTGCCCCGGCAGACACCGCTTCGACAGAGTCCGAGCAGCAGCCTGAAAACAAGGCTTAACTCCCCGAACAAACGGCAGCCCGCAAGCTGCCGTTTTCCCATCTTGTTTTCAGACGGCATTTTCCGATCAATGCCGTCTGAAACGCAAAAGCCGTATCGGTTTTTGCGAATCTGCGATATGGCGGTTTAAATTGAAATCAGAACGGGGCAAGGCTGTACCGGTTTAAAATTAAACCGCTATAATACCGCCCTTCAAATACACGCCCGCATTGGTGATGCCTGTGAAAAAAGTTGAAAAAAACATCTTGGTGCTGCACGGCGCGAACAAAATGTTCGAGCTGGTCGACAAGGTTGAAGACTATCCGCACTTTCTGCCGTGGTACAGCAAAACCGAGGTCATCGGGCGCAACGGCAACGAACTGAAGGCGCGGCTGTTTATGGACTATATGCACGTTCGCCAATCATTCGCCACGCACAACCGCAACATTCCGGGCAGGGAAATCCGTATGGAACTGCTCGAAGGCCCGTTCAAAACCTTACGTGGAACGTGGAAATTTATCGATTTGGGCGACGATATGTGCAAAATCGAATTCAATTTGGAATACGATTTTTCCAACGCCATCCTTTCAGCCATGATTTCCCCCGTCTTCAACCACCTTTCCGCCACGCTGGTCGAGGCGTTCGTTAAAGAGGCGGATCGCCGTTATGCTTGAAATTGAGATTGTGTACGGGCTGCCCGACCGACAGGTTTTGAAAACGATGCAGCTTGCCGAGGGAACAACCGTCCGCGCCGCCGCACTGCAAAGCGGTTTGGACGGCATATTTGAAGATTTAAACCTGCATTCCGCGCCTTTGGGCATTTTCGGCAAAGCCGTCAAAGACGACACGCCGCTGCGCGACGGCGACCGCATCGAAGTGTACCGCCCGCTGTTGATCGACCCCAAAGAAGCGCGCCGCAAACGCGTTCAAAATCAGGAAGAATAACCATGCCGTCTGAAGCCTTCAGACGGCATTCGGCAGAAACACGGAAAATATCATGTCAAACACAATCAAAATGGTTGTCGGCTTGGGCAACCCGGGCAAAGAATACGAACAGACCCGCCACAATGCGGGTTTTTGGTTCCTCGACGAACTGGCTTGGAAGTGGAAGGCTTCGTTTAAAGAAGAAAAAAAATTCTTCGGCGAAGTTGCCCGCGCCGCCCTGCCCGACGGCGATGTTTGGCTGCTCAAACCGGCCACGTTCATGAACCGTTCCGGACAGGCGGTTGCCGCGCTTGCACAGTTCTACAAAATCAAACCCGAAGAAATCCTCGTCGTCCACGACGAACTCGACATCCCTTGCGGCAGGATTAAATTCAAACTCGGCGGCGGCAACGGCGGACACAACGGCTTGAAAGACATTCAGGCACGGCTCGGCACGGCCGACTATTACCGCCTGCGCCTCGGCATCGGCCACCCGGGCGACCGCAACCTCGTCGTCGGCTATGTCCTGAACAAACCCAGCGCGGAACACCGCCGACAGATTGACGATGCCATCGCCAAATCCCTGCAAGCCATACCCGACATCATTTCCGGCAAATGGGAAGAAGCAACACGTTTCCTGCACAGCAAATGACCCGATGCCGTCTGAAGCCTTTTCAGACGGCATTTCCCCGATTTCCATATCCGAACAGTCATGACCGAACTCAAGCAGCTTATCCAAACCGAATCCGTCCCCGTCATCGAAGAAACCATCGATTTCCTACTATACGAATGCAGTATTGACGACGCACCGTCCGCCGAAGAAGTGGCACAATGGCGCGACATACTTGCCGCACGCGGCGGAAAATTCCTGCGCCTGTCCGAAATCTGCCAAATGTGGCTGGACGAGGAGGCAGCATGAAGCTGCCGCGCAACCGCTTTACCCTGCTTTCCGCATTGTGGTTTGCCGGCGGCATCTATGCGCTGCTCAGACCCGCCGAAACCGCGCCGCCGCCGTTTCCGCATTTCGACAAAGCCGCACACCTCGCCCTGTTTTTCGCACAAATCTGGCTTTTGACCAAAGCATTCAGAACCGAAAGCCGCCCCATCCCCTACCGCAGCCTGATTGCGTTCGCCTTCTGTTTTGCCGTCGGCAGCGAATGCGCGCAGGCATGGTTTACCGCAACGAGAACCGGCAGTTTGGGCGATGTCCTTGCCGATATGGCGGGTACGGTTCTCGCACTCTTTGCCGCCCGCGCCGCCTGCCGCCCGGACTGAATCGGTTTATTTCTCCCAAACAGGATGAATCCCCCCTGATGCATCCTGTTTTTCTCCTTACATATCAATCCCATCTCATAAACAAAACCGACAAATCGTTTACAATATATTTACACTACATCTGATTACAAATATACTCGAACCAGTTGCAGAACCGGCGGTTCCGCAAACCGTTTCGAATTGCACGACACAAAAGAAAAACCGATTTTGTTGCCTTAAAGGAGCATTCATGAACCTGCATGCAAAGGACAAAACCCAGCATCCCGAAAACGTCGAGCTGCTCAGTGCGCAGAAGCCGATTACCGACTTTAAAGGTTTGCTGACCACCATTATTTCCGCCGTCGCCTGTTTCGGCATTTACCACATCCTGCCCTATACCCCCGATGCCAACAAAGGCATCGCGCTGCTGATTTTCGTTGCCGCACTTTGGTTCACCGAAGCCGTCCACATTACCGTAACCGCACTGATGGTGCCGATTCTCGCCGTCGTACTCGGTTTCCCCGACATGGACATCAAAAAGGCAATGGCAGGTTTCGCCGACCCGACGATTTATATCTTCTTCGGCGGTTTCGCACTCGCCACCGCCCTGCATATGCAGCGTCTCGACCGCAAAATCGCCGTCAGCCTGCTGCGCTTGTCGCGCGGCAATATGAAAGCGGCGGTTTTGATGTTGTTCCTCGTTACCGCCTTTCTGTCCATGTGGATCAGCAACACCGCCACCGCCGCGATGATGCTGCCTTTGGCAATGGGCATGATGAGCCACCTCGACCAGGAAAAAGAACGCAAAACCTATGTCTTCGTTTTGCTCGGCATTGCCTATTGCGCCAGTATCGGCGGCTTGGGTACCGTGGTCGGTTCGCCGCCGAACATGATTGCCGCCAAAGCCCTGAATCTCGATTTCGTCAGCTGGATGAAACTCGGTCTGCCCATGATGCTGTTGATTCTGCCGCTGATGCTGTTCTCCCTGTACGTCATCCTCAAACCTAATTTGAACGAGCGCGTGGAAGTTAAAGCCGAATCGATTCCGTGGACGCTGCACCGCGTCATCGCACTGTTGATTTTCCTTGCCGCCGCCGTCTCTTGGGTATTCAGCTCCAAAATCAAAGCCGCATTCGGTATTTCCAACCCCGATACCGTTATCGCCCTGATTGCCGCCGTTGCTGTCGTCGTATTCGGCGTGGCGCAATGGAAGGAAGTTGCCCGCAATACCGACTGGGGTGTATTGATGCTCTTCGGCGGCGGTATCAGCCTGAGTGCGCTGTTGCAATCTTCCGGCGCATCTGAAGCACTGGGTCAGCAAGTTGCTTCCACATTCTCCCATTCTCCTGCATTGCTGGTGATTTTCGTGGTTGCCGCCTTCATCATCTTCCTGACCGAGTTCACCAGTAACACGGCTTCTGCCGCCCTGCTTGTGCCTATTTTCGCCAGCATCGCCGCGCAAATGGGTCTGCCCGAACAAGTCTTGGTATTCGTCATCGGTGTCGGCGCATCTTGTGCCTTCATGCTGCCGGTTGCCACACCGCCTAACGCGATTGTATTCGGCACGGGCTTAATCAAACAACGCGAAATGATGAACGTCGGCATACTGCTGAACATCCTCTGTATCGCGCTGGTTTCGCTGTGGGCATACTTCTTCCTGATGTAAATCCGATTCCCTAAAACGATGCCTTCTGACATAATCCGTTCAGACGGCATTGGATTTTCCTCAAGCCTCCCAATTTTGCCTGTGATTTTCAACGAAAGGAAACCCATGATTATCCTGCACACCAACAAAGGCGACATCAAAATCGAACTCGATTTCGACAAAGCCCCAGTTACCGCCAAAAACTTTGAACAATACGTCAAAGACGGCTTCTACGACGGCGTAATCTTCCACCGCGTCATCAAAGGCTTCATGATTCAAGGCGGCGGCATGGATGAAAACATGAACGAAAAAGCAACCCGCGATCCGATTCAAAACGAAGCGTCCAACGGCCTGCCCAACGATAAATACACCATCGCTATGGCGCGCACTTCCGACCCCCATTCCGCCAGTGCGCAATTCTTCATCAACACTGCCGACAATGCCTTCCTCAACCACCGCTCCAAAGAAATGTACGGCAGAACCGTCGTACAAGACTGGGGTTACGCCGTATTCGGCAAGGTAGTCGACGGTTTTGACGTTGTCGATGCCATCGAAGGCGTATCCACCAAACGCCACGGCTACCACGACGACGTACCGACAGAGCCTGTCATCATCATTAAAGCCGAAGCGGTATAAACCGGCAATCCGAAAGCAGCCTGCACAAAGGCTGCTTTTATTTCAGACGACATGTTATTTGATGTAACCGGGCTATGCCGTCTGAAAACCGGACGCAAGCCTTCAGACGGCATACCGCTATGTTAAAATACGCCCGTTTTTCCTAAACGGACACAAAGGAAACCTTATGGCAAGCATCGCCCGCGACATCTTCAAAGCCTACGACATCCGTGGCATCGTCGGCAAAACCCTGACCAACGAAGCCGCCTATCTCATCGGCAAAGCCATCGCCGCCAAAGCCGCCGAAAAAGGCATCGCCCGCATCGCGCTCGGACGCGACGGACGCTTGAGCGGTCCCGAACTGATGGAGCACATCCAACGCGGCTTTACCGACAGCAGCATCGACGTTCTCAACGTCGGCATGGTTGCCACCCCTATGCTCTACTTCGCAGCCATTAATGAATGCGGTGGCAGCGGCGTGATGATTACCGGTAGCCACAATCCGCCTGATTACAATGGTCTCAAAATGATGCTCGGCGGCGACACGCTCGCAGGCGAAGCCATTCAAGAACTTTTAGCTATTGTTGAGAAAGACGGCTTTGTTGCCGCCGACAAACAAGGCAACGTAACCGAAAAAGACATTTCCGGCGAATACCGCAACCACATCGTCGGACACGTCAAACTCAAACGCCCCATGAAAATCGCTATCGACGCAGGCAACGGCGTAGGTGGCGCATTTGCAGGCAAACTCTACAAAGGTTTGGGCAATGAAGTGACCGAGCTTTTCTGCGAAGTGGACGGCAATTTCCCCAACCACCACCCTGATCCTTCCAAACCCAAAAACCTGCAAGATTTGATTGCCGCGCTGAAAAACAGCGATGCCGAAATCGGCTTGGCATTTGACGGCGATGCCGACCGCTTGGGCGTGGTCACCAAAGACGGCAACATCATTTATCCCGACCGCCAACTGATGCTGTTCGCGCAAGACGTGTTAAGCCGCAATCCTAAAGCCAAAGTGATTTTCGATGTCAAATCCACCCGTCTGCTTACGCCTTGGATTAAAGAACACGGCGGCAAACCTGTGATGGAAAAAACCGGCCACAGCTTCATCAAATCCGCCATGAAAAAAACCGGCGCGCTGGTTGCCGGTGAAATGAGCGGACACATCTTCTTTAAAGAACGCTGGTTCGGCTTCGACGACGGCATGTATGCCGGTGCACGCCTCTTGGAAATCCTGTCTGCCTTCGATAATCCGTCCGAAGTGTTGAACAAGCTGCCGCAAAGCATTTCCACTCCGGAACTCAACATTGACCTGCCGGAAGGCAGCAACGGCCACAAAGTGATTGAAGAGTTGGCTGCCAATGCCAAGTTTGAAGGTACGACCGAAATCATCACCATCGACGGCTTGCGCGTTGAATTTCCCGACGGCTTCGGACTGATGCGTGCTTCCAATACCACGCCGATTTTGGTGTTGCGCTTCGAGGCGGATACGCAAGAAGCGATTGAGCGTATTCAAAACCAATTCAAAGCAGTCATTGAAAGCAATCCAAATTTAATCTGGCCTCTGTAAAGATAGAAAAATGCCGTCTGAAAGTTTCAGACGGCATTTTTCACACATGGTTAATCAAATCTTGGCAGATTGGATTTGGCTTAAAAATCTCCGCGTCCGTTCGTGTTTGGGGTGGTCGAACAACTCTTTCGGGCCGCCCTGCTCTACGATAACGCCGCCATCCATCACGACGACGGTCGTGGCAACTTCCAGCGCAAACTTGATTTCGTGGGTAACGACAACCATCGTCCAACCTTCCCGCGCCAATTCCTTCATGGCGTTCAACACGTCTTGCACCAACTCGGGGTCGAGTGCGGAAGTCGGTTCGTCAAACAGCATCAGCTCGGGCTGAATCGCCAATGCGCGGGCAATGCCGACGCGCTGCTGCTGACCGCCGGAAAGCTGGTAGGGATAAAGGTTAACCTTATCGCTCAAACCGACTTTTTCAAGCAATTTGACAGCCTCTTCACGCGCTTTGGCGACAGGCTTACCCTGTACGGCAACCGGCCCTTCCATCACATTTTCCAAGGCGGTTTTGTGCGGAAAGAGGTTGTATTGCTGGAACACCATTCCGGACTTGCGGCGCAGTGCCAAAATATCGTGTTTGCTTGGTTTTTTGGAAAAATCAATTTTCAGCGGACGCTCGTTGTCGAACTCGATTTGTCCGTCTTCAGGCATTTCCAGCGCGTTTAAACAGCGTAAAAACGTGGTTTTGCCCGAGCCGGAAGGCCCGAGGATGACAACCACCTGCCCTTTGCCCACATCCAAATCGATGCCGCGCAAAATGGTGTTTTCGCCAAAGGTTTTGCGGATATTGCGGATTTTAATCATAACAACTCCTTATTTGGCGACATAGCGGTCGAAGCGTTTTTCCAAACGCGCCTGAATCAGGAACAGCACTTTGCAGAAACACCAGTAAACCAATGCGGCTTCAATATAAACCGGTAAAAAGTCATAAGTACGGTTTGCCGTCTCTTGGGCAACACGGAAAAGCTCCGTTACCGTTACCACGGCGGCAAGCGAGGTGTTTTTGAACAAGCCGATAAACTCGTTGCTCAAAGGCGGCACGGCGACGCGGAATGCCTACGGCGCAACGATGCGGCGGAAAGTCTGCATATAGGTCATGCCGATGGAGAAACCTGCTTCCCATTGGCCT
>NZ_CAUIYF010000001.1 GCF_962719845.1 Neisseria uirgultaei | reverse complement strand
TGGCTGGCTGGCTGGCTGGCTGGCTGGCTGGCTGGCTGGCTGGCTGGCTGGCTGGCTGGCTATTATTGCGTTTAAAATAAATTTCTTCGCCTTCTTCGCTGCTTTGTCCGCCATTCAACACACAATCTTTAAACGGAAAATCCAACACAATATCCGAATTGTCTTTCAAAAAGCGGTTGCCGTCCGTCAAACCAATGCGGTTGGCGTATTTTGTGTAGGAATTATTGACGCTGTGTTTGTCCAAGAAAAAACGAAAATCCTGCAATTTAAACACCAAAACACCATTTACTTCTACAAAAAAATGGCGTTTTAACTCATCATTTCCCAATAACAATCCGATAATGGTCGGGTCGGTTTTTTCCACCAAATCCAACAGGATGTTTTTGGCTAAAATGGTTTTTTCTTCGTTCGCCCATACTTTTTCGTGTGATAGCAGGGCTTGGGTTAATTCGGTTTGAATGTCTGCCTTCATCGTTATAAATCCTCATCAGTCATTTTAATGTACCATTCTTGTGTAACGGCAAATGGCTTTGCAAATAAATTCTAATAAAATCAATTCTTTGACGTCTTTGCTGTTTCCGGGGGGCGTTCGCAAAGTTGCGATAAGCGGGGCGGGTGTCCGAGTGTGTCGTGATTTTACGGAAATATCAACACATTATTCAAACACAGCCCGTATTTTTAACCGCCGTTCAGGCGGCGGATGCCGCCGTGTTCATCAGGCGCAAGGCTTTCAGACGGCATATTTCTTTTTGATATTCCGCCAGGCCGACAAAGCGGCCGTTTTCCGTGTAAACGCGTACCGGCGTATCGGAAGGCAGGTCTTCCTCGAAACGCGGCCGTTGTCCGCATTGGAGCATATGGACGGCATAATCGTTTAAAACGGTTTGGGGAAAGTGTGAAACCAATACGTCGCAGGGTAGCAGCAAGCTGTCGCGTTCTGTTTCGTCCAAGTTTGCCAAGGCTTCGAGCGTGTGGCTTTGGGTGATGGTAAAACCGGCGGTTTCGGTGCGGCGCAGGGCGGTCAGGTGGGCGAACGTGCCGATGTGTTTGGCGATGTCTTCGCTGAGGGTGCGGATATAGGTGCCTTTGCTGCAACGCACGTCTATCACGGCTTTGGGCGCGTCAAACTCGGCAATATCGATGGTGTAAACGGTAATGTCGCGCGCTTTGCGTTCGATGACGATGCCTTTGCGGGCGTATTCGTACAGCGGTTTACCTTCGTGCTTGAGCGAGGAAAACATTGGCGGCACTTGGCGGATGTTGCCTGTCAGTGCTTGGCAGGCCGTCTGAAATTCGGCTAAGGAAATATCGGCGCGGGCGGTGGCAACGATTTCGCCTTCGGCATCGCCCGTGCTGCTGGCTTCGCCGAGTTTCAGTGTGGCGGTGTAGGCTTTGTCGGCATTAATCAGATATTGGGCGAACTTGGTCGCTTCGCCGAAGCAGACGGGCAAAAGTCCGGTTGCCAAAGGATCGAGCACGCCGGTATGTCCGGCTTTTTCTGCATGAAACAAACGCCGCGCTTTTTGTAGGGCGGTGTTGCTGGAAAGGCCTTCGGGTTTGTCGAGAAGAAGAACGCCGTTGACCGGGCGTTTGGCGGGTTTATTGGTCATATTAATTAGGGAATATTAATGTTCAGACCGTCTGAAAGGGTTCAGACGGCCTGCGTGTCAGCTTAATTCTTCATTCAATAATTCACGAACAGAGTGTTTTTCATCAATTAGATCAACGCTGATTGCATCAAAGCCATTTCGTTTTAATGAGTCAAAACTAATGACGCGACCATCAATTAAGGGAACTTGTCCTTCAGAATTGACGAAATCTTCATATTCATCTTCATAGTCTATATTGTAATAAAGATGAATCAGAACTCGGTAAGTATACTCATCCAAATCAGTTAATGTTCTGTTTTGCTTTTGATTTGGGCTATATTTGTTGCAAAACATAGCGTTATAGCCATGTTCCGCGCCATCAAACAATACGATTTCATCGCCACTTACAGCTTCTACCGCCACAATTTTTACCGGAGCCTTATCAGTATCGGTAATCAATCCATCAAAAGGCTCTCCATAGTAACGGATGTGGAAAGTATCTCTACCTTGGCAGGATAATGAAAAGCAACGATGCCCGCCTTCAATTTGCAGGTCATCACTATGTACATAGGCGGCTAAATGTTCGGGAATCAGATTGTTCATTCTAGCAGTATCAGTCTTCAACCGGTTTTTCTGCCGCCACTTGGTCGATCAGGCTGGAAATGCTCATGCCGCGTTCGAGTGATTCGTCGTATTTGAAGTGCAGTTCGGGCGTTTTGAAGAGTTTGATGCGTTTGGCCAATTCGCTGCGCAAATGGCCTTTGGCGTGTTCCAAAGCTTCTTCGGTAATGTCGCGTGTGCTGTCGTCGAGGACGGTGTAGAACACGGTAGCGTGGCTGTAATCTCGGGTAACTTCGACTTCGTTGATGGTGATGAAGCCTGCGCGCGGGTCTTTCAGGCCGGTGCGGACGAGTTCGGCAAGCTCGCGCATAATTTGTTCTTTGACACGGTCTTGGCGGGCGTAGCCGCGTTGGGGTTTTTTCATGAATATCCTCAGATTTGGTTTCAGACGGCATTTCTGCCGCCGGGACGGTTGCGAAGGGGCGTATTATAGCCGAATCGGCAGGATTTTAAGGTAATACGTGGCAGGATGTCCTTGGGATCACAAGAAGGCAATACAAAGACTTCAAGGGTATAAACATTGGTCTTGTGATAAGAATAAACATTTCTTGTTTTTCTATGATTTGTGGTCTAAATATACACTATGGTTTTATCGGAAAAGCGGTTGGGTTTACAGAATGGGAGTTAACAGCCGGGGCAGGAGTAGCACAGTTGAAAGATAATAATCGAAATTTTGGAGCATGGGTTTCTCAATACATTCAAAATCGGATTAGAGAACTTTGGGATGCAGATTGTTTAGCAGCTTTTGATGATGCGAGTGATAATGAAGCTATCAAAATAGGTTTCAGACTATGGTCTCAGGCTACGTTAGCGGAAACGAAGTACAGCGAAGCGAAAGCCAAAACCGCGGTGTATGAATGCATAACCTATAATTGAAAATTTGCGTTAATTACAGATAATGCCAGCTGAAAATGTTTCAAAAAAATTGCATCCATTTTATTAGAATTTATAAGATTGAAATATCACCAATCTATTTTCCCCTGTTTCCTTAGCTCTTCTTCATAACAAGCAAATCCATATCCCAAACTAAAAATATCCTTTACCGAAGCAGTTGTTTTTACTGAGCAAAAAAATAATTCTATTTCTTCATGTACATTTACAATTGTAAAATCAGTATGATGCAGTTGATTGTACCGATTAATTTCATCTTCTAATAAATTAGGCGAAATTACATCAATTTCAAAAATTACTTCTTGTGCCATTATTTTTTTACTCCATCTATTAATGTTAAAGTTACATTTGGAAACATTATAATAGATATGGAGGAACTCCTTCTTTTTTAACGGCTCAAGTTATCTTAGATGAAATCTATAAATCTTATCAAGATAACAAACCTGTAAATATCAAGAAATGCCTAAATTATTAATATTCTTTTTAATTACATTCATTTTTTTGCTTTTTGGGTGTACAAGAAATAATGTGTCGTCAGATCATCAAATGTTAGAGCATTTCAATCTCTACGAGTCTGAATTTGAGAGATTGAGAAAAATTTCTGTTAAGTACGATGGATTTCATTATCCCCCTTATGACGAAACAGATAGTACAGCCTATGTTATTTCATCTAAAGATAAAAAGGAATTGGACTCTTTAATCAAGAGACTGGATATTATTAGTATACAGTATGATGGGATATCAGAAGTATGCTTGCTCTTTCATACATGGGGTGTTTCTATCAGTGGAGGGTACAAGGAGTATGTCTATACTCCAAATCTTGAGAATCATATAAAGAACTACGATAAAGAGGTTGCCTTAGATCCCAGCACTGAAATGTATATCGTAGAAAGAATTACGGAGGAAGATTTGGATCAAGTTGCTCAAAGATATTCTGCAAATATAGAGTTATATCGTCCTATAAAAAATGGTTGGTATATACATCTCAGTCGAGAGAATTGATTCTTGAGATGTATGCTATTCTTTTATATTGATAAGCACGGATATAGTTATTATACTTGGCAACCCGAACGGCGCGTGCCGTTTCTGCAACGCATACATTGTAAAGAAAGCCATGTCCAACGAAAACCGTACCTGTTCCTTTTGCGGAAAATCCAAATCACACGTCAAACATTTGATTGAGGGCGAAAACGCCTTTATCTGCGACGAATGCGTCTCAAACTGTATTGAAATATTGCATGAAGACGGAAATGACGGCACGCCTCCAGAAAGTGCCGGAGGGGAGCCGGAGGAATCCGGCAAGCTGCCCACGCCCGCCGAAATCGTTGCCAACCTTAACG
Source organism: Neisseria uirgultaei (assembly GCF_962719845.1). Taxonomy (GTDB): domain Bacteria; phylum Pseudomonadota; class Gammaproteobacteria; order Burkholderiales; family Neisseriaceae; genus Neisseria; species Neisseria bergeri. The sequence goes on along the minus strand of NZ_CAUIYF010000001.1, from coordinate 220,130 downwards.
ACCACGTTATCGGTCAGGAACCAGCCAAGAAAGCCTTGGCGGTGTCGGTGTACAACCATTACAAACGCCTGCGCCACCCTAAAGCCGGCGGTAATGTCGAATTGTCGAAATCCAACATCCTGCTTATCGGCCCGACCGGATCGGGTAAAACCCTGCTGGCGCAATCTTTGGCGCGCAAACTGGACGTACCGTTCGTGATGGCGGATGCCACAACTTTGACTGAAGCAGGTTATGTCGGTGAAGACGTCGAGCAAATCATTACCAAGCTCTTGGGCAAATGCGATTTCGATGTCGAAAAAGCCCAGCGCGGCATCGTCTATATCGACGAAATCGATAAAATTTCACGCAAAAGCGACAACCCGTCCATCACGCGCGACGTATCCGGCGAAGGTGTGCAACAAGCCTTGCTGAAACTGATTGAAGGTACGGTGGCAAGTGTTCCGCCCCAAGGCGGCCGCAAGCATCCAAATCAGGAATTTATCAATGTCGATACCACCAACATCTTGTTTATCTGCGGCGGCGCGTTTGCAGGCTTGGAAAAAGTAATCCGTCAGCGCACCGAGAAAGGCGGTATCGGTTTCGGTGCGTCCGTTCACAGCAAGGATGAGGATGCCGACATTACCAAGCTGTTCGGTATTGTCGAACCGGAAGACTTGATTAAATTCGGCCTGATTCCGGAATTAATCGGACGTTTGCCCGTGATTGCAACACTAGAAGAACTGGATGAGGACGCGCTGATTAATATTTTGACCGAGCCGAAAAATGCTTTGGTCAAGCAGTATCAAGCCTTGTTCGGCATGGAAAATGTCGAACTGGAGTTTGAAGAAGGCGCATTGCGTTCCATCGCGCGGCAGGCAATGGAACGTAAAACCGGCGCGCGCGGCCTGCGTTCCATTGTCGAACGCTGCCTGCTCGATACGATGTACCGCCTGCCCGATTTGCAAGGCTTGAAAAAAGTGGTGATCGGCAAGGCAGTCATTGAAGAGGGCAGGGAACCGGAATTGGTGTTCGAGTCCTGATGGCAAACAAAACCGCTTCGGAACGTTGAATCACGTTTCCGAAGCGGTTTTTTGTTTCTGATGCCGTCTGAAGCCTTCCCGTTTTCAGACGGCATCTGCTTTCTGCCTAGGGGCGGTTTGCGGCGGCAAATTCCGCCAGCGCGTTTTCCAGACGCGCCAAACCTTCCGCCATATCTTCATCGTTCAACAGCAGCGAAGGCGCGAAACGCAATACGTCCGCACCCGCAACCAAAATCATCACGCCGTGTTTCAACGCAGCGGCGGTTATTTCGGATGCGCGTCCGCAATAAGGCGCGTCCAACACGCAGCCGAGCAGCAGCCCCATCCCGCGAACCTGTGAGAACAAGCCCGTTTTCCTGCCCAAATCCAGCAATGCCGTCTGAAGTTTCTGCCCCTGTTCACGGACATGGTTTAAAGTTTCGGGCGCATTGATGATGTCGAATGCGCGGCTGCCGACTGCACACGCCATCAGGTTGCCGCCGAAAGTCGAGCCGTGCGTACCCGGTTGGAAGGCGGCGGCAACCTCTTCCTCCGCCAGCATAGCGCCGATCGGAAAGCCGCAGCCCAAGGCTTTTGCCGAACTCAAAATATCGGGAACAACGCCGTAATGTTCATAGGCAAACAGCCTGCCTGTATGCCCCATACCGGTTTGAACTTCGTCCAAAATCAACAACGCGCCGTATTTGTCGCACAGACGGCGCGCGGTTTGCAAATATTCCGCAGTGGCGGGCAGGATGCCGCTTTCGCCCTGTATCGGCTCGATGATGACCGCGCAGGTCTGTTCGCCGACGGCAGCTTCCAGCGCGGCAATATCGTTGAACGGAACGTGCGTAATGCCTTGCGGCAGCGGTGCATAATCCTTGCTGTATTTCGGCTGGCCGCCGACGGATACGGTAAACAGCGTGCGCCCGTGGAAACTGTTGATACAGGCGACGATTTCGCTTTTTCCTCCGCCGAAACGGTCGCGGGCGTATTTCCTCGCCAGCTTCAACGCCGCCTCATTCGCTTCCGCGCCCGAGTTGCAGAAAAAAACCTTGTCGGCAAAACTGTGTTTCACCAATTTTTGCGCCAATTCCTGCGCCGGACGTGTCGTATAGATATTGGAAATGTGCCACAGCTTGTGCATCTGCGTGTTTAAAGCATCGATAAGGGCAGGGTGGCAGTGTCCCAGCGCATTGACGGCGATGCCGCCTGAAAAATCAATATATTCACGCCCTTCCGTATCCCAAACGCGGCTGCCTGAAGCGCGTTCGGGAATCATCGGGGCAAAGGCGAAATTGGGGGTCAGATAGTTTTGCATAATTGCTCCTGATTGCGGTTTTGCTCGGGATTATGCACCGTTTTTCAAGGCGGATAAAGGGAAATTGCCGACAATATCGGGTAGCGGTAAAAATAAACCTAAATATTTTCAATAAGATAGATGAAAAATCAAAAAAATTTCAATAAAATGCTTGAGGCGCGGCAGCGTTTTGATTTAGACTCTCCCCAATATTTTTATCTTCAGACGGCATTTCATCATGCAAGGCAAAACGTTTACAACCGCTTACTGCTATTGGTACCACACAGACGTGCGGTACTTTTTTGCGCTTGCTTGAAATCCATCCCATACGCAAAACAGGCCGCTCGAAAACGGGGCGGCTTTTTTGTTACCTTCACACAGGTCGCCCGATTCGGCAACACACGACAGAATCAGGAAAATGACCATGAATGCAATGCCCCAAACCGCCGCACAAAACGAAACCCTGCACACTTGCAGCATTATTGTCGATGATGCGCAGGATTTTTCCCTCATACTTCTCGATGCAGGGCGGGACGGCACACTCATCAGCGAATCGATGATTCCGCAAATCCGCACCGTTGCCGCCCTGATAGCCGCCGAACGGCACGATTTCAGCCGCAGCAGCCCCGCCGAGTTTACCGATGCCGCCGATTTTTTTGCCGCACGGATTCTCGTATTGGGCGTGCGCTGCTTCCATCTGGACGTATCGCTGCTGCAAGTATTGAAAACCGCCAACAGCCGCGCCCGCCGCTTTGCCGAAAAACACCGCCTGTTTTTCATACCCGCACAAGCCGAATTGAGCCTGAACAAACACAAAAACCGCCGCCTGCTGACCGTAGAAACCGAACACGAAGTCGAAAACAAAGGCAACCCCGTCGCCAACAGCCTCGCATTTGTCCGCAAACTGCACCCCCTGCCCCTGTAAACATCACGATTTGCCGGCAGAATGCTTGCCAAAATTCCCGACGGCGATACAATAAAACCGATTTTCCACCCGAACAGGACACACATGAAAAAAATCATCGCCTCCGCGCTTATCGCAACATTCTCACTCGCCGCCTGCCAAGACGACACGCAGGCGCGGCTCGAACGGCAGCAGAAACAGATTGAAGCCCTGCAACAGCAGCTCGCACAGCAGGCAGACGATACGGTTTACCAACTGACTCCCGAAGCAGTCAAAGACACCATTCCTGCCGAAGCACAGGCAAACGGCAATAACGGTCAGCCCGTTACCGGCAAAGACGGGCAGCAGTATATTTACGACCAATCGACAGGAAGCTGGCTGCTGCAAAGCCTGGTCGGCGCGGCGGCAGGCGCGTTTATCGGCAACGCGTTGGCAAACAAATTCACACGGGCGGGCAACCAAGACAGCTCCGTCGCCCGGCGTGCGCGTGCCGCCTACCATCAGTCCGCACGCCCCAATGCGCGCACCAGCAGGGATTTGAACACGCGCAGCCTCCGTGCAGAACAACAGGCGGCGCAGGCGCAGCGTTACCGCCCGACAACGCGCCCGCCCGCCAATTACCGCCGCCCCGCTATGCGCGGTTTCGGCAGGAGGCGGTAAACCCGTCGCGCCATGCCGTCTGAAGGGCTTTCAGACGGCATTTTTGCATTTGTTAGGGGGCGTTATGTTGCCGTTTGATTTTCAGACGGCATCATATCGAACCGTCAGGCCGTAGGGCGAGCATTCTTGCCGACCGATGCAAGGGCGGGATTTGGCGGGCGGGAATGCCCACCCTGCATCTGAACCTTTCCGCGTCATTCCCGCGTAGGAAGGAATCTAGGTATTTGAATTTACATAAATTTCAATCGTTACCAAAGCGGAAAAGGGTTTTTATTGCAGCCTAATCCTTTGGGTATCAAAGCCGGGCGGTGCTGAAACATTATAGTGGATTAACAAAAACCAGTACGGCGTTGCCTCGCCTTAGCTCAAAGAGAACGATTCTCTAAGGTGCTGAAGCATCAAGTGAATCGGTTCCGTACTATTTGTACTGTCTGCGGCTTCGTCGCCTTGTCCTGATTTTTGTTAATCCACTATACAAAAATGCCGTCTGAAACCCGAAATCGGTTTTAGACGGCATTGGTTTATGCGGCAGGTTGGGGCTTAGCGGTCTTTGTAACGGCGTTCGCTTTTGCCGGCAAAAGAATCGCCGGATTTGCGTTTGCCTTTGAAGCCTTCGCCGGTTTTTTTGAAACTATCTTTCTTAAAGCCCTCTTTCTTGAAACCTTCGCCGCGCGTTTTGTCGCCGAAGCCTTCTTTGCTCGGTCTATGATCGCCGCGCCAGCCGCCGGATTTCCTATCGCCCCAGCCGCCTTTGCCTTTCGGCTTGCCGCTTGCGGATTTGCGCTTGCGGGTTGGTTCCATGCCTTCGATGGTCAGCTCAGGCAATTTGCGGCCGATGTATTTTTCGATTTTGTGGACTTTGACGTATTCGTTCACTTCGGCAAACGTAATCGCAATACCGGTACGGCCTGCGCGACCGGTACGGCCGATGCGGTGAACGTAGTCTTCCGCTTGTTTCGGCAGGTCGTAGTTGATGACGTGGGTAATGGTCGGTACGTCGATACCGCGGGCGGCAACGTCGGTGGCAACCAAAATTTTGCAGCGGCCTTTGCGCAAATCCATCAGCGTGCGGTTGCGCCAGCCTTGCGGCATATCGCCGTGTAGGCAGTTTGCGGCGAAACCTTTTTCGTACAATTCATCCGCAATGACTTCGGTCATGGCTTTGGTGGACGTGAAAATCACGCATTGGTCGATGTTGGCATCGCGCAAGATGTGGTCGAGCAGGCGGTTTTTGTGGCGCATATCGTCGCAGTACAGCAGCTGCTCTTCGATTTTGCCTTGGTCGTCCACGCGTTCGACTTCGATGACTTCAGGGTCTTTGGTCAGTTTGCGCGCCAGTTTGCCGACTGCGCCGTCCCAAGTGGCGGAGAACAATAAAGTCTGACGGTCGGCCGGGGTGGCTTCGACGATGGTTTCGATGTCGTCGATAAAGCCCATGTCCAACATGCGGTCGGCTTCGTCCAGAATCAGCACTTCTAAGCGGGTGAAATCGACTTTGCCGCTTTGCATCAAGTCCATCAGACGGCCCGGTGTGGCGACAATCAGGTCAACCGGTTTGCTCAGGGCGCGGGTTTGGTAGCCGAACGATGCACCGCCGACGATGCTGACGGTGCGGAACCAACGCATATTTTTGGCGTACGCCAGCGCGTTTTTCTCGACTTGCGCCGCCAATTCGCGGGTCGGCGTCAATACCAAAGCGCGCGGGCCTTTGCCCGGTTTTTCGCTGCGTTTGGTCAGCCGCTGCAACGTCGGCAGCAGGAAGGCGGCGGTTTTGCCGGAGCCGGTTTGCGCCGAAGCCATAATGTCGCGGCCTTCCAAAGCAAACGGAATCGCCTGCGCCTGAATCGGCGTCGGGCTTTCGTAACCCTCGCTGCGCACGGCGGACAAAATGTTTTTATCGAGGTTCAAATCGGCAAATTTAATAGACATAGCTATCCTAAAGAGACAACAACGCGCACGTCTGAACAGTTTTCAGACGACCTGAAGCAAAGGAAAGTAACGATACGGAAAATGTGAAGTTACAGGGTTGTCGCAAGCGGCTCGCTTGTGGTTTACATCGACGGCAACCTGCACAGATACGCTTTGCAAAATCAAAGCAACAAAAGAAACGCGCCCGGAAGGGCGGTTTAGGTTGGAAGGCGATGGCTTCGTATGACAAGATAAGCGGCTGATGGTATAGGGTTTGCCCGAAACGGTCAAGCAATCGGGCGTTAATTACAGTAAAATTGCCGTTTTCCACTTTATTCCGCCTGAAATCAATGACCGACATCACACCGTTTGCCAACCGCTTGGGCAAAAACATCAAACACCTTATGAAATGGGCGAAACGCAACGGCATCGAAGCCTGGCGCATTTACGACCGCGACATCCCCCAATTCCCCTTTGCCGTCGATGTTTACGGCGACCAAATCCACCTTCAGGAATACGATACCGGCTGGCTGATGCAGCCCGAAGAATACGATGCATGGCTTGCCGAAGTATTGGAAGCCGTCGCCTTCGTTACCGGTTTTGCGCCCGAACAAATCCACCTCAAACGCCGCGAACGCCAAAAAGGCCTGCAACAATACGAGAAAACCGGCAAAACCGGCGACGATTTCGTCATCACCGAAAACGGCCGCAAGTTTTGGGTCAACCTCGACAAATACCTCGACACCGGCCTCTTTCTCGACCACCGCAACACGCGCAAAAAAGTCGGCGAAACCGCAGCGGGCAAACGCTTCCTAAACCTGTTTTCCTACACCGGCAGCTTCACCGTCTATGCAGCCACCGGCGGCGCGGTATCCAGCGAAACCGTCGATTTATCCAACACTTATCTCGAGTGGGTGAAACGCAATTTCGAACTCAACGGCATCGATACGGAACGGCACAAAATCGTCCGCGCCGACGTGTTCCAATATCTTCAGACGGCATATGGGGAAGGCAAACAGTTCGACCTCATCGTTATGGACCCGCCCAGTTTTTCCAACAGCAAGAAAATGTTCGATATCCTCGACATTCAGCGCGACCACAAAAAGCTGATTGACGGCGCGGTGAAGCTGCTCGCTTCAGACGGCATTTTGTATTTCTCCAACAACTTGCGCAGCTTCGTTTTGGACGATTCGGTATCAGAACAATACGCCGTCAAAGACATTTCCAAACAATCCGTTCCCGAAGATTTCCGCAACAAAAAAATCCATCGGTGCTGGGAAATCCGCCACAAATCTTAAGGGTGCGAAAAAGCCGCCGGAATCTTCCGGCGGCTTTTTTCCATATTGCCGTTAGGCGATGGAAGCCTCAACAAAGGCAGTCAGCTGACCTTTTGCCAATGCGCCGACTTTGGTGGCGACGACTTCGCCGTTTTTGAATACCATCAGGGTCGGAATACCGCGTACGCCGAAACGGGACGGGGTGACTTCGTTGTCGTCGATATTGAGTTTGACCACTTTCAGACGGCCTTCGAATTCGGCGGCGATATCGTCCAAAATAGGGGCAATCATTTTGCAGGGGCCGCACCAAGGAGCCCAAAAGTCCAGCAGGACGGGGGTATCTGCATTTAAAACGTCTTTTTCAAAAGCGGCATCGCTGGTGTGTACAATCAATTCGCTGCTCATCAAATTTTCCTTTTAGGTTTGGATTAGTGGGATAGTGTGCAGAATAGGGCTTGAACGTAAAAATTTCAAGGGGGATGTTCGGATAATAGTTTTTTTGTACCGCTCCCATCGTCTTTACAAATTCAGCCGACGGCACGGGTCGAATTATTTTTCTGAAAATTACTTTTATTATCAAAATGTAATAAATATAGTGGATTAACAAAAACCAGTACGGCGTTACCTCGCCTTAGCTCAAAGAGAACGATTCTCTAAGGTGCTGAAGCACCAAGTGAATCGGTTCCGTACTATTTGTACTGTCTGCGGCTTCGTCGCCTTGTCCTGATTTTTGTTAATCCACCATACGTTTGAGGCTGTACAGAAGCGCGCGGGCGGTGTATGCTTTGTTTAAATAGATTCTTAAAATATGAATGTTAAAAATAACCCCTAAAACCCTATAAAAGGAACCCTGCCATGACTGATTTTTCCGTTTGGGAAACCGCTCCCTTTGGTGCGACTGTCGATCATATCCTGCAACGCTACCACAATGTACACCGTGCACAATTTGAAGAATTGGTGCCGCTGGCGCAAAAAGTGGCCCAAGTCCATGCCGATACCTTTCCGGCGGAAATTGCCGAGCTGCTTGCCTATATGCAGAACGAGCTGCTGATGCATCTGATGAAAGAGGAAAGGATGCTGTTTCCGATGATTAATCAGGGTGTCGGTCGGGGTGCGGCGATGCCCATCAGCGTGATGATGCACGAACATGAAGAACACGACCGCGCCATCGCACGGCTCAAAGAGCTGACCAATGATTTCCACGCGCCCGAAGGAGCCTGCGGAAGCTGGACACGGCTTTACGCCTTGGCCAAAGAAATGGTGGAGGATTTGAATGACCACATTCATTTGGAAAACGATATTCTGTTTGCCCGCGTACTTGATTCTTAAGGGATAGGAGTCGGATATTTCCATGCCGTCTGAAATACGGTTTTCCGTTTCAGACGGCATTTTCATGTTTCAGCCCAGCAATTCGGGCGGAATGCGGCACACGGGAATTGGGTTGATTTTGTGCTGCATGGCGCGGTGAAGCCGCGTATAGATTTCCAGAACTTCGCGCCGCCGACCTTCAAAATCTTCGGGTTTGCGCGTGCCGTACACGCCCATTGCCCACTCCAGTTCGGGATAGCTTGCGCCCATTTGTTCCTCGTCGGTGCGTTCCGTATCCCACAGGCCGTCGGTCGGCGGGGCTTTTTGAATCGCCTCGTCCACGCCCAATGCTTCGGCAAGTCGGTAAACCTGCGTTTTGGTCAGGTCGGCAATCGGGCTGATGTCCACGCCGCCGTCGCCGTATTTGGTAAAAAAGCCCACGCCGAAATCTTCGATTTTATTGCCCGTCCCCGTAACCAGCAGCCCGTGCACCTGCCCGTAGTAGTAGAGTGTCAGCATACGCAGGCGGCTTCTGGCGTTGGCGAGCGAAAGCGGCTGATTGGCAAATGCCGTCTGATGAACGCCGACGGTTTGCTCAAAGGTCTGGAACGTGTCGGTCAAATCGGCCGTTTGTGCGCTTATATTGGCATATTGCCCTTGCAGGTTGCGGATGTGCCGCCTTGCCCGCTCAAGCTGGTCGGGGTGTTGGCGTATCGGCATATCCAAAAGCAGCGTGGGGCGACCGGTGCGGGCGGCGAGCGTGGAGACGACGGCGGAATCGATACCGCCGGAAACGCCCACGACAAACCCTTTTGCATTTGCCTGAGCGGCGTATTCGTCCAACCATCGGACAATATGTGTGATAACTGCCTGCGTATCCATTTTTCCTCCTGTTGAAAATATCCGCATCATAGCCTGCCGGCGGTGCAATTTGAATAGATTGCGGGCGGGTTGATGAATATTTTTCCCATTCCCCGCTTAAAAAAGTCATACGGGAAAAGGCGGGCGGCAAGATGGCGCGTGTTATAATATTGTTGACAATTTAGGCGGCCCAATGCCGCCTTGGGCTTCAAAACACATTCATATTTTTTATTATTTGATTGATTCGATGTCTGATTTTTTTCATTCTGCCGTGTTGTCCGTTTCCGAGTTGAACGCATTTGCCAAAAGTATTTTGGAAAACCACCTTGCCGGTTTGTGGATTGCGGGCGAAGTGTCCAACCTGACCCGCGCCGCCAGCGGACATTATTATTTCTCGCTCAAAGACAGCCGCGCGCAGGTGCGTTGCGCGATGTTCAAGGGTGCGGCGGCGCGTTTGGCGAAGCCTTTGAAAGAAGGCGACCATATCGAAGTGGCGGGGAAAATCAGCATTTACGAGGCACGGGGCGAATTTCAAATTACCGTAAACGAAGTACGGCTCAAAGGTTTGGGGCAGCTTTACGAAGCCTATGAGCGGTTGAAGGCGCAGTTGCAGGCGGAAGGCGCGTTTGCAGCGGAACGCAAGAAACCTTTGCCCGTCCGGCCGCAATGTATCGGTATCGTAACCAGTTTGGCGGCGGCGGCATTGCGCGATGTCGTTACCACCTTAAACCGCCGCGCGCCCGAAATCCCCGTTATCGTTTATCCGACGCCCGTACAAGGCACAGGCAGCGAATTGCAAATTGCCCAAGCGATTAAAACCGCTTCGCAACGCGCCGAATGCGATGTGTTGATTGTCTGTCGCGGCGGCGGCAGCATTGAAGACTTGTGGGCGTTTAATGAAGAGCCGGTCGTGCGCGCAATCGAAGCCTGCACGATTCCCGTCGTCAGCGGCGTGGGACACGAAACTGATTTCACGCTCGCCGATTTCGTCGCCGACGTGCGCGCGCCCACGCCGACCGGCGCGGCAGAATTGGTCAGCCCCAACCGCCAAGAATCGCTGCAACGTCTCGCCCAAGCCCAAGGCCGTCTGAAAACCGTTTTGGAACAACGCTATTTCGATGCCAGCCAAAAACTCGACTGGCTCGCGCGGCAAATCCGCCACCCGCGCCAAAAACTTGATGAGCAGCGCGCTTCAATCGGCAAGCTGGCGCAAACCCTGTCCTACTCGATGACGCAAAACCTCCGCGCCCACACCGCCCGTTTTGAACGCCAAACCCAAGCCCTGCAACATTACCGTCCTGATGTTTCCATTTACAAACACAACATCGTCCGCCTTCAGACGGCATTGCCCGTCGCCTTCAGCCAGCTGCTCGCCCGCCGCCGCCAAAGTCTGGCTGCCCAAGCCGCATTGCTCGAAGCCGTTTCGCCGCAGCACATTCTGGAGCGCGGCTTTTCCGTCGTCAAAAACACACGCGGACAAGTCATCCGCAACGCCGATGTTTTGAAGCAGGGGCAGAAGCTGCACATTACTTTCGCTGACGGCGAAACCGACGTGCGCGTAAGCAAAGAACAAGGGCAGCAGGATTTGTTCGATTGCATTTAAACCCAATCGGAAACAGTTCCCCTGCCGCCGTCATTCCCGCGAAAGCGGGAATCCGGAAGGGAAAAGTGGTGGGAATGTATTAGAAATGACTGAAACTCAAAAAACCGGATTCCCGCCTACGCGGGAATGACGAGTCAGAAGTTACTCGAAAAAAAAAATGAAATCGAACGAAGTGGATGGATTCCCGCCTACGCGGGAATGACGAGTCAGAAGTTACTCGAAAAAAAAAAATGAAATCGAACGAAGTGGATGGATTCCCGCCTGCGCGGGAATGACGATTGATACGTTTCGATAATTTATTGAAGATGGCTGAAATTCAAAGTTACAGAAATTTATAAACAAAAAACAGCAACCCGCCGCCGTCATTCCCACGAAAGCGGGAATCCAGTCCCTTGACCTTAAGATAATCCTTAATTTGTCATTCCCGCAAAAGCGGAAATCCGGAAGCGAAAAGCCGCAGGAATTTATCGGAAAAAACAGAAACCTTTCCGTACGCCAAAAATGTTTCAGACGGGGCATCTTGGGGCGGATAAAAACCCGACCCGATATTTTTTTATAATTTTCAATAAGTTTTCATTGAGCAAATGAAATTTTATTTTTCAACTGACAGAAAGAGGATGTTATGAAGTTTTTAGACCGTGAGGCAAGTATTGCCAAGCCGGGTTTCAACCGTTGGCTCGTACCGCCCGCAGCATTGGCGGTGCACCTTGCCATCGGGCAGATTTACGCCTATTCCGTATTCAACGCGCCGCTGACCAAACTTATCGGCATAACCGAATCGGCGGCCGGAGATTGGAAGCTGACGACCGTAGGTTGGATTTTCAGTATCGCACTTGCGATGCTGGGCGCGTCGGCCGCCCTGTTCGGTACGTGGATGGAACGGGTAGGGCCGCGCAAAGCCATATTTGCCGCCGCATGCTGCTTCAGCTTGGGCTTCTTCGTATCCGCATTCGGCGTGAGTACGCATAACCTCTTCCTGCTTTATTTGGGCAACGGCGTCATCGGCGGCGTAGGCTTGGGTTTGGGCTATATCGGGCCGGTTTCCACACTGATGAAATGGTTTCCCGACAAGCCGGGTATGGCGACTGGTTTGGCGATTATGGGTTTCGGCGGCGGCGCAATGCTGGCCTCGCCGCTTTCCGTATCACTGATGAATGCCTTCTCAAACGCCGCTTCGGTCGGGGTTGCCGAAACCTTCGCCGTATTGGGCCTGCTTTACCTCGCACTGATGATGTTCGGCGCGTTTACCATCCGCGTACCTGCCGACGGCTGGAAACCTGAAGGCTATACCGCGCCGAAAACGCAAAACAAGCTGGTCAGCAGCAATCATGTCAACGTGTCCCAAGCCATGAAAACGCCGCAGTTTTGGCTGTTGTTCTGGGTATTGTGCCTGAACGTAACAGCCGGCATCGGCGTATTGGGTCAGGCATCCGTGATGATTCAAGAACTCTTTTCCGAAACCTCGGCAGGCAGGCAGGCGGCAGTCGGCGCAGGTGCGGCGGCAGGCTTCGTCAGCCTCCTGAGCCTGTTTAATATGGGCGGACGCTTTTTATGGTCGAGCGTTTCCGACAAAATCGGACGCAAAAACACCTACACCATCTTCTTCGTACTCGGTTCGCTGCTGTATTTCGCCGTTCCCTCCATCGGCGAGGGCGGCAGTAAAACCCTGTTCATCATTGGCTTCTGCGTGATTATTTCCATGTACGGCGGCGGATTTGCCGCCATTCCCGCCTACCTGAAAGACCTGTTCGGCACCTATCAGGTCGGTGCGATTCACGGGCGCATCCTGCTGGCCTGGTCAACCGCCGCCGTTATCGGCCCGGTACTGGTCAATTACATACGCCAAAGCCAAATCGACAGCGGCATACCGGCGGCACAGGCATACAGCGTAACCATGTACATTATGGCGGGCTTGCTGATTATCGGTTTGTTGTGCAACCTCGCCGTCAAATCCGTACACGAAAAACACCACGAAAAAGACATCAAGGCAGCCGCACGCAGCGGTAACCCCGACGACGAAACCGCCATATCCGACGCTTACCTTGTGGGCGAAAAAGTTTCCGGCGGCGGCATATCGGTCTGGTGGCGTTGGGCATTGGCCGTCATACCGCTCGCCTACGGCGTGGTGATGGTCTTTGTCAAAGCACTCGACCTTTTCTCCTGAAAACGCCCGAATAAAATGCCGTCTGAAACAGTAGATGTTTCAGACGGCATTTTGTTTCAGGTCGGGTTGTCTTGGTTGGGAAGGGAATGTGCCGTGTTGTCGGTGATGCCGTCCGCGTTTTGGCTTTCTTGGGGGATTTGGGGTTTGAGGAGACGGAACAGTGCTTGTCGGACGGCGGTTTCGATGCGCTTGCGTACGGATAGGAGGATGAGGAAAATTAGGATGAATAGGGCGGTAAAGATGAAGAGGCCGTACAGATAGCTGCCCAGCAGTTGTCCGATAAGCAGGGAAAGGCTGAGCAAGGCGAGGATAAGGGTGAAAATGTCGGTCAGTCCGGCAGTCAGCCAAAACAGTATGGTCGCGGCCCGTTCGGCGGTTTTGCGGGCAAGTGCTTCCTGTTTTTCGTGAACCATGCCGGTAAGGGGGTTGACGGCGTAGGTTTTGATTTTGTGTTTGAGGTAGTCGAACACGGGGCATCCTCGGGATTATGGGGACATTCCCCAAAGAAATACGGAAAGGATACTAATTATGATATTTGGATGTAAGAAATTTTTTGCTATTGAAGTAACCAAGCTACCAATAAAATCCTATTATTCCACAATACCATTGAGAATTTGGATAAATTCTATACCGCTAGGAACATTTAATGATGAGACCTATATTCCCGTATTTATAGCCCGCCTTGAGCGATGTTTATCGAATCAAATTAGATTACCGGAAGATATTATTAATTCCAATACCAATAGGAAATTTTATTATCTAATCAATGATGAGACCACTAGTGAATATATTGTAGGGCTTGGGGATTCATTTGATGATTATCAAATGTATTATTTTAATAATAAAAATCGTGTTTCATTTTTATGGAAATTACGTGAAAATACATTTTCAAATTATAGCTATGAATACGATTGCAACGATTTATTTGAGTTTGAATTAGAGAAGAAGATAATTGAAAATAGTATACTAATTTTTAAGGAAGCTATCGATAATAATATTAAATATAATATTGTGAAAATAAATGAATGATTTTTAATAATTTTTTAATATAGGCTAAGACTATGGTAGAAAAATTTCACAGTATGCCGTCTGAAGGTGTGGCGTTTCAGACGGCATTTTTACTTTCAGGCTTTTTTGCGGCGGCGTTCTCCCGGCAGTAGCATGTCCGCCCATTTGATGATGTTGGCGACTTCGGCGGGGTTGAGTTCGTAGAACTGTCCGCGTTTGAGGCGGTTGGGCAGTCCGATGGGGCCGAAGCCGACGCGCACAAGGCGGCTGACGGTGAGTCCTTGGCTTTCGAATATGCGGCGCACTTCGCGGTTGCGGCCTTCTTTAATCACGACGTTGTACCATTTGTTCGCGCCTTCGCCGCCTTGTTCGCGGATGCGTTCGACTTTTGCCAAGCCGTCTTCGAGCATCACGCCTTCTTCGGTGAGGACGCGCATTTGTTCGCCGGTCAGCCCACCCAAGACGCGCACGGCGTATTCGCGTTCGACTTCGAAGCTGGGGTGGGCGAAACGTTGGACGAGTTCGCCGGAGGTGGTCAGGATGAGCAGACCGCTGGTGTTGATGTCCAAGCGTCCGATGGCGACCCAGCGGCTGCTGGCGGCCTGCGGCAGGCGGTCGAATATGCTGACGCGGCCTTGCGGGTCGTCACGGGAAACGATTTCGCCTTCTTGTTTGTAATACAGGATGATGCGCGGCAGGCGATCCGCCCATTTGAGTTTGATGATGCTGCCTTTGACGGTAACGTGGTCGTCGGGGGTAACTTTGTCGCCCAGTTGCGCGGTTTTGCCGTTGACCGTTACCCAGCCGTTGGTAATCCATTCTTCCATTTCGCGGCGCGAGCCGACGCCGGACGCGGCAAGCACTTTTTGCAGGCGTTCGGGTTCCATACGCGACAGGTCGCTGCGGCGTTCTTTCAAATCGCGCGCGTGTTCCATAATTTTTTGGTTGGGATTGCGGACGACGAGTTTTTTGGCTTTGGCGGCGCGCTGTTTGGGGGCGTGTTGCGGCTTGATGCCGTCTGAAGCTTTTTGTCCGTAAGGTTGGGATGCGGTTTTGCCCGTTTCGCCTTTGGGACGGGCTTTGCTTTTGAACGGTTTGGCGGTTTTTTTGGCAGACGGGGCTGCGCCGTCGCGCCATTGGCGTTTGCTGGTGGGTTGCTTGGACATCATTTTTCCTAACTCGCCTGATAAGGCGGTTCTTCTGCGGCGTGTGCGGCAGGACGGGTTGATAAAATGCCGCCCTCGGTCGGACGGTTCGATATTGTACCTGATGCGGCGGTTTTGCGGATGAAATCGTCGCTGTGGCTTTGGGGACAAAGTTTGTGCAACGGTTGAAATCGGTTTGTGTGCGGGAGTAGAATCTTTCAAATGATAAGAGGAGCGGTAAATGGATTTGCACAATATTCGGGAAGATTACAGCAAACGGGAATTGTCGGAAGGCGATTGCGCCGATAATCCGATCGAGCAGTTCGAGCGGTGGTTGGACGAGGCAGTACGCGCACAGGTCAACGAGCCGACGGCGGTCAATGTGGCGGCGGTCGATGGACGCGGCAGACCCAACAGCCGTATGGTGCTGCTGAAGGAAGTTAATTCTGAAGGTTTTGTTTTCTTTACGAATTATCACAGTCGCAAGGGGCGTTCGCTGGATGCCCGTCCGTTTGCGGCGATGACGTTTTTTTGGCCGGAGCTGGAGCGTCAGGTGCGCGTGGAAGGGCGTGTTGAAAGGCTGGCGGAGAAGCTGTCGGACGAATATTTTGAGAGCCGCCCGTATCAGAGCCGTTTGGGTGCGTGGGCAAGCGAGCAGAGCGAGGTGATTCCGAACAAGGCGGTTTTAGTGGCAAAGGCGGCGGCGGTCGGACTCAAACATCCTTTGCATGTGCCGCGTCCGCCGCATTGGGGCGGCTATATTGTGATTCCCGATTTGATCGAGTTTTGGCAGGGCAGGCCGAGCAGGCTGCACGACCGCATCCAATACCGTTTGCTGGATGGCGGCTGGATACGCGAGCGGCTGTCGCCTTGAACAGGAAAAAACATATGCCGTCTGAAAACCGGAATCGGGTTTCAGACGGCATTTTTTCACGGGGAAAATACGGACGGGAAGTTTTTTGTGTTCCGAACGGAAAGCCCGAATCTTCTTTATACCGGGGAATTATGATGCGGACGGCGTGAATGCGTCGGAGAAAAACAAGTTTTCCGGCAGCTTATGCTGTTGCACAAACAGATTCTTTGCTTGTTCGGTCATAGCCGGAGAGCCGCAGGCAAATACTTCGTATTCCGACAGGTCGGGGTGGTCTTGTGCCGCGATGTCTTGTACGTGGCCTTTTCTTCCTTGCCAGCCCTCTCCGGGGCGGGACAATACGGGGGTGAAGCAGGCGTTTTTCAGACGGCATGCCAACCTTTGTGCTTCTTCGAGGGCATACAAATCATCCTGATGACGCGCGCCCCAGTAGAAATGGACGGCGCGGCTGCTGTCTTGGCGGATAAGGTCGAGCAGGATGCTGCGGATGGGGGCGTAGCCTGTGCCGGTTGCCAGCAGGATGACGGGCTTGCCGCTGTCTTCCTGCAAGGTAAACGAACCGAGCGGACCTTTAACGCGGACGATGCCTTTTTCTTTGACTTTGGGTTCGCTGCCGAAAATCATTTCCGAGCAGACACCGTTTTCGCGCCTGCGGATGTGCAGTTCCAAAATGCCTTCTTGGTCGGGCGGATTGGCGATGGAGTAGCTGCGGCTGACGTTGCCCGGCAGTAGTAAATCAATGTATTGCCCGGCGTAGAAGGCAAACGGCGGGGCTTTGGGCAGGGCAAGTTTCAGGAGGGCGACATCGTGTTTGAAAACAATGCTTTCGATGCGTGCGGGCAGGGTGCGGACGGGTAGGGCATCGGCTTTGTAGCCGGGGATGTTGATGCTGATGTCGCTTTGCGCGGTGGTGCAGCACATCAAAATCTTGCCTTGGGCTTTTTCTGCTTCGGATAAAGCCTGTTCCGAGTGTTCGCCCATTTGAATATCGCCGCTCACCAGTTCGGCTTTGCATTGCCCGCAGGCACCGCTTTTGCAGGAATGGGGCAGATTGAGGTTTTGACGGGCGGCAGCGGCCAAAACGGTTTCGCCTTCGTTGGCGGCAAAGGTGGTTTGGTCGGGCAGGGTAATGGTGTGGTTCATATTGTTTTTTATGCTGTTTTAATGTGTGGTCAGACTGTGAAAAACTGTGAAAATGCCGTCTGAACGTCGGATTTGGGTTTCAGACGGCATCTTGCTTGTCAGGCAAGTTTGGCTTTAATCAGCTCTTGAACCTGCGCGGGATTGGCTTTGCCTTTGCTGGCCTTCATCACTTGCCCCACAATCGCATTCAGGGCTTTTTCGTTGCCGGATTTGAATTGTTCCACGGCTTTGGCGTTGTTGGCCAGCACTTCATCCACCATGGCTTCAACCGCGCCGGTATCGGTCATTTGCTGCAAGCCGTGTTTTTCGATGATTTCGGTAATGGTGGCTTCGGGTTCCGCCCACATGGCTTCAAAGGCTTTTTTCGCCAACTTGCTGCTTAATGTGCCGTCGGCGATTTTGCCTACCAGCGCGGCGAGGCGCGGGGCGGTAATCGGGCTGTCGGCAAGTTCCATGCCTTCTTTGTTCAGCGTAGCGGCAAGTTCGCCGTTCATCCAGTTAGCAGTCAGCTTGCCCTGTCCGCTTTCTTTGGCGGCTTCTTCAAAATAGGCGGCCTGTGCGCGGCTTGTGGTCAGCAGGCGCGCGTCGTATTCGGACACGCCGTAATCCGCCACGAAACGCGCCGCCATTTCTTTCGGCAGTTCGGGCATTTCTGCTTTGGCTTTTTGCAACCGGTCGTCTGAAATGATAACGGGCAGCAAATCCGGGTCGGGGAAGTAGCGGTAGTCGTGCGCGTCTTCTTTCAAACGCATCACGCGGGTTTCGCCTTTTTCAGGATCGAACAGCATCGTTGCTTGCTGGACTGTGCCTCCGTCTTCCAAAATCTCGATTTGCGCTTCCACTTCGTAATTAATCGCCTGCTCCAAGAAACGGAAGGAGTTGAGGTTTTTAATCTCGCGGCGCGTGCCGAACTCTGCTTGACCTTTCGGGCGAACGGATACGTTGGCATCGACGCGGAACGAACCTTCCGCCATATTGCCGTCGCAAATGTCCAGCCAGGTTACCAAGCTGTGTAAGGCTTTGGCGTAGGCAACGGCTTCGGCGGCGGAGCGCATTTCGGGTTCGGATACCACTTCCAACAGCGGCGTGCCGGCGCGGTTCAGGTCGATGCCGGTCGCGCCGTTCAAGCCCTCGTGTACGGATTTGCCTGCGTCTTCTTCCATGTGGGCGCGGGTTACGTTGATGATTTTCACATCGTCGTCGACCACGATTTCCAATTTGCCGTGTTCGACAATCGGCAAATCCAACTGGCTGATTTGATAGCCTTTCGGCAAGTCGGGATAGAAGTAGTTTTTGCGGTCGAACACGTTTTTCCGGTTGATTTTTGCATCCAAGGCCAAACCCAATTTGATGGCTTTTTCAACGACTTCGCGGTTCATTACCGGAAGCACGCCCGGCAGCGCGCATTCCACCACGCTGGCGTGCGCGTTGGGCTCTGCGCCGAATGCGGTCGATGCGCCGCTGAAGATTTTGGATTTGGTGTTCAATTGGACGTGGATTTCCAAGCCGATTACGGTTTCCCAGGTCATAGGAGGTTCTTTCTCTAAAATATCAATTCGATAGTCTTCGCGTCAGGCTGTCCGGCGGAGCGGTTTTTCCGTTTGGATGCCGTCTGAAATGCCGCGTGCTTCCGTTTTCAGACTGTCCTTCATCTCTGCAACCATGTTGTCCAGCATTTCATAACGCTTGCGGTACATCGAGCGTTTTTTGCTTTCGATGTCGGCAAGGTCTTTGCGGGCGGGGGTTTGGGGGAGATGCCAGTAGCCGTCCCGTTCCAAACTTGCGCCGTATTCCTGCCAGAATGCGTCGTAATTCATTTTGACGCGCTTTTTAAGTTTCCAGCGTAATTTGACTTGATGTTTTTGTGCAATGCCTATCGCGCCGTCTAATTTTAATGCGGCGGCGAAATATTGCAGTGCGGTTACCATCAGTTGTTGGGGACGCAAGCCGTGAAGTTGTTTGGTTATGCGGCGGACGGTGTCTTTGGCTTCTTCACCCGCAGGCCCTTGTACGGAGGCTGTCAGCAGGTGCGTGCCGACAAAGGCGAAGGTCGCCATATACAGCCGGTTGCCTGCTTCATCGCGCAAAGATAAAGACCACGCGCCTTCTTCGACGCAGTTGTCGTTGCGGTTGAGCCACAAGCTGATGCCGTCTGAAAGGTGCGCCAAGACCAGATGGAAGCGGTAGTCTTCCATTTGGTGCAGAATGTCTGTGCCGAACAGTTTTTCCGCCATGAGAAAATCTGCCGTCATCGCATCTAAACGGCGTTTGCAGTTAAAACGCCTGTCAACAAATTCGCGCAGCAGCGGATAGGCATTTTGCGGGCAGTGGAGGAACAGCCCCTGACGGATAGGGGAGGCGTTGACAAACTGCTCGAAGGCGTAAATTTCTTTTTTCCCGAAAAATTTTCGCAATGTGTATTTTAAATGTTGCAGCCGATATAAAGGAGCATAGCTGTAAACGGTGCGAAAATCGGGGAAGGTAAAGGTGCGGTTCTGCTTCATTCGGGTCGTTTGCCGTGCCAATCGCTGTTGAGTTGGATTTGATGCGCCGCACCGAGGATTTTGGCTTCGGCGAAGTAGTTGCCGATAAGCTGTACACCGACGGGCAGTCCGCCGCCGCTGAAGCCTGCGGGCAGGGTCAATGCGGGCAGTCCGGCGAGGTTGACGGCGATGGTGTAAATGTCGCTCAAGTAGGTTTCAACCGGCGAAGCATCCGCTCCGATTTTGGGTGCGGCGGAGGGTGCGGTCGGCGCGAGGATGAGGTCGCATCGTGCAAATGCCGTCTGAAAATCATCGGCAACGAGGCGGCGCAGTTTTTGGGCTTTGAGATAATAGGCATCGTAGTAGCCGTGCGACAGTACATAAGTACCGATCATGATGCGGCGTTTAACTTCGCTGCCGAAACCTTCGGCGCGGGTTTTGCCGTACATCTCTTCCAAATCGCTGAATTGGGCGGCACGGTGTCCGTAACGCACGCCGTCGTAACGTGAAAGGTTGGTGCTGGCTTCTGCGGAGGCGAGGACGTAGTAGGCCGGAATGGACAGCTTGGTTTGCGGCAGGGAAACTTCAATCAATTCCGCGCCTTGGGCTTTCAGCAAATCAATGGTGTTTTGCAATGCCGTCAGAACATCGGCGCTGTTGCCTTCGCCGAAATATTCTTTGGGCAGGCCGATTTTCAAACCTTTGAGCGGTTGGTTCAAATCGCGGGTGTAGTCTTCTTTTTCGCGCTCGAGGCTGGTGGAGTCTTTGGGGTCGAAACCTGCCATCGCGTTTAACAGAATCGCGCAGTCTTCGGCAGTTTGCGCCATCGGGCCGGCTTGATCGAAGCTGGAGGCGTAGGCGACCATACCGAAGCGGGAAACCGTGCCGTAGGTAGGTTTGATACCGGTGATACCGCAGTGCGATGCGGGTTGGCGGATAGAGCCGCCGGTGTCCGAACCGAGCGCGGCAGGGGCGAGGCGCGCGGCAACGACGACAGCCGAACCGCCGGAAGAGCCGCCGGGGACGTGTTCGTGATTCCACGGGTTTTTGGCCGCGCCGTAGAATGAGTTTTCATTGGTCGAACCCATAGCGAACTCGTCCATATTGGTGCGACCAAGCGTTACCATACCTTCGTCGAGCAGGTTTTGGACGACGGTGGCGGTGTAGGGGGAGATGAAGTTGTCGAGCATTTTGGAAGCGCACGCGCTACGCCAGCCGGTTTGGCAGAAAATATCTTTGTAGGCGACGGGGACGCCGGTAAGCGCGGAGGCGTTGCCTTGTGCGATGCGTTCATCGGCGGCACGGGCTTCTGCGAGGGTTTTATCTTGGTCGATGGTAATGTAGCCGTTGAGGGCGGGATTTTTTTCGGCGATGGCGGCAAGGTATGCGCTTGCCAGTTCGACGGCGGAAATCTGTTTGGACTGCAACAGGACGCTTGCCTGTTTCAATGTGTATTGGGTCATAAATCTTCCATCCTTAAAGGGCTTCGGGCGGTATTGCTGATGCCGTCTGAAGCGTATTCGGATTATTCTTCAATAACTTGCGGTACGATGTACAGGCGGTTGCGTACTTCCGGCGCAACGGCTTGGTATTCGGCGGCGCGGTCGGTTTCGGTTACTTCGTCTTCGCGCAGGCGCAGGGCGGCCTCGTGCGGGTGCGCCATCGGTTCGATGCCGTCTGTGTTGATGTTCTGCATCTGTTCGACCATAGAGAAGATGTCGTTTAATTCTTGAAGCGATTTTTCTTTTTCTTCCGCAGTCAGGTGCAGTCGGGAGAGTCGGGCGATTTTGTCTACGTCGGCAAGTGTCAGTGCCATGAAAAGCATCCTTGTCTGATGGTAAAGATACCGTCGTTCGGGTATGATGGGGCGTATTGCTTGAATTTTTAATTATAACGGAAAAATCCGTTGCGGCGGCAATTTGCAGCATCGGATGCCTGCCGCACGGGTTTGAAGGAGGGGAAATAATGGGATTGGGTATGGAAATCGGCAAGCTGATTGTGGCTTTTTTGGTGCTGATCAATCCGTTTAGCGCGTTGTCGCTTTACCTTGACCTGACCAACGGGCACAGTACGAAGGAGCGCAGGAAGGTCGCGCGGACGGCTGCCGTCGCCGTGTTTGCCGTGATTGCGGTATTTGCGCTGATCGGCGGTGCGCTGTTGAAGGTTTTGGGCATCAGCGTCGGTTCGTTTCAGGTCGGCGGCGGGATTTTGGTGCTGCTGATCGCCATTTCGATGATGAACGGCAACGACAATCCCGCCAAACAGAATCTCGGCGCGCAGCCGGAAACGGGGCAGGCGCGCCCCGCCCGCAATGCCGGGGCGATTGCCGTCGTGCCCATCGCCATACCGATCACCATCGGCCCGGGCGGTATTTCGACCGTGATTATTTACGCTTCGGCGGCTAAAACATACGGCGACATCGCGCTGATTATCGCAGCCGGTTTGGTGGTCAGTGCGATTTGTTATGCCATTTTAATCGTTGCTGGGAAGGTCAGCCGCCTGCTGGGCACGACGGGGCTGACGATTTTAAACCGCATTATGGGTATGATGCTGGCGGCGGTATCGGTGGAGATTATTGTGTCGGGACTGAAAACGATATTCCCGCAACTGGCAGGTTGATTCGATGTTTCACAGTGTCAATGTATTTACGGGCGAAACGCTTTACCGCCGCCCAGCTCAAGATTATGCGGAGTTTGAACGGCGGCTGGCGGATTTGAAAATACGCGGCAGGGCGTTCGCGCAATTGGGCGTAACCGATCGTGCCGCACGTCTGCAAAAATTTGCCGGCCGTTTGGAGGCGGAGAAAGGGCGTTTTGCGGAAATGGTGTGCGAAGAAGTCGGACGCTGCCTGCACGAATGCCGCGCGGAAATCGTCAAGTCTATCGAACTGATACGCTATTACGCCCGCCTCGCCCCCGAACTGCTTGCCCACAAAACCATTGCGACGCAGGCGAGTTTGAGTCAGGTGCGCTTCGAGCCTTTGGGCATCGTATTTGCCGTCATGCCTTGGAACTATCCCGTCTGGCAGGTATTGCGTTTCGCCGTTCCTGCCATGTGTGCGGGTAACGCGTGCGCCGTCAAACCTGCACCCAGCGTGGCACGCGTCAGTCAGGCGTTGTTCGATTTGGCTTCAGACGGCATTCCTTTGGCAGGCGCGTGGCTGGATGAGGCGGACACGCTCAAAGCCATCGAACACACCGATGCGATGGCGTTTACCGGTTCGACGTACACGGGGCGCATCCTTGCGGCACACGCGGGCGCAAACCTCAAGAAAACCGTGTTGGAGCTCGGCGGCAGCAATGCCTTTATCGTGATGCCCGATGCCGATTTGGAACGCGCCGCCGCAGAAGCCTGCTATTCCCGTTTCCGCGATGCGGGGCAATCGTGCAACGCCGCCAAACGCATCATCGTAACTGAAGCCGCAGCCGACCGCTTTATTCCGCTGTTTCTTGCCGAATGCGCCAAATTGAAAATGGGCGACCCCAAACATCCCGATACCACGCTTGCACCGCTGCACCGAGAAGATTTGCGGAACCGGGTTCACGGGCAGGTTGAAGATGCCGTTTCAAACGGCGCGGTATGCCTGATCGGGGGCAAAATCCCGCCGGGGTCGGGGTGGTTTTACCCTGCGACGGTTTTAGACAGGGTAAATCCCGACTGCCGGGTTTGGTATGAAGAAGTATTCGGCCCCGTCGCTCTGATTTTGCGTGCGGCAAACGAAGAACATGCCATCGCGCTTGCCAATGATTCCCCGTTCGGGCTCGGAGCCTGCATTTATACCGCCGATACTGAACGCGCCTGGCGGTTTGCCGAAAAAATACAGGCGGGATCAGTATTCATCAACCGCCATACCAGCAGCGATTTGCGCCTGCCTTTCGGCGGAGTCAAAGATTCCGGTTACGGGCGCGAACTGTCCGAATTCGGGCTGTACGAGTTCGTCAACGTTAAAACCTACTGGCAGAAATAAACAAACCCCGTGCCGCTTCAGACGGCATCGGGGTTTTCGATGAGGCTGCTCAACGGCAGTATTTGTTCACATCGTTATTGTATTTCCGAATCAAATCATCCTTGTTTTTCGCATTTGAGTTTCCCACCGCCTTCAGGTTCATTTTTGAAATCCGGCAGTTTTCTTCTTTGTTCTGCCGTTCGGTTTCGGCAATTTTTTTCTTTTCTTCCTCAAGCTGCCCGTTTTTTTCGGCAATATCCTTTTCGTTTTCCTTCGCACTGTCCGCATTCTTATCGACGGCAGGTTTGGGCTTGACCGCCGGTTTGGTTTGGCGCGTCCGCAGGTTGAGGATTTGGCTCTGGTCGGGATGAAGCTGTTTCGGTACATCCGAATAGCTGTTGCCGCCGCCGTCCTTCCAAGTAAAGACGGCGGCTTCGGCGGGCGGGACGGGCAGGAAAGAGGCGAGGGTAAATATGATGACGGATAAAGAAAAGTTCATTAGGATTTCCTTAATGGTTGGCTGTCGGGGCAGCATCAGGATTGGCTTGGGCGGTGTCTTTTCCGGGTTCGGGTCAAAGTGGGGAAGACACTCCGCCTTAATATGGTGCTTTATATAGTGGATTAAATTTAAACCAGTACGGCGTTGCCTCGCCTTAGCTCAAAGAGAACGATTCTCTAAGGTGCTGAAGCACCAAGTGAATCGGTTCCGTACTATTTGTACTGTCTGCGGCTTCGTCGCCTTGTCCTGATTTTTGTTAATCCACTATATATTGGGCTAAAACAGATTCCCAAAAATATCATTGGAATATGCTTATGCTACCGTATATTTCGACAAAGAAAAAGAAAATTGCAGGATAGTGCGCATAGGAATCGTTTTGAGTAGCGTGTGATTCTGTCTTTGACGTTGAATCGGTCGGATGTAAGTTGTCTGAGGTATTTGGTATTTTAATTTACGGGATGCCGTCTGAATGCTTTGAAAAGGGGTCAGACGGCATTTTGTTTAAACCGGTTTATTTGCGTTGCAATATAGCGGCAAAGAAGCCGTCGGTTTGGTGTTTTGCCGAATCGAGGCGCAGGTATTTTCCGGTATCCAAATCGATTTTCAGGTTTTGCAGAAGTTCGGCACAGTTGACGGGTTCAAATTCGGGATGTTCGGACAGGAAGCGTTCGACTTGCAGCTCGTTTTCTTCGGGCAGGATGCTGCAAGTGGCGTACACCAAGCGTCCTTGCGGTTTGACCAGTTTGGATGCGGCATCGAGGATGCTGTGTTGCTGTTCTAAAAGTTTGGCGACGGTCTCAGCGGATTGGCGGTATTTGAGGTCGGGATTGCGGCGCAGTGTGCCTAAGCCGGAGCAGGGCGCATCGACCAACACGCGGTCGGCTTTGCCTGACAGTCGGGCGATACGGGTATCGTGTTCGCTGCCGATACGTTCGGGGTGGATGTTGGTCAGTCCGGCGCGGGTCATGCGCGGTTTGAGGTTGGCAAGGCGTTTTTCGGCGATGTCGAAGGCGTAGATTCTGCCTTTGTTCGCCATTTGAGCGCCGACGGCGAGGGTTTTGCCGCCTGCGCCGGCACAGAAATCGACAATGATTTCGCCGCGTTTCGCGCCCACCAATAAGGCAAGCAGTTGGCTGCCTTCGTCTTGGACTTCCAGCGTGCCGTCTAAAAACAGTTCGTGTTTGCTAAGCGCGATTTTGTTTTTCAGGCGGATGCCCCAAGGCGAATAAGGGGTTGCCTCTGCATCGGGGCTTTCGGCTTGCAACAGCGGCAGCACTTTATCGCGTTTGCCTTTCAAGGTATTGACGCGGATGTCGAGCGGCGCGGCTTGGTTGATGCTGCGTCCGAAGGCGAGGATTTCTTCTTCGTTCCAATGCTGTTGCAGTTGTTCCACCAGCCATTGCGGCAATTCGGCGGCGGTATTCAGGCCGTCTGAAAACTCGGTTTTACGGGCTTTCAAATTGCCGAGAAACTCTGTTTCTTCTTCATCAAGCAGGTCTTTGATTTGGCTGATGTTGGTGCTTCTGCCGAGAACCAGTGCGGCGAGCGCGGCTTTGCGCGGCTGCGCGTGAGGGCGGCGCAGGGCAGTGCTGATTTTTTGATAGTGGCGCAGCGCGGCAAAGGCGGTTTCGGCGATTTCGTGGCGATCCTGCCTACCTAGCTTTTTGTGTTCGCGGAAATAGGCGGAGAGGACGGCATCGGCAGGCTGTTTGAAAGTCAGCATTTCAGCCAAAACTTTGGCGGTATGGTCGAGTTGTGCGGCGTTCATCATTAATGGGTTCTCTTAAAGTTGGTAAAGGGTTTCAGACGGCCTTCATAATGCGTTCGATTTCGTGCCAAAAGCCGTCCGGCCGACATTCCAAAACGGCAATCAAGCCTTGGTCGATGCGGCGGATTTCGGCTGCGTTCAATGTTTCGGTTTCGGCGACACGCGCAGGTGCAAGATAGGCCATGCGGTCGAGCAGGTGGTAGCGCGCTTCTTGGCGTTCAAACCCATATTCCGCCCAATCTTGAATATAGATGCCGCGCCAGCCGTATGGGTTAAGCGGCGGCTCAAAAGCATGGAAACCTTGTGGAAAAAATCCGATGCCGCGCACGACGGACGCGGGTTTTACGGTAAGTGGCAAACCGTGCTGCCGCAAGGTCCGGATGCCGTCTGAAGTGTGTGGCAGACCGAGTTGGGCGGTCAGCTTGGCGGCTTTTCCCAACAGCGTGTCTTTGGGGTTGAGTCCGCGCATGTCTTCGGGTTTGCCCGTGCCGCCGCCGTGGTATTTGCAGGTCAGCTCGATATGGTAGGGCTTGCCGTTAAGCCTTGCCACAAAATCCGCCGCGCCTTGCGTATTGCCGTCCGAACCGGAAACCGTCAGGTTGTGTGCGAGCAGTTCGGCGTGCGGCGCGTTGGCAAACCAAAATGCCAGCAACTCTTCGGCGTAAATGCCCAAGCGGTGTCCGAACGGGGCGCGTCGGGCGAGGTGTTCCGTCAGCGGAGCGGGATCGGCGTCCAATGCCAAAAGGTAACGGAAACCGTGTTCCCCTAATAGTTCGCGCACGCTCAATTCACAACCGCTTTGCCACAAAGGCGGCGCGGTCAGCAGCGAGGCTAAATCCCGCACGGCAGGGTCGGTCAGTTTCCACCACAGGGCATCGAGGGCGTAGTTCATGGTTTTCCTGTTTCTGTATTCTGATTTTTCCTGAAATGCCGTCTGAAAAGCGGATTCAGACGGCATGTGCTTAGGATTGCCCGTCCTTCAGACGCTGTTGCAGCGTATTGAAAAAACCGCGCAGGATGTCGATGTCTTCCGTTTGCGTGTTGGCGCGTCCGAACAGGCTCTGCATACGGCGCATCAGGCGTTCGCCGTTGCGGCGGTTGAAAAAGCCGATGCTGTCCATCACGCTTTCCATATGGGCGACCATACCTTTGATTTGCTCGTGGGTCGCGGCATGGTCTTCCTGTTGCAGGTGGGTCATGGGCATATCGGTCTGGCTGAAGATTTCGTAACACGCGACCTGCACGGCTTGGGCGAGGTTGAGCGAGAAATAATCGGGGTTGCCGTTGATGGTCATCAGTCGGTTGCAGGCTTGGACTTCTTCGATGCTCAAGCCGAAGGTTTCGTTGCCGAACACGAGTGCGGCCTGTTCGCCGCGTTGCGCCGCCTGCAACAGCTCGGGAACGAGTGCGCGCGGGGTTTGCAACGGGGCGGTGATTTCGCGGCGGCGGCTGGTGAGGGCGCAGGCGATGGTGGTGTCGGCAAGGGCTTCGTCCAGCGTGGCGACGATTTCGGCGTTGTGCAATACGTCCGCCGCGCCCGAAGCGAGGATGAAACTTTCTTCAGGCAGTGCAAAACTTTGCACGTCATCGGGATTGAAAACGGGCGGGTTTTCCGTCATCGGCGTAGCCATCAGATTGGGGGCGACGATGGTCAGCCTGTGCAGGCCCATCGTTTTCATCGCGCGTGCGGCAGAGCCGATATTGGCGGGGTGGCTGGTGCGGGTCAGGACGATGCGGATGTTGTCCAGATAAGCGTGCAGGGAGGGTTTGAGGGCAGTCATGTTCGGTTTTCGGTCGGAATGGAATAGGGTATAATGCGCCGTCTTTTTCGTTCGGACGGTCAAATGCCGTCTGAAATGTTCTTTAACAACGTCGGAAATTTAACGTTGCGCCTGAAGCAGACACGCGTCAGGCGGTATTTTACCCGATTTGGCAGGGTTTACCCCAACCAAATAAACTCCGATTTTGCCGCTCCGAAGGACTGCACGTCCGAACCGGCGGTATGCCACCCTTAAGGAAATCTGATGAATCCGTTTTTGAATACAGCCTTTAAAGCCGCCCGCCGTGCCGGTCAGATGATGATACGCGCCGCAGGCAACCTCGATGCCGTCAAAACCGACAGCAAAGCCTTCAACGATTTTGTTTCCGATGTTGACCGCAATTCCGAAATCATCCTGGTTGAGGCTTTGAAAGAAGCCTATCCGCACCACAAAATCACTTGCGAAGAAGGCGGCTCCCACGGTAAAGCCACTGCCGAGTACGAATGGATTATCGATCCGCTCGACGGCACGACCAACTTCCTCCACGGCCATCCTCAATACGCCATCTCTATGGCGCTCCTGCACAAAGGCGTGTTGCAGGAAGCTTTGGTGTACGCACCCGAGCGCAACGACGTATATATGGCTTCGCGCGGCAAAGGCGCGTTGCTCAACGACCGCCGCATCCGCGTTTCCAACCGCATAGAATTGAACCGCTGCCTGATCGGTACGGGCTTCCCCGTTGTCGATCAAAGCATGATGGACAAATATCTGGCGATTCTGAAAGACTTTTTGGCAAAAACCGCTGGCGGACGCAGGGAAGGCGCGGCTTCTTTGGATTTGTGCGCCGTAGCGACTGGTCGTTTTGACGGCTTTTTCGAGTTCAACCTCAAACCGTGGGACATTGCCGCAGGCGCATTGATTGTTCAGGAAGCGGGCGGTATCGTAACCGATATGACGGGTGAAGACGGCTGGCTGGAAAGCGGAGATATTGTGGCTGCCAATCCCAAAGTGCTGGCGCAAATGTTAAAAATCATTTCCGCACACGTTTAATCCGAGTCTTTCCCGAAGGAAGGGAAGAATAGAATGCCGTCTGAAATACCCGACCGTATTTCAGACGGCATTTTGCTTTGAAGCGGAACAATCTTTTGGTCGGATATTGTCGGTTCGTTAACTTTTCCTTTATTGCCGCCTAAAGCGTGGAGTGACGGCACACCCTGCCGGTGTGGTATAAAGTACACACTTGAAAATAGAAATAAACCGATATTTGGTAGGCGGATAGATTAAGCGTATGGATTCGTTTTGTAATGGTTTTGATTATCAAATATAATGCGCGCACAAAATATCCTTTGGGTTTTATCTTTTCCAATTCAAATTTGAACAATCAATAAAGGGAGCGTTTTCATGAACAAAAAACTTGCCTTAATGCCGCTGTTGATTTTGAGTGCGTTTTCGTCTGCCGCCGACAATGTTCCGCAGCAGGGCGAACTCGGACAGGTTCATGTCCGTGCCGATGCCAAACGCGTCAAAGCCGCCCGTTCTTACTCCATTGCCAGCGACGGCGACTTGCGCGACCGCGTGAACTTGGGTTTGTTGGGTAAGGCCAACGCCTTTACCGCACCGATTACCGTCGTTAATTACGACGAGCAAGCCCTCAACAACACCGAAGCGCGTACTTTGGTGGATGCCGTAGCCAAAAAAGACGCTTCCGTTTGGCAGTTCGGCGGCGAAAGCAACACGCTTACCGGTTTGTATTTCCGCGGTTATCAGCTTGACTCGCGCCAATTCAGCGTCAACGGTTTGGCAGGGATGTACGGCACGCAAGGCACGGCCAGCGTGCATGTCGGTTCCGCACAGCTGATTAAAGGCGCGTCCACCGCCGTAAATGGCATGGACCCTGAAGGCGCGGTATCCGGTTCCGTCAACATCGAAACCAAAAAAGCCGCCGACGAAGGCAACCGCAAAATCGGTTTGGGCTGGTTTAGCAACAACCGTGCCCAAGGTACGTTCGACTTGGGCCAACGCTTCGGCGAAAACAAAGAGTTCGGCGTGCGCGCCAACGGCAAACTGCGCCACGGCGACACTCCGCGCCACGGTTACAGCGAAGACAACAAAGAATTTGCGGTAAATGCCGACTATCGCGGCGAAACACTGCGCGTGGCGTTCGACTCCATCTACGCGAAACGCAAAACCAACGGCGGCCGCGCGCGTATGCAGGATATTCAAAACGCCAACGGACGCTTGTTTGATGCGCCCGATGGTAAAACCAACCTGCTGCCTTCTTGGAACTGGCAAAACACTGTCGGCGAAACCAATATGCTGACCTTTGAATGGGATGCGTTTGACAATGCCCAAATTACCGGCGGTATCGGCTACAACAAGGCGCGTTATTACGGCACGCTGATTTCCCCGACCGTTTGCGGTACAAGCGGTGCGAGCGACCAAACCGCTACCTGCTCAAGTGCCAACCAATACCATACCGGCACGGCGCACCTGACCGACCAATATTTCCGTACTTTGAGTATGAACCTGACCGCACGCGGCGAATTTGAAACCGGCCCGGTAACACACAACTGGAGTACGGCTTTCGACCGTATCATCCGTCAGCGGAAAACCATAAACGGCAAGGACGGCAACAACAAGGTAGAAGTGAACGCAAACGGAAATATTGAGCATCAATTGGCATCGTTTACAGCCGACTATCCCAATTCTTGGGCGAAAACCGCCAACTTGGATGCCAATATCAAAGTTAACAGCCTGGCTTTGTCCGACACCTTGGGCTTCGTGGATAACAAATACCGCCTGACTTTGGGCGGACGTTTCCAAGCGGTTGAATACACCGATAAGAAAAAATCACAGAGCGGCAATGCCAAACGCTTCAGCCCGATGCTGATGGCGGCGTGGGTGCCGCAGCCCGATTTGGTCGTTTACGGCAACTATATGGAAGACTTAGAGCCTGCCGACATCAAAACCGATGGTTCCGGCGAAACGACAATGGCGAAACCGCGCGTCAGCCGCCAGTTTGAAGTGGGCGTGCGTAAAAACTGGGGCGATTTCGTGACCACTTTGAACGCGTTCCAAATCAAACGCCCGGGATACTGGAGGGGTAATACCAAAACAGGTACTGATTTTGCAGCATACAAAACGCAAGGCGGCGCGAAGGGCGACGAGCAAGGAATGGAACGCAATCGCGGTATCGAGTTCAACGCATACGCCAACCTGTTAAACAAAACCCTGCGCCCGACTTTGGGTCTGATGTATCTGCAATCGACCGTGAAAGAGTATCCAAATTCACGCGATATGCTGGTTAACGGCGTACAAGTCGCCAATCCGCGCGTGATTGCCAAAGCAGGTTTGGAATGGGATACACCGTTTGCCAAAGGCTTAACTTTAAACGGTAATGTTTCGTATTTCGGCAAGTCTTACCAAGACACGCAAAAACAATACGCCTTCCCGTCCTATACCTTGGTTGATGTAGGCGCGCGCTACAAAACCAAGCTCGGCAAAAATACGTTGACCGTCAGCAGCTCGGTAGAAAACCTATTCAACAAAAACTACTGGCAGGTACAACGTGGCCAATTCGACCGCAGCTTCGCCGTCGTCGGTATGCCGCGTACTTACTGGCTGAAAGCGGAATTGGATTTCTGATTTCCCTACATCCGGAAAATGCCGTCCGAACAGGTTTCAGACGGCATTTCTTTTAAAGAAATATAGCGGGATATGCTTAAATAATGCTATTCTAGTACCTTTGAAACCTGCTTGTTTGAAGTGATGAAAAAACCTTTGATTTCAGTTGCGGCAGTATTGCTCGGCGTTGCTTTGGGGACACCTTATTATTTGGGTGTCAAAGCAGAAGAAAGCCTGACGCAGCAGCAAAAAATATTGCAGGAAACGGGCTTCTTGACCGTCGAATCGCACCAATATGACCGCGGCTGGTTTACCTCTACGGAAACGACGGTCATCCGTCTGAAACCCGAGTTGCTGCATAATGCGCAGAAATACCTGCCGGATAACCTGAAAACAGTGTTGGAACAGCCGGTTACGCTGGTAAACCATATCACACACGGTCCTTTTGCCGGCGGATTCGGCACGCAGGCGCACATTGAAACCGAGTTCAAATACGCGCCTGAAACGGAAAAAGTTTTGGAACGCTTTTTTGGAAAACAAGCCCCGGTTTCCCTTGCCAATACCGTTTATTTTAACGGCAGCGGCAAGATGGAAGTCAGCGTTCCCGCCTTCGATTATGAAGAACTGTCGGGCATCAGGCTGCACTGGGAAGGCCTGACGGGGGAAACGGTTTATCAAAAAGGTTTCAAAAGCTACCGGAACGGCTATGATGCCCCCTTGTTTAAAATCAAGCTGGCAGACAAAGGCGATGCCGCGTTTGAAAAAGTGCATTTCGATTCGGAAACTTCAGACGGCATCAATCCGCTTGCTTTGGGCAGCAGTAATCTGACCTTGGAAAAATTTTCCTTAGAATGGAAAGAGGGTGTCGATTACAACGTCAAGTTAAACGAACTGGTCAATCTTGTTACCGATTTGCAGATTGGCGCGTTTATCAATCCCAACGGCAGCATCGCACCTTCCAAAATCGAAGTCGGCAAACTGGCTTTTTCAACCAAGACCGGGGAATCAGGCTCATTTATCGACAGTGAAGGGCAGTTCCGTTTCGACACGCTGGTGTACGGCGATGAAAAATATGGCCCGCTGGATATCCATATCGCCGCCGAACACCTCGATGCTTCTGCCTTAACCGTATTGAAACGCAAGTTTGCACAGATTTCCGCCAAAAAAATGACCGAGGAGCAAATCCGCAATGATTTGATTGCCGCCGTCAAAGGCGAGGCTTCCGGATTATTTACCCATAACCCGGTACTCGACATCAAAACGTTCCGTTTCACGCTTCCGTCGGGCAAAATCGATGTGGGCGGGAAAATTATGTTTAAAGATCTGAAGAAGGAAGATTTGAACCAATTGGGACTGATGTTGAAGAAAACCGAGGCAGACATCAGAATGAGCATGCCTCAAAAAATGCTGGAAGACTTGGCGGTCAGTCAGGCAGGTAATATTTTCAGCGTCAATGCCGAAGATGAGGCGGAAGGCAGGGCAAGCATTGCCGATATTAATGAAACATTGCGCCTGATGGTGGACAGTACGATTCAAAGTATGGCAAGGGAAAAATATCTTACTTTAGACGGTAATCAGATTGATACGGTCATTTCCCTTAAAAACAACGCCCTGAAGTTAAACGGGAAAACGCTGCAAAATGAACCCGATCCTGATTTTGACGAGGGAGATATGGTTTCCGGCCAGCCGCATTAATGCCGTTTATGCCAAATGCCGTCTGAAATGTTCAGACGGCATTTTGTTGTATTGGAAACTGCCGTTTTCAACCATTCCTTCAGATAAGCCGTGCATTTAGTTGCATAGAAAGTTACATAGATATTTTTATGTATGCAACCACATATAGAGATAGCTTATGAATACTTTTAAAGAAAGATTGACCTACTTATGGCGCGATAACCCAAAGCCTGCGGTTATTGCAAGAGATATTGGAATGAGCCCACCCGGATTTAACCGAATTTGGTATAACGACGGCCTTCCAAACACTGAAACCCTTATAAAGATTCAAGAATCTACCGGGTGTGATTTAAACTGGCTACTGACCGGCAAAGGCCTACCGTATCTCGATAAAGCCAGGCCGGAAAACGCTGGAGCATTCTCTGTAAGCAGAAATTCTGATGGAATTACCGACACTATGGGCAACCCTGTCGACTTGTCAGAGTTTGTATTCGTGCCGCGCTACAACGTAGCCGCAGCAGCAGGGTATGGCGCACCGGTCTTCGGCGAAGAACCTTTGTTCTGCTTGGCTTTCCGGAAATATTGGATTGACAACTATGTGACCAAACAGCCGGAAAAACTGTCTGTAATTACCGTTAAAGGCGATTCGATGGAGGGCGTGCTCAATCATGGGGATTCCATCCTCATCAATCACGCCGAAACCGACCCGCGTGACGGCCTATATGTCTTGCGTATAGGCAATGACCTCTTTGTCAAACGTGTGCAACGCATACCGGGCAAACTGCTTGTAACGTCCGAAAGTCCACGTTACGCACCGTTTGAAATAGATTTGAACAATACCCAAGACGACATCGCCATCATTGGACGTGTTGAGTGGTATGGCCGGAGTATTGATTAAATCCATTTTAAAAACCTCTTAAAACAGTTTTAAAAATTCCCTAATCTCGTCAGCTTTAAACAGAAAACCACGCATTCCGGCGCGGTTTCGTGAAAAAGCTGGCGTAACTTTTCCGGATACAAAAAAACGCCGAAATCCACGTCTTCCGAAGATTTCAGCGTTTTTTTACTCTATTTGTTCCTTGTGCAAAAACTAACAGTCCCCCACACGTGTCGGATTCGTTTTTAGGCAGGACGTAGGGAATATTTTAATCCGCTGTAAAACAGAAAATGCCGTCTGAACATTTCAGACGGCATTTGCTCAAATAAACCTTATGGCTGTTTATTCAGTCGGATTTATTTTTTCTTTTGCGGAGGCAGGTCGGTACAAGTACCCAATGCCACTTCCGCCGCCATACCGATGGATTCGCCCAAGGTCGGGTGCGGGTGGATGGTTTTGCCGATGTCTGCCGCATCGCAGCCCATTTCGATGGCAAGGCAGACTTCGCCGATCATGTCGCCACCGTTCGGACCGACAATGCCGCCGCCGATGATGCGGCCGGTTTCGGCATCGAAAATCAGCTTGGTAAAGCCGTTGTCGCAACCGTTGGCAATCGCGCGGCCGGAAGCAGCCCACGGGAAGTTGGCTTTGGTGATTTTGCGGCCGGATGCTTTGGCGGACAATTCGGTTTCGCCCACCCACGCCACTTCGGGGGAGGTGTAGGCAACGCCCGGAATCACGCGCGCGTCGAAGTAGGCTTTGTGGCCGGCGCAGTTTTCGGCGGCAACGTGGCCTTCGTGAACGGCTTTGTGTGCCAACATCGGTTGACCGACGATATCGCCGATGGCGTAGATGTGCGGCACGTTGGTGCGCATTTGTTTGTCCACTTCGATGAAGCCGCGATCGGTTACGGCAACGCCTGCTTTTTCCGCGCTGATGAGTTTGCCGTTGGGTGCGCGGCCGGCGGCAACCAATACGGCATCGTAGCGTTGCGGCTCTTTCGGCGCGTTCGCGCCTTCAAAGGTAACGTAAACGCCGTCTTCTTTCGGCTCGACTGCAACGGTTTTGGTGTTGACCATAATGTTGTCAAAACGGTATTCGTTTTGTTTTTGCCATACTTTCACCAAGTCGCGGTCTGCGCCTTGCATCAGGCCGTCCATCATTTCAACTACATCCAAACGCGAACCCAGTGTGCTGTAAACCGTACCCATCTCGAGGCCGATAATGCCGCCGCCGATAATCAGCAGTTTGCCCGGTACTTCTTTCAGCGCCAATGCGCCGCTGGAATCGATGATACGCGGATCTTCAGGAATGAAAGGCAGTTTGGTTACGCGGCTGCCTGCTGCAATGATACAGTTTTTGAAGGCAACGATTTTTTTCTCGCCGGTAGGGGCTGCCTGTTCGTACGCGTCGCCGGCAGTCAGCGACACTTCCAAGTGATGCGGATCCAAGAATTGTCCGTCGCCTTGGATAACGTCCACTTTACGGCCTTTCGCCATACCTGCCAAACCGCCGGTGAGGCGGGAAACCACGCCGTCTTTGTAGGCGCGCAGCATATCGATGTCGAGTTCCGGCTCGGGGTATTTGATGCCGTTGGCAGCCAAGTGGCGCACTTCGTCGATAACGGCAGCGTTGTGCAACAGGGCTTTGGAAGGGATACAGCCGACGTTCAGACAAACGCCGCCCAAGGTTTTGTAACGCTCGATGATGGCGACTTTCAAGCCTTCATCGGCAGCGGCAAATGCAGCAGAATAACCGCCAGGGCCGCCACCCAATACGACTACGTCGTATTCGGCATCGGCAGAACCGCCGAATTGCGCGGCTTGAGGGGCAGGAGCGGCTGCTTTAGGTGCTTCTTGTGCAGGGGCAGCAGGCGCTTCGGCTTTAGGAGCAGCAGCTGCACCTTCGGCCTCAACGACAACAATCAAGCCACCTTCAGAGATTTTGTCGCCGACTTTAACTTTAACTTCTTTGACTACGCCTGCAACTTCGGCAGGCACGTCCATCGTCGCTTTATCGGTTTCCAAAGTAATCAGGGTATCGTCAACCGCGATGGTGTCGCCTACGTTCACTTCAACCGCGATAATATCTACATTTTCGTGTCCACCAATGTCGGGCACTTTCAATTCAACTAAAGCCATTATATTGACCTTTCAACTTAGTTAATTTCTATCAACTCTTTAGCAATAATCACTTCTTCAGGAATACAACCACAATCTTCAGCTCTGATTGTTACTTCCTTCTCATCTGGGTTTTCTGGATGTTCAACCTCATATTTAAAAATAGAATATTGACTAAACAAATCTCTATTTAAAACATATATATAGCCATTTTCGATGCCGGAGCTTGTTGCAAATTTCTTGGCAATTTCCTTGTCTGTTGTCGTAGATATATAACATCCGTCATATAGACCTGTTTCAATTTGATGGGCGTAAACTGCATTCTTCACACTTGGACCATGTGTAGCTTTACCATCATATTTAAACTTGCCATCATAACGAATTACAACTTCAGCTTTATTACCTTTAGGTTTTAATTGTCCATTATTTTGCTCATCTTGTTGGCAATTAATGCCTCTATATAAGAAATTTCCCATAAGTTATTAATTTAAAGGTTGAATTTAACACCATCACTCATCAATCTCAAGCAATCCAAACATTATCAGACTGCTTGAGAAGGATGTTTTATTTTATAAGGTAATGCGGCGGAAGTCTTTCAACAGGTTAGCCAGGAATACGGTGAAGCGCATACCGGCGGCACCGTCGATGACACGGTGGTCGAAGGACAGGCTCAATGGGCACATCAGGCGAGGAGCGAATTCTTTGCCGTTCCAAACTGGTTTGATTTGGGATTTGCACACGCCCAAGATGGCAACCTCAGGAGCATTTA
This sequence comes from Neisseria uirgultaei, assembly GCF_962719845.1. Lineage (GTDB taxonomy): Bacteria > Pseudomonadota > Gammaproteobacteria > Burkholderiales > Neisseriaceae > Neisseria > Neisseria bergeri. The sequence continues at coordinate 183,460 of NZ_CAUIYF010000001.1, read as the reverse complement.
CGATTGGTGTGAAGCCTGTACCGCCGATACCGCCCAAGCTGGAAATGGTAAAGCATGCGCCTTGCATTTCTTGTGGCTTGAGCTTGCCTTCGCGGGCTTTTTTAGACAATTCGGTCAGCTCTTGGCTGATTTGTTTCAAGCCTTTTTGATCCACGTCTTTGATTACTGGAACAACCAAGCCGTTTGGCGTGTCGGCTGCGAAACCGATGTTGAAGTAGTTTTTCAGCACCAAGTTGTCGCCATCCAGGGAAGCGTTGAATTCAGGGAAGGCTTTCAGCGCGGAAACGGAGGCTTTGATAATGAACGCCAATGGGGACAGTTTCACGCCTTCGCGTTCCCATTCTTTGTTCAGTTGTTTGCGGAATTCTTCCAATTCGGTCATGTCCGCTTCTTCGTGTACGGTAACGTGAGGAATCACAACCCAGTTGCGAGACAGGTTTTGACCGGAGATTTTCTTAATGCGAGACAGTTCTTTAACTTCGACGCTGCCGAATTTAGAGAAGTCAACTTTAGGCCATGGCAACAAGTCTAGACCACCGCCCAAAGAAGCAGCGGCAGGCTTGCCTGCACCGCTTTGCATAACGGATTTAACGAAGGCTTTAACGTCTTCGCCCATGATACGGCCTTTCAGACCGGTACCTTTGACTTGACCCAAATCTACGCCCAATTCGCGCGCCAGTTTGCGTGCGGAAGGACCGGCGTGTGCTTTGGCGAAAGCGGCTTCATCGATTTTGGCAGCGGCAGGTGCAGAAGGTGCGGGCGCGGCGGCAGCAGTCGGAGCCGGAGCGGCAGCCGGTGCGGGTGCGGCAGCTTGAGCGGCAGAACCGGCAGTTTCCACTTCGATAATGGCAGAGCCTTCGGACACTTTGTCGCCGACTTTCAGGAATACGGTTTTAACGACACCGGCAGCGGTACAAGGTACGTCCATTGTCGCTTTATCGGTTTCCAAAGTAATCAGCGTGTCGTCTTCGGCAACGGTGTCGCCAACTTTGATTTCAACGGCGATTACATCCACATCGGTATGGCCGCCGATGTCGGGAACGGCTACTTGAACGGTTGCACCGCCTGCGGCAGCGGGTGCGGCGGCAGGTGCAGGTTGTGCTTCAGCCGCAGGAGCCGGAGCAGTTTCGGCAGCGGCGGCACCGGTTTCAACGGTCAAAATTACGCCGCCTTCGGAGATTTTGTCGCCGACTTTGACTTTCACTTCTTTCACGACACCGGCCGCATCGGCAGGTACATCCATCGTGGCTTTGTCGGTTTCCAGTGTAATCAGGGTGTCGTCAACGGCGATGGTATCGCCCGCTTTAACTTCTACGGCGATGATGTCGACGTTTTCGTGACCGCCGATATCGGGGACTTTGATTTCTACGATACTCATTTGAGTTCCTTTAATCTTTTTCAGTTGGATGCCGTCTGAAAGCTGCTTCAGGAGGCATCGGTACGGTTTGTCTGTTCAAACCATTCGGGCATTCGGTTTTCAGACGGCCTGATGTCTGAATGGGGCAAACAGGCCGTCTGAAACATCAATCAGCGTTTCCAGCTAGGGGCTGAATCGGCTTTGATACCATATTTTTCAATGGCTTGCTGAACGGTTTCTTTGCTGACCTTACCTTGTTCCGCCAATGCGCTCAATGCTGCCACGGCAACGTTGTAGCGATCCACTTCAAAGAAGCGGCGCAGGTTGGCGCGGCTGTCAGAACGGCCGAAACCGTCGGTGCCCAAAACGTGGTAGTCGTTCGGGATGTAGGCGCGGATACGGTCGGCATAACTGCGGATGTAGTCGGTAGCGGCAATTACCGGGCCGTCATGACCTTGCAGCTGAGAAGTAACAAACGGTACTTTTGCAGTTTCCAAGGGATTCAGGCGGTTGAAGCGTTCCACTTCGATAGCGTCGCGATGCAACAGGTTGAAAGATGGGCAAGACCAGATGTCTGCTTCCACGCCGAAGTCGGCTTTCAGCAATTCGGCACCGGCAATGACTTCTTGCAGGATGGTACCGGAACCCATCAATTGAACTTTCTTGTCGCCTTTGCCGCCGGCTTTCAGCAGGTACATACCTTTCAGGATGTCTTGTTCTACGCCTTCAGGCATATCCGGATGGGTGTAGTTCTCGTTCATCAGGGTGATGTAGTAGAACACGTCTTCGTGGTTAACATACATGCGGCGCAAGCCATCGTGTACGATAACGGCTACTTCATATTGGAATGTCGGATCGTAAGTTACACAGTTTGGAATCAAATCTGCTTGAATATGGCTGTGGCCATCTTCGTGTTGCAGGCCTTCGCCGTTCAGCGTCGTACGGCCGGCAGTACCGCCCAACAGGAAGCCGCGCGCGTGCATATCGCCCGCCGCCCATGCCAAGTCGCCGATACGTTGGAAACCGAACATGGAATAATAGATATAGAACGGAATCATGGCGAAGTCGCTGTTCGCATAGCTGGTTGCCGCTGCAATCCAGTCTGCCATCGCGCCCGGTTCGTTAATACCTTCCTGCAGGATTTGACCGTCTGTAGATTCTTTATAGAACATCAGCTGGTCTTTGTCTTGAGGGGTATATTGCTGACCTTTCGGATTCCAAATACCGTATTGGCGGAACATACCTTCCATACCGAAGGTACGGCTTTCGTCGGGAACGATAGGTACGACGCGTTTGCCGATTTTTTTGTCTTTCAACAAGGTTGACAAAATGCGGACAAATGCCATAGTGGTCGAGAACTCGCGTTCACCGCTGGATTTGAGTTGTGCGTCGAATGCCGACAGCTCGGGCACTTCCAATACTTCCTGCGTCGGTTTGCGTTGCGGCAGGTAGCCGCCCAAAGCATCGCGGCGTGCGTGCAGGTATTTGTATTCTTCCGTATCGGGTGCGAAAGACAGGTAAGGCAAATCGCCGCTTTCGATTTGCTCGTCGGTAACCGGAATGTCAAAGCGGTCGCGGAATTGTTTCAGGGACGCTTTGTCCATTTTTTTGGCTTGGTGGGCAACGTTCTGACCTTCGCCGGATGCGCCCATACCGTAACCTTTAATGGTTTTCGCCAAGATAACGGTAGGTTTGCCGTCGGCATGGTTCGCTGCGCGGTCGTAGGCGTTGTACACTTTTTGAGGATCATGACCACCGCGGTTCAATGCCCAAATTTCGTCATCGGTCATATCGGCAACCAATGCTTTCAGTTCGGGCGTATTGAAGAAGTGTTCTCGCACATATGCGCCGTCTTTGGATTTGTAAGTTTGGTAGTCGCCGTCCAAACATTCTTCCATACGTTGGCGCAGGATGCCGTCTTTGTCTTTCGCCAAGAGGCGGTCCCAACGGCGGCCCCAAATGACTTTGACGACATTCCAGCCGGCACCGGCAAAGTTGCCTTCCAATTCTTGGATGATTTTGCCGTTGCCGCGCACCGGGCCGTCCAAGCGTTGCAGGTTGCAGTTGATGACGAAAATCAGGTTGTCCAAGCCTTCGCGTGCAGCCAGCGCGATTGCACCTTGGGATTCGGGTTCGTCCATTTCGCCGTCGCCGCAGAAACACCATACTTTACGGCCTTTGGTTTTTGCCAAGCCGCGTGATTCCAAGTATTTCAGGAAACGCGCTTGATAAATCGCCATGATGGGACCCAAGCCCATAGATACGGTCGGGAACTGCCAGAAGTCGGGCAAGAGGTGGGGGTGTGGATAGGAAGGCAGACCGTGTCCGTCCACTTCTTGGCGGAAGTTGTTCAGTTGATCTTCAGTCAGACGGCCTTCGACGAAGGCGCGTGCATAGATGCCTGGGGCAACGTGGCCTTGGAAGAAGACCAAATCGCCTTCTTCGCCTTCGCCCTTGGCTTTCCAGAAGTGGTTGAAACCGACTTCATACATGGTGGCGGCAGATTGGAAAGATGCGATGTGCCCACCCAGTTCCAAATCTTTCTTGCCGGCGCGCAGTACGATGGCGGCGGCGTTCCAGCGCACGAATGCACGGATGCGGTGTTCGATGTTTTGGTCGCCCGGAATGCCTTTTTCGTTTTCGACGGAAACGGTATTCAAATACGGGGTGGTCGTGCCGTGGGGCATACGTACGCCTTTGTCGCGGCAGTATTTGACCAGGTTTTCCAAGAGGTATTGCGCGCGTTCGCCGCCTTCATATTCGAGGACGGAGCTTAACGCGTCCAACCACTCTTGGGTTTCGATAGGGTCAACATCGTGTAATTGGGTGGACATAGTATCTATCCTTTATGTTGAGTGTTTAATCGGCAGGGAGGGTGTAGCCAACCCCTTTATTTTCGTTTGTGAAAAATAATAAGCAAAAACGAAAATTTCTAAATCAAACCGAAACAAAATAATTTAAGTCCAATGTTTTCAAAAAATTATAAAAGTCTTGGAAACAAGGGAAAACTTGAAAAAATGTTCGGTCTGCTCCACACGAAATCCTATCAGCAATCGGGTCTGCTGGCAAATAACCATGCTTTTAAAAGCAGGTTTCGTTCCGAAGTGGGCGTTTGGTAAGGACAGGTCTTTTTGATTGTGAAAACATTCTGTTTAATTTTGGTTATATTTTTTCGGAATTGTGGGATATCGAATCGTTATGTCTCTGCCGGCAATTTTCCTATTGTAGAAAATCTATACACAAGCTTTGTGGATAACCGTGTTGATAAGCCACGGCTTGTGTTAAAAAAGTCTTACGCAACAAATGTACGCTTATTTTGATTAAAAAATAGGCACATTTAAATCTATAAAAATCATGTAATTATGTTCAATATGATGTTTCTGGTTATGTTTTTGTCGTCTGGCATGGGATTTGTCCCGCGCTTGGGGCAGGGGGTGAATTTTGGAGGTTGGTGCAAAACCTGCTTTTTTCGCGTTACAATCTGCACCCGATTTACTTTTGAATTTGCCTGTTTGGAAAAATACTTTTATGAAAGCCAGCCAATTTTTCATTTCCACCCTGAAAGAAGCCCCTGCCGAAGCCGCGCTTGCCAGCCACAAGCTGATGATTCGCGCCGGTCTGATTAAAGCCAACGCGTCCGGCCTTTATACTTGGATGCCGATGGGGCTGCGCGTGTTGCGCAAAGTCGAAAACGTCGTGCGCGAAGAAATGGCGCGCGCGGGCAGCGTGGAGCTGCTGATGCCGGTGGTGCAGCCTGCCGAGCTGTGGCAGGAATCCGGCCGCTGGGAATTTTACGGTAAAGAACTGCTGCGCCTGAAAGACCGCCACGAACGCGATTTCTGCATGGGCCCGACCTGCGAGGAAGTCATCGCCGACATCGTGCGCAAAGAAATCAACAGCTACAAACAGCTGCCGAAAAACTTTTACCACATCCAAACCAAATTCCGTGATGAAGTGCGTCCGCGCTTCGGCGTGATGCGTGCACGCGAGTTTGTCATGAAAGACGCTTATTCCTTCCATGCCGACTACGCTTCGCTTCAGACGACCTATGATGCCATGTACGACGCTTACTGCCGTGTCTTCACTCGTCTGGGTCTGGAATTCCGTCCCGTCACCGCAGACACCGGCAGCATCGGCGGTACTGGTTCGCACGAGTTTCAAGTGTTGGCGGAAAGCGGCGAAGATGTTATTGCGTACAGCGACACTTCCGATTACGCCGCCAATGTCGAGCTGGCGCCAACCTTGCCGCTCAAAGGCGAACGCGCGACCGCTCATGCCGAGTTGACCAAAGTACACACACCGAACGTCAAAACCATTGATTCATTGGTTGATTTCCTCAGCATTCCGATTGAAAAAACGCTGAAATCCATCGTAGTCGAAGGCGAAAACGACGGCGAAATCGTTTTATTGCTGTTGCGCGGCGACCATGAGTTCAACGACATCAAAGCCGAAAAACTCGCAGGCGTGAAATCGCCGCTGACCATGGCAGACCCTGCCGCCATTCGCGCGCAGTTCGGCGCAAACGGCGGCTCGCTCGGCCCCGTCGGCTTCACAGGCAAAGTCTATGCCGATTTCGCCACCGAAAAAGGCGCGGACTGGGTTATTGGCGCAAACGAAGACGACTACCACTATACCGGCTTCAATTTCGGCCGCGACGCTGCCGAGCCTGAGTTTGTCGATTTGCGCAACGTCGTCGAAGGCGACGAAAGCCCCGACGGACAAGGTTGTCTGAAACTCGCGCGTGGCATCGAAGTCGGACACGTCTTCCAATTGCGCGACAAATACACCCAAGCCATGAACGTAAGCTTCCTCGACAACAACGGCAAATCGCAAATCATGGAAATGGGCTGCTACGGCATCGGCATCACCCGCGTCGTTGCCGCCGCCATCGAGCAGAACAACGACGAAAAAGGCATCATCTGGACAAAAGCAATGGCGCCGTTTGAAGTCGTTATCGTGCCGATGAACTACAAAAAATCAGACACCGTGCGCGAAGCCGCCGACAAAATCTATGCCGAACTGCTGGCGGCAGGCGCGGATGTGCTGCTGGACGACCGCGACGAACGCGCAGGCGTATTGCTGAATGATTCCGAGCTGTTGGGCATTCCGCACCGCATCGTCATCGGCGACCGCGCTTTGAAAGAAGGCAATGTCGAATACGCCGAACGCCGCGATAACGAAGCGCAATCGGTTCCGATCGGGGAAATTGTTGCGCGTGTAACAGCTTCATTAAATGTGTAAGCTTGGTCAAATGCCGTCTGAAAATAATTTCAGACGGCATTTTTATTTGGGGAGAAAGTGAAGTGGCTTCAGTATTTTTAGAAGGAGAAGTAGTCGAGGTCGGCAATATTTTCTGTATCGGCAGGAATTATGCCGCACATATCGAAGAGTTAAAAAACGAAATACCTTCCGACCTGTGGTGTTTATGAAGCCGTCAGGCAGCATTTTGAATAGCGGCGGTACAATCTTGCTGCCCGAGTTCAGTAGAGATGTACATTTTGAGTGCGAGCTTGTGTTGCTGGTCGGTAAGGATTCAGACGGCATGGGCGAGGGTGAAGATATTTTGGGATGTGTCGCAGGATATGGTGTAGGGTTGGACCTTACAGCACGGGATATCCAATGCCGTCTGAAGGAAAAAGGGCTGCCTTGGTTGAAGGCAAAAGGGTTCAGGCATTCCGCGTGCGTGTCGGATTTTGCGGCGGCAGACAGAATCGGCAATCCCGAGAAGGTGTTGTTTTCATTAAAACAAAACGGTGTATTGAAACAGCGCGGGGATACCGGTTTGATGATTTACTCGATTCGGGAAATTTTACACAAACTGGCGGCGGATTACGGTTTGGGGAAAGGGGATTTGGTGTTTACCGGAACGCCCTCCGGTGTGGGCGCAATCGGTGCGGGGGACAATTTGGCATTGGAGCTGGACGGCTTGGTGCGCGCCTCTTTCACGGTAGGGTGTTAACCGTGCCGTTTAACCCTCACGCCCGTTGAAACATTCCGCCGCGCCGCCCTCGAAAAAACCGTGCAGGATGGCTTGCGCCGCCACTTGGTCGAGCACCGATTTGCGTTTTTTGCCGAAGACCTGTGCTTCCGAAAGCAGGCTTTCGGCATAGACGGACGACAGCCGTTCGTCAACCCAATAGACGGGGAGATTGAACCTGCCGTTCAGCCTGCGTCCGAACTTGCGCGACAGGTGTGTCATTTCGTGTTCCGTGCCGTCGGTATGCACGGGCAGTCCGACGACAAAATAACGCGGTTGCCATTCTTGAACCAGCTTGGCGATTGCCGCGAATTTTTCATCGTTGCTGCCGCCGGTAACGGTGCTCAAAGGATGGGACAGCCCCAATTCCGCATCGCCCTGTGCCACGCCGATGCGCGCTTCGCCGAAGTCGAACGCCAGTGCCGTTCCTTTTGGGATTTTATGCATGACCGGCTCCCGAAAACAGGGCGAGCGGGTCGATGCCGAGTTTGGCGAATGCGGCGGCGTAACGGTGTTCGTAGGGGATGTCGAACAGGATGTGTTCGTCGGCGGGAACGGTCAGCCACGCATTGTCGGCAAGTTCGCGTTCGAGCTGCCCTTTGCTCCAGCTCGAATAGCCTATGCTGATCAAGGCTTTGTCAACCGCACCTTCGCGTGAAATGTTTTCAAGCACATCGCGGGAAGAGGTCAGCGCGATGCCGTCTGAAACGCCGATGCTGCTTTGCCAGTTGCCGATCGGGGTATGCACGACATAACCTCGCTCGACTTGCACCGGCCCGCCCATCATCACGCTGTCGTGCTGCATCCGCATGGGGATGTTTTTGCCGGTGGCGGAAAAAATCATGTCCATCGTAATCGGAGAGGGTTTGTTGATGGCGATGCCGAGTGCGCCGTCTTCATCGTGTTTGCAGATATAGACGACCGATTGTGCAAAAAACGCGTCTTCCATATCGGGCATGGCGACGAGAAAGTGGTTGGACAGGTTCATAATCAGCGTTTGTCGGGATTTTCTATCGGGTTGGAAATAATGCAGGTGCCGGCAAGCAGTTTGCCGGAAGTATCGGTTTGCACCCCGTCGGTTTGCGGTATGCCGCTGCCGAAACAGGAAACTGCACTTAAGGAATTTTTCGGAGAACCTTGGACGATTTTATCGCTGTAAACCAAATAAGCGAAAGTTTTACGTTTCGGATCATAATAACGGATAATCTGTCGGCTCTTGAACGCGAAGCTCGTACCGCGCTTGAAAACTTCTTTCGGTTTGCGTACGGCGGTTTCGTCAAAAGAAATCGAAGATGCCGTCTGAACGCACGAAACCGATGCGTCGGACGCGTCCTCTTCCAAATTGACCATTTCCTTCAAACCGCCTTTTTTTGCATACGAAATATAACAGGCAACCCCTCGAACGTCGGGATCGTCGAATCCTTCCACTTCGATACGGTCGTTTTTGCCCAGCATATTGAAAACGGTGCTGACCCGTCCGATTTTATCGGTTTCGCCGCTGCCGCAGGCAGTCAGCAGAACAGCGGCAGACAGCAGTAGCAGTCTGTTCATCAAAATTTCCTTATCGGTTGAATCACCGTTTTCCGGAAGGCGGCAGGGCTTGCTTTGTTTGGATGGGCGCACGCTCCCGAATCGGGCAACATACGGTACGCGGCTTAATGTGCTACCCTGTATGTCGGAACACAATATCCGTTGCAGCATTGAAAATATGCCGCACAATATAAGGCTGTTTGAACCGATTGCAAGTGTCTGTGCAAAGAAGGTGCAAGATTGGGCAAACGGCATTTTCAGACGGCATAACTGACAGTATAATCCAAACGTCCGGCTGCTTTCGTGCAGCCTTCAGTATTATCCAACTTTTTCCGAAGGCCGAACCATGCGCTACAAACCCCTCCTGCTTGCCCTGATGCTCGTTTTTTCCACGCCCGTCGTTGCCGCCCACAACGCGGCACACAACCGTTCCGCCGAAGTGAAAAAACAGGCGAAGAACAAAAAAGAACAGCCAGAAGCGGCGGAAGGCAAAAAAGAAAAAGGCAAAAATGCCGCAGTGAGAGATAAAAAAACAGGTGGCAAAGAGGAGGAAAAAGAGGGCAAAGAGTCCAGAAAAAACGCCAAAAACCGCAAAGAAGCAGAGAAGGAGGCAACATCCAAGCAGTCTGCGCTCAAAGGACGCGGAGAGGATAAAGAATCGAAGGCGGAACACAAAAAGGCATATGGCAAGCCTGTGCCCGAATCCAAAGAAAAAAACGCAAAAACACAGCCTGAAAACAAACAAGGCAAAAAAGAGGCAAAAGGACAGGACAATCCGCGTAAGGGCGGCAAGTCGGACAAAGACACTGTTTCTGCAAATAAAAAAGACCGTACCGACAAGGACGGCAAAGCAGTGAAACAGAACAAAAAACACACGGAAGAGAAAAATGCCAAAACCGATTCCGACGAATTGAAGACCGCCGTTGCCGCTGCCACCAATGATGTCGAAAACAAAAAAGCCCTGCTCAAACAAAGCGAAGGAATGCTGCTTCATGTCAGCAATTCCCTCAAACAGCTTCAGGAAGAGCGTATCCGCCAAGAGCGTATCCGTCAGGCGCGCGGCAACCTTGCTTCCGTCAACCGCAAACAGCGCGAGGCTTGGGACAAGTTTCAAAACCTCAATGCCGAGCTAAACCGTTTGAAAACGGAAGTTGCCGGCGCGAAAGCGCAGATTTCCCGTTTCGTATCGGGGAACTATAAAAACAGCCAGCCGAATGCGGTCGCCCTGTTCCTGAAAAATGCCGAACCGGGTCAGAAAAACCGCTTTTTGCGCTATACGCGTTATGTGAACGCCTCCAATCGGGAAGTCGTCAAGGATTTGGAAAAGCAGCAGAAGGCATTGGCGGCGCAAGAGCAGAAAATCAACAACGAGCTGGCGTATTTGAAAAAGATTCAGGCAAACGTGCAGTCCCTGCTGAAAAAACAGGGTGTAAGCGACGCGGCGGAACAGGCGGAGAGCCGCAGGCAAAATGCCAAAATCGCCAAAGATGCCCAAAAACTGCTGGAACAGAAAGAAAACGAACAGCAATTGAACCATCTTTTGAGCAGTTTGGAGAAGAAAAAGGCCGAACACCGCATTCAGGATGCGGAAGCAAAAAGAAAACTGGCGGAAGCCAGACTGGCGGCTGCCGAAAAAGCCAGAAAAGAAAAAGAAGCGGCGCAGCAGCAGGCTGAGGCACGACGTGCGGCAATGTCCAACCTGACTGCCGAAGACAGGAACATCCAAGCCCCTCCGGTTATGGGTATCGGCAGTGCCGACAGTTTCAGCCGCATGCAGGGACGTTTGAAAAAACCGGTTGACGGTGTGCCAACCGGACTTTTCGGGAAAAACCGCAACGGCGGCGATGTTTGGAAAGGCGTGTTCTATTCCACTGCACCTGCAACGGTTGAAAGCATTGCGCCGGGAACGGTAAGCTATGCGGACGAGTTGGACGGCTACGGCAAAGTGGTCGTGGTCGATCATGGCGAGAACTACATCAGCATCTATGCCGGTTTGAGCGAAATTTCCGCCGGCAAGGGGCAGCCGGTTTCTGCGGGAAGCAAAATCGGCACGAGCGGGTCGCTGCCGGACGGGGAAGAGGGGCTTTACCTGCAAATACGTTATCAAGGTCAGGTGTTGAACCCTTCGAGCTGGATACGTTGATTGGGAAAATAAAAAGGCAGGTTTTGCGCGGATTGTCCGCTGCGGCGCATCCCGTTGCAAATCCTGCCGTTTTCAATACGTTTTCAATGGCTGCGTTTCCGTTTTCGGAAAATCAAGAGAGAAAGTTAAAGAAGAATGTCGAAACCTGTTTTCAAGAAAATCGCACTTTATACCCTGGGCGCAATCAGCGGCGTTGCCGTCAGTCTGGCGGTGCAGGGTTTTGCCGCCGAGAAGGACAGGCGGGATAACGAAGTCCTGCCGGTGCAATCCATCCGCACAATGGCGGAGGTTTACGGTCAAATCAAGGCAAACTATTATCAGGACAAACCCGATGCCGATTTGTTTGAAGGTGCGATGAAGGGTATGGTGGCCGGTTTGGATCCGCATTCCGAATATATGGATAAAAAAGGTTATGCGGAAATGAAGGAATCGACCAGCGGCGAATTTGGCGGCTTGGGGATGGAAATCGGGCAGGAAGACGGTTTTGTCAAAGTGGTTTCGCCGATTGAGGACACGCCTGCGGAACGGGCGGGGGTGAAAAGCGGCGATTTCATTGTGAAAATCGATAATGTTTCGACGCGCGGGATGACGGTCAGCGAAGCGGTTAAAAAAATGAGGGGTAAGCCGGGTACGAAGATTACTTTGACGCTGTCGCGTAAAAATGCCGACAAGCCGATAGTCGTCAACCTGACGCGCGCCATCATTAAAGTGAAAAGCGTCCGCCATTATTTGCTCGAGCCGGATTACGGCTATATCCGCGTCTCCCAGTTCCAAGAGAAGACGGTCGAAAGCGTCAATACCGCCGCAAAAGAGCTGGTAAAGGAAAACAAAGGCAGACCGCTCAAGGGGCTGGTGTTGGATTTGCGCGACGACCCCGGAGGGCTTTTGACCGGCGCGGTCGGCGTGTCGGCGGCATTTCTGCCGTCCGAGTCGGTCGTCGTCAGCACCAAGGGACGCGACGGCAAAGACGGCATGGTACTGAAAGCCGTTCCCGAAGATTATATGTACGGTATGGGCGGCGATCCTTTGGCGGGCATTCCTGTCGAGTTGAAAACCGTTCCGATGACGGTGTTGGTCAATTCGGGTTCGGCTTCCGCCTCGGAAATTGTTGCAGGTGCATTGCAGGACCACAAACGCGCGGTGATTGTCGGTACGCAGAGCTTCGGCAAAGGTTCGGTTCAGACTTTGATTCCCTTGTCCAACGGCAGTGCGGTCAAGTTGACGACCGCCCTGTATTACACGCCGAACGACCGTTCCATTCAGGCGCAGGGGATTGTTCCCGATGTCGAGGTGAAGGATAAGGAACGCACTTTTGAAAGCCGTGAGGCGGATTTGGTCGGACACATCGGCAATCCCTTGGGTGGCGAGGATGTGAACAGCGAAACCCTTGCCGTGCCGGTTGAAGAAAATGCGGATAAACCCGCTGCAAAAGAAAAAGGCAAAAAGAAAAAGGATGAAGATTTGTCTTCAAGGCGGATTCCCAACCCTGCCAAAGATGAGCAGTTGCGCAAGGCTTTGGATTTGGTCAAGTCGCCCGAGCAGTGGCAGAAGTCTTTGGGGCTGGCGGCGAAAAAGCCGGTTTCAAATAAGGATAAGAAAGATAAAAAAGATAAGAAGTAGGTTTTGACGATGCCGTCTGAAAGGATTTCAGACGGCATATTATGTTTGAAAGGACAGGTTATGACTGATTTTTTACCGGAATTTGAACCGTTTGCAGAGAAAATTGCAGCCACGGCAAAACCCGTCGTGCGTTTTTCTTTGAAGAAAGAGACAGTAGAACTGTGGGACAGCAAGGTCGGCGGCAGACCTTATCTGCTGGAGGGTATGGAATATCCCCAAAACGACCAAGGACAACCGCTTTCCCTGTTGGCGCAAATCAACTTTGCCCAAATGCCGCATCTGCCGGACTATCCGACCGAAGGCATCGTCCAGTTCTTTGTCGACGGTTACGACGATTTGTCGGGCATGGATTTCGACGACTTGCGTGCCCAAAAGGGATTCCGTGTTTTGTACCATCGCGAAGTGCGGCAGGAAGGTTTGTGTTCGGATCTTCCGGCATATTCCGATTTCGGGGATTTCGGAGTCGGTCTGCCGTTTGGTGCAGAGGAAGAATTCCGCATGGTTTTTTCCGAACCGGAGATGCAATATCTGTCTTTCGACGATTACCGTTTCGATCGGACTTTTCCGGAAATGCGCAAGCTGATTCTCGAAAGGGTTACGGATACGGGTAACAACGATTGGCGGCTTTACGAGAACTATCGGGAAGCTTCCAATCAGGCGGGACACTGTATTGGCGGTTATCCCTGCTTTACCCAATACGATCCGCGCGGCGGCAGTTTGGAAGGCTACGAACTGCTGTTCCAATTGGAAAGCGAATATGACGAGAACGAAGGAATAGACATCATGTGGGGCGATATGGGCATCGGCAATTTCTTTATCGCGCCCGAAGATTTGGAAAAACGCGATTTTTCCAAAACGGCATTCACTTGGGATTGCGGTTGAGTTCAGACGGCATACGGTCGGGAATGTCTTTTATTCCATGCCGTCTGAAAGGCGTTTCTTCCCCATCCCTACTACACGCTTTGTCCGCAAACGCATCACAGGCAAGATTATGGAAGTTATCCGATACCCCGATTCCCCCTTCAAACTCCACCAGCCATTCCCGCCCGCAGGCGACCAGCCCACCGCCATTGCCGGCCTGCTCGAAGGGCTTTCAGACGGCCTTGCCTATCAAACCCTGCTCGGCGTAACCGGTTCGGGCAAAACCTACACCATGGCGAACGTCATCGCCCAAAGCGGCCGACCCGCCATCATCATGGCGCATAACAAAACCCTTGCCGCCCAGCTCTACGCCGAAATGCGCGAGTTTTTCCCCGAAAACGCGGTGGAATATTTCGTGTCCTACTACGACTATTACCAGCCCGAAGCCTATGTGCCCAGCCGAGATTTGTTCATTGAAAAAGACAGCGCGATCAACGAACACATCGAGCAGATGCGCCTTTCCGCCACCAAAAACCTGATGACGCGCGACGACGTGATTATCGTCGCCACCGTGTCCGCCATTTACGGTATCGGCGACCCGACCGAGTATCAGCAAATGGTGTTGTCCGTCAAAGAAGGCGACACCATCGAGCAGCGCGACATCATCGCCACGCTCGTTTCCATGCAGTACGAACGCGGCGATTTGGATTTCAAACGCGGCAGCTTCCGCGTGCGCGGCGACGTGATTGACGTGTACCCCGCCGAAAGCTCCGAAAACGCCTTGCGCATCAGCCTGTTTGACGACGAAATCGACCGCCTCGATATGTTTGACCCGCTTTCAGGCAGCCTTATCCAACGCGTCGGCCGCTACACCGTCTTCCCGTCCAGCCACTACGTTACCCCGCGCGACACCGTCTTGCGCGCCTGCGAGTCCATCAAAGAAGAATTGCGCGAACGTATCGAATTTTTCGCTCGCGAACAACGCCCTGTTGAGCAACAACGCATCGAACAACGCACCCGTTTCGACCTCGAAATGCTCTACGAAATGGGCTTCTGCAAAGGCATTGAAAACTACTCCCGCCACTTCTCCGGCAAAAAAGAAGGCGAACCGCCGCCCACGCTGATGGACTACCTGCCCGACAACGCCATCATGTTCATCGACGAAAGCCACGTTACCGTTACCCAAATCGGCGGCATGTACAAAGGCGACGCATCGCGCAAGCAAAACCTCGTAGACTACGGCTTCCGCCTGCCTTCCGCCCGCGACAACCGCCCGCTCAAATTCCACGAATTTGAAAAAGTCATGCCGCAAACCATCTTCGTTTCCGCCACCCCCGCCAAATACGAAGAAGAACACGCCGGACAAGTCGTCGAACAAGTCGTCCGCCCCACGGGGCTGGTCGATCCCCAAATCATCATCCGCCCCGTCGCCACCCAAGTCGATGACTTAATGAGCGAAATCAACGACCGCATCCAAAAAGGCGAACGCGTACTCGTTACCACCCTCACCAAACGCATGGCGGAGCAACTCACCGACTATTACAGCGAACTCGGCATTAAAGTGCGTTATCTGCACAGCGACATCGACACCGTAGAACGCGTTGAAATCATTAGAGATTTACGGCTCGGTCTGTTTGACGTGCTGGTCGGCATCAACCTCTTGCGTGAAGGCTTGGACATCCCCGAAGTCTCCCTCGTCGCCATCCTCGACGCCGACAAAGAAGGCTTCCTGCGCTCCCACCGCAGCCTGATTCAAACCATAGGCCGCGCCGCGCGCAACGTGAACGGCGTCGCCATCCTGTACGCCGACAAAATCACCGACTCCATGAAAGCCGCCATCGACGAAACCGAACGCCGACGCGAAAAACAGATGAAATTCAACGAAGAACACGGCATTGTGCCGCAGCAGATTAAAAAACAGGTCAAAGACATCATCGACGGCGTGTACCACGAAGAAGACGGCGGAAAAGGCCGTCTGAAAGGCAAAAACAAAGTTAAAGTCGGCGAAATCCACAACGAAGAAGACGCGATTAAAGAAATCGCCAAACTGGAAAAAGCCATGCAGCAGGCAGCTAGGGATTTGCAGTTTGAAGAGGCGGCGGTATTGAGGGATAGGATTCGGAATATTAAAGAGAGTTTGTTGTTTGGGGCGGAATAATTTTATTATTTTTATTTAACATGGAGATTAATTAAATGACTTCTATTATTTTAGAACTCCAAAGCCTAGCTGCCAATCCAAATAGTGATGTAGAAGAGTTAGTGATTAAAACATTAATGGTTGCAAGAAAATTAAAAATTAATGAATTAACTGAATGGTGTAATAATGAATTACAAGGTTATTCATCAAAAAATTTACCAAAATATAGAATATTTTATGGAGAGTTAAAAGCTTTTAACCCTTATCGTGGCGATGTTCCATTTATGCTTCCTGATGAATTGAGAGAACGAGTAACAAGAGTTGAATATACCTCATCAATTAGCGAAATAAGAAACTTACTAAAAACAAAAAATAATAATTTTATACGAATTCTATCTAGTAAAGAAAAACAGTTTTTAATGAATTTACAAGATACTCCATTTCCACTTGAACCTAAAATAATTATTCATCCAATTAACTTAATGAATATTCAATCAAAAGTAAGACAACTAATTTTAGATTGGGCATTACGACTGGAAGAGGAAGGCATTTTAGGAGACGGTATCCAATTTACAAAATCAGAACAGGAGAAAGCAATGTCAAACCAATTCAATATTCAGAATATGCAAGGGTTTATTGGGGATATTTTTGGCGGTAATGTTCAGCAAAATATTCAAGACGGTATTCATATTGAAAAAGAAAATTTCAATGAACTGGCTAACTTTTTAGCAAAAAACGGGATTCCATCTGCCGAATTAGAAGATTTACGAAATGCACTGATAGAAGATGGTCAGCCCACAGATAAAAAATTCGGCTCAAAAGTAAGTGCATGGATTGGCAATATTATTACAAAGGCTTCTACCGGTGCAATTGATGTTTCAGTAGGTACTATTGCAGGAATATTAACTAATGCGATTTCAAAATATTATGGCTTAATGTAAGCAAATGCAATATGTGCGGCTCCACCACACACGTCGTCCCCAACCGCCCAAAACCGCGTGCCTGCCTGCGGCTTACCCCCTACCACCCAACCAACACAGCAAGCGTAGGTTAGATACTTGTATCCGACAAAATCTTTAACGTTCCTGTCATTGCAATCCATTGCAGCAATGCCCAAAATGTCGGATTCGAGAGTACGACCTACGGAAAACTAAAGATTTTATGCGGGCTACGGCTTACTTGTTGAGTTTAGATTTCATACGGGCTATAGCTTGCTTCTTAATCGTCTCTGAAGAAATTTTGAGCCTACCTACGTAATTTATTTATTATCTAATATTTTTATAGGTATTAATGGATTATTTTCCTCCCATGGAACTTCATAATCTGAAAAAATAGATTCTAGCGCTAGAATGAACGAATGATTAAGCTCAAATGGCAAATCTTCGCATTCGAATAGTTCGGGAATATAAAATTTAACTAAATCCAAACCTTTTTTTGTTAATGTAATTTCCCCAGAATACCATAATTCATTATTTTCCATACCAAAAGGATTTTGTTTTGCAAATTCTTGGCAAAACATGAATATCTCTTGTTTTTTATCAAATGTAAAAGGCCATAAAATAGCCAATTCACATACTAATAGTCGATATATAAATTCAACTGCAAATTGCCATTGCCATGTTTGCGGTTCGCGCCCTAGTGGTGCAAAAGATATCGGAGTAAGATCATCGAAGGCCAAATATTCAAATCCGCATTGTATTTCTTCTGCTGTTTCTTTATTCATAGTAAAACCTTATTTAGCTGGAAATTTAAATTTTAAACTTGTAGGCTTTCCTTTTTTACCAATATTTAATCGGTGGCAATCTCAGGCTTTGGCAAAACGCTTTGGGGAACATACTATCCGCGATGAGACCAATTTTGCCTGCCATTTTGATTATCTGTATTTCAATCCGGTCAGACATGGCTATGTAGGGCAAATTCCGATTGCTGGTTTTCTACGTTTCACCGTTATGTCAAATAGGGTATTTATCCGCATAATTGGGGTGGCGGCAATGCGGACTTTTCTATTGAATACGATTAAAGTAATGTCGGATTCGAGAATCCGACCTACGGAAAACTAAAGATTTCATGCGGGCTACGGCTTGCTTGTTGTATTTAATCATATTTATTTGAATTGAATTCTTTTATTTTATTGTGAGATGAAAACAGTATTTTCGATGAGAAACCCATGACTAAAATAGTATAGTTTTTATCATTCTTTACGAAGTAACAATTACCATATCCTGCAATATTTTTATCCCAAAAATCACAATATGATTCAGTAGTAAAATTAGTTTTAGTTGATATAAAATCAAAATTATTTGGGTAAGTTCCATATTGCTGGTAATATTCATCTATATTTTCTACTAAGAAATCAATCCTTTTTTCTAACATTTTAAGATTAATTTGCAATAATAAAATGTATAAAACTATACTGGTTATTATTATTTTTAAATAAGTCATTTTATTTTCCAGTAAATAGAGGTTTAGTTGTTTTGTTAACTATGCCTGAATGTACACCTAAGTCTTCTTTTGGTAACGATGAATAATTAGCAAGCGGTAGCCCGCATCTCCGCCAAACGCGTGCCACTATCTGCGAGCAGCACAAACTTAAAACCAATGTGCAGGTTAAAACCTACAAGGATGAGTGCGGTACACACGCGTTTTTGCCGTTCAAACCATTGTTTTAAACCTTGTATCGAAACATCTGTAAGGCGACGGCAGCTTTTGCACAAATTTACGGCAGCTTTTGCACCACCGAAGCGTAGGAAATTGTATCAGCTTTTGCGCAAATTATCCCCACTTAATGGTCTGTTAAACGGTGAAGCGCACCGAGAAAAATCTCGGCATTTTCTGAGAAAAAACTTTGGCAATTTATTGCATTATTTGCAACTCCCTTGCACTTTTATAAAAGCGACGATAACCATCGCTTTTGTTTTACCAGTTGCAGATAACTAGTTCGCCGCTGGTTTTTTGCGTTTTTTCCCGACCAACGGAATAGATAAGCTCAAGGCGGGTGGTTCGGAAATCTTTGAACAACTCTCTAATATCGGGATGGTCGTTAATGGACAGCATTACTTTGCCTTTGCTCTCAGCCATCGATTTCGCCAATAATTCGTATTGCATCCAATCAAAAGAACGGTCATAGCCTGCTGTTTGCCAATACGGTGGGTCGGCATAGAAGAAGGTATGTTCGCGGTCGTAGCGTTTAAAGCACCGTTCCCACGGTTCGTTTTCAACGAATACACCGTTCAGTCTGGTTTTGGCAGCGGTCAGTTTTGCTTTGATTTGAGAGGCGTCCCATGCTTTAGATGTGGTTGCGGTACCGAAATACTGTTGGACGGTTTTGCCGCCGAAGGCATTGTGCTGTAGGTAGAAGAACCGTGCGGCACGTTGGATGTCGGTCATGCAATCCGGTGGTGTGCTTTGCAGTCGGGAGAAGACTTCACGGCTCGTAAGCGTCCACTCGAACTGTCTGACAAACTCATCAAAATGATGCTGAACGACGCGGTAGAGGTTAACAAGCTGTCCGTCGATGTCGTTGAGTACCTCTACTTTGGCAGGTTTCGGACGAAGGAAAAAGAGTGCCGCCCCACCTGCAAACAGTTCGACATAACAGGAATGTTCGGGGAACATCGGGAACAGGTGTTTTGCCAGTCGGCGTTTACCGCTCATCCAAGGGACGATAGGTTGTGGTTTGGTATAGTCCATGAGTTACTCCTATATAACGGGTACTCTTGGTACTCTTATCAATATAATGAATCATGATGTTTTGATGCTCTGTAGCATTCTGATGATTTTTAATTAGTTGAAGGTATTGATATTTTTGCAGCGCATACATTTTATTTGTACGCTGCCGCTGCCTTTTGCAAGCAGCCTGCCGCAATATTTGCAGCGCAGTTCGCGGTAGTTTTGCATTTGCACTCACTCCAATTTTGGATAGAATGCCCAAGTCTCTAGAGACTAAGGCGGCCTTGAAGTCAATGCAGCTTACCCTGCTTGGCTGGTGTACCGGTGTTCCCGCACCGGTACGTCGCCGTCCCACTTTAATATTTTTTATCCTCCTTTATTGCGGTTATTTCCATCAGTTGCATAGCGTTTCTGGATCATTTGATAATTGGCGATTTCTTTTTCCGCCCGCTCAAACAGGGCAATATCGCCGGTTTCCGAGGCACGGCGGCTGATTTCCGTCCATTCGTCGATTTTTTTTTGGCAAAATTGGTAGGGGTTCATTCAGCCTCAGCTTTCAGGTCGATGACGAGCGATATATCAGCCAATTCATCAAGATTGGCCGCGGCGTTGATTTTGTCTTCCGCCGCCTGCCTCAAGCTTGCAACATGCGCGGTCAAAAGTTCGAATTTGAGTGTTTTTTCATAAGCTTTTTGCCTTAAAGCATCGGGCGGCACGCCTCGAGAAGCGGCAATGGCGTCAAGCGTCGGCGTGGCAGCATTGGGGTCGGCATGCCATGCTTTCGCCTCAAATGCCTGCGTTGTCCAAGTTGCCACCTCAAATTCCGGCACTTTATCCAAGCCAGCCGCACGGTCGATATAGGATTGCGCGGCGCGGTTGACTTCGGCCAGTTTTTCAGACTTCGCCTGTTGCAGCATTTTCTTTTTGGCGGTAGGTGTCAGCACCCAGTCGCTTCCGTCCCATTCGTGGTAATCGGACGGGCGCGGTGGGGAAACGGCCAGATCGTCGGACACGATGCAGCCGGAATTGAGGGCGGCGAGCAGCGCGGCGTGTTGTTCGGGCGTAATGGGGCGCGCGCCCTCGGGTGCTTGTTCGGGGGTGTCCGCGTCGTAAAAGGCGCGGTCTTTGTAGTAAATGGTCATTGGTTTTCCTTTTCTGTATTTACATTTTGATTTTTTGCCGCTTATAATGTAACGACAAAATACGCTGTAAGCTGCAATGAAGATTGAATTTGACTCCGAAAAAAATCAACGCAATATCGAAGAGCGGAATTTGCCCTTTGAATTAGTCGGGCAAATACGCTGGACAACGGCCGCTATTGTGCCCGATGTCCGCTTTGAGATTACCCCGAACCGCGTTATGTTGCCGCTGCTTATCTGGGCGATACGCAACGCCTGCACATTGTCTGTTTTACGCCGATAAAAGACGGTATCCGTGTCATCAGTTTTCGCAAAGCGAATAAAAGAGAGGTTAAAAAATATGCAACGTCAATCCTTAATAAACGCTGACGGCGAAGTGCGGGAACTTGCCGCTGAAGATTTTGCGCTTGCCCGCCCCATTGCCGAAACCCTGCCCGAAGACTTGGCACAGGTGCTTTTTTCCCATCAAAAACAATTGGAAGAAAAGGGCGTAATGCAAAAACGAAACACAGGCAAAACCCCGAAACAACTCGTTACCATACGCCTGTCCGCCGATGTGGTCGAAAAATTCCGCGACGGCGGCAAGGGCTGGCAGACGCGCATCAACGAGGTTTTGCGCCAATATGTCGCCCAATTGAAATAACGGGGACGGCCGCTGCTTATCGGGCGCGCCCGACTGTCCTTTCCCGCGCGGTTTCAGCCGTGCGGTTTTTTTTGCCGATGCCGTACCCTGCGGGCAGGCTTCGCACTCTGAAGGGGTCGGGCAATGCCGTCTGAAGCCCGCCAAAGCATCCGGTGCCGTCTGAAGCTTCGTCATTCCCGCGCAGGCGGGAATCTAGAATCTCGGGGTTTCGGTCATTTCCGACAGATTCCTGCCGCGTCGGGGGTTTCTAGATTCCCGCTTTTGCGGGAATGACGGGGGTGGTTTCAGCCGTTTCCGACAGATTCCTGCCGCGTCGGGGGTCTGGATTCCCGCCTGCGCGGGAATGACGGAAGGGGTCGGGAATGGCGGCGGCGGGGTTTCAGACGGCATTGCGGGTCGGCGGCGGCGTTATCGGAAGCCGCTGGCGGCGAGTCTTCTGATTTCATTTAGCGCGTCTTCATTAATTCCCCTTAGCGTTTCTTCATCGATTCCGGGGACTGTCGAGGGGGAGCTGGCGGCGTTTCCCGAGGCGGCTTTGCCGATGGCCATCCAATCGCAACTGCCTTCGTACCAGTTGGTGATAATGGCGGCGGCGTGGTTTTTTGCGCGGATAAACAGCCAGTTGTATTGCCTTTCGCCGTTGGCGCTGGCGGAATGGCGTTCGGACACGAAGCAGCGGACGTTGCCGTCGGCAAAGGCGATGGGGAAGACGACTTCGTTTTCTATGGCGCCGCCGCTTCTTGTAAACCTGTAACTGCCGGTCTGTATCATTGTGCCGTCGGGGAATCTGACAATATCCACGCCGCCGATGGTTTGGCGTGTGAATTGCGCGGCAACGGCGGTGCTGATTTTTTCGTCCAGCCCTTGGATTTGGGCGGGGGGTGTGGGTGTGGGCGCGGTCGGCTTTTTCCTGCAAACCCTGCGCCAGCGTGCCAGCGTCCAGTGCGCCGGCGTTGACGGTTTCGCCGTGGGACTTTATCCAGAACACGGCTTCGCCCAAGGTGTCGGCGGCTTTGATGCACAGTTTTAAAACCAGTGCTTTGGGGCGGTTTTCGTCGGCGGTGGGGACGACGCGGGATGCGTCGAATGTGATGGCGGACGGGCGGTCGTTGCCGCCGTCGCCTGCGTCGTATGTCCAGTTTTTGCGGGCGGTGTCGATGCCGAACGCGCCCTCGGGGATGGCGGTGTCGAAGAGTTGCTCGGTGCTTCGGTTGCCGCTGTCGATTTTGCCGGTAATGTTGCGGATTGCGTCTTCCTGCACCTGTCCGACCGCCAAGCCGTTGCCCGCGTTGCGGATGAAGCGGTCGGCGGCTTTGGGGACGTTGGCAATGCTGCCGTATTTTTCGGCCAGCAGGCGGTAAAGTTCGGGATACGCCGATTCGGTTACACGGTCGGCGATTTCGTCGAACGCCAGCCAGCCGGTCGGGATTCGGTCGGACGGAAACCACGCGGTCATGCCGATGTCGGTACGGCTTAAATCGGGCAGGCGGTTGCTGTTGCCCAGTGCGCGGTACAAATCGGGGAAGGTGTTTTGTTCAAAGGCCGTGCCGTCGGCTTTGAGATAGCCGGCGGGGTTTTGTACGGCTTTAGGAAAGGACACGATCGCGCCGACGGGGATGCCGTCCGAATTGAGTTTTTTCCACGCGCTCCATGTGTCGTCCGTGCCGCTTGTCTGGTGGCGTTCGTAGGTGTCGGAGGTGTAGGCGTTGTAAGCCAGTTGGCGGCACCAGCCGGGGTTTGTGCCGGCGATGACTTGGACGTGGCAGGAGAGGCCGGACACGGGCAGGTTTTGGGACAGCGAGGCTTCGCGGACGGCGTAGATGCCGTCTGTTTTGAGGGCGTTGAGGTCGCCCCGGTATTCTTTGACTTGAAAGTCGCGGATACCGTAGCCGGACAGGGTGTTCGGCTTGCCTTCGATGTCTTCGGCAAAACGCGGTTTGTTGGCTTTGTGGAAGATGTCGTGGTTGTTGTAGGAGATGCGGTTTTGCGCGCCGTGCAGGCGCAGGGTGTCGTCGCCGAAGACGATGTGGGCGTTGTCGTTATCCGCGCCGATGTAGGCTTTGTAGCCGCCGTTCCAGTGCGTCGGGTTGGCGGACAGGTGGATGCCGCTTTGGAATTGTGTCTCGGCGGCAAAGGTTTTTTGGCCGCCGATTTCTTGGTTGGCGGTGGTAACTACAGCCAGCCTATTCAGTGCTGCCAGTAATTGATTAGGCTGCGACTTATCCGGCTGGATACCGGCCGCAGTCAGCACGGCCAGCAGCTCTGATTGCACTTGG
Organism: Neisseria uirgultaei; assembly: GCF_962719845.1. Classification (GTDB taxonomy): domain Bacteria; phylum Pseudomonadota; class Gammaproteobacteria; order Burkholderiales; family Neisseriaceae; genus Neisseria; species Neisseria bergeri. The sequence goes on along the minus strand of NZ_CAUIYF010000001.1, from coordinate 160,108 downwards.
TTGAGCCACCACGCGGGCAGGATGGTGCCCAATTCGGACACGCCGTCGCCGTCGTGGAAGGTCTTATCGGGGGTTTCGATGGGGTGCATAAATCGTCCTTTAGCGGTAGGTAAATCGGATAGCGGTGTGGGCGGGCTTGAGGCGATTGAACAGGCTCTCGATCACGGCGTCGCTGTATTGGCTCAAGCGGCTGCCGGCGGTGCCGGAGCCGGCGCGGAAGCACCACACGGTTTGTGATTGGGCGGACACGTCCACCCACCACACCCACATAATGTCTTCGCGGGCGAGACGGTCGCCGGCGCGGTTTACACCGGCGCGGAAGGGCTGCGGCTCGCTGATGGTGATGGTGTAGCCGGCTGCGGCAGCCAGCCGGATGAAATACGGGATGCTCAGGCCGCCGGTCTCATTGAGTTTAGCCAACACATCGGCTACACGGCGGGCGTAGTTGTCGGGCTGCGGCGGATTGATGCCGAGCAGCTGCTCCCAGCGCGTGATGTCGCCGCCGGCAGTGGGGGCGTAGGCGGCAGCCTGCACCTGTGCCGACTGCGTTTGCACGCCGTCGAATATGGCGGCTTCCGCCTGCCGCTCGGCGGCCTGCCGGGTGGCACGTACGTCGTAGCTGACGGGCGGATAGTAGAGTGGGAGTAAATCAGCGTAAGTCATAACAGGGTCATCTCAAACGTGCCCAAGGCGAGCCATTGGATGTGCGGGGTGATGGCGGCGTTTTGGTTGGCGGACGGACTGTCGAGCACGCGGTCGCGCACGCCCGGGGTATCGCTAATCAGTGCTTCGATATGGCTTTTATAGACGGTGTCGCCCGGCTTGATGGTCGCGAAATAGGCTGACAAGGCGCGCTCGGCAGCCTCCTTGACCGCAGGCAGGGTGTAGCCGTCGGCCAGCGATACGCGCACAGATACATTGAGCGGCACGCGTTGCGGCGCCACCACCTGCACGTTTTTGGCGGTAACCGGGCGGCGTTCGTCGATATACTGCTGCACGGCCCGCACCACATCGGGAGAGGGTAAACCGGAAGCGGTAAGGATGGCCACATCCACCGTGCCCAAACCGCGACGCAGCGGATACACAAATGCCGCCTCTACCCCCGGTACGTCCATTGCCCAGCGGTAATAGTCGTAGGCATTGCCGCCGGCGGGTGGTTGGCGTAAACGCGACAGCAGCCTGTCTAACAGCGCGGCATCGCTCTCGATATCGGTGCCGCCCACCATGCTGGTAAGCACGGCATCTGCCTCAATGCCGGCAGGCGGGCTTTGCAGCTTGGCCGGGGTGTTGTCCGGCTGATTACCGGTGGCACCAGCGCTCAGGCAGTGGCAGGCAATCAATACCTGACCGCTACCGTCGGTTTGACCCGGTGCACCGGTTTGATAGGCAATGTCGCCCACTTGGGCCACCAGCCCGGCAGGCAGAACGGTATTGGGCGCGCCGCTGATGCGGATGCTGCCCGCCGCTGCGGCAGCCGCTTTGCGCCAAATGCGGTACATGGCGCAATGGCGCTCCAAATAGGCGGTGTCCGCCGTATCGGCAAATACCTGCCGCAAAATCCACTCTTGATGCTGGTATTGCCCCTCGGCCAGTGCGGCCAAAGCGGTGGCGCGGGCGTAATTGTCGCTGCCGGGGTGGGTGTGGGCGGCAGGCTGTTGGTTGCTCAAATCGCGCAGGTAGTCGCTGCGCAGTTGCTCAAAGTTTTTGGTTTTCATGCCAGCCGCACCTCGTGGATTAAATTCAAACTCCGGCCGCTTGCATCCACCGCCGCAATATCCAGCCGCAGCCAGCCGCGCCGTGCCAAAGAGGCGGCCACATTGATGCGGCGGGCACGGCGGGTATCCAAAATAGGTTGCAAGGCCTGCTCGGCATACTGCTTGGCCAGCACCGCCATGCGCGGCAGGTCTTTCATGCGGCGCAATTCGTGCAGGCGGCTGCCCAGCGCGGGCTCTGCCCAGTAGCTGCCCAGCGGGGTAACCAGCCGCACATAGACTTCGTTTTCGATACCTTGAGCGGATTGGTTTAATAAGTAGTCGCCGGTGGCGGGATTAAGTAAAGCGTCCATACCAGAATTTTCGGATATGAACGCCCCTTCTTTGAGTGAATTGATGTCAGACAAATATAGAAAGCCGCCTAAAAACCCAATAAGGATTCTTAGACGACCTTTAAAAGCAGTTTAAATGACTTCACCGGTTTCCGAACCGTTGGTCTCAGTATGTTTGTGATTACTGCCGACATCTTTACCGTTGTTGGTTAATGCGCCGGTAGTATTCAAATTGCCGACCATATCCACATTGCCGATAAATGTCGTACCGCTACCGCCTTGCACGGCCATACCTCCATTGCCGTTGATTTGGCCTTGCGCGGTTAATACCGCAGAACATTCAACTTTTTCCGAAGTAATATTTACGCCGCCAGGTGCTTTAATATTTAATTTATCGCAGTCAATCTCAATGACGCGCCCCTTTTTTAACACCATCTTGGCACCGTCAGCGTTATAAACCGCCGTTTCGCCATCAGACAAACCGGTAATGCGGTACGCGCCGTTTGTCGTGGTAACGATAATACCGTGGCTGGTTTTGCCGCCCAAGGGTACGACGACGCAATCGCTGCCTGCGGGCGGATTGCTGGTAAAGCCGAAGTTTTCGGCGTGTTCCAAGTCTTGCACGGTTTCGCCGTCCAAGCCTTCGACTTGGATTTTCTGCACACCGCCCGCTGCTTTGACGCGGGCAACCTTTCCGCGAAAGCCCTGCCGGACAGTGTTAAACGCCTGTTTGATACGCTTATCTATGGTTTTAATATCCATTTAAATAACCTGCAATTCCTGTTTTGGCTTTTTAGCTTGACGGCGTTTCTTCGGCTTGACCGGTGCTTGACCGTCGGCTTTGCGGCTTTCAGACGGCATTTTGGTTTTGCCCGATTTCTTCGGCGGGTCGGCATCCAATACCCACGCGCCGTCTTCTTTAAGCGTTAATACAGTTTCCGTGCCTTGGCCTCTGCCTCCGACAAAGGTACGCGCCATAAGGAAATACACTGAGTCGATGCCGTCCGGTTCGCTCAATACGTTGATTCTCTGACCCGGTTGCCACAACGTACCGTCATCGGTTCGGTGCCCCTGTACCACTGCCGTGATGGTCAAGCCTTCCAAGCGGCTGTCCGCCAAGCGTTTCTTTGCTTTACGTTCCGCTTGAGCCTGACTGTCGATGTCCGGCTCGGTAACGATTAGGGGGCGGTGCAGTTTGACGGATTCGTCTTTGGCGGTGGCTTTGATGTTGTGTTTGCCGCTGTGGCTTTGCGCCAACACGGTAACTTCGCTGTACCGTGCCGCCATATCGCGGTTTACTTCCAGACGCTTGATATTGTTATTGTCGCCACTGACCCGCAAGATCAGCCCGGCAACAGGTGCGGCGGTGTAGTCGGGACCGCCGACAAACAAGGTGCCGTCAGGCTCCATCCAAGGCCATACCCCGTTGGCTTCGGCATATTGCGTCAAGGCATCCCACGCGCGGCTGCCCGGTTCGATCTGCACTTTATGGGTTTTATCGGTTTTAGATGCATCGATACGGATTTTTGACAAACCCAAAGACTTGACGATTTTTTCAATAATTTGGTTTAAATCCATATCCTGCGCATTAAACAACGGCGCAGAACAATCCAACAGGATACCGGCATCATCACGGCCTTGAATGGTCAGCGTTTTATTGCCTTTCTCTGTCGTGGTGTGCACACGGTCGATACGGCCGCTCAATACCGTATCGCCGCCCACGCGCACTTCCACTTTGTCGCCCGCCTGCACCGCATCGGGTTCGGCATCGACGGGACGGCCCAGCGTAACGCTGAAATCATCGGCAGGAGTCAACAGGTCGGAAACGATGTCGTAATTCGTCCACTGCCCGTGGGTTTTGCCATTAATCAGCAGGGTAACGGTATTATTCGGCGTAGGCATTCAACACCTCTCCTTTCTCAATAAAGTTCGGATGGCGGATTTGCGGATTCAGACGCAGCAGCTCGCCGAAACGGCTGTAATCGCCATACCATTCAAACGCCAACAGATGCAGGCCGGTATCGCGTCCTACAATTTTCTGCACTAACGGAGGACGCATATTCAAAACGGCAAAAGCCTGTTTTTGCAGCTTGTGTGCCGTATCACGCAAACTTTCAGTCAGTTCGGCGGCAGTTTCAAGATATGGTGTTTGCGGCAACAGACCTGCCGCTTCGATACGTCGGTACACATCATCGGCGCTGTCTGCCGGTGTCTGATACAGCCGCAGCAGGAAATAAGCCATCTTTCCGGCCTTTGCCTCGTCTGCCGACATCATCGCCAAAATACGGTTTGCGCCCAGCGCGCGTTGCAAAGCAGCATGGGTATCGGATAATAGGCGTGAGATTTCCACGGGCGTTAAAGTCGGATCATCAATTTGTGTTGCCAAAATATCTGCTGCCTGTTCCGCCAAAGCACACGCTCCGACGGTTGCGGTAAACGCTGTGAACGCAGCGACATCTTCAACCTTTGCACGCTGAATTAAATCTATTGCCGAAACGCTGCCTTCTGCCCCGCGACTTACCTGCCACGGTGTAGCGGCGGCTTTTGATACCCCGCCAACCATATCGCGCCAACCATCCAGCCCGCTTTTACCGACAACGTGCATATTTGCCAACACACCGAATACTGATTTCAGCTCCGCCGCCAATACGCGCGGGCTGTTCAGAAGATTCATTGAGCCGGTAAACACGCCGTTGACCTGACCATACATAACGCCGACGGCCGTCAATACTGCGGCGTGAAATGCGTTCCAGCGGCTTTGCGTTTTCTGAATCCTGCCCAATGCCGTCTGAAACACCTCGAAGCCCTGCCAAACGGCCAAGTCGGCAAGGAAATCCACTTCGTCGGCCAGCGCGGACGGCAACTCACGGTCAAAGAACGGCGCGGCTTTGACGCTTTGCTTGAAGGTCATACGAACCGTGCAGTAATCGGGGTTTTCTTTGTTGTGCGCAACCTCGAAATCAGCCACCACGCAATCTGGCACGCTGCCGTAAATCGGGTGGATAAGCTCACCCGCACCAGTCTCCCGCAAAACACCTAACAGGCTTTGCAGCCTGCTTTCATAATCATCCCCCCACAATACCGCCGTCAGGCTCATATCCATTGCCGATACGCCCGTGTCCTCAATATCCGAACCCTGAACAAACGGGTATTCGTGTTCGGCTAAGGCGTGCGTGCCACGCAACGTATCATCGATTACATCAAAGCCGACACCCTTGAAACTGGCATCAAGCAAAGTATCTTTCCAACTCATCACAGATCCTTAATTTTTAGCTGCCGCACGCGCCGCCGCTTGATTGATATAGGCCATAATATTGCCGTTTTGAACGGTGACTGTAACGGGTATCGGCTTGCCTGCTGCCGCCTGCATTTGCGCGGCGGCTGCCGTCATCTGTGCCGCCGCGCCGGTCATTTGCGCCGTTGCCGCCTGATTTTCCGCTGCCGCCGTAACATACTGTTGGCTGGCTTGCTGATTGGTTTGTGCGGATTGACTGAGCTGCGCCATACTCTCTTTGAGAACAGGGCTGTCGAGCGGAGAGTTATTCCCACCCAATTCCTCCCGTTTTCTCATGTATTCGTTTTTGGCAGACGACATAAAATCAGGTAAAAACGACTGCAAGCGGTCGGCGAATGCCGCCAAGGGCTTACTCCAGTCATCATATTTATCTCGTTGCGCCGCCAAATGTGTTACGCCGCCCATAGCGGCCAACGGAGCAGCACCTAAAGTAAAGGCACCCATTGAGCCTGCAGAAGGCAGAAAACGGCCGGCACCGGCAACGCCTTGACCGCCTTGGAAGAACCGCCATCCGCCGCTTACCATTGAGCTTGTCCCCGCAGTTGCGGATACCGCCGCAGCCCCTTGACCCGCCGCCACCGCTGTCTGCGCGGCCTCCTGATGACCTCTGGCCCAGTCGGCAATACCTTTAAGCTTATCGGCCACCATGTCGGTAAAGCTTGAGAATGCACCATATTCGGCTTCGCTATATGCCGTTTTGAGTTGTTCTTTTTTGAACCCGGAGCCTTCGGCTACAAATTGATAATTATTGTCTACCGCACCGGCGGCATTGGCCTGTCCCTGCTGCAGCCGTGCGGCTTCTTGCTTGTTGTTGATGAGCGAGAGCAACGCCATCAAGGCTTGGCGGTCTGAAACCAATTGTCCGACAGCCGTACCGTCAACTAAAGCTTTCTGGTTTTCCAGTAAAGCCAACTTAGCTTCATCACCTTGAGCGGCGGCCATTTGTTTCATTAATGCCGCGCTCTTTTCGTCCTTACTCACGATTTCTCCGACAATATCGACCAAAGCGTCCAGCGAATTCATACCGGCAGCCTGACGCTTATTCATACTGGCCGTAAAGTCAAAACCCTCTTGGCCGTTAATGTCGATTTTCTTTGCCTTAGTAACGATGTCCTGACTGCTGATTTTCGCCAGCAGATTGACCAGGTTGTTACCGGCTTCGTCTGTACTGCCTGCAGTCATAAACGCCAGTTGGTTTGCATTTAACAAACTGCTGAAATTATCCAGTGTCGCGCCCATACCTGCGGACTTCATTGCCGCCAACTGTTGCGGCAGCCATCGAGCCATGTCTTTCAGTTCAAAACCGCCATCCGCGCCCGATTGCATGGCTCGGTCGAGCAATGCAGGAATATCGGCTTCTTTAAACCCTGCCTGCTTCGCTCTGGTCACAATATTGGCAATATCATCGGCATCTGCCCCTGCTGCGGCTGCTGTTTTCATTACGGTTGGCAACATCTGCTTCACGGCAGCATTACTCAATGAGCCGCTGGCCACCATGGTATTCATTGCCTGCAAGGCTGCTTGCTTAGATGTCCCGCCCAAATAAGCGGCATCGTTTACCGTTTTATTGATTTCCTCCATGCCGGCGCGTTTTTCCGCCAAAGTCTTGCCCGCATACATGGTATTGGTCGCGTGACGCAGCTCCGTGTCATAGTCCATTGTCCGGCTGACCGGCTGGGCCAATACATAAGCCCCTGCCGCCGCACCGGCGGCAACCGAAGCCGCGCCGCGCGCCAAACTTTTACCGCCTTGGATTATGCGGTTGAAACGGCTGCCGCTGTTCATTTCGGCATTTAATTCCCGAATACGGTTGCGCGTCTGTTGAGCGGCTCGCGCCAGCTCACTGTGCGAGGCACGGCCGCTTTTGGCCATTGCGTTGTAGGCCGCTTGAGTACGTTGGATTTCACGGCGGATTTCACGCTCCGTGCGGATGCCCAAACGGGCGGCAGCTGCATGCATCAGCTGTTGCTGCCGGCCGGAAGATGATGCCGCACGGCTTTGAATCTGCATCGTACGGTTGGCCTCGGTCGCCAAGCGGCGCAGGCCGACACTTGCGTCATCTCGGAACTTGGCAACTAATTCGACTGTATTACGGCTCATTTTTTCTTCCGTTTACTGATAAAGGTTTGAGTGTGTCCGCCGGATGCAGATGGAGCTGAGGTTTTGGCAGACGGCGCAAACCAGGGCAGCACCACGGGAGCGGCACGGCCTCGGTCAATTAGATCAGCCTGTTTAAGCCATCCCTCAAGCTCCGGCTGAGTCATCTTGCCGATATCGTCGGCAGAGATACCGTAACTCCCCAGCTTTAGGACTGCGTATCGGTAGCGGTCGGCACGGGCTGAACGGACAGACGCTTTTTTGCTAACAGCTCTTGGGCGAAATAAAGCGCGTCAAAATCGGTGGCGACCAACTCATCGGCCAAGAAGTCGAGCGTTAAGGCATCAGGTTGAATCGTACCGATATGGTCGAGAGAGGCTGAATAGGCTGCCAACATACGCGCCTGACCCTCCAGCGTTGGGTCAATAGCCATATCTTCGCGCACGGTCAGCAGATGCATGGAAAAATCACGATGGACAGCGCCGTCAACAGAGATACCGTACTTCAGACGGCCTGAAACGGTTTTCAGGTCAGAAGAAACAACCAGCCCATACTCTTTTGCGGCATGTTCGAGTTCTTTGGAAATTGAAGACATAATAAAAGCCTCTAAACGGTTAATTGGATAAAAATCCAATTATCGTTTAAAGGCTATTTAAACCGTCTTTAACAGGTGTCAGTTTCGGATGGCTTACTCAATCACTTTACGGGTTGCAAAGCCGGTCACATCAATGACCAATTCATTGTCCACCGTATAGCTTTCACCGGCTTCCTTCGCGCAAAAACCAAGATAGGAGGTTGGGCGTGCGCCATTGATATCAGGGACCAGCGAGATTTTTGCGTCTTCGATTTTATCCCAATCGATAACCGTACCGTCTGTCGGCACGACGGCGGTAAAAGAAATATCATACTGGCCGACACCGCGCGTAAAGCCTTTGACGCGGCGTGTGCGGTTCATGGTTTTAACTTCTTTTTTGCCTGTGATGTTTTTCACATCAATCTTGGTGACCTCCACCTCGGTCGCACCGACATACAGCGTTACGCTGCCTACATATTCTGTACTCATGTTCTTTCCTTTTTACAGATACAGGTCGATAACCATGCCTACTTGGTGCAGGCCGTTAACCACATCGGACGGCACACGGCAGTTGAGCATGCCGGTGTTTTGTGCATCGCGTTCCACAATCAGTTTGGCCAAATTGTTTTCAACGTCTTCGACAATTTCCAATTCTTCGCATTTCATCAACACGTCAATCAACTCGGAGCGGACACGGTCAATGGTGCGCTCGGTCATTTTGTCGCGCGGGAAACGCAACGCGATACGGTCGGCACACGCGCCTGATACATAAATCAATGTGCGTACGGTAGTCATATCGAGCAGGCTTTCGTCTGCAGTGCCGTTGGCGGTTTTGGTATAAGTCGAAATAGCGCGGACGATTTGGGCGGATGTGCCGTCCGGGCTGGTTTCAATAGGGGTAACGCCGTTGTAGAGCGCGTTTTCCTGTTCGGTACGCATCGTCTTGTCCGCACTGTCGCACACACCGATGCCGTTGAGCTTCAGGGTATTGAGCGGACGGGCCGGATCTTCCTCGCCTGCCGCGACGGCAGCAAACGCGGCCGCCAGCTCGCACGGCAGGCTGGGCGTTTTACGATACCAGGCCGAATACAGATAACCGCTGTTCAGACGGCCTGCCTGTGTCGTTGTCTGCGCCAATGCTCCGGTTTGACCGTAAATACCCAATGCCCAGCGTTTTTCTTCGGGTGCGCCGACAGTGTCCAAATGTGCGCGCAACTTCAAGAGGTTCGCCTCATCGGTACAGCCTACCGCAATTAAATGATGGCCTTCGGCAACCACTGCATTCAATGCGGGGCCGATATCGGCATCGGCATCACCGCCGCTCATGGGCCTGACCGCAACGGTAATCCCTTCGGCGGTATTGCCGGTGCGGATACGGATATGGTTGCCGTGCGTGCCTTTATTTTTAGCCGTCAGCGTTACCGAACCTTCGGAAGCTGTTGCCGTTACCGGCAAAGATGTTTCCGCATCAATGGCCGCCTTAACGGCTGCCGCTACGGTTGCGGCGCTTGCACGGGCGGCGACACCGACGGTCAGCGTATCGGCATTGCCGATGTTGACGCGTAAAACGCCTTGCGTAGCGGCAGTGCCCGTAATCGTGATACTGCCGGTCGCGGCAACGCCTGCTTCATTGTCGGCAACGGTAATCAGGCTCAAATCTGCATAGGCATAGGCTTTGATCGCGGCGGTAACCATCAGGTGCGCCATACTGCCCGCGCCGTATTTGGCGGCCACATCGGCGGCGGAAAATACGTTCTCCAGCCCGGTAAGCCCGCCCAAGGCGGGATTGTTGTGCTGCGCCACAATCAGCACACGTTGCTTGTTGGCCGGCAGGTTGCGCACGGCAAGCTTGGTGTTCCATTCGACGTAAACGCCGGGCTTGCGCGTACTGGTTTGAATCTTATCGAAACTGACGTTTGCGGAAGTCATGATTTGTTGCCTTTCGGTTTGTCCTCAACAATAAGCAAGTCGCCGTAGTGAATACAGCGCAGGTAATACGCGGCATTCGGCACTTCGACCGTCTCTTGGTCAGTAATATATTCATGTGGCTTGCCTGCCATAGGTACTTGCAGACCTGCGGCGGCACGAACTTTAATGGTTTCAGTCATGTTTTACCTCGGTTTTAACGGTGGCCGCCATATCGGCGGGTTGGTTTGGTTTTTTAGGCGGGATACGCAGCTCAAGGTTTGCACCTTTAAAGTCGGGATGTTCTGGGTCGGTACGGCCTTGGTATTCGGATACGTCGGCATATACTTGCGCCTGTTGAGCATCTGAAACCGTAGGCCGCGGCCAATCGCCGTCTCGCAGTGCGTCTTCGAACCAATGCGTTTCAAAATCCAGCGCAAATACGCTGATTGCGTCCAACTCCATTTGTTTTGAAAACAGGCTTTTTGCTTTGCCGGGCTTCAGACGGCCTATACACAAACCCATAGTCTGATTGATCAGCAACAGGCGCACGGTCTGCATCAGCCGGTAAGTACCGACATCATTCCGGTGCAAACCGCCGAAGCGGCTGTCTGCCTCGCTGCCGCTGGCACGGTCGCCGACTAAGACAGTAAAGCGGCCGGTGACTTGGTAGCGTGTACGGCGCGTATCATGGGGCTCGCTGTCGGTGATGCCGGCAAACATGATCCAAACGGCGGGGAACTGGTTGACCACTTGAGCCAAGCCTTCGCCGTCAAATTCACCACCGTAGGTATGCACACCGCTGACCATTTGGCCAAGGCCGTCTGAAAGACGCTGTTTGATGGCTTGTTCAATAGACGCTATCACGGCCGAACACCTTTTCCTTAGCGGCAAACATCACCGCATCACCTTGCACGGCCGGCTTGGGATCGGCATTTTCAGCCACACCCAAACCAGCTTTGCCTGATGCCACCAATTTGAGATACGCAACCGCCGCCTCATATCGGTGCACCATATCTTCCGTCAGCTGGCGTTTGCCCGTTGCCAAACGGTAAACGGCAATGTCGCAGCAATAAAGGCTCAACAGGCGCACAGGGGCAGGCAACGGCAATTCATAACGTGAGGCCAGATAGCCGTCGATTTCGGCGGAGGCATCATCCAAACCTTGTTGCGCAATTTCGGCATTCACGCTTCCCAAGCGCGTCAGGTCGGTCAGACCTGCAATCGTCGGCTCGGTATAACGTGCCACCAAATCGGCAACCGTTGCGTAAGCCATTAATCCTGCTCCACGGGCAAGGCTTCACAAACAACAGCCATCGGCTCGGCCAGCAGGCGCTCCCACGCTTCGGGCTCGAAATCGGCACGTTTCACAAAGGTAAAATGCGGTTGAACGTGATACCCGCTGCGCCAAAACGCATGGCCATGTTTGGATTTGATGGCAACCACTTCGGCATCGGCCGCCGCTTCACCGCCTGCCTGATAGCGTTCTTGCGCTTCTGCCGCTTCAACGGCACCTCTTGCGGCCTGTTCCAATTGAGCTTCCAATTCGGCGATACGCACACGCGCCGCTTCAAGCTCGACGTTCAATTTTTCGACTTCAGTCTCAAGAAAAGCCTGCAACTTAACGTCTTCGGGATTTACATCCACAGTTGCGCCAACCGCTTGCTCGGTTTTCTCATCTTCGTTTTTTACTTTTGCCATTTCTTATCCTTTCGGCGGGCAGAGCCCGCCTATCTAAAGGGTTACAGCAACCAAGGAGATACGATTACCTTGCATTTGCCTTTGTTCGGGTTGTACCCACCATTCACCAGGCGGTCGCCTTCCACCAATTCTTTAGCGGCGTTTTCCAAAGACGGAGGAACCAGCAGCACATTGGGGCGGATACCCAGCGGTCGGCCGCCGTCGCCTTTCAGGCAGACCATTGCGTTGTAGGCTTTTTCAAAACCTGCGGCATCCAGTTTTTCTTGCGACTTGGCCGCCATTTGCCAGAAGCCCAAACCAACATTACAACGGCCGTCCACGCCGTAGCGGTATTCGTTGCGCATGAACACGCCTTCGTCGGTAGCGGCGGTCATGGCAGTGAACTGCTTAGGTTTGCGTTCCTGATAAATCAGAGGTTTCAGGGCGCGCGATGTATCCAGCAAATACCAAGCGGCTTCGGTACCGGCAAAAATATTGGATACAGTGGTGGATTGACCGGTGCCATCGACTTTTTCATATACCGGGTGGTCGTTGTCGAAGAAGTTCTGACCGTCATAACACAATGTAGCATGCGCGTTTTTCAGCAGAGCAAATACCAATTCGTCAGGATGAACGGCGGAAGCACGGCCCATTTCGGTCATCATTGGCGCGTAAATGCCGACATTGTCGTCTTCGATATCGTTGCGGTTGACCTTGACCGAACTTTCAAAATGCTTGTTGGTGATGGCATAGCCGTGCGCCTTCATATCTTGGAATACGCGGTCGCCCACCCATTCGCGGAAGGCAGGCCATTGACCGAGCCAGCCGTAAGTATTGGAAGCAGTAGAGGACGGAATAACAGTGGCAATTTCCTTGTATTGGCTGTCCGCCATTTGCAAGCCGTCTTGGAAGTTTTTCTTAAAGCCGGTAAACAGCGCCTTCAGGGTATCTGGAGTGATAATCATGGTTTAATCCTTGTTTAAAGCCTTATTTGGCTTTTTGATAATCTGCGGCCGAAATACCCAATTGCTTGGCCACTTCGATTTCTTCCGGAGTCAACGCAGGCTCACCGCCATCCGCGCCTTTGCCACCGGTTTGTGTTTTGCTCAACGCGGCCAATTTCAAACTGCCTTCCATCAGATTCTTAAATGCCTCTGGGTCTTTGGCAGCCAATTGTCGTGCCGATGCTTCTTGATGCGGCAGCAGGCGGCCGTCTGAAAGAGCGGCACGGATCAGGCCGTCTGAAGTACCGCTCACTTCCATTGCAATCACTTTCTTGCTCAACGCAGCCACTTGGGCTTTCAGTTCGGCAACTTCGCCGTTGTCGGCATTACCTTCTTGCGGATTATCTTCGGGCTTGCCGGCATCGCCTTTACCGCCTTCGCCGCCTTGCGGTTCGTTTTTGTGTTCGGCCAGTGCTTCGGCCAGCGTTTTACCGCCCAGCTTTTCCTGTGCTTCGGCCAAAGCCGCTTCAATGGCTTTATCGTCGGCATCTGCCGCCAAGCCCAAGAGCTTGATTAAAGCTTCCTTGTTCATACTGGTTTCCTGTTTGGGGTTGATAGAGTTTTGGCGGCTCAATGCAGCCAGAGCCATGCCGTCCAGCGCAGGCGAATTGGTCAACGCCACACTGTGCAGCCCGCGCACATTGCCCAATGTGTCGTATTCGAGAACCGGCGACAGATAGCGGTATTCGCCGCTGTCTATCATGTCTTTTGCGCGTTGTGTCCATTTCACTTCGCCCATCAGACCGCGATCGTCATCCCACACATATTTGCTGATCCAACCGGCGGCAGGATTTTGCTGTCCGGTTTCTGCGGCTTTCAATGTGGCGTGTTCGTAGTCCACAACAAGGTCTGTTTGTCCGGCATCAAAAGCGGCAATGATTTGCCGTGCCAAATCGGCAGTCATCGTCCAGTGCGCCACGCCTGTATCGGTGCGTCCGTCAACCGGTGCAAATTGACCTTTGGGTACGATTTTGATTAGGCCGTCCGTATCTCCGACTTTGGCGGCAGATAAGGCGGCAAGAAAGGTTTTTGTATCCATTGCCGAATGATGCGCCATCAAGCCGGCACAAGAGGCTGAATCACTGTCAGTAAGGGATAAAAATGAGAAATGGCGGAGAATGGAAAAGAGAGTATGTTTAAAACCGTTTCAGAAGCCTTTTAAGCCCCTCGCAGATTGATTTAAACGTTTCGGGAAAGGGTAGATAAGGGAAAGGTGTATAAAAGCCGTCTGTGTGCAATTTCAGACGGTTTTTGTTTTAATTGCCGAGAGCGGCATCCAAATAATCATTTACCGCATCAACTAAAGCCTGTTCGTCGTCAGGTTGGAGAACCATAAACGGACGTGCGGGAATCTTACTGCCGGGGTGATTGACGCGTTTGGCAAACCGTCCGCCGAATTTTAAGGCTTTGCCGTTTTTTGGCAATATCGTATGCGGTGCAGTTTGTCCGCCGAAGTGATGAATGGCCGCATATTCCACATTGGTACCGACCACGGCTTCCGTGGCCGTACTGTTCTGCGTAATCGAATTGCGCAAACGCCCACTGGCCTGCAACAGCCCCGATCCTTCACGCGCGGACGGATACTTGCGCGGAGCCCACGCGGGGCGGCCGCCTGCCTCGAAGTTGTCCAGCACGGCATTACGCATGATGCGGGCAAGCTGCGTCATCAATGGCCGGGTGTTGCTTGTACGTTGAGCAATGGTATTTAAGGTGCTTTGCAGTGCGTCTGTGTTGATTTTTATCTCAATCATCAGTATATTATCCTTAAAGCCAAGTTGACGGCGGGTCGCCAACTGGAATGGCCTCGGTGGTTTATCCGCTGTTTTATCCTGTTCGAATCAGGCAAAGCCGCCAACTTGGTTATTTCTCCCCATCAGTATATTGTCCTTAATGCCGTAAAACTCGGGTTTCCTACTGGAAAGGTTACGGCCACGTTACCGTGTCGCGTATTATCCTGTTCGAATCAGGCAAAGAGTTTTATGGCTTTTTCCATATTGTTTCATACCCGTACAGTAAGCTATCCACCTGTTTATCCGTTTCGGCAATCATGCCGGTGTTGACCATATTCAAGGTCAGATGTTCTTTCTTACCTGTAAACGGATGTCGGGTTTTCACATCATAGTCCAGCGTTACCACCAGCTTCCCTTTGCCTGCCGGCAGCGGATACACAAATGCCAAAAACTGTTTGGCATCGTCATTTCGTCCCGCCTTGCCTAATAAAATCTGCTCCGGTTCTTGCAGCAGTTCGGGTATCTGCTCCCAAAATGACACCGGCAGCGGCTTGACCTTCTTGTCGCGCAAAGCGTGCAATACCCGTTCGTCGCTCATCGAAATCACGGCGGATTGCGGATAGATTTGCCTTACCGCCAATGCATCTAACACGGGTAGGGTCAATGCGCCCACATACAGCGTTTTCCCGCGCGCTACTTTTTCCGCATCTACCCGCCGCACCATTTGCGCCGCCTGTTGCGACACCGCCCGCATCAAATCGGGCTGTTTTAAGGCCGTCTGAATCGCCACGCTTGCCAGCTTCGGCGGCAGTTCCACTGCACGCTGCATCTGCAATTGCCCCAAGTTGGCCAAATGGCTTTTACCCACATTGTTCTGAAAACCTGCATCAGTATAAAAGCGGCTGCCGTCGGCCAGCTTCACTGCCTTGGCCGAGCGGGTGTCGCCCTTGCGGTTGACTACCACTTCCGTATCTTCCAGTTGTGCCTTTTGCGGCAGCAGATTGCGCCGCTTCAAATCACGGTCTGAAAACGCCCGTACGGTACAGCGGCAGTTGAAGCCGTTGGGCGGGTAGAAGTAATCCCAAAACGGGTCGTCGATGTGATACACCGCACCATGCGCCGCAGCGTGGCTCTGCCGGGTGCGGCTGTCCAAAATGGCCGAGTATTGCAGCCACGGCGCATCATCCCGACCATCTTCAAGAGCCTGCCAATGCCCGGCCATATAGGCCGACTGCATTTGCGTACGGAAAATGGTTTCCAGTCGATGCCGCGTGATGCCTTTACCATCTACTTCGCCGGTGTCAACATTCACAATGTCTCCATCTTTCAGCAGCTGCCAATCATGCTGTTTCAGACGGCCTGCCACATCATCACGGAATTTCTCAAATGACGTACCGTTTTTCAGGCTCTCGTACAAAGCACCGTGGATTTGCGCGGCAATATCCTGCTTGTGAATGCCCGCAATCGCCCGTGCCTTAGCCTGCGCTTCGTTCCACGTTACTTTCCAATCGGGCGGCACATTAAAGCCCAGCCCCTCAAAATACTTGACGGCCTGTTCAGGCTCAAGGCCGAATGCGTAGCTCAAATCAGCCATTCATCCGTCCCCATAAGTCCGACACAAAAACCACACGCGCCAAGGCCGTCTGAAATTGCCCGGCAGTCAGCTCGGGATAAACGCGCAACAGGCGCTCCTGCACATCCTCATAACTGTCGCCCTCGGCCAAAGCCTGGCCTAAGCCGCGTAAAAACGGCTCAATCATTTCCGGCAAGGCCACCTTGCTCAAGTCCGCATTGTCTAAATCCGCCTGCGCCGCGCCGACAATCTCGCCCGATTTACTCAAAGCCACACGGCGGTAGCTTAACGGAGCACTTTTTAAATCCGTTTTAACATCTGTTTGAAAAGCCAATACCGACTCGTCTTCGGAAGCCAAAGGAATGGCCAATTTTTCCTGCGCCCACGACAACGGAATCTTCATGCCGATTTCCACCAACTTAGGCAAAGACTCCGAATACACCATCAAATCTTCGGGTAATTGCGTATCGAACACAAAGCGCGGCAGACGTGAAACATCGACATTGCCTTTATTGAGCTGCAACAATGGCAGGATCAATTGGCGCGTCAATGTGCCGGCCAGTTGCTTGGCATCGGATACCAGCAAATCATGGCGCACCTCGTTATGGACTTTCCCCAGCGCATTAGTGGCAGTCTTACCGTCTGCCTGACTGGTCAGCGTGCCGCCTAAAATCGCCTTTGAAGAGGTTTTATCTGCCCAATCGATCATTGCCTGAAACGGGTCCGCGCTGCCATTGGCCGCGTTGAGCAGCTCAATCTGCATGGTTTCAGGAATAATGCCCGCCGCGTTATGGCCGATTTCGCGCACCGCATTCAAAAGGGTGAGCTTATCTTTGTCGTCCGCACCGGAGGCATATTTACCGATTCGGGTAGGCAGGCCGTAAATCTCCAAAAATTCGGCCAAATCACGCACCGAGTAATTCTTGAACAAATAAGGCCACACCAGCGTGCGCATCAAACCGCTTCTTGCCAAAATACCCGAACGGCAGCGGTGCTTATGGACAATCCAGCCTAAATCCCACAGTTTTTCGCCATCAGGATTGCCGTCTTTGCGCAGCAACACCCCATCCATCGCATTGACTTTAAACCAAGCCTGCGGACGATGATGGAATGCCTTGGGCAACCATAACGAACCAAGGTTTTCCCATTCGATTTCCACGCAGGAGAAGCCGTGTCCGATCGCGTCCAAAAGGTCAAACATCATATCCTCTAAATCGGTCATCTGATTGAGCCAGCCATCAACCTCTTCGGCCAACTTTCGTTCCGATTCGCTGCTGTTCGGAGGCGGAACAATATTCCAATCCAAGCCGATCACCGCGCGTTTGCGCTTGCTCATCTCCGAAAAGATATGGCCGTCCTTCTCCTCAATATCGACAAAGAGTTCTGACTGCGCCTGAATATCACCGTTTTCGGCATCCTCCAAAATCCGATGGAGCGACTGCGGAGTCAGACCTTTGCTCGGATGCTCGTGGGTAGTGCGGTTTTTAACGATATCCGCCGTTTGGGATTGTTTATCGGGCGTTTTAGGTGCGGCTTTACTAAACAACGCACGGAGTAGGTTTTTCATGACGTAAAAAAGGGCAAGTCAAACTTGCCCCATTTTCAGCCGTGCCGCTCCTTAGCAGGCTGTATCCCGTGTCAGTTTTACCATGCGCCGCTCCCCATCCGTCCGGACAAGCCGTGCTCTCTAGGCACAGCAATATAACCGCCGACAGTCGCGCTGCTTTGTACCAAACCCCACAGCATATGCACGGCATCAGGGCCGTCGTCATGGTCTGCCATCGGAAAATGGCGGAATTGATCAATCAGCGTGCTTTGACTGGCGTGTAAACGGATTTGACCGTTTTGCATATACGGTTGCAGGCTCTCGATACGGAGCAGTTTGTCTGCACTAGGCTTGATACCGCGTGCCGGAATCGGGATACCGGCAGCCGCACCGCGTTTGACCAGCTCAGTCTTCAAAAACTCCTGAAACTGTACCGTCTCGATTCCCCACAACACACAGCGGTACCGGCGTTGCAGTTCGATAATGTCGGAAATAATCTTGTCCGGCAGGCGTTTCTTAATCAGAGCCTCTACCACATCCAACACGCCCGTGCGGCGGTTGTACCCGCCGATACACAAAGCAGACGGATCGCGGCTGTTGCCCGCCTTGCCCAAACTCGGGTCGCAAGCACCATAAAAAATCCAATCAGAATCACGGTTGACCCAAAAATTCAGGCTGTTCGCAAACGGCGCGGCTTCACCGGCAACAGGGTCGTTTTGATATTCCGAATCAAATGTCGCATGACCGTCGCGGGCGCGGATTTTCATCAGTGCCAACACGCCGCGAGCCGCCCAAGAAGTGACCGCGCCGCGCTCCATCTCGTCTTTGTTTGCCTGATAAAACGCCTCGGCCACCGTCTCGCCGTCGTTTCGGAAAAGTTCCTCCCAGCGGTCCCACAAATCCATGCGGTCGGGCCAGCGTTTCATCGCCTTAAACTTAATACCGTGCCAAAACGGGTTATTCAAAGTGCGGTTCAGTACGCTGTCGTAATGCAAAATCGTGCCGATATAAATCACATCGTATTTCTGACCAACCCCGCCCAAAGGCAATACAGTCTTAGTCAGCCACGCATTGAGCTTGTCGCGCTGTTCGGGATTGCGGACTTGCTCGTCATTCTCAATATCGTCCAAAACAGTTAAGTCAGGACGGTAAGGGCCATGACGCAAACCATGCAGCTTTTTGCCGCTACCTGCCACTTGGATTTTGACTTCGTTTGCCGTTACCACCGTACCCGCCTGCCAAACGCGTCCTTGTCCGCAAGCCTCTGAAAAGTCGGTTTTAAGGCGCGGGTTGAACTCAAGCTCCGCCTTGATGGCCTCCAGCATGGGATAGGCCTGGTCGATACTGTCCATCACAATGACCGCGTAATGCTTTCGCCCCGTCACCACGCACCAAAGCGTAAACAGTTGCGTAACCAGCGTCGATTTCGCCTCGCCGCGCGGGGCGGCGGTTGCCTCGTTGATGCCTTCAGACGACCTCAAGATTTCGGGCAGTCGGGAAAATAAAAACTTATGCAGCAGCGACTTTTCAGGCGAACGGACATAGTGCGGGAAGTAGGTATTCACGAAATATTCGTAACCGTTGACCGGGTCTAATACCTTCGCCCGACGTTCGGCAATGGCGGCAGGCGACGCGTCGAAGCCGTCCACCTCCGCCTCAATGATTTGGCGGAGTTGGGCAGCATATTCGGCAAGCGACTTTAAAAACTCTTTGGACTTCATTTAATTACCTTATGCAGTTGTAGGTCGGATTCTCGAATCCGACGCCCGAACCGTTCTGTCTTCATCTGTATTTCTTTTCAATTTCCACGCCCAGCGGCTCGACCAGCTCGACAAAAGCCTGCAAGTGTTGCGGGTATCGCTCCTTGACCACTTCACCGAACAATTCCAACACCTCGATCGCCGTCGCCAGTTTTGACGTTTCCGGCATCACGCGGGCATTGGCCGATACGGTTTTCGTAAACGCGTCGGACAGGCTCGCCAACAGTTTGGCGCGTTCGGACGGCATCAGCTCTTCGACCGACGTGTCTTGCAACATCGTCATCGTCGATTGGTACTGCACCAAAAACCCCGCCAGCAGCGAGCGGCTCAAGTCTTCGATGCCGCCGCCCGCCAAGGTGTAGGCGGCGCGCACTTTGTCCCAATCGTCGCCGGTCTCCTTGGCGGCGCGTTTCCAGCTGCGGGCGGTCGCAATCGGGATTTCGCACATCATCGCCGCGATTTCGAGCGTCTGCCCGTCGCTGACGTACAGCCGGCGCAGCTTTTCGCGGATTTCTTTCGGATGCGCCATATCAGCCTCCGAACTTGGCTCGCAACAGTTCCCAGCCGGTCGTTACAATCACGCCGCCGAGACCGCCATAGACCGCCGCAGATTTCTTGCAGTCTTTTTTGATTTGCTGCAATTCCTCGTCCATGCGCGCCTGATTAGCAAGCAGGTCATCCTGCTTGGCTTCGATACGCGCCAAGGCTTCCAAAATCGGGTCGCTCATGATTTGTCCGCTTTCCTGTCCAGTTTTTCGTTTACTTTTTCCAACTTGTTTTCGATGCGCTCCAAAGACGCTGCGATATTTTTGCGGTCGGCTTGGGCATCCTGCTTGGTGTGGTACGAGAGCTTGACCGCGTGCAGCTCCTCTTTAAGGTCGTCGATACGCTTGTCCGCCTCTTTCAGACGGCCTGAAATGCCGTTGACCCAAAACCAAAATGCCGCCGTCGCAATCGGCCACAGGGTTTTAAACCCAAATTCAAAGTCCATTTAAAACCCCTTTAAACCGGCACATCGCCGAATACGATACGGACGGAGTAGCAGTCAGGGCGATTGCTGGAAATTTCGAGTCCATCTCCATCATTACAAACGCAGTAATACGCCGAAATCATCTGCCTAACTACACGCTTAAAGGTGTCGTAGTTTGTATTTGGATATTCAAGGTTAAACGTCGTCTGAAAATCCTTATCCATGCGTACCGCGTACTCAATGCCTGCCTTATCCAACAAATCAGAAACATGAATGACAAACGGCTCTTGCTCGCGTGCGCGGCTCAATCCCAGCTCTAAATCCGCATGGCGGCAGGCGACCGTGCGTTGTACCAACTCACGATAAGTCGTCATCGCGCGCCCTCCGAACCGTCAACTTCCGCTTGACTGTTGGCCCAGTCGCGCCACGCTGCGTTTTGGTTTTCCAGCTCCGCCACATAGCCGCCAAACTCAGCGGCGTGTTCCAACAGCGTGGCCGTCTTACCGTCTTTCGGCGGATTCGGGCGTACCGGCGCGACCATCAATGCGGCAGGCGGTGTCGGCATGACCGCCTTTTCGACAACCTTAATTTCCGTAGCCGAGGGCGCGGTTGTAGAGCTGCAGGCCGTGATGGCCAAAGCCGTCAATACAATTACCGCTTGCATTTTTACGGTCTTGAGTAAGGACATTTTCGATTTCCTTTTTATTTTCCGTTTTCAGACGGCTGACTTCCGCCTGTTTTTTCGCCAAAGCCATGCCGACAGCGTGCGCCTTGACTTCATATTTTTTAGCTTCCGCACGCGCATTTTCCAGCTCACGCGCATAGTTTTGAGCCGTCAACAGCAGGGCTTGCGCTTTGTCTTTTTCCATCTTGTCGATGACCGCCTGCTGCTTCGCAAACGCCGACTTATAGCCTTGATGGTGCGACACAGCCAAGAGAGTGCCGACAAGCGCGATGATGGCAATCGGTTGCCAGTTATTCGCCAGCAGTTTCACGAGATTCATTTTCGACCTCCTGACGTTTGACGCTGACAAACGAGCGTGCCACCGCATAGCCGCCCACAATGCCCAAATACACCGCCCAAATCTCCGCCGACGGGTCGGGCAACATCACAAATTTAAACGTCCCCGCCGCGCAGGCAATGTTTGCCCACAGTTTCGAGTGCGACACATTACCGGTAGCCGGGTTTTTAAAAATATCCAAAATACGCATTGCTATTCCACACTTTTGGTTTGCAGGTACCGTTTCAGCATTTCCCGATAATTGGCCAGTTCGCCCTCCGCAAATTCAAACGCCGCCAAGTCTGCCCGTTCGCTTGCCTCACGGCTTTTGGCCGACCACAGCTCAATCATCTTTTCGTAAAACTCGACCTGTCCCATGATTAACGACGATTCTTGCGTTTACGCGCCGCACGTTTGGCAGCCGCCACGCCCGACTTACCCGGGCGCATAGACGGATGTTGTTTCAAACAGCCGATACCGGCAGGCTTAATCTCAAATTCAGGCACCTGCGGTTTCAAGACAGACAGAGCCAAAGCAATCAAAGACTTTTTCATACCTTCGACGCTCCCAATTCCATCGCAATCGCGTCCGCAATTGCGCGGCAGATGCCCCATTTAGTCGCCTTAAACAAGGCCAAATCAGTGTCGTTGCTGATAAAAAACGGCTCAAACACAATGCCGCCGGCCTGTGCATAAGCCAGGCGCGAATGCTGGCCGGCATTGTCGGGTTTAAAGCCGTCTTCGCCGCGCAGTTTCCATCCGGTTTTCTTGGCAACAGCCTTGCCCAGCACCTGACACCAGCGTTTGTTTTTGACGGTACTCAACGCCTCAATGCCAGTGGCCGTTTTCACGGCCGCCGCGTTGGTATGGAACTCAATCGCCACATCCGAGCCGCGAATCAGCTTGACCGCATCGCGCAAGGGCATATTGCCTTTGCCTTCGCCGTCGGTGCGTACGGTCAGGCCGTAATCGTTACGCAGGATTGAAGCCACAATGTTGCGCATATCCTGCGCCAAGTCCGCCTCACGGTCGCTTCCGTTGACCGCGCCCGGGTCGGTGTTGCTGTGTCCGGCAGTCAGACAAATAATTTTGCTCATTAAAGCCTCCCTCAAAATCAGATTAAAATGCACTTTCAGAGGCTTACATTTTCAAACGGCATGGCTTTTGCAGCGGTCGAAACAGTGTCAGTAGGCAACAAAAAGGCCGTCTGTTGTTCAGACGGCCTTGGCATGATTCAACCTTATTTGATTTTCATCGGACAAGTAAATGTGTCAAAGGGTTCATCTCCAGTCAACACGGCTAAACAATCATTGATAGGCAGATTAATACCTTTACGGGCATAGACAGTTGCCTCAGCTTCAGGAGGATGTTTAATTTGCTCTTTACAAGCGGCCATAGCGTTGTCGTAGTTTTGTTTATAATTGGCAACCATAGCGTTTTGGTTTTGTCTGGCGGTAAAGTAGTCATATGCAGCATTGGCGGCATTGGTACACTGATACAATCCAGCCTTATCTTCCAAAAATGGCCCACCGAAAGTTTCATCGGCTGACTTGGCGACAGCGATAAAAGCCTCGTTAAATGTCTTGACCTCCGCCAAATTGCTACCGTTTAACACCATGCCGCGGCTCTCCTTTTCAGCTTGAGCAAGCAATGCCACCAATTTTTCCGCATGGCTTTTCAGTTCGCCGTGCCGGCGGATTTTGTCTAAATTATTCTCCCCTATAAAGTATTCTTCGTTTTTCAGGCGCTCCACGATTTTCACTTTCGGGTCAGGCTGAGTTTCTTGCTGTGCTGGGGCTGTCGGTTTGACTTCCTCTGATCCTTGCCCACACGCTGCCAAACCCATCGCCAGCAGCACAAAATAAAACGTTTTCATATTTTTCTCCAAAATAAAATGCCATACATCTGCATGGCATTCCATTCTAAAACAAATTTTCCTGTTCTGCTTCCTTATCCGCCTGCTTCAAAATCCGCCACACATGGCGGTCGCTTAGACGGTGTGCCAAGGCCAAATCGTTAACGGCCTCATAAGCAGGGGTACCGCCTGCCGTCTGTCGGTCAAACTGACTGCGGATTTTACGGTTACGCAGCTCATACAAGGCCGTCTCGCAGCGGGGTATAAACAGATTGCAAGGAGCCATCGCTTCCACCAGCCGACCGGCCGCCTCACTGCCGATAATCTCCTCCAAGTATGCAACACGGGATTGACTGTTTTTCGTATAACCCTGCCGCAACGGATAAGTCGTACCGCCCATCAGGCGTACCAACTCCAGCGTTTCATTAAACCCGATGACCGTAATCAACGCCTGTACACTATCAGGAAGCAGATGCTTGACCGCGCCAAAATCTGCCGTCTCATACATCACACAGCCCCTTTCTTACGGCGGTTCGCCGCAATCTGCAACGCCGCCACCAGCTTGTGCATATTGCCGTCAGACAACCATTCCACGCGGTCAACCTTAAACATCTTTTTCACCGTACCATGCGCATAATTCCAAGTCCAGCCGTTATCCAGCAGCAGGGCTTCGATTTTCCGCATCATCGGATCGGCGGAAGAGCGGCGGTTCGGGCGACGGCCTGCCGTTTTCTTCGGCGTAAACCCATGCCGGCGCAAATCCTCGACCACGCGCTCCAGCTCAGGGATGCTGCACTCGGTACACGACCGCTTGCCCGTCACACGCTCCAACACCGCGCGATAGGTACCGTCATCCAAGCCCAGCTCCTTTTGAGCAATCTTAATTTTCGCAATCAACGCCCGGCGCATTATCTCTCCAATACAACATATAGTATAAATTAGCGCATTTTATACCAATAAAATACTATATGTTGTAGTAAACCACTGTTTTTTTGCGAAACGGACAGACATGAAAAAATGCTGTCTGAAAACGTTTCAGACGGCATTTTTCTTTGATTTTGTTGGGGAAAGGGTTGATTTTTAACGTGTCCACGTTTATAATTCAATTCATCGGCGCAGTGAGGGCCGATACGGGAAAAGCCCCACCGAAGCGGGGCTCAACTGGGAGAAAGAAGATGAATAAACGCACTATTCAAATTCTCATCTTGGTCGCAGTTTTCATGTTGGCAAGTGCTAATGCCTACTAAAGACTGACCAGCTGGGGGCGGTCGCCGCCGTCCCCAGTCCCAATCTTACAAAATACGGTTTAAAAAATCAAGGAGTTTGCCTATGGTTGATGAAAAACTGGCAGAAAACCGAAAGCGTTACGAGCAGAAACGGGTGATTAAGAAAGTCTCGTTCAATGCCGAAACGGAAAAAGAACTTTTGGAATATGCCCAAAATATCGATTTTTCCCAATGGGTTAAATCAATCATCAAAGAAAAAATCAAAAAGTAACTTGATTAAAATCTAGAAATACTAGATAATACGCCTATCCGATAAAGCAAAGCCCCGAAGCGGCAACTTCGGGGGCTTATCGGATAGAAAGGAGGCTTGTGGAAATGACAAAACTGGCGAAAGTTGTTTTTTTCATCATTCTGCTTTTAAGCTGTAGCCCGGCTTACTAAGCAAGTTGATTAAACACAAGGGGTGGCAGAGCACCGCGCCCCTTTCGCCAACCTTTCTGCAAGCCATTTTACTACAACGGTTTTAAAAATCAAGGATTGCCTATGCCTGATGAAAAAACGCTAAAAGCAAAACAAGCTGAATATCAGCGAAAGTATGACCAAAAGCGGCTGATGAAAACAGTTTCTTTCCATTTGGAAAGAGAGAAAGAGTTAGTGGATTTTATGCAAAAAGAAATTCCCGACTTTTCAAACTGGGTTAAATCAGTCATGAAGGAAAAAATGAAATAAGAAAATTCCCCCGATGGTGGAACATCGGGGGAACAGTGGGAAAGCAACGCACCAACGTTCTTTCTCGTGTCTTTTAAATGCAATCTAAAAGAAAGGCTATTCTATCATGAATACCAACAACACCCAACTTGTTCAAATCTCCGGCGACCGTCCGGTTACAACCTCGCTCGCCGTATCAAACCACTTCGGAAAAAAGCACAAGAACGTCCTTCAAGCAATTGAAAACCTCGAATGTTCAGACGAGTTTGCAAAGCTGAATTTTCAGCTTTGCCATAAAAACAACGAGTTGCAGAACGGCAAGCCGCAACCGTTTTACGAAATCACCCGCGACGGTTTCGTGTTCCTGTGTATGGGCTTTACCGGCTCCGCCGCCGCGCAGTGGAAGGAAAAATACATCGCCGCCTTCAACGCCCTGGAAGCCGAAGCCGCGCGCCGCCGCGCACCGGCATTAGAAAAACTCAAAGCCGCCTACCTTTCCGCCCGCCCCGATTTGGCGCATCTCTTGCGCTACACCGAAATGGGACTGAATCAGGCGGAAGCCGCCAAGCTCTTGGGCATTGCGCCGTCCAACGTTCGCCACCGCCTCAAACACCTCGCCGATCTGGGTCTGACCGAATACCGCCCCGACCCGAAATACCGCAACCGCCGCGCCTTGGCGGCGGCACACGGCCAACAGTCTTTGGGATTGGAGGGTTAAGCCATGAATACCACCTATACTCTGACTTTCGACCAAGACAGCCTCAAAGCCCTGAATCTGCCGGTGTTCACGCTCAACCATCTGAAAGTTTTGGAGATGGACATGGAAGGAATCGAAGACGGTTTGTCTGCATGTCAACTATTTTTTTATCCGCTCTCGCAATTTTTCTTTGACCCAGCGGGAAAAATCCAATTTTTTTACCTCATCTAGTAAATCTTGTTCCTTTTCTGTATTAAATGAAACATGCTTAAGAATGCGCTTTTGAGCGTATTTTTTTTGGTATTCAATTTGCTTTTCTTTATCGGCCATAGATACTCCTTGATTTTCAGCACGTTCTATTTTAAGATTGGGACTAGGCGGCGTGCTGGCCGCCTAGCTGGTTAACCCTAGTAAGCGTTACCGCTTACCGTTAACAGGATAACCAAGATGAGAATTTGAAGGGCTAGCTTCATTTTCTTCTCCCAGTAGAGCCCCGCTTCGGTGGGGCTTTTCCCGTATCGGCCTTGCTGCACCGATAAGATAAATTATACTGGTATCTACCATTTTTAGCAACCCCTTTTTCCTCAAAATCCCATAAAAAAAGCCGTCCGAAACCCTGATAAATCAAGGTTTCAGACGGCCTTTAACATTGCTTTAAATCATCACATCAACTCCTGCTCCGTAGGCTCAATCACGTTTCAACACACTGAATTGAAATCAGGCTGTTGATTTTATAGAATTTGTTCGCTCGGCTCAATCACAAAATCCTCAAGCCCCGATACAATCTTAATCCCCGGAACTTGGCCGTCTGAAAAACGCTCTTTTTGATTCAGGATGGCATCTTTGTCGATTTCCTTTTTCGTGCGGACAAACTCGGCAAAGGCGGATTTCTCGGAGAGCCACGCCAAGACGGCGGCCACGCCCGTTACCTTGACGGATGGCGGACGGATGCGCCATTTAATCAGGCCGGTAGTAAAGTCCACGGTTTTGGTTTTACCGTTTTCCGTCAGCTCGTCCTTGTGCGCCTCGCAGTAGGCGGCCACACGTTCGGTCAGGCTCATGATTTCGGCACACATCGGCGCGGCTTTGGCGGCATATTCTTCTTCGATGACCGCTTTTTTGTCTCCGGCTTCGGTTTCCAGGCGTTTGACTTCGCGCTGCAAGTCGCCGATTTGGCGGATAAATGCGGTAACTTCTGCTTTGTCTTGTGCCGCTTCGATAGCGGGCTGTTTGATTCGGGTTTTAGCCATTTTCTTTTCCTTTCAGGTTGGGTTTAACATTTCGGCTTGCTCAAGCCTTGTTCGCGTTCGCGCTTGGATTGTTTTTCTCCCTTCATCACACTTCCTCCCATAAAGTTATCGCCTGAGCCAAAGTTTCCGCCTCGGCAGTCTTCCACATCCCGTCCGGCGACCGCGCAGCGATTACAAAGCCTTCGCCGTCCTTCTTCATGACCATCAGCTCGCCACGGTCTTCGAGCCATTCGATCAAATCTTTTTCATTCATCGTATTTCCTTCCGTTTTCAGACGGCCTTTGCCGTCCTTATCTTCAAACTGCGCCTGATATTCCTCGATTTCACGCGCCCAGCTTTTTTGCGCCATTCGCGCCGTCGCACGCCTGCGGTGCTGTCCCCAAGCCTGCCAATCCGTATTACGTCGTCCGAAACTCATTTCACACATCCTTTCACAATCGCCTTATCGCCATATTTCGCGCGGATTTCCTTTACCGCCCGTGCCAAAGCCTCTTTTTTCGCCGCAGGGTTCAATAAAATTGGCTTATCGCTCATAAACAATCCCTTTCATTTTTTCCTCGACGCTCATTGACTCGTATTGCGCTTCCCATACCTTGACCTCCAAATCCGCCTGTCTTTCCATCTTCTCAACCTTCGTCGGCTCTTTCGCAACCGGTTCGGGTTCTTTCGCGCAGGAATGCAACGCCATTCCCGCCACAAAACACCACACGCCCACCGTCAAACCAACCGGCACCCAACGCCAAAAAGAGCGCGCCACAAACATCTTCCAATCAACTTTCTTCAAAACCTACATTTTGCGTTTTCCTTTTAAAACAATAACTTATTAAAATCATAGGGTAAAAAAATATATAGCCCTGTCAAAGACTTACCGTTTCAGACGGCCTATCGGATAATCAGGGAGCTGTATTTTTTGACGATACCGGCCTGCATCTTGATACCGTTCTTGTTCGCCGTGCGCACCGCGCCGCGCATCAATTTGCTCATCCGGCGCGTATTGCCGTTGCTGTGTTTCACCAGTTCCAGGAGCGTTTCTTCGTCCGCATCAGGCAAAGCCGCTTTCGCAATCTCAAAGAGTTCCTCGTCCGGCAAAGATTCGCCCAAATTCAGCGGAATCGACACGCGGCTGTAAAGCTGTACCAGCTCGCCATGCTTACCGCGCAGATTCGCCACCAGTCGGGGCATACCGCTCAACACCAAGCCGCAGCCCGTTTCATCGTGCAGTCGGCGGATAATCTCAAGGGCGCGTAATGGCAGGTTTTCCGCCTCATCAACTACAATCAGACGGCCCGAATCACGCAGGCGGTCAGATACCGATTCAAACAAATCATTCAGGCTGCCCATCGCCGATACCTTCGCCGCTGCTGCCAGCTTGCGCATCAGCACAAGTGCCGTAAAGCTCGGATTGGCCTCAATCAGGATGGCCGCAGGGTTTTTCTCGCAGTAGTTTTTGACCGCCTGCGTCTTGCCCAAACCTGCCTGACCGTAAATGACGGCAATCTCGCCAGCCTCATGCGCATCGCGCATCACTTCCGCAATACGGCGGGTCGTCTTAGTCGATACAAATCCCAACACCAGCTCTTCGCGTCGCGCCTTACTTTCCTGCATCTCCAAAAACGCCTCGATTTTCGGCTCGATGGTTTCATAATTGCCGCCTTTTTCCGCATAAGTGCCGTTCAGATACATACTGACGGATGCCGGCGAAGTATCGATACCGCGTGCCAGTTGGGTTTGGTTCATACCCGATTTTTCTTTAAATTCAACCAGTTTTTGTTGCAATGCTTGATTGATTTGTTTCATTTTTAATATCCTTGAGTTTTAAACAACCTTTAAAGGCCGTCTGAAATGAAAGAGTTTCCCGATTTGGAAAAACGCCTGATTATGCTGGAAGTCGCCGTTCAAGACTTGGAAGACAGGTCGCTTGCCGATTCTTTCGTACTTTCCTGGCTGCTCCAGCGGATTACCCGTCAAGAGCCGACTTCGATTGGGCAGGTCCGCCGCTTTCTTCAGGCGCAGGCAAAAACGTTTGAGCCTGATTCCGTTCAGCGGGAACACCTTGAATCTTTGCTTGCAATCGTTGAATCCGCCCAAGAGCTCGCTTGAGTTTCAATTTTTCAACAAGCTCGGTCGAAAACGCCGCATTTTGCTGTTTGTCCATCATGTTTTCCTTTATCTATCCGCCTCAAACAACACAAAATCGTCTGTGCCCGTTTTCGGCAATACCGCATACTCCGCCTCGATGACGTTTCCGCCCAAATGTCCCAGCTCGTCCCAAACCGCAGCCTGTTCCAGTGCCGGATTGACTTCCGCATTTGCGAGCTTGATTGTATTTTCCGCCCGCTTGATTTTGCCTTTTCGGCGTTTTTCCGCCAGCTGGTCGATACGCGCCGTCGGGAAAGCCTCGCGGGTATTGCCGTCGGCCTGCGCCTTAGTGATAAACTTGCCGTCCATATCAAACACATTGACCACCGACGCATCGCTCAAATCGTAGCTGACCCGTACCTCGTCTTTGTGATACTCCGCCAGCTCGGTTGAGAAATAAGAGTTGTTGAACAAATCCAGCCAACCGCGCTGTACCTTTCGCACCTCTTGCGGCATAAACATCGTTGCCAGCTCTTCCGCCGACAACATATCCGGCGCAATCCCGTCCTGTTCCAGCCTCATTTCCCGATATTCCTTCGGCGAATAATGCCCGCCGTCCGGATGTCGGGGCAGCTCGCCGTGCGGGCGGTTGTTGTATTCGTCGATACACTTGACCACATCCGCGATAAAACGCGACCAGCTCGGCAATTTTTTCAAATATTTCTGTTGTTCCTCCGTCAAATCCTTGCCTTTTTCCAAAGCGTTAAAAGCACTTTCCATCTTGCGGTACATCAGGTTCTTCGTACTGCTGTCCATCCCCGCGCCCGCAAACGTCTCATACTGCCGCGCCATCTCAATCAGATTGTCTTTCCACCATCGCTCAATGATGCCTCGACCTTGCGGATTGCCCGCGATACCCGTTTCATGTCGGATACCCAGTCGGGACGTAATACCCGTGATTTCATGGTCTATCGTCTTACCCGTCTGACCGCCGCCGTTATCCGAGTAATAGATAATCGGCAAACCATAGTGCTTGACCCCGATACGCAGCGCGTCCGATACCGCCACACAACTTTCAGCCAACGACACCGAAAACCCGACCACAAACCGCGTACAACCATCAATAATCACCGTCACTTCCGGCTTAAATGGCCTGCCATGTACCGGATGCGCCACCTTTGCCTTAAAGCTATGGCCGTCGCCGATCCAAACATCGTTCGGCTTCAAAGCCCCCCAATCACGTTTCACATAAGGCAGCAGCGATTTATAAGCCGCCCCCGTTTTCCTACCGCGCTCCTGCATAATCAGCGGCAGCTTGTCCCAAACGCGCCGCACCATACTCAAGTTAGGCACATCATTGACCGGCATATTTTCCGCTTCCGCCCACTGCACAAAACGGCGGTAGCTGTGTGCCAGCTTCGGAGCTGAAGGGATGTTGTGAAACTGCATAAACATCGGCAACCAACCGTAGCTCTCAATCGGCTTGACCACCTTCGTCGTCTTCGGAGCTAAAGCAACCAACCGCTCCGTCGCGTTTTCCGCTTTCAAATAAGCAGAAATCCAGCCGTCTAAAGTACGTTCGCCAACCTTCGCCGACCGGCTGCGGTCATTGGCCTTTTCCAAGTTCCCAAGCGTGACCGCGTCCAATTTACCTTCTGCCAGCAAGCCCAAAAACTGAGCCACCGCAGCCTTCGCAGAGCAACCGTATTGGTATTTAATCCCCAATACCGCCGCCACCACCGCACATCGCGCATCCGCCACCGACCGTTGTTTCTCGTTCAACAGCTTGGCCGCTTCAGCCAGTGCCTGAGCCGACATCGCCGTCCCCGGTCTGACTTGGGGCAGGGTTTTCGGCATCTTCTCCGCCAGCTCGTCCGACTGCCGTTTCATGATGGCGGCGCGGATTTCAATAGGTAGGGCATATTCAACACCACCACCCTTACCTTGACGCCTTCTCGTTTGCCAACCATCCCTTTGCGCTTTTTTTCTCAGCCCTATTACTGTTCTTGGCATATTTGGCAACCCAAAATCAAGCAGGCTTTTGAGGTCCATATATTCCATTTCAACCCACTCCGAGCATCTCTTTCAATTCAGCTATCTTTTTGTCTCGACAATCTGTTTTCTTGTAATGCGGAAAAACTTCAACTAAATCTTTTTGAATCACTTTCGCGATTGCTTCCGCAATTCTTTTGCTTCCTCGTCCATTTCTTATGACCTCAGAAACAGATTGGTTAGTTACCCCTAAAGCCGAAGCCAACATTCTTGCCGATATATTTTTTTCTTCTAAGGATTTATAGATTTCGTTCGCTTGCATAATGCCTCCATGATAGAATCCCTTACTTACCTTACAGGCTTTAATGCCTGCCTTAACTGTTACCTGAATGATATACCCAAAATATTTGGTATAGCAAATATATTTGGTACTATTTTGCGGTATTTTTTATGGAACGCATTGATTTAGCATTGAATTTAGTTGAAGAGAGAAGCCGACTTGGATACTCTCGAAAGAATTTTGCTGAGCAAACTGGATGCAGTGCAGAAAGTTTGAGACTGTATGAAAGCGGGCAGGTCAACATTCCTGCGGACTTTTTACTTGCTGCTGTCCAATTAGGGGTGGATATTCAATTTGTCTTTACAGGCATTCATTCGGCAAATTTAAATGCTGTTTCAGACGACCTTAATAAAAAACTGGACGACGCTATTGGCAAATCAAACGTTGAAAATCAGATTAACGGCAACGTCAGTAACGCTGTTATCGCCTCATCTGGTTCTGTTGTTCATCAAATTAATACCCAGAATCATGTCATCAGAACCCGTGTCGATTCAAAACCCGGTAAGGAACACATAACGCTTGAGCAAGCCTCAAAGCTGCAACAACTTGTTAAACAAGTTGCCGCAGCCGAAGAGATTGCCAAACGATCGCCAAAATCAATCCGTGCAATTTGGGCTAGTCTGAATGCTCACTGTAAAGTTCCAAGTTACAAACTAATCGCATTGAGTGATTACGACAAAGCAGAAACTTATCTCAGAAAATGGCTGGGTAGGTTGAGTAATACAGCAACATCAAAGAACAACGATCCCGACTGGCGAAAAAAGAAATACGCTTATATCAAATTAAATGTAAAACAACTTGAGCTTGAAGATTGGTTGAAAAGTTACCTCGAAAAAAATTTCTCAGTAGAAAGCCTGACTGAATTAAGTAATGACGATTTGCAAAAAACATATGCAGCAGTATCGACTAAAAAACGGAAAAAATAGGCTTAAACATGAAACTTCGCCTTTAAATTCAAGTTTCATGTTTAACTTATGGTCTTCAGATGCTTTGTTTTTTAGAGATATGATATTAAAAGATTTTTTCAAACATGGAACTATTGTACGAGTTCCATGTTTAGTTTCTAGTTAAAGCCTTTTATAAACATCCTAATCAACCACGCCGAAACCGAGCCGCGTGACGGCCTATATGTCTTGCGTATAGGCAATGACCTCTTTGTCAAACGTGTGCAACGCATACCGGGCAAACTGCTTGTAACGTCTGAAAATCCACGTTACGCACCGTTTGAAATAGATTTGAGCAATGCCCAAGACGACATCGCCATCATAGGCCGTGTTGAGTGGTATGGCCGGAGTATTGATTAAATCCATTTTAAAAACCTCTTAAAATAGTTTTAAAAAATTCCCAATCCCGTCAGCTTTCAACAAAAAACCGCGCATTCCGGCGCGGTTTCGTGAAAAAGCTGGCGTAACTTTTCCGGATACAAAAAAACGCCGAAATCCACGTCTTCCGAAGATTTCAGCGTTTTTTTACTCTATTTCTTCCTTGTGCAAAAACTAACAGTCCCCCACACATCACTCGCTGCTTTATCTTGAAAAAATGCCGTCTGTAAGCAAAC
Source organism: Neisseria uirgultaei (assembly GCF_962719845.1). GTDB lineage: Bacteria > Pseudomonadota > Gammaproteobacteria > Burkholderiales > Neisseriaceae > Neisseria > Neisseria bergeri. Next base: position 127,225 of record NZ_CAUIYF010000001.1, on the reverse strand, counting down.
GTACTTCAGACGGCATTTTTTTATCCGGCGGTTTGTTATCTGATCCGTTTGAATACCAAGTCCCAAACACCGTGTCCGAGGCGTTTGCCGCGCGCTTCGAATTTGGTTTCGGGGCGGTAGTCCGGGGTGGGGGCGTAGTCTGCCGCCGTATTTTGCAGGCTGTCGAAGCTGCTGAGGACTTCAAGCATCTGTTGTGCATATTCTTCCCAGTCTGTCGCCAGGTGGATATAGCCGCCGGTTTTGAGTTTGGGCAGCAGTTTGGCGATGAAGGGGGCTTGTATCAGACGGCGTTTGTGGTGGCGTTTTTTGTGCCACGGGTCGGGGAAGAATATGTGGATACCGTCGAGTGAGCCGTCTTGCAGCATATTTTCGACAACTTCTACGGCGTCGTGCCGCATCACGCGGATATTTTCCAAATGGTTTTCTTCTATGAGTTTGAGCAGATTGCCTACGCCGGGACCGTGTACGTCGATGGCGAGGAAGTCGGTTTCGGGCAGGCGGCGGGCAATTTCTGCGGTTGCCGTCCCCATACCGAAGCCTATTTCGAGAATTTTAGGTCGGCTGCTTCCGAAACGGGCATCAAGATCGGCCGGTGTTGCTTGGTAGCCGATGCCGAAGCTGTCCCATAAGGTATCGATGGCGCGTTGCTGTGCGGCGGTCATATGGCTTTGGCGGAGGACGAAACTGCGGATGCTGCGGGGGCGTCCGGCTTGACGGTCGTTTGGTGTTTGGTTTTCGGCGGTGTCTGTCATAATGCTTCCGTGCGCTTGTGCAATCAGGATGCCGTCTGAGTGAGAGCTGTCTGTTCGGACGGCGGGAAGGGAAAGGGGCGATTATACCTGTTTCGTTTCGGCAGGGTAGGTGTAACGGTGTTCAGACGGCATTTTGCCACTGTTGCAGCAGTTCCTGCAGAAAGCTTTTTTGCCCGTATCCGTTGTTTATGGCTTCTTGCAGGTAGCGGCAGGCTTTTTCTTTGTCCGGTTCGACACCGTGTCCGCTGTAATGGATGCAGGCGAGGTTGTAGAACGCCATACTGTCTTTTTGCGCGGCGGCTTGTTCAAACCATTTGCGGGCTTTGCCGTAGTCGGCGGCTATGCCCTGTCCGAAGTAATACATACTGCCCAGATTGGTTTGGGCTTTGCTGTGTCCGAGTTCTGCGGCTTCTGTGTAGAGTTTGAGCGCGGCTGCGTATTCGGGCGCGCATTGTAATCCGTAATGCAGGGCTTGGGCTTTTTGATAAAGCTGTTCTGCCCTTTGCCGCCTGATGGCGGAATCTTTAATGCCGCCATATTGCTCGGGATGGTTTAACGCGCTGTCGGATATGAGTTTCTGATAGGCGGAAAGGCTGCCGGCTTCGGTTGCCTGCCGGTAATAATGTCGGGCTTTTTCCGTATCGGGGGCTGTGCCCAAACCGTAGCGGCAGATGTCGCCCAGTATCCGCAAACCTTCGGGATGGCGTTCGGCTGCGGCTGCTTCGGCATGATGCAGGGCAAGTTTGTGGTTTCTTTCCTGATATTTGCCTTGCAGGTAGATGTCGGCCAGCGCGGCATGGGCATCGGGGTCATTTTCCTGTGCCGCCTGTTGGAACCGGTAAACGGCTTCATCGGGAGCCGTAGGCAGGATGAGTTCGGCAAGCGGGGTGTAGGCGGGAATGTATCCTTGTTGTGCGGCGGCGCGCAAATGATTGATGGCTTGGGTCGTGTCGGTTTGCGTCCCTTGTCCGAAACGATATTGCAGCCCGAGTTGCCAATGTGCTTCCGGCAAGCCTTGTGCCGCCGCTTTTCGGTAGAGCAGGTGCGCCGTTTCAAAATCCGGCGGTGTGCCGTACCGGCAGTATTGGGCGAGCAGGTATTGCCCGTGGGGATTGTTGTTTTTTGCGCTTGTTTTTGCCCATTTCAGGGCTTCTTCAAAATGCCGGGACGCATACAGCAGGTATATCAGGCGGACTTGCGCTTCGGGCAGGCCTGCTTCTGCCAGAGGCCTGTAAAGCGGTATCAGGGTTTCAGGGGGCGCGCCTTCCAATTCTTGGATATATGCCAAATTGTAACGTGCATAGGGATGCCCCTGTTCGGCGGCGATGCGGAGCATTTCCATACCTTGTTCGCGGTCTTGGTGCGGGTTGTCCGCGTCCATCAGGTGTTTTGCCAACTCGAATGCGGCGGCGGGATGGCCTGCCGAGGCCGCTTCTGTCAGCAGTCGGCGGACTTCGGCAAAGTTATATTGTTTTTGAGACAGGCGTTCCAAGGCCTGTCGATAGGTTAAGTCGGGATTGTTCATATCAGATCGTTTTCCGTTTTGTCGAATCATCGTTATTTGTTATGAAGTTAGGTTTATATCGGCACGCCGGCCTGCTGTATCATATTTTTACAGACGGTTTTTGTTTTGGCGGCATACTAATGCAGATGATTATAAATGGTTTCCGCCAATGCCTTGCTGATGCCTTCCACTTTTTCCAAGTCCTCGCGGCTGGCGGCAATCACGCCGCGCAGGCCGCCGAATCGGGTGAGCAGGGCTTGGCGACGTTTGCTGCCTACGCCGGGGATGTCGCTGAGTGATGAGGTAACGCGGGCTTTGTCGCGTTTTTTGCGGTGGCCGGTGATAGCGAAGCGGTGTGATTCGTCGCGCACGGTTTGCAGAAGGTGCAGGGCGGGGCTGTGCGGGGGCAGGCGGAAGGTTTCGCCGGTAAACGGAAGGATGAGTTCTTCCATACCGGCTTTGCGCTCCGGGCCTTTGGCGATGCCGACCAAAGGAATGTGCAGCCCGAGTTCCTCCCATACCGATACGGCGACGCCGATTTGCCCTTTGCCGCCGTCAATCAATACGGCATCGGGCCATTTGACGCTTTCTCCGTTGGCTTCGGCTTCCTGCATTTTGCCGTAACGGCGCGTCAACACTTCGCGCATTGCGGCGTAGTCGTCGCCGGGTTTGGCGGTGGTGATGTTGTAGCGGCGGTATTGCGAAGGCTGGATGTTTTGCTCATCGTACACAACGCAGGACGCAATAGTGGCCTCGCCTTGGGTGTGGCTGATGTCGAAGCATTCGAGGCGGTTGAGGCCGTCTGAATCCATACCGAGGATTTTGGCGAGTTCGTCAATTCGGTGTTGCTGGCTGCTTTGTTGCAGGCGGCGTTGGGCAATCGCCATTTGTGCGTTTTGTTCCGCCATTTTCAGCCAGACTTTGCGTTCGCCTATGGTTTTGGTAACGAACTGCATTTGTTTGCCGTGTTCGCTTTCCAAGGCTTCTTTCAATGCGTCGGGGACGGGAAAGTTGCTGATGATGATGTCGGGTTTGCTTTTGCCCAGATAGTGTTGGGCGACGAAGGCTTCGGCGTAGTCTTGCCCGTTTGGCTCGGGGTCGTTTTTGGTGTCGGGGAAAAAGCTTTTGTCGCCGACGTGCCGCCCGCCGCGTATGCTGACCCAGTGTACACAGACGAGGCCGTCTGAAACGGCGAGCGCGAGCAGGTCGATATCGTTGGGGTTGTTCGGGTTTTTGCTGTCGATGAACTGGTTGCTCTGCATGATGCCGAGTGCTTGGATTTGGTCGCGGTAGTGGGCGGCTTCTTCAAATTGCAGATTCGCGGCGGCGGTCTGCATCTTGTGTTGTAAGGTGCGGGTCAGTTCGTCGGTTTTGCCGTTGAGGAAAGTGGCGGCTTGGCGCACGCTGTCGCGGTAGTCTTCTTCGCTGATGTGTCCGACACAAGGCGCGGTGCAGCGTTTGATTTGGTACAGCAGGCAAGGGCGGTCTCGGTGTTCGAACACGCTGTCTTCGCAGGTACGCAGCATAAAGACTTTTTGCAACACTTGAATGCTGTCGCGCACGGCGTTGCTGTTCGGATACGGACCGAAGTATTGGTTGGGCTTTTTCAGCGTGCCGCGGTAATACGCCATTTGCGGATATTGATGGCCGCTGAGCATCAGATAAGGATAGCTTTTGTCGTCGCGAAAAAGGATATTGTATTTCGGCGACAAGGCTTTGATGAAGTTGTTTTCGAGAATCAGGGCTTCGGCTTCGGAGCGGGTGATGGTGGTTTCGATGTGGTGAACCTGTTTCACCATCAATGCGATGCGCGGTGAATGGTCGTTTTTTTGGAAATAGCCGGACACGCGCCGCTTGAGGTTGACCGCTTTGCCGACGTATAAGACTTTGCCGCCTTCGTCAAAAAAACGGTACACGCCCGGCAGCTTGGGCAGGTTTTTGAGGAAGAGCGGGATGTCGAATTGTTCCGGAGAACGGTTTTCTGTATTCATATCAATCATTTGAAAAACGGCTTCAGACGGCATATCGGCAGCGGCAGCCCTATCCGTTCGGAAAAGCTGTCGGGCGGTTATATGCGGTCAATCGATTTTTACCCGTTTCAGGCGCAGGGCATTGCCCAATACCGAAACCGAGCTTGCCGCCATTGCCGCACCTGCGATGACGGGATTTAAAAAGCCGAGTGCGGCGAGTGGAATGCCCAAAATATTGTAGAAGAAGGCGAAAAACAGGTTTTGCTTGATGTTTCTCAACGTCGCCCGCGATACCGATAGCGCATCGGCGAGCTGGTTGACCGAATGCTGCATCAGCGTGGCGGATGCGGTGTGTTCGGCAACGTCTGCGCCGCCTTTCATGGCGAAGCTGACGTTGGCGGCGGCAAGCGCGGGCGCGTCGTTGATACCGTCGCCGACCATTGCCACGGTTTTGCCGGCAGCTTTGAGTTTCTGCACTTCGGCAGCCTTGTCGCGCGGACTCATATTGCCGAAAGCGTGGGCGATGCCCAGTTGTTTGGCGACATATCCGACCGTGCCTTGGTTGTCGCCGCTCATGATGTAAACGTCGATATTGTGTTTTTTCAGACGGCCTATGGCTTCGGCAGTATCGGCTTTCAACGCGTCGGCGAGTGCGAATGCGCCGATAGGTTTGCCGTTTACAGATACGGCAACCACACTGGCGATTTCCCAAACGCCGTCTGAAAACTTCGGCAAGGTCAGTTCGGCAAATTCGGCTTTGCCTGCTTTCACCAACCCCACGCTTTCCACTTCGGCGGCAATGCCTGCGCCGACAACGGTTTGTGCGTTTTGTGCGGTAGGAATGTCCAAACCGCGCGCTTGGGCGGCGGAAACGATGGCGCGGGCGAGCGGGTGGGCGGCGTTTTGTTCGACGGCGGCGGCGATGCGGTACAAAGCGTCTTCGTCAAAGCCGCTGTCGGGAACGCAATAAACGGCGGCAACCTGCGGGCTGCCTTCGGTCAGCGTACCGGTTTTGTCCAACACGACGGCATCGACGTGGGCGGCTTCTTCCATTGCTGCCGCATCTTTAAACCAAATGCCGTGTTTCACCGCTTTGCCCATGCCGACCATAATCGCGGCAGGGGTTGCCAAACCGAGTGCGCACGGACAGGCAATCACCAAAACGGCGACGGCGTGCATCAGCGCAACCGTCCAATCGCCCTTAATCAGCCAAGTAACAATAAAAGTCAACAACGCAATGCCCACGACAGTCGGCACAAACACCGCCGCCGCCTTATCTGCTACGCGTGCAATCGGCGCTTTGCTGCCTTGTGCTTCAGAGAGCGCGTTCATCATGTCGCCGAGCAGGGTTTGGCTGCCGAGCTGCGTGGCGCGGTACACCACGCTGCCTTCGGTCATCAGCGCGCCCGCCAACACTTTGCCGCCTGCCTTTTTCTCTTCGGGATTGGATTCGCCGGTAAGGTGGCTCTCGTCTGCCCAGCCGCTGCCGCTTTCGATGATGCCGTCGGCGGCAATGCGTTCGCCGTGGTTGGCGCGGATTAGGTCGCCGATTTGCACTTGGTCAATGGGCAGTTGTTTCCATTCGCCATCGCGTTGCACGTTGACTTGGGTTGGCGTGAGTTTGAGCAGCAAGCCCAAGCTGTTCAGGCTGGATTTTTTGGTGCGGTGTTCCAAAAATTTGCCCAGCGACACAAAACCGATCACCATTACGCCTACTTCAAAATACACGTGCGCCATGCCGTGTGCCGCGTGCGGGCTGAAAAACAACATATAAACGGAATACAGATAAATCGACACCGTGCCGATGGTAACGAGCACGTCCATATTCGCCAATCCACCTTTAATACTCGCCCACGCGCTTTTGTAAAACGGGATTGCCAGCCAAAGCTGCACCACACTCGCCAATGCGAACTGCCACAACGGCGGAATCATCCAATCGTGTCTGCCGATCATCATCCCCGTCATACCGATAAGGAAAGGGATATTGATGACCAGCAAAAGCCACAGCCTCCAGCCGATATGGTGTTCTGCTTCTGGTTGCGGCAATGTATCTTCCGTTTTTTCCTTCGCGCCGTAACCGGTTTTCTCAATGATTTTGGCAATGTCAGCTACCGACGTTTTGCTATCGTCAAACGTAACCTGCGCTTCCTCGCTGGCGAAGTTCACTCCCGCCGATTCGACAAAATCTTTTTTGTTCAACACTTTTTCAATACGCGAAGCGCAGGCCTGACAGGTCATGCCTTCGATTTGGAAACGGATTTTTTGTTGCATAAGTTTGATTCCTGCTTTGATGTTCAGACGGCAGTCAAGGTTGCGGGATGCCGTCTGAACGCCCGTATGGTCGAAATTTCTCAAACGCGCCGATAATTCGAGTAGAATCCGAAAACTTGACACAGCAAAGGAAAAACGATGTCCCAACACCGCAAACTGATTATTTTGGGTTCCGGCCCCGCCGGATACACCGCCGCCGTCTATGCCGCGCGCGCCAATTTAAACCCCGTCATTATTACAGGTATCGCACAGGGCGGGCAACTGATGACAACGACCGAAGTGGACAACTGGCCTGCCGATGCCGACGGCGTGCAAGGGCCGGAATTAATGGCAAGGTTTCTCGCCCACGCCGAACGTTTCGGAACGGAAATCATTTTTGACCAAATCAACGCCGTCGATTTGCAAAAACGCCCCTTTACACTCAAAGGCGATATGGGCGAGTACACTTGCGATGCCCTGATTGTCGCAACAGGCGCGTCCGCCAAATACCTCGGCTTGCCGAGTGAGGAAGCGTTTGCGGGGAAAGGCGTTTCCGCTTGTGCCACCTGCGACGGTTTCTTCTACAAAAACCAAGATGTTGCCGTAGTCGGCGGCGGCAATACGGCAGTTGAGGAAGCACTCTACCTTGCCAATATCGCCAAAACCGTTACGCTGATTCACCGCCGCAGCGAATTTCGCGCCGAAAAAATCATGATCGACAAACTGATGAAACGCGTAGAAGAGGGCAAAATCATCCTCAAGCTGGAGAGCAATCTGCAAGAAGTACTGGGCGACGATCGGGGCGTAACCGGCGCATTATTAAAAAACAACGATGGTTCTGAGCAACAAATTGCCGTCAGCGGCATCTTTATCGCCATCGGACACAAGCCAAATACCGATATTTTCAAAGGGCAGTTGGAAATGGACGAAGCGGGTTACCTGAAAACCAAAGGCGGCACGGCGGACAATGTCGGTGCAACCAATATCGAAGGCGTATGGGCGGCGGGCGATGTAAAAGACCATACCTACCGTCAGGCAATTACCAGCGCGGCTTCCGGCTGTCAGGCGGCTTTGGACGCGGAACGCTGGCTGGGCAGCCAAAACATTTGAATGCCGTCTGAAACCGAAATTTTCGGCGGAATGCAAGTTTTTCGTACCAAATCCTTGATTCCGTCGGCAAACCCCAATATAATGCCGCTTCTTTAAACCTTGCCTTCTGCTTTCGCATGGCAGAAGGCTGTTTTTACCATCCATAAGGAGATAACATGCGTCATTACGAGATCGTGTTTATCGTTCATCCTGATCAAAGCGAGCAAGTGCCCGCTATGGTTGAGCGTTACAAAACCATGATTGCCGAGGCAAACGGTAAGATTCACCGTCTGGAAGATTGGGGTCGCCGCCAACTGGCTTACCCGATTAACAAAATCCATAAAGCACATTATGTTTTGATGAACATTGAAACCACTCCCGAAGTTGTTGAGGAGTTGGAAACCGCGTTCCGTTTCAATGATGCGGTATTGCGTCATCTGACCATCAAAACCAAACACGCCGTTACCGAAGCATCCCCTATGTTGGGTGGTGAAAAGGCTAAGAACCTGTTGAGCGGTGCGGCTGAAGAAGCGGCTGCCCAATAATTGGGATTCAATAATCTTGTTTCGCTTGCCGCGTTGATTGAAAAGGTTTTCCCTATTCGATATACGCCTGCCGGAATCTCTGTCTTAGATATTATTTTAAAGCATGAATCATGGCAGAAAGAAAATGGACAGCAATGTCTTGTCCAATTGGAAATTCCGGCACGGATTTTAGGCAGGCAGGCGGAAGAGTGGCAGTATCGGCAAGGTGTTTATGTTCACGTCGAAGGTTTTTTAGCTCAAAAAAGCAGACGTTCCCTGATGCCGATGCTCAGAATACAAAATATTAAAGAATATAAAGGTTAAACGACAATGGCTCGTCAATCATTCAAACGTAGAAAATTCTGCCGTTTCACGGCTGAAAAAATCCAAGAAGTCGATTACAAACAAGTTGATTTGCTGAAAGACTTTATCTCTGAAAACGGTAAAATCATTCCTGCCCGCATTACAGGAACGAAGGCATTCTACCAACGCCAATTGGCTGTTGCCGTAAAACGTGCGCGCTTCCTGGCTCTGCTGCCTTACACCGACCAACACAAATAATTTTGGAGATTGAATCATGCAAATTATTCTGTTAGAAAAAATCGGCAGTCTGGGCAACTTGGGCGACATCGTAACCGTTAAAAACGGCTACGCCCGCAACTTTTTGATTCCCGCAGGTAAGGCAAAACGTGCTACTGAAGCAAACATGAAAGAATTTGAAGCACGCCGCGCCGAATTGGAAGCCAAACAGGCTGAAATTTTGGCAGATGCCCAAGCCCGTCAGGAAAAATTGGATGGCCAAACCATTACAGTTGCCCAAAAAGCAGGTGTGGACGGTCGTCTGTTTGGTTCCGTTACCAATGCCGACATTGCTGCTGCAATCGTTGCTGCCGGCATCGAAGCCGTGAAAGCAAATGTACGTCTGCCGAACGGTCCTCTGAAAGCCGTTGGCGAGTACGAAGTGGAAGTGGCTTTGCACACTGATGCCGTTGCTAAAATTACCGTTGCCGTCGTTGCTGCAGCCGAGTAATTGAAATTATCAGAATGCCGTCTGAAACCATGCCGATTATCGGAATATGGTTTCAGACGGCATTTGTTTCGTTTTGTTTTCCGTATATTCTGCAAAAATCGGGAGGATTGTTTTTTATTTGCCTGAAGTCTTTGCAGAAATAGTTTGTTAACGAAATTTGATGTATAAAATGCGCTAAAAAATATTCAATTGACAAAAACCTTTCTGATTTTGAGAAAAGTAGGAAAATCGGGGCTTATTTATTTTGAAAATGGTATCGGGCATAAAGTTTGGCTGTGTTTCAATATGCTGCTGATAAGCATACTTCGTTCCGGAATATTCAATAGGATAACTTCCTGACTGACCGAAAAACCATGGTTTTTTCCCTTGCAAACAGTTGAAATCAACGGATTGTCAAAATACATCCTAAAAATTTAATAACTTATATGATTGTAAAGGTTGCGGCTTGTATGCTGGTCATTATGGCGGAAATACCGTTTGGGAGACAGCCGCATCGCGTGGATTCGGTACGGCAGACGATGTGCCGATGCCTTCGGGCGTTAAGGCGGGGTAATCGGCAGTTTGGAAAAAGGCAATGGAATCTGTGGGTAGAAGAAGTTAAGGGGAAAAGTCGGGCGTACGGTCAGGTTGTCTGTCCTCTTGTCGGAACAGGAGGCAGGGCAGCTTTGTCCTGATTAATTGCTTGTGCAAACGGTAAGAAGGTTTTTAAAGCAGGTTGTACAGCATTTTTCCGGCAATCAAAAGCAACATAATACCGAAGGATTTTTTGAGTTTGGCAGAAGAAAGTTTGTGGGCGGTTTTGACACCGAGCGGGGCAAAGGCAATGGTTGCCGCGCTGAGGACGGCAACGGCGGGCAGGTAAAGGAAGCCCAGCGACCCTTCGGGTAATCCTGCAATATTCAGGCCGTTGACCAGATACGATATTGCGCCGGAGAGTGCAATCGGCCAGGCAAGGCCGGATGATGTGCCGATGGCTTTATGGGCGGGGAAGCCGCAGTGGATTAAGAAGGGGACGGAAAGTGAACCGCCGCCTATGCCGACCCAGCTCGACATTGCGCCGAACAGTGTGGAAACCGCAGTCAGTCCGGGCAGCTTGGGCAACGGGCGGGATGCCGTCTGAGGGCCGGTATGCAGTGTTTTGAATGCGACGGCAGTTAAAAACAGGATGAAGAAAATTTGAAGCCCGAACGCGGGAATATATTTTGCGGAGAGTGCGCCCGTGAATACGCCGAATATCATACCCGGCATCATCGCAAATACGGTTTTCCAGTCGACCGCCTGTTTTTTATGCTGCCCCAACATACTGGAAAAGGCGGTGAAGACCATGACGGCGAAGGATGTGCCGACGGCGAGGTGTTGCGCGTAAGGATGTTGTGCCAAACCCTGCAAATCAAGCACCCATAAAACGACAGGGACAATCAGCGTGCCGCCGCCTACGCCGAACAGGCCGGCAATAAAACCTGCCGCACTGCCTACGGCAAGCAGGATTAAGATAATGTCCCAATGCCACATTTAATCCGCCTTTCTGTATTTTTTCCAAAATCGGCGTGCCGCCATAATGTAGCCGGACAGGCTGTATCCGAGAAAGAACAGGAAGAGGACGAGCGACGGTTCCCAAGTAACCAGAAGCAGCAGTAAGACGGCAAGCAGCATTCCGACAAAGGGGACTTGTCTGCGGATGTTGATTTCTTTAAAACTCCAAAAAGGGATTTGGACAATCATCGACAGGCCGGCAAACAGTGTGATACCCAATGCCCACCAGTGGACGGCGGGGAATTTTTCGACGCTGTGGTTGACCCAAATCAGCCCGACAATCAGCGCGGCAGCAGTCGGACTGGGCACGCCGATAAACCAGCGTTTGTCCACCTTGCCGATAAGCGTGTTGAACAGCGCGAGGCGCAGGGCGGCGCAGGCGCAGTAGATGAAGGCGACGGAATAACCGATTTTGCCGAACTGCCAAAGCTGCCATTTGTAGGCAATCAGCGCGGGGGCAACGCCGAAGCTGACCATGTCGGCAAGGCTGTCGAGCTGCTCCCCGAACGCGCTTTGGCTGTTGGTCAGCCGCGCCACGCGCCCGTCCATACCGTCCAGCAGCATGGAGATGAATACCGCGATGGCGGCGGTTTCGTAACGTCCGTGCATGGATTGGGTGATTGCGTAAAACGCGGAAAACAGCGCGGCGATGGTAAAGGAGTTAGGTAGCAGGTAAATACTGTTTTGACGCAGGGAGCGTTGCGGGGTGTTTGGCGGGATTTTCATAGTTGAAGTGTCTCACGGACGTGGAGAATTGATGTTCGGATTATAACGCAAACGCTTATCAAACAATACGCCCTTTAGGATGAAGCCCTCGGAGGCGGTTTGTTTTTCTGATGGAGGATGCTTTGCGGGGCGGTTTGACTCTGCCTGCCGCCGGGTGTGTTGTTTCAGATTTTTGCCGGATGGATATTGTTGCCGGGCATTTCTGGGCTTGCCGGAAGGTATCGGGGGAAGGGCATCGGAATATGCGGCGCGCCGTTCAAACCGGGGCGGCGTTTCCCTATTTTCGGGGAGTTTGCAGGTTTCAACAAATTGAAAGATATTTTTTGCCTTTCCGACCGTATGCTGATTTTGAAGCGGGATAAATTATAGGACAAGGTTTTTCGCCCGCCGCAAAGATTGGCCGTAACGCCGTTTGAAAACAACGGCTTGACGCTAAGGCGGCGGTATGCGGATTTGCGCTGCCGAAACCGGTTTGCTACAACTCGGCAGTGAAATCTGCAGGGAGGGATAAGCCGATAAGGCGGGACTTATCCTGTTTTTTGTTTATAATGCGACAGAATTTGGACGAACCGTCGGGAATTTATCATGATGAAAAAGATACTGGCAGTATCGGCACTATGCCTGATGACTGCGGCGGCACGGGCTGCCGATACTTACGGCTATCTCGCCGTTTGGCAGAATCCGCAGGATGCAAACGATGTTTTGCAGGTTAAAACCACAAAAGAAGATTCGACGAAAAGCGAAGCGTTTGCCGAGTTGGAGGCCTTTTGCAAAGGTCAAGACACGCTTGCGGGCATTGCCGAAGACGAGCCGACTGGATGCCGCTCTGTCGTATCCTTGAGCAATACCTGTGTTGCGTTGGCATATCCGAAAGCCGAAGGTGCGCTGCGTGCCGACAACGCCGTCGTGATTACTTCTCCGCGTTTTACGAGCGTTCATCAGGTCGCACTCAACCAATGTATCAAAAAATATGGCGTAGAGGGAGAATGTGCTTTGGAAACAGTGTATTGTACGTCTTCTTCTTATTACGGCGGGACTGTGCGCTCTTTGATTCAAAATCTCAAATAAAACGGAAAATGCCGTCTGAAAGATGTTCAGACGGCATTTCCATATCAGCGGTCAGGATTCTTTTGAATCGGGCAGCAGGCTGTTCAACACAATGGCGAGTACGGCGCACAAACCTACCCCCGCAAAGCTGAAACTGCCCAATTTGAGCGTCATGCCGCCGATGCCCGTGGTCAGTACCGAGCTGACAATGACTAGGTTTTTCGGCAGCATCAAATCGACTTTGGCATCAATCAGCGTTTTCACGCCCAAAGAAGCAATCGTACCGAACAGCAGCAGCATAATGCCGCCCATCACGGGCATCGGAATGGAAGCCAAAAACGCATTGAATTTGCCGAAAAACGCCATACAGACGGCAAAAACCGCCGCCCAAGTCATGATGACGGGGTTGCTGTTTTTGGTAATCATCACCGCACCCGTTACTTCGCCGTAGGTTGTAACCGGCGGGCCGCCGATCAGACCCGCAAGGCACACGCCCAAGCCGTCGCCCGCAAGGGTTTTGTCCAAGCCCGGGTCTTTCGTATAGTCTTTCCCCGTTACATTGCCGATTGCCATGATGCCGCCGATGTGTTCGATGGCGGGGGCGACGGCAACGGGCAGCATAAACAGTGCCGCCTGCCAGTTGACCTGAGGCGTTTCAAAATGGGGAATGGCGAACCAGGGCGCGTGTGCAATGCTTGCCGTGTCCACCAGTCCCATCAGCAGTGCCAAAACATAACCCGAAGCGACACCGATCAAGATGGGAATCAGCTTCATCATCCTGCTGCCGAAAACCGATACGATGGCGGTAACGGCAAAGGTAAAGCCGGAAAGAATCAGCGAATCGGTATAGTCGATGACCTGTTTGCCGTCCGCCTGACCCATTGCCATGCTGCTTGCCGCCACGGCAACAGACAGACCGATGACCATGATGACGGGACCGATGACGACCGGCGGCAGCAGTTTGTGTACCGCCGCCAGTCCGCGCCAACGGATCAGCGCAGCAAACACAAAATACATAAAGCCGGCGGCAAACAGTCCGAACATAGTGGAAGGCAGCCCCCATTCGCCGACGGAGTAGATGATCGGTGCGATAAAGGCAAACGAAGAACCGAGAAAAATCGGCACTTTACGTTTGGTTGTAATTTGGAACAGCAGCGTTCCCAAGCCTGCGCCCAAAAGTGCAAGAGCCGGATTCAGACCGGTCAGCAGGGGAACCAGCACCATTGCGCCGAATGCCACAAATAAAATCTGTGCGCCGGAAACGGCAAGTTTCAGTTGGTTCATACCATCTTCTTTCAATCGGTTCAAACGGCACGGATTATACTGGTTTGCCGAGGGTCTGCGTAAAAATACATATGGCGGGCAACAGATATGCCGTCTGAAAGGCAATGTCTGTCTGTTGCAGGATGAAAGCAGGAGAAATGGAGTATAATCCGACACTTTCCATATTCAATCCGCAAGCCGTCCGGCTTCCTTATTTCAGACGGCATTTTCCGGTAATACGGCATGACAGAAAAATCCCATAAAAAAACAGCAAAAGGCAGGGCGGGAAGCCCGTCCCTAACGTCCGCACGCAACAAGAAAGCCGACAACGGCGCACGGGGCAATAAAGTTTCCGAGCGGCTCAAGGCGGTCAAAGAGTTGCAGAAAACCGAAACCAAAAAGGCGCGTCCCGAACATGTCGTCAACCTTATTGGCGACGCGCTGTGGTTGATGGGTTTGGCGGCAACCCTGTATTTGGCGATTTCCCTGATCAGTTTCGATATGGGCGATCCGTCTTGGTCGCGCAGTTCGCCGCTTGCCGGAGATACCGCCAATTGGGGAGGTTTGTTCGGGGCATATATTGCCGATGTCGGTTATTACCTTTTCGGCTGGTCGTTCTGGTGGTGGGTAGCGGCTGCCTGCGTCGTGCTGTATAAAAAATTCCGTCTGCACGCAAAACAGACGGAAAACGAGGCATACAACCACAAAATCGCTGCCGCCGCGCTGTTTGTTCTGACGGTCTTCAGCCCCGTCTTGGAGTATTTTGTGCTGGGCGGAAAATATGCCGACTCCCTGCCTGTCGGAGCCGGCGGTATGGTCGGCATACGCGTCGGCGCAGTGTTTGCGTGGCTGCTGGGGAAATCGGGCAGCCTGCTGATTATCCTGGTTGTTCTGCTGTTGTCGTTGTCCCTGCTGGTGCAGATTTCATGGCTGGAATTTTTGAACAGTACGGGCAGGGCGGTTCAAAACCGTCTGAGTGCCTTATCCGGCAAGGTCATGGCTTTGGGAAAACGCCGGTCGAATACCAAAACAGACGGTGTCGATATCCAAAACACACGGCGCATGGTGAAAGAAGCCAAGAATATTACGGCCAAACCTGTTATTCCCCTCGAAGGCAGCAGCAGCAACCGAAAATCTGTTTCCGTTTCCGTTGCGCCGCCACCTAAAATCCAACCTTCGCTGTTTGAAGACAATGAAGTACAGCAGAACGGCGAATACCACAAGCCTGCATTGAACCTGCTGCGGATTCCCGACAGCGAGCCGGTCAGCATCAATCCCGCCGAATTGGAAAATACAGCCGAACTGATCGAATCCAAACTGGCAGAATTCGGCATCGGCGTACAAGTCGTATCCGCTACATCCGGCCCCGTCATCACGCGCTACGAAATCGAACCCGCGCAAGGTGTCAAAGGCAGTCAAATTGTCGCCTTGTCGAAAGATTTGGCGCGCTCGATGTCGCTGCAATCCGTGCGTATCGTCGAAACCATCGCCGGGAAAAACACGATGGGCATCGAGTTGCCCAACGACAAACGCCAAGACGTGATGTTGAGCGAAATCTTGTCCTCGCCCGTGTTTGCCGAAGCCAAATCCAAGCTGACCGTCGCGCTGGGCAAAGACATCGCCGGTACGCCCGTCGTTGGCGACTTGGCGAAAATGCCGCACCTTTTGGTTGCCGGTATGACCGGTTCGGGCAAGTCCGTCGGCGTGAACGGCATGATTATGTCTATGCTTTTCAAAGCTACGCCCGACGAAGTCCGCTTTATCATGATCGACCCGAAAATGCTTGAGTTGAGCATTTACGACGGCATTCCGCACCTGCTCTGTCCGGTTGTAACCGATATGCGCGAAGCGGGACAGGCGTTGAACTGGTGCGTCGCCGAAATGGAAAAACGCTACCGCCTGCTTTCCCACGCCGGTGTACGCAACTTGGAAGGCTTCAACCAAAAAGTCGAACAAGCCAAAACGGCAGGCAAGCCGCTGCTCAATCCGTTCAGCCTGACCCCCGACGAACCCGAACCTCTGGAAAAACTGCCGATGATTGTGGTCGTTATCGACGAGTTGGCAGACCTGATGATGACCGAACGCAAAGCCGTCGAACAACAAATCGCCCGCCTCGCCCAAAAAGCGCGCGCCGCCGGCATACATATGATTGTCGCCACCCAACGTCCCAGTGTCGATGTCGTTACCGGCCTGATTAAAGCCAACATCCCGACCCGTATGGCGTTTACCGTGCAAAGCAAAATCGACAGCCGAACCATCCTCGATCAAATAGGCGCGGACGAACTGCTGAAATACGGCGACTCCCTGTTCCTGCAACCGGGCAGTGCCGAACCGACCCGCCTGCAAGGTGCGTTCGTTTCCGATGATGAAGTCCACCGCGTCGTCGCTTTCGTCAAGGAGCAGGCACCGGCAAATTATGTAGAAGGGCTGCTTACAGGCGAAGCGGCACAGGAAACGGCAAATATCGTCAGCCCCAATGCAGACAGCGACGAATTGTTCGATCAGGCAGTCGCCTATGTTTTGGAAAGCAAAAAAACTTCCATTTCGTCTTTGCAGCGGCAGTTGCGTATCGGCTATAACCGCGCGGCAAACCTGATGGAGGCACTGGAAAATGCGGGTGTGGTTTCGCCGGCCGATTTGAACGGCAGCCGTAAAATTTTGGCGCGTAAGGATCATTTGTAGCCCGTGTCGCAAAATGCCGTCTGAACGGCGGAATTGGCGTTTCAGACGGCATATTATGTTTCAGGCGGAACATTGTGATATACTTGCCAGCTAAAATTTCCCCTTTGCGGCAATGCGGTTCAAATATCCGTACCGTTGCGCTGTTTGCTTCCCCATGCAGGGAAGAAGGTTTATCATTTTATCAACACAACAAATTTAAGGGCTTATGATGAGCGTAACTGTTGAAACTTTAGAAAATCTGGAACGCAAAGTAGTGTTGTCTCTGCCTTGGTCCGAAATTAACGCAGAAACCGATAAAAAACTGAAACAAACCCAGCGCCGTGCAAAAATCGACGGTTTCCGCCCGGGTAAAGCACCTTTAAAAATGATTGCCCAAATGTACGGTGCAAGCGCGCAAAATGATGTCATCAATGAAATGGTTCAACGCCGCTTCTACGATGTTGCCGTTGCCCAAGAATTGAAAGTTGCAGGCTATCCGCGTTTCGAAGGCGTTGAAGAACAAGATGATAAAGAATCCCTGAAAATCGCTGCGATTTTCGAAGTATTCCCTGAAGTCGTTATCGGCGATTTGTCTGCACAAGAAGTTGAAAAAGTAACCGCTTCCGTCGGTGATGCTGAAGTGGATCAAACCGTAGAAATCCTGCGCAAACAACGTACCCGCTTTAACCATATTGAACGCGAAGCCCAAAACGGCGACCGTGTCATCATCGACTTCGAAGGCAAAATCGACGGCGAACCTTTCGCAGGCGGCGCATCCAAAAACTACGCCTTCTTATTGGGCGCAGGTCAAATGTTGCCTGAATTTGAAGCCGGCGTAGTTGGTATGAAGGCTGGCGAAAGCAAAGACGTTACCGTCAATTTCCCTGAAGACTACCACGGTAAAGACGTTGCCGGTAAATCCGCTGTCTTCACCATCACATTGAACAACGTATCTGAAGCTACTTTGCCTGAAGTTGATGCCGATTTTGCTAAAGCATTGGGTATTGCCGACGGCGACGTGGCCAAAATGCGCGAAGAAGTGAAGAAAAACGTCGGTCGCGAAGTGGAACGCCGCGTAAACGAACAAACCAAAGAATCTGTCATGAACGCGCTGCTCAAAGCTGTAGAGCTGAAAGCACCTGTTGCTTTGGTAAATGAAGAAGCAGCACGCTTGGCAAACGAAATGAAACAAAATTTTGTTAACCAAGGCATGGCTGATGCTGCCAACTTGGATTTGCCTTTGGATATGTTCAAAGAACAAGCCGAACGCCGCGTATCTTTGGGTCTGATTTTGGCCAAACTGGTTGATGAAAACAAACTGGAACCGACTGAAGAGCAAATCAAAGCCGTTGTTGCCAACTTCGCAGAAAGCTACGAAGATCCTCAAGAAGTGATTGACTGGTACTACGCAGAGCCTTCCCGTTTGCAAGGCCCGACTTCTTTGGCAGTAGAAAGCAACGTTGTTGATTTCGTTTTGGGCAAAGCCAAAGTAAGCGAAAAAGCTTTGTCTTTTGACGAAGTGATGGGTGCACAAGCCTAATCATCTTCAAAGGTTTGTCTGAAACAGGCAACTTGAAAGCACCAAAGCGTCCCTTTGGTGCTTTCGTAACATTGACAGGAGACAAGAATGTCCTTCGATTTCAATAATTACCTCGTTCCTACCGTTATCGAACAAAGCGGTCGTGGTGAGCGTGCATTTGATATTTACTCGCGCCTTTTAAAAGAACGCATCGTATTTTTAGTCGGTCCGGTAACCGATGAGTCAGCAAATTTGGTGGTCGCCCAGCTATTGTTTTTGGAAAGTGAAAATCCGGATAAGGATATTTTCTTCTACATCAACTCTCCCGGCGGTTCGGTAACGGCCGGTATGTCGATTTATGACACGATGAATTTCATCAAGCCCGATGTATCGACTTTGTGCTTGGGGCAGGCGGCAAGTATGGGGGCGTTCTTATTGTCGGCAGGCGAAAAAGGCAAACGTTTCGCATTGCCCAACAGCCGGATTATGATTCACCAGCCTTTAATCAGCGGAGGCTTGGGCGGTCAGGCATCCGACATTGAAATTCACGCACGCGAACTGTTGAAAATCAAAGAAAAACTCAACCGCCTGATGGCGAAACACTGCGGCCGCGATTTGGCAGATTTGGAGCGCGACACCGACCGTGATAATTTCATGTCTGCCGAAGAGGCAAAAGAATATGGTTTGATTGACCAAGTTTTGGAAAACCGCGCTTCTTTGCAGCTTTAAACCTTGTGAAGTAGACAAATGCCGTCTGAAAACAGTTCAGACGGCATTTGTCTTATAGGGACTGTATCGGGATGATTTTGTTCTGGTTGCGTTTGGAGCCGTTTTCGCCGTAGTTGGTTTTGACATACTCTTCAACAATAGCCAGAAATTCCGTTGCAATGTTGTCGCCTTTCAGCGTTACTTTGCGTTCACCATCTACATAAACAGGCGCGACGGGTGTTTCTCCCGTACCTGGCAGGCTGATGCCGATGTCAGCCAGTTTGCTTTCTCCGGGACCGTTGACGACACAGCCCATCACGGCGACATTCAAGGATTCCACGCCGGGATAAGCAGTACGCCATACGGTCATTTTTTGGCGCAGGTAGTTTTGCACATCTTGGGCCAGTTCTTGAAAAACGGTACTGGTGGTGCGACCGCAGCCGGGACAGGCAGTAACCATCGGCGTAAACGAGCGCAAACCCATAGTCTGTAAAATCTCTTGCCCGACGACGACCTCCTGCGTTCGCGGGCTGCCCGGCTCCGGAGTGAGTGAAATGCGGATGGTGTCGCCGATTCCTTCTTGAAGCAAGACGGATAATGCTGCCGTTGATGCGACAATGCCTTTGCTGCCCATACCGGCTTCGGTCAAACCCAAATGCAGCGGATAGGCGCAACGGCTGCCCAGTTCGCGGTAAACCTGAATCAGGTCTTGAACCGCGCTGACTTTGCACGACAGGATAATTTTGTCTTCGGGCAGTCCCAATAGAACGGCTTTCTCGGCAGATTCCAAAGCGGAGACAATCAGTGCTTCCTTCATCACTTCTTCGGGCGGTTTCGGCGCGGAAGAAGCGAGGTTGGCATCCATCATGCGTTTGGCGAGGCTCTGATCCAAAGAACCCCAGTTTACGCCGATGCGGACGGCTTTATCGTTTTCGGCAGCAGTCCGAATCATAAAGGCAAATTTTTCATCGCCTTTTGCACCTTTGCCGACATTGCCGGGATTGATGCGGTATTTGGACAGGGCTTTTGCACACTCGGGAAATTCCGCCAACAGGCGTTCGCCGTTGAAATGGAAATCGCCAATCAGTGGTGTGGTATAGCCCATATCGTCCAAGCGGCGGCGGATTTCGGCAACTTTGGACGCGGCTTCGGGGCTGTTGACGGTAATCCGCACCATTTCTGAGCCGGCATCACTCAATTCCTTAATCTGCAATGCGGTGGCTTTTGCATCGGCAGTGTCGGTGTTGGTCATAGATTGGATAACGACGGGTGCTTCTGAACCGACGGTAATATGATCGATGCGGACTTGATGCGTCTTGCGGCGTTGGAGTGTGTTCATATGGTTTGAATCTGTTTATTGACCGGTGAGGACGGTTTGCAATTCTTCCGAGTAGGGGAAATTTGCCTGCAATTGTGCTTCATATTCGTATGCCGCCTGCGCGTTGCCGAGGGCTTTGGCAATTTTCCAGCCAAGCAGCAAATCATCGGCCTGAAGGACTTCTACCCTGCTTTGGTATTTTTTAAAGTAGTAATCGGCATCGCCCAACTGCCCGGCCAGCATTTTGGTGCGCGCCAGTTCTTTAAATGCGGGGGGGAACTGCGGCTGCGAGGCGAGCGAGCGTTCCAAATAGGCTTCCGCCAATCCGAATTGCCCCTGTTTGGCACTGCATATGCCTTTATTCAGGTTGGCAATATAAGGGGTCGGGTAGGTGGGGTCGGCCAAGGCTTTGTCGAAATATGCCATAGATTCGGCAGGGCGGTTGAGCCTGCCGCACAGGAACCAGCCGTAGTTGTTGTTGATTTCGGCGCTGTCGGGTTTGATGGAGAGGGCTTGCCGGAAACTTTCCTGCGCCTTGTCGTTAACTTTCAGGTATTGATAGATTTCGGCACGAACCAGCCAAGCAAGCTCGTTTTTAGGGTCAGATTTCAAGGCATCTTCAATACTTGCCGTCGCCTGACGGTAGTCCTGACCGCGCATATATTCCATTGCCAACTGGGTTTTGATATTGGAAACCTGATTGGCTTTTTCTGCCCGCGAGGGGCGGTAGGAAGTGCTGCACGCGCCCAAGGCAAGGACAAGCAATAAAGAGATTCGTTTGGATAGCTTAAAAGGCATAATTACCCCTGTTGTCCGATTAAAATCTGCTGCCATTTTTGTTGGCGGCGTGTTTTATCCCGAACCTGACCTGCCAGCTGTCCGCAGGCGGCATCGATGTCGTCGCCGCGCGTTTTTCGTACGGTAACGACAAATCCTGCCTGCTGCAAAATATCGCGGAACACACGGATGTTCTCATTGCTGGAGCGTTCGTATCCGGAGTTTGGGAAGGGATTGAACGGAATCAGATTGAACTTGCAGGGAACATCTTTGACCAGTTCGATCAGTTCGCGCGCATGTTGCGCCTTATCGTTTATTCCGTCCAACATGACGTATTCGAAAGTGATGAAATCCCTGGGTGCTTTGACCAGATAGCGTTGGCAGGCCGCCATCAGTTCTTTCAAGGGATATTTTTTGTTCAGCGGTACGATTTGGTTGCGGACTTCGTCATTGGAAGCATGGAGGGAAACCGCCAAAGCCACCGGCATGACATCGCGCAACCTGTCCATTTGGGGAACCATACCCGAAGTAGAAACCGTTACGCGGCGGCGGCTCAAACCGTATCCGTGGTCGTCCAGCATGATGCTCAAGGCGGTAACGACATTGTCGAAGTTCGCCATCGGTTCGCCCATACCCATCATCACTACATTGGAAATTACGCGTTCGTTTTTCGGTGTAACGCCCATTGCTTTGTTTGCCCACCACAATTGCCCGATAATTTCGGCAGCGGTCAAATTGCGGTTGAAGCCCTGCCGGCCGGTCGAGCAAAATGTACATTCCAAAGCGCAGCCGACTTGCGAGGAAATGCAGAGCGTGCCGCGATCCGATTCGGGGATGAAGACGGTTTCCACGCCGTTGCCCGTCCCGACATCCAAAAGCCATTTTCGAGTGCCGTCTGAAGATTCTTGAGACATCATCAGCTTGGGAATTTCGATGCTTGCCTGTTCGTTCAGTTTATGGCGCAGGGATTTTGCCAAATCGGTCATTTCGTCAAAATTTTGCGCACCGGATTGGTGCATCCAACGCATAACCTGTTTGGCACGGAAAGGTTTTTCGCCCATATCGGCAAAATGTCGGGTCAGCCCTTGAAGGTCGTAGTTGAGCAGATTGGTTTTCATGTGTTTGTGTTTTTCTTAAATTAAGGCTTCAAATAAAAAATTGCAGGGCAGGCAAGTTTGATTTAAAGCCTTTTGCAACTGAGTTTTCAGACGGCATGGATATATTTTATGCCGTCTGAAGAGGAGTTGTGCGGTGTATTGTATCAACGGGGGCAGATTTCGGTTTGGCTGAAAAAGTAGGCAATTTCCAAAGCGGCATTTTCCACGCTGTCGGAACCGTGTACGGCGTTAATGCTGACTGATGTGGCAAAGTCCGCACGTATTGTGCCTTCGGCGGCTTCGGCGGGATTAGTCGCCCCCATCAGTTCGCGGTTTTTCAGAACGGCGTTTTCGCCTTCCAGTACTTGAATCATAACCGGACCGCCGGTCATAAATTCAACCAATCCGGCGTAGAAGGGGCGGTCTTTGTGAACCGCATAAAATTCTTGCGCCTCTTTGAGGGTAAGCTGCTTCATTTTGGCGGCAACGATTTTCAGACCGTTCTCCTCAAAGCGGCTGTATATTTTGCCGATAACGTTTTTGCCGACGGCATCGGGTTTGATGATGGAGATGGTGCGTTCAATCGCCATGCTATATCCTTATTTTTATTTAAGAAGAATCAAATCGGTACTCTACCAAAAAAATAACTTATCCGCCTGAAGCCTTGGGAGACAGGGTCAGGTGCGGCTGTTCCAAATAAACTTCGGACTGCATCTCGACCATCCGGCTGGCGGTGCGGGTAAATTCTTCGGCAAAATCGCCTTCCGTGTAGATATGGTTGACATCTACCGCGCCGGTGGCACACAGTTTGACTCGGAAATCGTAGAGCACGTCAATCAGCCAAGTCAGCCGCCGCGCCTCCGCCTTTTCTTGCGGTGAGAGTTGTTCCAAACCTGAAACAAAAACCATTTCATAATGTTCGGCCAAATACAGATAGTCGGACTGTGAGCGCGGGCCGAAGCACAGTGCGCGGAAATCAAACCATATGGCACGGCCGGACTCGGCTTTGTGGGGAATTTCCCGGCCGTGGATGGTGCTGATGCCGGGGTTCAAATCGGTAATGCCTGTCATTTCTTTGAACAGTTTTGCCAGTTTTGCCTCATTTTCTTCATTGGCAGGCGTAAAGAAAATCTCGGCGGGGCGGAGGGTACGCAGCCGGTAGTCTTCCCCGCCGTCAACGTTTAAGACGGTCAGGCTGGATTCGATGAGCGCGATTGTGGGAAGAAAACTGCTCCGGTTTTGACCTTGCGGGTAGAGTTCGGAAGGCGCGTAGTTTGAAGTCGCCACCAAAACAACGCCCTCGTTAAGCAGATTTTCCAGCAGACGGCCTAAAATCATTGCATCCGCAATATCGCTGACATGAAATTCGTCAAAACACAATACGCGGGTTTCTTTGGCAATCTCGGCGGCAACGGATTTCAACGGGTTGCTTTCGCTTTTCAGGGCTTTCAGCCGCCGGTGGATTTCTGCCATAAAGGCATGAAAGTGGACGCGGCGTTTGCGGCGGTAAGGCAGACATCCGAAAAAAGCGTCCATCAGAAAGCTTTTGCCGCGTCCGACCCCGCCATAGAAATAAAGCCCTTTGGGGACTTGCGGGGAACGCAAACTCCTGCCTAAAAAACGGTTTCTTTTGCGTTTGAACATCATCAATTCGGTCCAAAGCCGATCGAGATGTTCGATGGCGGCAGCCTGTGCGTCGTCGCGGATAAAGTTGGGCAGTTGTGAGGCGGCTTGATACCAAGTCAGCGGGCTGTGGTTTTCAAACGGCGGGGCTTTAAAAAGTTGGTCTCTATTACTCATATTTAACCTTGTTATACTTCTTGCGGCGGAGAAAGAAAATGCTTACCGTCGGTATTATAAATGATTTCCTTCAAACTTGGCGTTTTCTGTGGAAAAGAATAATGACGCACACAGGGGGGTATAAGCAAAGGCGGCGTTTCAATATGGTGCAGATATGAGCCCAAATGCCTTTTATTTCAGGCTGCGTTTTAATATTGAAGGAGGACAGATGAAACAGATGGTAAATCGCAAAGCTGTTACGCCCTGTCAGCTTGGAGGAGGCGAAAACACAACAGGAACAGGTTGCTTATGCAAATTCGGCAACGAATAATGCGAAGCCTGGAAGTGAAGTAGGAAATACGGGCGATTTTAATGTTTGACCAATCAGGTTTTAAGCTCAAAAATGATACTGATCAAATCAAGGGCAGGGTTTGGTAATCCGTAGGGCCGGCTCCTTCAGGTTCAGACGGCATACGTTTATGCCGGCACTTCTTACCGCCCTCGTGCCGGCTATCCCAAACTGCTTTGAATACTGAACGCTCTTCGGTTTACTTCAAAAATGCGGCGTGATAAGCAACATGCTCACCAATAAAACTGGCAATGAAGTAATAGCTATGATCGTAGCCTTTGTGGAAGCGTACATCGGCCGGTTGATTTGCCGCACGACAGGTTTCGATAAAATCTTCGGTACGCAATTGTGTTGGTAAAAACTCATCTTCCAAACCCTGATCAATGCGCATACCTTGCACTTTATAGCCTTGTTGGATGAGCGAGTTGGCATCATATTGCTGCCATTTTTCGCGATCTCTTCCTAAATAGGCAGAAAAGGCTTTTTCTCCCCAAGGCACAAGGCTTGGCGACAAAATGGGCGAAAAGGCAGAAACACTTTGATAACGTTCCCGGTTTCGCAGTGCCAATACCAATGCGCCGTGTCCGCCCATTGAGTGTCCCATAATGGAACATTTGCCGTTGGTAGGAAAATGTTCCTCAATCAGACGGGGCAACTCGTTCAAAATGTAATCATACATTTGATAATTCGCCTCCCAAGGCTGTTCGGTCGCATTCAAATAAAAGCCTGCACCCTGTCCTAAATCGTAAGCGGTATCGTTCGGCACTTGCGCTCCGCGAGGGCCGGTATCGGGGGCGACCACAATCACTTGATGTTCTGCCGCATAACGCTGAAAGCCCGATTTGGTAATGAAATTTTGTTCCGTACACGTCAAGCCGGAAAGCCAATAAATTACACCAAGCGGTCGATTCTCCGGATTATCCGGCAAATAGACGGCAAATTTCATTTCGCATTGAAGCGTTTGGGCATGATGCGCCCAAACTTGTTGCGAACCGCCAAAAATTTGATGTTGTTCAATCAGTTTCATCGCATACCTTAGTAGTGAATAACGGCGCGGATCGATTTACCTTCGTGCATTAACTTAAAGGCTTCATTGATTTGATCAAGCGTCATTGTGTGGGTTACAAACGGTTCTAACTCAATGTCGCCTTTCATTGAATCTTCCACCATTTTCGGAAGCTCGGAGCGGCCTTTCACGCCACCAAAAGCCGAGCCTTTCCAAACACGACCTGTTACCAACTGGAACGGACGAGTTGAAATTTCTTGTCCTACGCCCGCTACGCCGATGATAATGGATTGTCCCCAACCGCGGTGTGCACTTTCTAATGCCTGACGCATTACGTTTACGTTGCCGATACATTCAAAGGTGTGGTCAATACCCCATTTATTGATGTCTAACAACACATCTTTGATCGGTTTATCGTAATCGTTCGGGTTTAAACAATCAGTTGCACCGAAGTGTTTCGCCAACTCGAATTTTGCGGGATTGGTATCAATGGCGATAATGCGGCCGGCTTTCGCTTGACGCGCACCTTGCACCACTGCCAAACCAATCGCCCCCAAGCCAAACACGGCCACAGAGTCGCCTTCTTGCACTTTTGCTGTGTTATGTACCGCACCAATACCAGTGGTAACGCCGCAGCCGAGCAAACATACTTGTTCGTGGTTGGCTTCTGGGTTGATTTTCGCCAGTGAAACTTCCGCAACAACAGAATATTCACTGAAAGTCGAACAGCCCATATAGTGATAAATCGGCTGACCTTGATAAGAAAAACGCGTCGTGCCGTCCGGCATTAAGCCTTTACCTTGCGTCTCACGTACCGCAACGCATAAGTTGGTTTTACCCGAACGACAAAACTCACACTCGCCACATTCTGCGGTGTAAAGAGGAATAACGTGATCACCCGGTTTTACGCTTGACACACCTTCGCCCACAGCAACGACCACACCCGCACCTTCATGTCCAAGAACCACAGGGAATACGCCTTCAGGATCGCTTCCTGATAACGTAAACGCATCAGTATGGCACACGCCGGTGTGGGTATTGCGGATTAACACCTCGCCTTTACGCGGCATTTCCACGTCGATTTCTACAATTTGTAAGGGTTGGTTAGGGGCGAATGCCACCGCCGCACGAGATTTGATGGTTGAATCGGTTTGTTTCATTTCCATTGTCTTTCCTCTTAATTCATTGACAAAACAGC
The DNA here is from genome assembly GCF_962719845.1 of Neisseria uirgultaei. Lineage (GTDB taxonomy): Bacteria > Pseudomonadota > Gammaproteobacteria > Burkholderiales > Neisseriaceae > Neisseria > Neisseria bergeri. The sequence goes on along the minus strand of NZ_CAUIYF010000001.1, from coordinate 101,125 downwards.
CTTGCCTGAGCAACATAGCAACAGTTTACACTTTAGAGTTAACTCTAAAGCAAGTATTTTTTACTGTTTTTGTTTAGAAGAAGGGAAAATGACTTATACCACTGCCAAAGCCGCCGAAAAAATAGGCATCTCCGCCCACACTTTACGCTTTTACGACAAAGAAGGCTTGTTGCCTAATATCGGACGTGATGAATATGGTAACCGCTGTTTTACCGATAACGATTTGCAATGGTTGGGCTTATTGCAATGCTTGAAAAATACGGGAATGAGTTTAAAAGACATCAAACGCTTTGCGGAATGTACCGTCATTGGCGACAATACCATTGAAGAACGCCTTTCCTTGTTTGAAAATCAAATAGAAAATGTGAAGTGTCAAATTGCCGAATTAAAACGCTATTTAGATTTGCTTGAATACAAATTAGCGTTTTACCAAAAAGCGAAAGCATTAGGTTCGGTAAAAGCCGTAAATTTGCCGCAAATTCCTGAAACGGCTTAGTTTTAGTGCAATAAGCAGGATTTTTGTCCTGTTCGTAATAGAAATCAACAATTTGTTGTTTAAAAAGCGGATTGTAAGCAATGATAAAAAAATCCACGCTCTAATCCGTTGCTTGCTTGGCTCAAGGTATTGAAGCAGCGGATGAAGTTAAACCACAGAAAAAAACGCCGCTTGGAAGCGGCGTTTTGATGCTAAGGTTTAATTGGCATTTTCTTTTAAAGCCAAATCGACCCGCTCGCGCAATTCTTTACCAGGCTTGAAGTGGGGTACATGTTTTTCAGGTACTTCCACACGCTCGCCGGTTTTGGGATTGCGACCGATGCGGGCAGGACGATGGTTCAAATCGAAGCTGCCGAAACCGCGAATTTCGATGCGTTGACCTCGGGCAAGCGATCGGGTCATGGTGTCAACCAAGACTTTTACGCTGTACTCTACGTCTTTTGCCAGAAGATGCGTGCCGTTTTTGGCGGCAAATACTTCTGCTAAGCGAACCATTAACTCAGACTTTGTCATGTCTGCAACCTTATTCTTGCTCGCCGGAGAGTTTGGCTTTCAGCAGGTCGCCCAAGCTGGTGGTACCGGCATTCGCATTGGCAGCGGCATTGACGGAGTTCAGTGCTTCGCGGCTTTCTTTGGCATCTTTGGCTTTAACGGAAAGTTTGATGCTGCGGTTTTTGCGGTCAACGGTAACGATGACGGCTTCAACTTCGTCGCCTTCTTTCAGTTTGGTGGTCAAGTCTTCAACGCGGTCGGCTGCAAATTCGGAAGCAGGCAGGTAGCCTTCTACTTCGTCAGACAGGGCAACAACGGCACCTTTGGCGTCAACAGATTTCACGGAACCTTTAACCAAAGAACCTTTGTCGTTCACGCTGATGAAGTTGCCGAAAGGATCGCCTTCCAGTTGTTTGATACCCAAGGAGATGCGTTCTTTTTCCACGTCGATTGCCAATACGACGGCTTCGACTTCTTCGCCTTTTTTGTATTTGCGTACGGCTTCTTCGCCGGATTCGGTCCAGGACAGGTCGGACAGGTGAACCAGACCGTCGATGCCGCCGGGCAGACCGACGAATACGCCGAAATCGGTAATGGATTTAACTGCACCGGAGATTTTGTCGCCTTTGTTGTGGTTGGCGGCAAATTCTTCCCAAGGATTGGCTTGGCATTGTTTCATACCCAAAGAGATACGGCGGCGGCCTTCGTCGATTTCCAAAATCATGACTTCGACTTCGTCGCCCAGTTGTACGACTTTGCTCGGGTGTACGTTTTTGTTGGTCCAGTCCATTTCGGAGACGTGTACCAAACCTTCGATGCCTTGTTCGATTTCGACGAATGCGCCGTAGTCGGTCAGGTTGGATACTTTGCCAAACAGGCGGGTGCCTTGCGGATAACGGCGGGTCAGACCGCTCCAAGGATCTTCGCCCAGTTGTTTCATACCCAAGGAAACGCGTTGTTTTTCTTGGTCGAATTTCAATACTTTGGCTTCAACTTCCTGACCGACTTCCAAGACTTCGCTCGGGTGTTTCACGCGACGCCATGCCAAATCGGTGATGTGCAGCAGACCGTCGATACCGCCCAGGTCAACGAATGCGCCGTAGTCGGTGATGTTTTTGACGATGCCTTTGATGACGGAGCCTTCTTGCAGGTTTTCCAGCAGGGCTTTGCGTTCTTCACCCAAAGTGGCTTCCAGAACGGCGCGGCGGGAAACAACGACGTTGTTGCGTTTTTTGTCCAGTTTGATCACTTTGAATTCGATCTCTTTGCCTTCAAAGTGGGAAGTGTCTTTAACGGGACGTACGTCGACCAAAGAACCCGGCAGGAATGCGCGGATGCTGTTGATCATAACGGTCAGGCCGCCTTTGACTTTTCCGTTGATGATGCCGGACAGGATGTCGCCGTTTTCCATAGCTTCTTCCAGGGCAATCCAATCGGCTGCGCGTTTGGCTTTTTCGCGGGACAGTTTGGTTTCGCCGAAGCCGTTTTCGACGGATTCGATGGTAACGGTAACGAAGTCGCCGACTTTAACTTCAATTTCGCCTTGAGCGTTTTTGAATTCAGCTACATCAATCAGGGATTCTGATTTCAGACCTGCGTTTACGGTAACGAAGTTTTGGTCGATTGCCACTACTTCAGCGGTAATCACCTCACCCGGGTTCATTTCTTGCAGGGTAAAGCTTTCTTCCAACAGCTGAGCAAAATTTTCCATAGACATATATAACTCTTTTCGGTACACCGCCAAGGGGTGCGGGGTGGGTTGGTGGGTGTCTGCCGTCCTTGGCAGGGCAGACGGGTAAATAAGGTTTCAGACGGCATATGGGGGATTTTTATGCCGTCTGAAACATAATGTGGGCAATTATACCTGAAAATTTAAACTTTACGATACCAATCAAGCACTTTTTTTACAGTTTCTTCTATAGTCAGGCGGCTCGTATCCAAAAGCAGGGCATCGGGCTGTTGTTTCAGGGGGGCAACCTTGCGGTTTCGGTCTGCCTCATCTCTGGTCTCGATGTCGGACAGGATGCGCTCGAATGCTAAACCTTCGCAGGGGATGCCGATTTGTTTGGCGCGGCGTTCCGCCCTGATTTTGGATTCTGCTGTCAGAAAAATTTTGAGTTCGGCCTGGGGGAAGACGACCGATCCGGTATCCCGTCCGTCGGCAACCAGTCCTTTTTCGGTCAGAAAATCGCGTTGGCGTTGCAGCAGTGCGGCGCGGACTTTAGGCAACTGTGCGACTGCAGATGCGCCCATGCCGATGGCTTCTGTCCGGATGCCGTCTGAAACGTCTTCGCCGCCGAGCAGGATGCGGCTGCCTGAAAATACGGCGGGCAGTTTTTTTGCCAGTTCGGAAACATTTTCTTCATCGTGCCATTCCACGCCTTGTTTTTGTGCATATAGGGCGGTCAGGCGGTAGAGCGCGCCGGTATCGAGATAATCGTATCCCAATGCGGCGGCGACGCGGGCGGCGACCGTGCCTTTGCCCGATGCGCCCGGGCCGTCGATGGCGATCACTTTTTGTCTGTTCATAAGGGGGATTCCTGATGGTTTGGGGTATGGGTTTTGCCGTCTGAAGGATGTGTTTCCTGTTGGGGGCGGATTCTACCTGTTTTAAAGGATGATTGTCTAAGCAGACGGACCGCCGCCTGCCCGGAAGCGTCCGACAGAAGCCGGCAAGCCGGTTCGGATTCCGGCGTTGCGGGTATTGTGGCGGGCATCAATGCAATGCCGTCTGAAAGAGATATGACCTTCAGACGGCATCGATTGCTGCGGATTAGAACAGGTTGCTGACGAAAATCAGCAGAATCACCAGCGGCACGAGGTATTTCACATAGGCAAACCAGATATTGACCGTCGTATGATTGCCTTTATAAAGTAATTCGTCCTTCGCTTCGTCCTTCATCACGAAACCGACAAACAATGCCGAGCCGAGCGCGGTCAGCATAAACAAGATGTTGCCGCTGATGTAGTCAAAAGCGTCAAAAATATTTTTGCCAAATATGGAAACATCTTTCCACGGGCCATAGCTCAGAATGGACGGAATATTGCCGAAGATGAAGATGGCGGACAATACAATCGTGATTGCGGCGGTACGGCGGATTTTGGTTTTTTCCTGAATGGTCGTAATCAACACTTCATAAATCGTCAGCGAAGTTGTCAGAGCGGCAATCAGGAGCAGAGAGAAGAAAATCACGGCGAACACAGGTCCCGCCCACATATGCGAAAACACAATCGGCAAGCTTTGGAACACCAAAGTCGGACCGGAATCGGGGGCAACGCCGAAGCTGAAGAGCGACGGGAAAATCATAAAGCCAGCCAGTACGGCGATGATGGTGTTGGTAATTGCCGTAATGACTGCGGTTTGCACCAGATTTTCGTTTTTATCCAAATAGCTGGACAAGGTAATCATCACGCCGAAACCCAAGCTCAAGGCGAAAAATACTTGTCCCAAAACGAAGACGAACAGTTCGGTGGTAATCTTGCTGAAATCAGGCTTCAGATAGAAAGTAATCCCTTCCATTGCACCAGGCAGGGTAACGTTGCGTACGACCATCGCGATTAGGAACAAAAACAGCAGCGGCATCAGGTATTTTGCCGCTTTTTCAATGCCGCCGATAACGCCTTTAACCAAAATCCATTGGTTCACAACGACAAACAAGAAAGTGTAGAACGCAATTTCCCAAGGGCTGTTTTCAATGTGTTCGGTAAAAAAGCCTTTTGTAACCACACCGTCAACGGGGCTGGAAATATCCAGATTGCCGCCGATAATGTTGACGATATAGCTGATTACCCAGCCGCCGAGCACCATGTAATAAGCCATGATGCCGAACGCGCCGAGCAGCCCCATCCAGCCGACCAGTTTCCAAATTTTGGTAACGGGTTTGCCGTTCATCGAGCCGCCGAACGCATCCAGCGCGTTCACGCCTTTGCGCCGTCCGATGACGTTTTCCACCAAAATCATCGGGATGCCGATAACCAGCATCGCGATACAGAATAAAAACACATACGCGCCGCCGCCGTTTTCACCGACCAAATACGGGAAACGCCACGTCGCGCCGAAACCGACAGTCGCGCCGGCAACGGTAAGGATATAAGTCAAACGGCTGGACCAGGTTTGACGGTTGGTATTTGAAGGGGAAGACATATTGAAACCGTGCCCGATTGAGATAAAGCGGAAATTTTACACGTGATTCTTAACAGAAATTGACTGAATGTTTTTCAACTGTCTAGTGATTTTTCCTGAAAAAGGCATATATTTCAGTGAGTATTTCTGATAAGTATAAACCGATAAGGAAGAATCGAAGTTTATGAACAGATTAATTTGTTATTCTTATACATCGGTGTACGGAAGTGAAATTTTGTTGATTATATTAACGATAGTATTTTAATGGTGATGGAAGAGAGAGAGTTTGAAATAAAAAAACATCTATACCGTGAAGTATAGATGGTCAAACACATTACGGGGAAAACGTCTTACTCATAAGCCTGCTTGCACAGGCATTGCTCAGACAGGAGAATTATATCGCAAACCGGCTGTTTTTGAGTTAATTTCGGTTAAATGATTCATTTTAAAGGTATGTATTTGAATATAAGGAAATAATGGATTTTTTCAGAATTTGGGGCATCTGATAAATTTCCATTCCCCGGGTTTGAGGTTTCCTGTTTCCAAATGTGCGAATTGTCTGCGGTGAAGATGCTGCACGCGGTTGCCGGCGGCGGCGATCATGCGTTTGACTTGGTGGTATTTTCCTTCGGTAATGGTCAGCAGCAGGGTGGTCGGGTTTTCCAAAACGGCATCAGCGGCGCAAACGGTTTCATTTTCATCATGAAGCAGGACGCCGTTTTTTAGCGTTTCACAGAGCATTCCGTCAGCAGGATGCTTGAGTGTTACCTCGTATAATTTGGGAATCTTACGGCTCGGAGAGGTAAGGTTGTGATTCAGTTTGCCGTCATTGGTAATCAGTAATACGCCGGTCGTATCTGCATCCAGCCTGCCGACTGCCTGCATGTCAATATTGCGCATATTGTCGGGAAACAGGCTGAATATGCTGCGGTAGTGCTTGGGTTTATGTGAAGTTTCGTAATCTTCGGGCTTGTTGAGCAGGATATAGAAATAAGGTTCGGGAATAACGGTTACTGCTTCCCCGTCAATATCCAACGTTTCGACGGATGAGGAATCGATGTCTGCATCGGTGTCGTCCATGCAGGTTCCGTTGATGAAAACATAACCGCCGGCAATCAGCCATTGGCACTGCTTGCGGCTTCCTATGCCTTGATATTGCAGGTATTTGATGAGTTTCATGATGGTATGGGAAATGTGAGATGAAAAAGACAGGACTGAGAAAGTCCTGTCATGTGCCGTATCCGAATCAGCTTCCAATCAGTTTGACCCTCTGTCCCGGATTGATGGTGTTCAGGTTGGGATTGAGCCGGCGGATGTCGTCGATATGGATATTGAAGCGCACGGCGATACTTTTGAAGGTGTCGCCTTTGCGCGCGGTGTAGGATACTTTTTCAATACGGGTTTGGGCGGGGGCTGCCTGCGCCAGGCGGAGTACCTGTCCTTTTTGGATGGTGTTGCCTTTGATGTTGTTGGCGACAATCAGGTCGGCTACGCTGACGTTGTAGCGTTTGGCAATGTTGAACAGGGTGTCGCCTTCTACAACGCGGTGGATGCTGGCATGGAGCGGGGAGATTTCGGCTTCGCCGTCGGCAGCTTTGGCTACGCGCGTTTCCAAACGTGCCCGGCGTTTGCCGTCGGCGGCAACGGTATGTTGCGGAGATGAGGAAATGTTGTGTTCGGCAACTGTGTCAGGCGTGCCGATGACGGCGGAGATGGTTTCTTCAGCCTGCCGGCGTAGGTTGTTTCGGGCAACAAGCTGCATGAGTTCGTCTGCCGCCTGCATGTCGTTTTGGGGGATGATCTGCGCGAGTGTTGCGGTTTGGGTTTCAGACGGCATGGCGGTCTGTTTTTCGGTTTGAGGTTGCGCTGCGGCTGTCGCAAGGGCAGGTTCGGCAATACGGACAAGGGGATCGGGTTCCGTACGAACGGTTTTCTGCGGCAAAGGTGCGACGGTAATGTCCGCTGTCTGTGCGGCGGCGAGCCGTGCTTGGGCAAGGCTGATATTCATCATCCCTGCCGGCATATTGGAGAGGTAGGTGTCCGGCGTGTCGTCGATGTCGATGGCGGCAACGGACTCCGATGCCGTCTGAAGGGTTGCGCCGGTTTTGGCAATCAGGATGCTGTGTCCCGCCTTGACAAGGTTGCCGTTCAGGTTGTTGAGGCGTTTGATGTCGGCAACGCTCATGCCGGTTGCCGTCGATATGTCGGACAGGCTGGTTTTGGCGGCAGGCGTATAGACTTCCCATGAAAACAGGCTGTCGGGCGCGGCGTTGAGGTAGTTGCTTTGGAAGGTTTGGACGGACGCGGCAGGAAGCAGCAGTTTGCGTTTGTTTTTGGGGATGAACGCGGGGACGTTGAATGCCGGATTCAGGGCGAGCAGCTCGCTTTGCGTGATGCCGGCGAGCCGGGCGATGGCTTCGTTATCGATGGGGCGGTCCGGTTCGACTGCCTGAAAATAGGGTTTGTTGTCTATGTCGCTGATATTCATGCCGAAAGATTGGGGGGTGGCAATAATGTTGCGCACGGCGAGCAGCTTGGGGACATAGTTGCGCGTTTCGTTGGGCATACGCAGATTTTCGTAGGTCGGTTCGAGACCTTGAGCCCGTGCGCGGTTGATGGCGCGTCCGACGTTGCCTTCGCCCCAGTTGTAGGCGGCAAAGGCAAGAGACCAGTCGCCGAACAGTCCATAGAGGTATTGCAGATAGTTGAGTGCGGCATCGGTGGCGGCGTAAACGTCGTGCCTGCCGTCGTAAACCGGTGTTTTTTCCAAGCCGTAATGTCTGCCGGTAGCGGGCATGAACTGCCACAGGCCCGATGCGCCGACATGCGATTTGGCTTTGGTAACGAACGCGCTTTCGATGAAGGGAAGCAGGGCGGCTTCGGCGGGCATATTGCGTTTTTTGACTTCGTTGGCGATATGGTACATATAGGGTCGGCTCCGGTTGACGACCCTATCAAAATAGCTGCGGCTTGCGATGAATTTGCTTTCGTGGCGGCGCACCAGTTCGGGATTGACTTCGTCCATCCGGAAGCCTTGGCGCAGCTCGCCCCACAGGCTACCCGATTGGAAATATTGTTTTGTCGGGGGCAGGTCGAGTATTGAAGAGTTTAAGCGCATAATCGCCAAACCGATTTGGTGTGAAGAGGTGTTTTGGGCGTACAGTGGACCGGAACAGACGGAGAGGCCCGAGGCAGTCAGGACGATGGTTTTGAGTTTGGACATGATTTATATCGGCGGAATAAACATATTTTATCGTCCGATGGTACTGTTTGACTGAAAAAGCGTCAAGTTTTACAGGAACTTTATGCGGATTCGGAAATGGGCGGCCGATGTGTTTTTTGACAGAAACTCTGTTTGGAATAGAATATCGGTAGGCAATCTGTTTGAAACGGACGCAATATGGATGCATGGTTTGAAGATACGGCGATGGGGCGGTATGTTGCAAAATTGGAACAGGACTTCTTCGGGCGGTATCTGGATTCATACCGTTTTTCGGGAATGTGTGCGGTTCAGGTGGGCGGTAGGTGGCTGATGCCGTCTGAAGATGTTGTCTGTGTGCCGCGAGATATGTCGATGTCGGCGGAAAATATGGCTTTGGCGGATGTTTCTGCGGATATGCTGCTTTTCCCCCATACGCTTGAAGGCGGTGTTCCTTCGCAAATCCTGTCCGAGGCGCACCGGATATTGAAACCGTCCGGACGCTTGATGCTGACGGGTTTCAATCCGTATTCGCTTTGGGGATTCGGCCATTGGTTTGACGGCAAACGCCTGCCGGAGAAACGGTTTTGTCTGCCGCTGCCCGGGTTGAAAAGGCAGCTTGCGGATGTCGGTTTCGATATTGAATTTGGGAAATTTATGGTGTATCTGCCGCCTGTTTCGTCGCTCGGGCAAATACGCTTTTGGCAGTTTATGGAAAAGGCGGGCGACCGTTGGTGGCCGCAGTGTGCCGCAGTGTACGGTTTGGTTTTGGTCAAAAGGGCGGCGGGCGTAACGCCCCTGCCCGCGTGGGACGGGTATTTGGGCGGCAAAGCCCTTGCGGCGGGTGCGGCAAGGGTTGCGGATTAGGGACAACCGTCTTTCAGACGGCATCTGTCAGAAGAAATGTCGGGAGGGATTATGCCGGAATTGCCGGAAGTGGAAACGACGTTGCGCGGCATCGCGCCGCATATTGAAGGGAAAACGGTGGAAGCCGTGATATTGCGCCAATCGAAGCTGCGCTGGCAGGTCAATCCCGATTTGGGGGAGATTTTGTCCGGCCGGCAGGTTTTGTCCTGCGGCAGGCGGGCGAAATACCTGCTTATCCGCTTTCAAACGGGCATACTGCTGATTCACTTGGGAATGTCGGGCAGCTTGCGGATTTTTACGCCGTCGGACGGACGTATCGGCAGGCCGGACAGGCACGATCACGTCGATATTGTGTTTTCAGACGGCACGGTCATGCGTTACCGCGATCCGAGAAAGTTCGGCGCGATACTTTGGTATGAGGGAATCGAAGAACATCATCCGCTGTTGGAAAAACTGGGGCCGGAGCCTTTGTCGGAGGCATTTTGCACGGATTATCTGTATGCGGGGCTGAAGGTGCAGAAACGGGCGGTCAAACTTGCCCTGATGGACAATGCCGTCGTGGTCGGCGTGGGCAATATTTATGCCAACGAGAGCCTGTTTAGGGCGGGCATTTCGCCCCGCCGTCCTGCCAACCGCCTGAAAAAGAAAGAGTGCGCGCTTTTGGTTGAAACCGTCAAAGCGGTGTTGCGGCGCGCCATTGAAACGGGCGGAAGCACCTTGAGGGATTTTGTGGACAGCGACGGCAAAAGCGGCTACTTCCAACAGGAATATACGGTGTACGGGCGGCACAATCAGCCGTGTCCCCGGTGCGGCGGCTTGATTGTGAAAGAAACTTTGGGGCAGCGCGGCACGTTTTATTGCCCGAACTGTCAGAAATAGGGCTGAAAACGGTTTCAGACGGCATTTTATCGGTATGCCGTCCGAACGTTTCAACAACAAACACCGATTATCGGAAAAGAATTGCTCATGTCTTCAAATAAAGCTTCATTTTTTACACGTCTGCGCCGCTTGTGCCGCTTGACGGTCTGGCTGTTAAAAACCGGCAAAAACCTGCGCGGTATTGACGGCGGCTGTCTAGAGTCGCGCAATCGGGCGGTAATCGAATTGGGCAGGGGGGCTTTGGCGGCTTTGGATATCGGATTGGAGGTGGGCAGGCCCGCACCTGAACATCCGAACGGTGTCTTGGTTGCCGCCAACCACGTGTCCTGGCTGGATATTTTCGCGATGAGCGCGGTTTATCCGAGCAGCTTTATCGCCAAGCAGGAAATCAAAAGCTGGCCGGTATTGGGCAAGATGGGGCAGAACGCGGGAACGGTGTTCATCAACCGCAATTCGCGGCGCGACATCGAACCGATTAACCGCGCCGTCTGCGAAACCTTGCAACGCGGTCAAAACGTCAGTTTTTTCCCTGAGGCGCGGACTTCTTCGGGCTTGGGGCTCCTGCCGTTTAAAGCCGCGCTGTTCCAATCTGCCATCGACGCGGGGGCAAAGGTTTTGGCGGTCGCGCTGCGTTATTATGACGAAACGGGAAAAAGGACGGCCCGTCCGTCGTATGCCGATGTCGGTTTGCCGACCTGCCTGTGGCGCATCGTGTCCATGAAAAAACTGACCATCAAAGTCGATTTCGTTTGCGTGGCGGACGCGGCGGAAAGCGAAGACCGTTATACTTTAAAGGATAAAATCGAAGAAAGCATCCGTGCCGTTGTCGCCGGCGATGCGGATGTTGCCGTCTGAAACCGGTTGCCGGAATGTGGCGGTATGATTCGCTTTTGCGGATGCGTTAAGGCTGCGGCAACGGGAGTATCTCAAACGAAATGGCGTAAGGATAGTTTGTTGTATCTATGGAAAATGCCGTCTGAACCTGTGTTCAGACGGCATATTTTATATGGGATTAACGGCGGAATCTGCCGCCGTCGAAATCATCGAAAGCCTCATAAGCCGCCCGGCATTGGGTTTTCTGTTCCTTATAAGGCAGGGAGCGGAATGCTTTGCGCGCCTTTTTGTTTTCTCGCAATTCCTGCACGTTGCCTTGCAATCGGTACCACGCGGCACGGCGTTCCAAATATTTCCTGCATTCGGGGTGCAGCATCTGCTTGTTTGCCTTGCGGATATGTTTGGTATGGTGGTGGGCGGGTTCTGACGTACCGGCAGCGGCAGTTGCCGATACCGGTCCCAATATTGCAGACAACAGTATAGCAAGCATTTTTTTGACAGACATGACGACCCTTTCAGTTTGCAATTCTTTCCAGTATAGGATGGAAGGATGGAACGGGCAAACTGTCGGCAGTTTCAGACTCGTTCACCCGGCAAAACTTGCCGTTTGATATACAGATTCAAATAACACATTAATCTCAATAATAAATTCCAATCGGTAAGAAAATGGAATTTGTCGGCGGAGGCGCGGCAAAATCATACTTTGCAAAATTTAACAATTTACAAGGGCAGAAAACCGGAAGCTTTCCTTTTCCGTCGGAAAATCCTTATTTCATCGCCTTGTAGCAGGAGCCGGTCAAAAGGCAAAAAATTTACCCGTTTTTTATCGGTAAAGAATTATCAGATAAAACAAATATTATAGGAAAAATACGACAGGCGGATTTTATCGCGCATTGCCTGAAACTGAAAAATGCAACCGTTGTCAAGACTGGAGAAAATGCCAAAAATCCACTATATTGTCTGCCTTAATTTATTTGAAAAGGCCGTGTCTTGAATATCAAGAGTGGAAGAGGAAGCGATGAATACACCGACTGATTTGAAAGTAACCAAACGAGACGGGAGATTGGAAGCCATTGATTTGGATAAGATTCACCGTGTCGTTACTTGGGCGGCGGAAGGATTGGAAAATGTTTCCGTGTCGCAGGTCGAGTTGAAATCGCACATCCAGTTCTACAACGGCATCCGCACCGACGACATCCACGAAACCATCATCAAAGCCGCTGCCGATTTAATTTCGGAAGATACCCCGGACTACCAATACCTTGCCGCGCGCCTGGCGATTTTCCATCTGCGTAAAATAGCCTATGGCGATTTTGAACCGCCCCATCTCTACGATCACGTTAAAAAGCTCACCGATGCCGGAAAATACGACAGGCATATCCTTGAGGATTACAGCCGTGAAGAATTTGACGAGCTGAACGCCTATATCGACCACGAACGCGATATGTCCTTTTCCTATGCCGCTGTCAAACAGCTCGAAGGCAAATATCTGGTACAGAACCGCGTTACCCGCCAGATTTACGAAACGCCGCAGTTTTTATATGTTTTGGTGGCGATGTGCCTTTTCAGCAAATACCCGAAAGAGGCGCGCCTGGGTTACGTCAAACGGTTTTACGATGCCGTTTCCACATTTAAAGTATCGCTTCCGACCCCGATTATGAGCGGCGTGCGTACACCTACGCGCCAGTTCTCAAGCTGTGTGCTGATTGAATGCGACGACAGTCTGGATTCCATCAACGCCACTACCAGCGCGATTGTGAAATACGTTTCCCAACGCGCGGGTATCGGCATCAATGCCGGACGTATCCGCGGTTTGGACAGCGAAATCCGGGGCGGCGAAGCGCGGCATACCGGCTGCATCCCGTTTTTCAAAATGTTTCAGGCGGCGGTCAAATCCTGTTCGCAAGGCGGCGTGCGCGGCGGCGCGGCAACCTTGTTCTATCCCTTGTGGCACATCGAAGCCGAAAGCCTGCTGGTGTTGAAAAACAACCGGGGCGTGGAAGACAACCGCATCCGTCAATTGGACTACGGCGTGCAAATCAACCGCCTGCTCTATACCCGCCTGATTAAGGGTGGCAATATTACGCTGTTTTCGCCCAACGAGGTTCCGGGATTGTACGAAGCGTTTTTTGCCGACCAAGACGAATTTGAGCGGCTCTATACGAAATACGAGCAAGACCCGAACATCCGCAAGCGCATTATTCCGGCTGCCGATCTGTTTTCCACACTGATGCAGGAGCGTGCCGGAACAGGGCGCATTTACATTCAAAACGTCGATCATTGCAATACGCACAGCCCGTTTGATCCGAGTGTCGCCCCCGTGCACCAGTCCAACCTGTGCATGGAAATCGCACTGCCGACCAAACCTCTGGACAATATCAACGATCCGAACGGCGAAATCGCCCTGTGTACCCTGTCCGCCTTCAATTTGGGCGCGTTGAACAACTTGGACGAGTTGGAAGGGCTTGCCGATTTGACCGTTCGCGCGCTCGATGCACTTTTAGATTATCAGGGTTATCCGGTAGAGGCAGCGCGTACCTCCACTATGGGCCGCCGTTCGCTCGGCATCGGCGTCATCAACTATGCTTATTATCTGGCGAAAAACAGTGTCCGCTACAGCGACGGCTCCGCGCTCGGTCTGACCCACCGTACCTTTGAAGCCATGCAGTATTACCTGCTCAAAGCATCGGTAAACCTTGCCAAAGAATACGGCGCGTGCACGCTCTTTAACCAAACCGTTTATTCGCAAGGCAAACTGCCCATCGACACCTACAAAAAAGATTTGGATGCCGTCTGCGGCGAGCCTTTGCATTACGACTGGGAAAGCTTGCGCGCCGACATCGTCAAATACGGCCTGCGCAACTCTACTCTAACCGCACTCATGCCGTCTGAAACCAGTTCGCAAATCGCCAACGCCACCAACGGCATCGAGCCGCCTCGCGGACTGGTAACGGTCAAAGCGTCGAAAGACGGCATCCTGAAACAAGTCGTGCCGGAGTTTGAAGCCCTGAAGAATGCCTACGAAACCCTGTGGCAGCTTCCCGGCAACGAAGGCTACCTGAAACTTGTCGGCGTGATGCAAAAATTCGTCGATCAGGCGATTTCCGCCAACACCGCCTACGACCCGGGCAAATTCGAAGGCGGCAAAGTTTCCATGAAACAAATGCTCAAAGACCTGCTGACTGCCTACAAATACGGCGTCAAAACCCTGTACTACCACAACACCCGCGACGGCGCGGACGATACGCAGACCGATATTCAGGATGACGGCTGCGCAGGCGGGGCTTGTAAGATTTGATAAGGGCTTTGGTGAAGTAATTGAAAGCCTTTCCTAAATTTGATTATCAAGGTATTGAATATGATCTAACGCATTTAACTGCGTTTTCTTGTGACTATATTCAACCTGCTAAAAGTGATGGTACGGCGGAAAAACGATACCGCTGTATTATCGAGTTTAGTACACATTGTTTTACAAGAGGTGAAAATAAACGTAAGGGAGAAACGTTATCAGATATTGAACCTGCATTGCAGTATATAACGGCTAAAGAAACACGAATTTTTTGTTTCGAACGTTATCAGGTTTCAAAAATGTTGCCGCAAATTATGCGTGAAATTAGTAGAAACAAATGTTATTTTACTTCGGCTGATGATAAGTTTCTGACCATATCAGTAACGGATAAAAACGGTAAAAAAGTAGATTATGAAATTTACTTTTCACTTCAAAGAGCCAAATCTCCAAAACATGATGTACATATTTACATTAATAGTGCATATATACGGGATGGGGATTACAAAGAAAATCACGGAACAAAAGTAAGGAGAAAACCGGTCGGTTTCTTTGTGTTATTACATAATACATTGGTCAATAAGAGAATCAAACGCCCAAAGTGAAACAACCCTCACTTAAAAGCAAGGGTTGTCAGTACAGGCTTCGCTTTATAACTGCTCTTGGGCTAGTAGCCTAAAAAGGTCGGACAAACGCTGAAATGGTTTCATGCCTGCTCATGCGTTTTGTTGAGACAAATTGTACCACGATTGCAATAAGGCTCAAAATAAAAATTTTCAGACAACCCATATGCTTTGCATAGCCTAGAAGTCGCCTATCCTACTTTTAGATTTAAATCAACCTGAGAAAACAGCCATGTCCTGCGAACACCTAGTCATGTCATACAGCACCTTTCCCAAAACCAAAAACGACGCGCTGAAAGAGCCGATGTTTTTTGGTCAGCCGGTGAATGTTGCCCGTTATGACCAGCAGAAATACGAGGTATTTGAAAAACTGATTGAAAAACAACTGTCGTTTTTTTGGCGGCCGGAAGAAATCGACGTGTCGCGCGACCGTATCGACTACGCCAACCTGCCGGAACACGAGAAGCATATTTTCATCAGCAATCTGAAATACCAAACTTTGCTTGATTCCATCCAAGGGCGCAGTCCGAATGTTGCCTTGCTGCCTTTGGTTTCGATTCCCGAGCTGGAAACGTGGATTGAAACGTGGAGCTTCAGCGAAACCATCCACTCGCGCAGCTATACCCACATCATCCGCAATATTGTGAATGACCCGTCGGTCGTGTTTGATGATATTGTCGAAAACGAATATATTACCGCCCGCGCCGAAGACATCGCCTGCTATTACGATGACTTAATCGAATACACCCAGTATTACAACCTGTTGGGCGAAGGGGTGCACAATGTCGGCGGCAAACCCGTTACCGTGTCTTTGCGCGGGTTGAAGAAAAAACTCTATCTCTGTCTGATGTGTGTCAACGTGTTGGAAGCCATCCGTTTCTACGTTTCATTTGCCTGCTCGTTTGCTTTTGCCGAGCGCGAGTTGATGGAAGGCAACGCCAAAATCATTAAACTGATTGCCCGCGACGAAGCCCTGCACCTGACCGGCACGCAGCATATGCTTAATCTGATGCGTTCTGGTGTCGATGATTCTGAAATGGCGGAGATTGCCGCCGAGTTGCAGGACGAATGTTTCCAACTCTTCAAAAAGGCGGCGGAACAGGAAAAAGAATGGGCGGCATATTTGTTTAAAGACGGTTCGATGATTGGTTTAAACAAAGAAATCTTATCCCAATACGTCGAATATATTACCAATCTGCGTATGCAGGCGGTGGGGTTGCCGGCCGGATTTGAAGGCGCAAATCAAAACCCGATTCCGTGGATTAATGCGTGGCTGTCGTCCGACAACGTACAGGTCGCGCCGCAGGAAGTGGAAATATCTTCTTACTTGATCGGTCAGATTGATTCTGAAGTGAATACGGATGATTTGGGAGATTTTGAGTTGTAAACGTTTTTTTGAAAAAATGCCGTCTGAAGCCGGATGTTTCAGACGGCATTTGTATGTTGTATGATGGGAAAAACAGCGGGTAGGATCGGTTATTGTTCCTTTTATAGTGGATTAAATTTAAATCAGGACAAGGCGACGAAGCCGCAGACAGTACAGATAGTACGGCAAGGCGAGGCAACGCCGTACTGGTTTAAATTTAATCCACTATATTTTTGATTGGTTGGAAATGGCGCACATTGGTACGAATAAGGGTCTTTTTGAGCTCTTGGAGGGTGAGACCCTGTTGGAAGGCTTGGAACGGACGGGACATATGGTGGAATATCAGTGTCGAAGCGGATATTGCGGATCGTGCCGGGTAAAGATTTTGGAGGGAAGCGTTACTTATCGGGAGCCGCCTTTGGCTTTTTTGGGGCGGGACGAGATACTGCCGTGCTGCTGTTGTGTCGAGGGGGATGTCAGGCTGGATTGCGGTTTGGCGGGGGAGGATGAGGTGCTGTCTGACCGTTTGTTGAAATAAAAGCCGTCCGAACATTGGTTCGGACGGCTTTTTGACGGTATTACCGGTTATGCCTGATGAGTCGGTAAAAGGTTTCGCCGTCTTGGATATAACCCAGTTCTACCCGGGCGATTTCCGAAATGGCTTCTTGACCGTTTTCCAAATCATAGACTTCGGCGGCAAGGGAATGATTGCGTAGGGCGAGCGTCTGGTTTTTTTCTTCTTGAACGGCAATCTGTTCTCTCAGACTGCTGTTGCGTCCGATGCTGCCTTTGCTGAACCACAGGCTGTATTGGCAACAGACAAGTGCGAAGGATAAAACGACAGTTACCCACTTCATACCTTAACCTTTTCTTATTTGCCCAGTTGGTAGAATGCGGCTTTGCCGGGGTAGTAGGCGGCTTCTGCCAATTCTTCCTCGATACGCAGCAGTTGGTTGTATTTCGCCATGCGGTCGGAACGGCTCAAAGAACCGGTTTTGATCTGCATACAGTTGGTGGCGACTGCTAAGTCGGCAATGGTGCTGTCTTCGGTTTCGCCGGAGCGGTGGCTCATTACGCTGGCGTAGCGGTTGCGTTTTGCCAAATCGACGGCTTTCAGGGTTTCGCTCAAAGTACCGATTTGGTTGACTTTGACCAATAGTGCGTTTGCCACGCCTTTTTCGATGCCTTCGGCAAGGATTTTCGGATTGGTTACGAACAAGTCGTCGCCGACCAATTGAACTTTTTTGCCCAATTTTTCGGTCAGCAGTTTCCAGCCTTCCCAGTCGTTTTCGTCCATACCGTCTTCGATGGAAATGATGGGGAACTCGTTAACCAAGCCTTCCAAGTATTCGGCAAATTCCGCGTTGGTGTAGGAGCGGCCTTCGGCTTCCAAGTGGTATTTGCCGTCTTTGTAGAATTCGCTGGATGCGCAGTCCAGGGCGAACAATACGTCTTCGCCTGCTTTGTAGCCGGCGGCTTCAGTCGCTTCGACCATCAGTTGCAGGGCTTCTTTGTGGCTGTTCAGGTTGGGGGCGAAACCGCCTTCGTCGCCGACTGTAGTCGGGAAGCCTTTGCTGTCGCACAGTTTTTTCAAAGCGTGGAAGATTTCCGCACCGCAGCGCAACGCTTCGCAGAAAGATTTTGCGCCGACGGGCATAATCATAAATTCTTGGATGTTCAGGCTGTTGTTGGCGTGTTCGCCGCCGTTGATGACGTTCATCATCGGTACGGGCAGGGACATCGGACCTGCGCCGCCCAAGTAACGGTACAGGGGCAGGCCTGCATCTTCAGCGGCTGCGCGGGCAACAGCCATAGAAACTGCCAAAGTCGCGTTGGCACCCAAGTTGCCTTTGTTTTCAGTACCGTCCAATTCAATCATAATTTGATCGATATAAGATTGCTCGTTGGCATCGATACCGATGAGGGCTTGGGCGATTTGGTTGTTGACGTGTTCAACCGCCTTCAATACGCCCTTGCCGGAATAGCGGGATTTGTCGCCGTCGCGCAGTTCCAAAGCTTCTTTTTGACCGGTGGACGCGCCGCTCGGTACGGCTGCGCGTCCCATTACGCCGGATTCGAGCAATACATCACACTCGACTGTGGGGTTGCCGCGTGAGTCCAAAATTTCGCGGGCGAAAATATCAACGATTGCGCTCATGAATGTTCTCCAAGTGAAGTGAAGAGAGGTAAAAAATGGGAGGGCTTCAGACGGCCTTTTTGCCGGAAAGCCGCCAACTTAAAACTGCTGAAAGTAGGGCGGCTGCCATGAAAATCATGCTGGAAATGCCGTGCCACATTCCGAAAGATCCGCCTGCAACCGACAACAGCCAATTTTCATGCCCGTATTTCAACGCCTCGATAACGGGGGTAACCAAAAATTGGTTGGCGGCAAGGGCGGACAATAAAAAAAGCAGCAGGGCGGTTTGCCGCCGGGTTAGGGCGGTAAAGGCGGCAGCCAGTACCGCGCCCCAAACGGCAAGCCCGCTCAAAGAGAGGATGTCGAACAATACGCCGGCAATTTCGCCCGCCTGCATTTTGGGCAACATTTTGAACAGCACCGGTGCGGCGATATAACCCGTCATAATCTGCATACCGAGCCACAAGGTTGCGGCATACAGGCTGATTTTTCGGAAAGTCTGCATCATAAGGCGAAACCGTGTTATTCGATTGTTAAAATCGGTTGTGATTTGATTAAATCGTCCAATGCTTTGATGCGGATTAAAAAATCTTCTAAAAGGTGCAGCGGCAGCGCGCTGGGGCCGTCGCATTTCGCCAGTTTCGGATCGGGGTGCGATTCGAGAAACAGGCCGGCAAGGCGGGTTGCCATGCCTGCAAGTGCCAAATCCAAAGCCTGTGCGCGACGGCCGCCGGATGCGGCAGAACCGGCATCGCGGGTTTGCAGGGAATGGGTAACGTCAAAGATGACCGGCAGATTATCGCAGGTTTGTTTCATCACGCCGAAGCCGAGCATATCGACAACGAGGTTGTCGTAGCCGAAGCTGCTGCCGCGTTCGCACAGGATTATTTGTCCGTTGCCGGCTTCGCGGAATTTTTCCACGATGTTTTTCATTTGCGAAGGGCTGAGGAACTGCGGTTTTTTGATGTTGACGACCTTGCCGGTTTTTGCCATGGCAACCACTAAATCGGTCTGCCGCGCAAGGAATGCGGGAAGCTGGATGACATCGCACACTTCGGCGACGGGTTGGCACTGATGGGGTTCGTGTACGTCGGTAATGACGGGGATGCCGAACTCTGCTTTGACTTTTTCAAAAATCTTTAAGCCTTCTTCCAGACCTACGCCGCGATAAGAGTGGATGGAGGAACGGTTTGCCTTGTCGAAAGAGGCTTTAAAGATATAGGGGATGCCCAGTTTGAGGGTAACTTCGACGTAATGCGCGCAGGTTTGGAGGGTGGAATCCAAGCCTTCCAAAACGTTGATGCCGCCAAACAGTACGAAAGGAGCATCGTTACCGACGGTAATGCCGTTGATTTTAATATCCATGGTCAATGTCCGTTTTCAGGGTTACAGCACGGTGTGCGGCGGCTCATAGGAGATGATGTCGCGGATTTTGTTGTTTCTGTCCACTAAGACGACTTTGGGTTTATGCGCGGCGATTTCGGGTTCGGAGAGTTGGACGTAAGACATGATGATGACGATATCGCCTTTCTGCACCAGCCTTGCCGCCGCCCCGTTCAGGCAGACCACGCCGCTGCCGCGTTTGCCTGAAATGGTATAGGTTTCAAAACGTTCGCCGTTGTTGTTGTTGACGATGGCGACTTTTTCGTTGGGGTAGATGCCTGCCGCGTCTAACAGGTCTTGATCGACGGTAATGCTGCCGACGTAGTTCAAATCGGCTTCGGTTACGGTGGCGCGGTGGATTTTTCCGCCAAGCATAGTACGGAACATGTATTTCCTTTGGGTTTGTGTGCGGTCTGACGGGCGTGATGCCGTCTGAAAATCTGAATGCCGTATTATAGTGGAGTTTCTTTCAAATTCATAATGGCAAGGCTTCGGGCAGGGAAGCTGTTTTCAGACGGCATTTCATTTTTGCCGATTGGCAATTCGGCTCAACTCTCCCAATCGATTGAGAAAATGCTGCCGTCCAGATGCAGTTTGACGGCAAGGATTTCGTCGCTTTCCATATTGGCGGGCATATAATCCATAACGGCAAAAGCCGGACTTTCTGCCCATAGGCTGATATAGGTCAACTGCATGGATCGGACAAACTTTGCCGCATCAAGGCTTGTTTGGGTATCTTCGGTGTGAAAGTCGATATAGCGGCTGTCCCGTTTCAGATATTCCGTCAGTGCGGCGCGTGCAGTATTGTCGGCTTTTTCCAATTCGGATAGGAAGGCGGCAAATGCATCCAATGTTTTGGTTGGCAGGCGGTTTTCATTTTCTGCCCACAGGGATACCTCGACAAGATTGCCTTTGACGGTCAGCTCGTCTTCCCAGAGGACATCTTCTTCTCCGTCAAAACCTTCGGTGGACAGTTGTCGGAAATAGGGGTGAAAAATCGACATGATTGTTCCTTTTGGTGAGGATTGGAGGGATTGTATGCCGTCTGAACGGTGTTCTTCAGACGGCATCGTTACATCAATTTCCCTTGGGCAGGCGTTTGCTTTGCAGGGTTTTTAGCACGGTTTTGACGGTATTGATCCTGACTTCGATGTTTTCCATTTCCGCTGCAAACCTCAATTTGTCTGCCCCTGCCAGCCGGTATTTTTTATCCGTCTGAATCAGCAGGATAATCTCCGTCGGGTCGATACAGTGGTGTTTGCCGAAGGTAACGGTTACGGCTTCGCCTGTAGCATCGATGGCATCGATGCCCAGTTCTTTTGCCGCAAGCCGTAGGTGGTGGCTTTCGATGAGGGTTTTGACGGGTTGTTCGGGCAGGCCGAAGCGGTCGACCAGTTCTTCGTGTATGGCGTTGATTTGCTGCACGGTTTCGCAGACGGCGAGGCGTTTGTAGAGGACGAGACGCTCATGAATGTCGGGGCAGTAGTCTTCAGGCAATAATGCCGGGCTGTGCAGTTTGATTTCAGTGGTGATGCCCAGCGGTGCGTCGAGATCGGGCTGGCGGCCTTTTTTGAGGTCGCGCACGGCTTGTTTGAGCATTTCGGTGTAGAGCGTGAAGCCGACCTGTATCATTTCGCCGGACTGTCCTTCGCCGAGGATTTCGCCTGCGCCGCGGATTTCCAAATCCTGCATGGCGAGGGTGAAACCTGCGCCGAGTTCGTCTGCCGCCGCAATGGCGTCGAGGCGTTTTTCTGCGTCTTTGGTGATGTATTCGGGCGTGAGCAGGTAGGCGTAGGCTTGGTGGTGACTGCGGCCGACGCGCCCGCGAAGCTGGTGCAGTTGCGCCAGCCCGAATTTGTCGGCGCGGTTGATGATGATGGTGTTGGCGTTGGGGATGTCGATGCCGGTTTCGATGATGGTGGAACAGAGCAACACGTTAAACCTTTGCTGCAAAAAGTCGCGCATGACTTGCTCCAGCTCGCGCTCGCGCAGTTGTCCGTGCGCCACGCAGATGCGGGCTTCGGGCAGCAGGGTTTCCAGCCGCTCGCGCATATTTTCGATGGTATCCACTTCATTGTGCAGGAAAAAAACCTGCCCGCCGCGTTTGAGTTCGCGCAATACGGCTTCGCGCACGCTGCCTTCGCTGAAC
Organism: Neisseria uirgultaei; assembly: GCF_962719845.1. Lineage (GTDB taxonomy): Bacteria > Pseudomonadota > Gammaproteobacteria > Burkholderiales > Neisseriaceae > Neisseria > Neisseria bergeri. The sequence continues at coordinate 79,291 of NZ_CAUIYF010000001.1, read as the reverse complement.
GGTTTGACAAAGGTTTTGACGGCGAGACGGCGGCTGGGTGCAGTGGTAATCAGTGAGAAGTCGCGCAGGCCTTCGAGTGCCATGCTGAGGGTGCGCGGAATCGGCGTGGCGGTCATGGTGAGGATATCGACATTGGCGCGCAGGCGTTTGAGCTGCTCTTTCTGACGCACGCCGAAACGGTGTTCTTCGTCAATGATGACTAGCCCTAAGTTTTTGAATTTGATGTCGTCCTGCACCAATTTGTGCGTACCGATAACGATATCGACCGTGCCGTCCGCCATGCCTTCGAGCGCGGCTTTGGTGGCTTTGCTGTTGTTGAAACGCGAAAGGCCGGCGACTTTCACGGGGAAATCGGCGAAGCGGTCGGCAAAGTTTTGCGCGTGCTGCTCGACCAGAAGCGTGGTCGGGGCGAGTACGGCGACCTGTTTGCCACCCATTACCGCCACAAACGCGGCGCGCAGGGCGACTTCGGTTTTGCCGAAACCGACATCGCCGCACACAAGGCGGTCCATCGGCTTCGCCTGCGTCAAATCTTTAATCACGGCGGCGATGGCGGCGGCCTGGTCTTCGGTTTCCTCGTAGCCGAAACCGTCGGCAAACGCCTGATAGTCCAACTCGTTGATTTCAAACTTGTGTCCCGATTGGGCAGCGCGTCGGGCGTAGAGGTTGAGCAACTCGGCGGCGGTATCGCGCGCTTTTTCGGCGGCTTTGCGCTTCGCCTTGTTCCACGCGCCGCTGCCGAGCTTGTGCAGGGCGACGTTCTCATGCGCCTGACCGGAGTAGCGGCTGATTAAATGCAGTTGCGAAACGGGCACATAAAGCTGCGCTTCGCCTGCGTATTCGAGCAACATCATTTCGTTGGTTTCGCCGCCCAAGTCCATTGTGACCAAGCCCATATATCGACCGATGCCGTGTTCTTCGTGCACGACGGGATCGCCGATGCTGATTTCGGCAAGGTCGCGCAACAGGCCGTCTGAAACGGCGGCGTGTTTCTTGCGATGATGTTTGCGCGAGCGGGCAACATATTGATAAAGATCGGATTCGGTAATAACCGCGATGTTTTGATCTTCTAACTTAAACCCGTATGCCAACGGCGCAACAGTAATCATCAGCGGCTCGTGTGCCGATAAAAAGCCCTGCCAGTCGGACACGGGTTTGGCTTTCAAGCCGTTTTGCTGCAAGAAGCCGAGCATGGTTTCGCGCCGTCCCAAACTTTCGGCGCACAGCAAAATCCGTCCTTCAAACGCCGTCTGAAAGTCCTTCAATGCCTGCAAAGGCTCGTCGGATTGGCGGTTGACGGCAAGGTCGGGCAGGGTGTGTTCCTTGCCGGAAACATCGGGCAGAACTTGTCCGTAGTTTTTCAGACGGCCTGCGAATACGTCGGCAGAGAGATACAAATGCTGTGGAAGCAAAGGCGGATAGGTTTCGTCGCCCTGCGCCATGGCGTAACGCGATTTGACATCGCTCCAAAAGCGGTTTGCCTCGGCGTGAACATCGCCCAAAGAGACAAACAGCGCATCTTCGCCGATATAGTCAAATAGCGTTTCCAGCTCGTTTTCAAAAAACAGCGGCAGATAATATTCCACGCCTGCGCCGAAATGACCGTTGCTGACGGCTTTATACACAGCGGCATCGTTCGGATTGCCATCAACTTCCTCGCGGAAACGGCTGCGGAAAATCTTTTGCGCCTCGCTGTCGGTGGGGAACTCGTGCGCCGGCAGCAGGCGGATTTCGGAAACGGGGGAGATGGTGCGCTGCGTCTCGGTATCGAAAGTTTTGATACTGTCGATTTCATCGTCGAACAAATCGATGCGGTACGGCATTTCGCTGCCCATCGGGAACAAATCGACAATGCCGCCACGCACGGCAAACTCGCCCGCCGCGACAACGTGGGAAACATGGTTATAACCTGCATCCACTAAATCGCTTTTCAGACGGCCTATATCCAAAGTCTGCCCTGTTTTCAGCCAAAACGTGCGCCCTGCCAGAAACGGCACAGGCGGCAGCTTCTGCATCGCCGTGGCAACCGGCACGAACAACACATCCGCCGCGCCGCTTTTAATCTGCCACAACGCCGACAGCCGCTCCGACACCAAATCCTGATGCGGCGAAAAACGCTCGTAAGGCAGCGTTTCCCAGTCCGGCAGGAACACCGCCGTATCGTGCGGACGGAAAAACCGCCACGCCGTCTGAAGGCGCAACGCCTGTTCCGCATCTTGGGTCAGCACGACTTTGAGCCGCTTATGCGGCAGATAACGCGCCAAAGCCAAGGGCAGCGAGCCTTGCGAAAGATTGGGCCAACGGGATTTTTCACGGGGTTTGGGGATGGGGTAGGTCATAGTGCGGCAATAGGCGGACAGTGATGCAAACAGTCATTTTAGCACGGGAGGGTGCGCGATGCCGTCTGAAAGGCCGGCGGATTGTTGCCCGGCGCACTTTGTGGTAAAGTTTAGAAAATCAACTCTAAACTGTGGCAGGCGGTTTGACCGGCCGCCGATTAATGGGAACCGACAGAGGAAGCCGATGATACACACCGAACCGAGCGCGCAGCCGTCAACTATGGACACGGCTGCTTTTTTAAAGCACATCGAATCCGCATTCCGCCGCATTTTTTCAGACGGCATCGACCTGATGCGATACCTGCCCGAAGACAAATGGCTTGCCTTGAAGCATGCGGGTTTGCTGCTGCCCTTCCTCGACAAAAAACACGGCGGGCGCAAGGGCAGCCAGTTTGAAATTCAGGAAGTATTGCGGATTGCGGGGCATTACGGCGTGCCCGTTACGCTGCGTACCGGCATCGAAGGCGCGCTGGTGTTGCAGCCTCTGCAAGAATTCGGCGGCGAAGCACAAATCGCACAGGGTTTGGAGATGATTTTCAAAGGCGAGGGCGGCGGTTTGGGCATTACCGAACCCGAAACCTCCGGCGCGGCGATTGCCCGCGAAATGCAGTCCTACTACGAATATACCGACGATAAAACCATTTACGTCAACGCCGCGAAATACTGGCAGGGCAACTCGCAGAGCGACTTCCTCCTCGTCGCCGCCAAAGAGCGCAAAAACGGCAAACTCGCCAAAGTCATCGACCTGCTGCTCGTCCCCAAAACATACATCCGCTGCGAAACCCTCGCATCCGAAGGTCTGCGCGCCGTCCGTTACGCCGTCAACCGCATCGATGCCCAAATGCCTGCCGCTGCCGTGATGAAACTCTCTCAGGGCGACGCCGCCGGTTTGCGCGCGTTCCAAAACATCTTTATCCGCAGCCGCCTGCAACTGATCGGCATGACGCACGGCATTATGGAATACATCCTTGAAAACCTGAACCAATACGTCCGCCACGACATCAAATTCGTCGATTACGAACGCCGCGAAATCCAACGCCGCCATCAGGTTTCCGAGATTCTTTACCGCTACGTCTGCCATTCCGTTTCGCCCGTCGCGCCTGTCGCCCATCAGCTGATGGAGGCGAACATCATCAAAACCCTCGCCACGGAATACACTTACGCCGCCGCGCAAATGTTGCAAAAACTCTTGGGTGCGAAGGGTTTTGAACGCGGACACCCCGCCGGCAATATCGCTATCGACATCCGCCCCTTCACGATTTTTGAAGGCCCGAACGATATGCTTTATGCCGAAATTTACGACCAGTTCGTCCGCGCCACCGCCGAAGAAAAAGAAGCTGGCATCAGGTTGGACAAAAACCAAACCCTGCTCGACCGCCTGCAAACCGATGCCCGCTTTGCCGCCGTCGCCCGTGATTACACCTTACCCGAAGACATCCGCAGCTTCTTGCAGGAACACACCCTGACCGATGCCTGCGCCCTGCAAAAAGTCTTCATCGGCAAAATTATCGCCCGACTTTTCACCTTTGTTCAGGCGGAACACGAAGATACCGCAGCCTTCCTGCTGAACGACATCCGCAAAGACATATTGGACTGCCGATATTGCGGATAGCGGGCAAATACGGCATTTCCGGCGGCGGCACACGGATTTCGGGCGGTGCAAAAGGCAACGCGCGGCATTCCGCAAAGCCGCCGATTGCGCCGGATGCCGCATTTCGCGCCGCGCTCTTGTGCCACTTTCCCACTTACCCTATTTGTTCGGAATGTATTGATGAAAAAGAGAAAAATACTGCCGTTGGCAATTTGTTTGGCGGCTTTGTCTGCCTGTACGGTGATGGAGGCCCGCCCGCCCCAGGCAAATGAAGCCCAAGCCCCCCGCGCGGATGAAATGAAAAAAGAAAGCCGCCCCGCGTTTGACGCGGCAGCCGTACCGGTCGCCGAGGGCGGGTTTGCCGCCAATGCAAATGTCCGCCGTTTTGTGGACGATGAAGTCGGGAAAGGGGATTTTTCTCGGGCGGAATGGCAGGATTTTTTTGATAAAGCGGCTTACAAGGCGGGCATCATCAATATTATGCACCGTCCTTCCACATCGCGTCCGTGGTATGAGTTCCGCACGGGAAATTCGGGCAGGGCAAAATTTCACGGTGCGCGCCGGTTTTATGCGGAAAACCGCGCGGTTGTCGATGATGTGGCGCAAAAATACGGCGTGCCTGCCGAGCTTATCGTGGCGGTTATCGGGATTGAAACGAATTACGGCAAAAATACGGGCAGTTTCCGTGTGGCGGACGCATTGGCGACTTTAGGCTTCGATTATCCCCGTCGCGCAGGGTTTTTCCAAAACGAATTGGTCGAGCTTTTAAAGCTGGCAAAAGAAGAAGGCAGCGATGTTTTCGCCTTTAAAGGCAGCTATGCGGGCGCAATGGGGATGCCGCAATTTATGCCTTCGAGCTACCGGAAATGGGCGGTGGATTATGACGGGGACGGACATCGGGACATATGGGGCAACGTCGGCGATGTCGCGGCATCGGTTGCCAATTATATGAAGCAGCACGGTTGGCGCACGGGCGGGAAAATGCTGGTGCCGGCGACGTTGGCACCGGGTGCGGATGTTCAGGAAATCATTGGCGAAAAAACCGCCCTGACGCGGACGGTGGCGGATTTGAAGGCGTACGGCATCATACCTGGGGAAACGCTCGCAGATGATGAAAAGGCGGTTTTGTTCAAACTGGAAACCGCACCGGGCGTGTTTGAATATTATTTGGGTTTGAACAATTTTTATACGGTATGGCAGTACAACCACAGCCGGATGTATGTAACGGCGGTCAGGGACATTGCCAATTCGCTTGGCGGCCCAGGATTGTAGTGTTTTTTAAAATGCCGTCTGAACCACGTTTCGGTTCGGACGGCATTTTTGCATCCTTTTATGGGGATTTCCGCATCAGGGTGGTATTCGGGGCGAAGCCCGCTTCAGACGGCATTGCCGGTTAAGGCTTGTCCGAAGGAGGGTGTCCCTGTCCTTTGGCGGGCGGGAGGAAAAGTATGCAGGGATTGCTTTTAATCTGATTCCAAAAACTTTTGATCAGGTTGCGGATGCTGCCGATTTTCGTGCCGCGCGAGCGCAGGGCGACGAAGAGGGCGAGACTGAAGCTGACGCATAGGTTGACCAGGCCGATGGCGAGGACGCTGAAAATGCCGAGTACGAACGTGCCCAAACCGACGTTGCCGCTGACGGCGGCATAGCCGAGGTTGGCGGAGGAAAAGGCGACGTGGCGGATGTCCAGCGGCAGCCCGAGTAGGTGTCCGAAATAGCCGGTCATACCCAAGAGCATCCCGAAGATGAAGTTGCCTGCCAGCGAGCCGTAGTGTTTGTGGATATAGGCGGCGAGGACGCGGCGGGGTTTGGGGCGCATGATTTTGCGCAACAAGGGATTGAAGGGCAGGCGTTGGCGCAGGTTGAGGTAGTCGGCGCGGTTGTCGAAGAAGCCTGCGATGATGCCGGAACAGAACAGCCACAAGCCCGCAATAGCGGCATACCATAGGGTCGGATGATTGATGATGTCTATGGATTTGAACTGGTAGGCGGTGGTGTGGGCATCAAGTATAGGCTGTTGGTGCAGATGGGCATAGCCGAACGATATGGCACACGCCAAAAGGATGGCGATGGAAACGTTGCCGAAGACGGCGACGCTTTGGGAGCGGCATACGTCGATAAGGAGCTTGGCGAGCTTGTTGTCCACCGCTTTGCCGCCTTCGTTGAGATCGACCTGTTCGGCGAAGCTGGCGGCGGTCATGGCGGGCTGTTTGGTGGCGACGGTGCAGTGCAGCATATGGATGATCATAAAGCCGATGCCGTAGTTGAACCCCGCCGACAAGGAGGCGAGGAAGGGGCTGAGGCCGAGTGTGCCGATGCGGATTTTGAGCAACGCCATCAGGGCGATGATGATGCCGCCGCCTGCCGCCGAGTAGAACATTTTGAAATATTCTTTGCGGTTGCGGGTGATGTAGTGTTCGCCGTGGTGGCTTTTGTTTTCGGTAATGCTGCGGGCGAGCATACGGATGCTGCTGCGGCGCAGGTGGCGGGTGCTGTATTGTTCGACCGCCGCGTAGATGAGGGAGTTCATCAGCGCGATGGTCAGGCGGTTGCTGTTGCCGGCACCGGTTTGGATGTCGGTGAGCAGCTTCAGACGGCCTACGGTCTGCCGGAGCCGTTCGAGCAGGTGGGCGACTTTGACCGACGAACCGGAGCCGGCCCCCGTCCCTTTGCGGCGCAAATAGTCAATCTGGCTGAAACATTGGTCGAACATCACTTCGAGGTGGGCGGTGTCGTAAGGCGCGGTGCCGTTGCGGTAGTGTTCGACCAGTTTGGCGGTTTCGCGCTGGAGGGCGACGAAGGAAGAATCGGCTTCCAGCAGGCGCGGGGAGATGCGGATGAGGTCGGGTTCGATGGCTTCGGATGCCGTCCAGACAGACAGCATTTCGATGGCGCGCAAACGGGCATCGGCAAGGCGGATGCCCGCCGTCTGCAATTTGGACGGTTCGGCGTGGCTCCGGATGAGTTCGTATAAAACCAGCCATTGGCGGATATTGAGCGTTTGTAGCCATTTGTCGTCGTTTTCGGAATGGAAAAGATAAAGGAAGACTTCGCCCAAGTTGGCAAAATCTTTATATGACGGGCTGAAGCGTTCGTAGATGCGTATGCCCATTTCCCGGGCAAAGCTGTGGCGCGAGAAGATGCCGAGTTTGATGAGTGCCGGATAAATGTGTATTTGCGCGAGCCAGATGTAAAAACACCGGCTGAAGCGGGAGAGCAATTCCCTGTCTTGTTTGAATGTGTCGATGATCAGGTCGAAACGCTCCCCCGCGCATTTTTTGCCGCCACGGCGCAAAAATTTAATCAATGCGTTGAGGACGTTGACAAAATCGGTATGTCCGAGGCTTTCCGAAAGCAGGGGGCGCAGGTTTTGAGGGGTAATTTTCTTCATATCAGCCATTGTACCGCATCGGCAATCCGGCGTTAAACGCCCCGATGGCGGGGAGGGCGCGCCTGCGGCGGGCGGCGCATTTTCCGCCGGTTTGAAATCAAACTATATTAATGATATAATAAATATCGATAAATCAATCTGATAGAATAATCTGTATTGATTTTTAATTTTTTCGATTATAACAATTTCGGCCGGTTTGTGCATTTCGTCATCCGGAAGCCGGTATTTTGCCGGCAGGTTTTGACCGCTTTGCCCGATGACCGGGTTTGTCTGTTTTTAACAAAGGAGTGAGAAGGTTTGTCCCTGTCTGAATTTATAGAAAGCCGAACGTCATTTAATCCGATGGTTATTTTGACGACTTTGTTTTTCGTGTGTGTTTTGGTGGTATTGGTTTTAACCGTGCCGGATCAGGTGCAGATGTGGCTCGACCGGGCAAAAGAAGTCATTTTTACCGAGTTCAGCTGGTTTTATGTTTTAACGTTTTCCATTTTTCTGGGTTTCCTGCTGATACTCTCGGTCAGCAGTTTGGGAAACATCAGGCTCGGACGGGATGAAGATGTGCCGGAATTCGGCTTCCTGTCGTGGCTGGCGATGCTGTTTGCGGCCGGGATGGGCGTGGGCCTGATGTTTTTCGGCGTGGCAGAGCCGTTGATGCATTATTTTTCGGACATTACGGCCGGTACGCCGGAATACAGGCAGCAGCAGGCATTGCTGCACACGGTGTTCCATTGGGGCGTTCACGCCTGGTCGGTGTACGGTACGATTGCATTGGCTTTGGCTTATTTCGGTTTCCGCTACAAGCTGCCGCTCGCCCTGCGTTCTTGTTTTTACCCCCTGTTGAAAGAAAAAATTACCGGAAGGTTCGGCGATGTCATTGATATTATGGCGTTGCTTGCTACTTTTTTCGGCATCATCACCACATTGGGGTTCGGGGCTTCGCAACTGGGCGCCGGATTGCAGGAAATGGGCTGGATTGCCGAAAACAGCTTCAGCGTGCAGGTTTTGATTATCGCCGCCGTCATGTCCCTCGCCGTCGTTTCGGCAATATCCGGGGTGGGGAAAGGCGTGAAGGTGTTGAGCGAGTTGAACCTGGGCCTTGCGTTTTTGCTGCTGTTTTTTGTTTTGGCGGCGGGCCCCACTGTTTATCTGTTGTCGGCATTCGGCGACAACATAGGGAACTACCTCGAAAATCTGGTGCGCCTCAGTTTTAAAACTTATGCGTACGAACGGGAACACAAGCCGTGGTTTGAATCTTGGACGGTGCTTTATTGGGCGTGGTGGTGTTCTTGGGCGCCGTTTGTGGGTTTGTTTATCGCGCGTATTTCAAAGGGGCGCACCATCCGCGAGTTTGTCTTCGGGGTTTTGCTCATCCCCGGCCTGTTCGGCGTTTTGTGGTTTACCGTCTTCGGCAATACGGCGATTTGGCTGAATGACGGGGTTGCGGGGGGAATGCTCGAAAAGATGACCTCCTCTCCGGAAACGCTGCTTTTTAAATTCTTTAATTACCTCCCCCTGCCCGAATTGACGAGCATCGTCAGCCTGCTGGTCATTTCCCTGTTTTTTGTAACTTCTGCCGATTCCGGGATTTATGTCCTGAACAATATTACCTATCGGGACAAAGGCTTGAGCGCGCCACGGTGGCAGGCGGTTATGTGGGGCGTGCTGATGTCTGCCGTTGCCGTTTTGCTGATGCGCTCGGGCGGGTTAGGCAACCTGCAATCTATGACCCTGATTGTTTCCCTGCCGTTTGCCCTGCTGATGCTGATAATGTGTTTCAGCCTGTGGAAAGGCTTGAGTGCGGATAAGAAATATTTTGAGACCCGGGTTAACCCTACCAGTGTATTTTGGACGGGCGGCAAGTGGAAAGAACGGCTGGTGCGGATAATGAGCCAGACACAGGAGCAGGATATTTTAAAATTCCTCAAACATACCGCATCGCCCGCTATGCACGAGTTGCAACGGGAGCTTTCGGAAGAATACGGTTTGAGCGTCCGGGTCGATAAGATGTTTCATCAGGACGAGCCTGCAATCGAGTTCGTTATTCGGAAAGAGACGATGCGCGATTTTATGTACGGGATTAAGTCTGTCGGGCAGGATGTATCCGACCAGTTGATTAACGACGGCAAGCTGCCGCATATCCGGCACCAGACAACTTACAAACCCTACGCTTATTTTTTCGACGGGCGCGTCGGGTACGATGTGCAGTATATGAACAAGGACGAGCTGATTGCCGACATTTTGAAAAATTACGAACGTTATTTGATGTTGTTGGATGATGTCGGTCAGGAACTGATGGCGCACGAGCAGGTGGAATTGGCAGAGTAAATGCCTTTTCTCCGGCGTTTGCCAAAAAAATGCGGTGAATCAGATTCACCGCATTTTTTTGCCGGACGTGGCTTCAGACGGCACGGCGTTCATTTGTTTCCTTCAAACTGCTCCTTCAGCACCCGTTTCAATACTTTGCCCGTAGCGTTGCGCGGCAGCGCGTCTTTAAAGTGGATCTGTTTGGGGATTTTGAAATTTGCCAGCACGGTACGCAGGTGGCGGCGGATTTCGTCCTCGCCCAGATTCATACCTTCCTTCAATTGGACGAAGGCGACGATTTCCTCGTCGGCATAACGGTCTTTCACGCCGATGACGGCGGCGGCTTCGACGGCATCGAGTTTGTAGATTTCTTCTTCGATCTCGCGCGGATAGACATTTTGACCTTTGGAAATAATCAAATCTTTTTTGCGGTCGACGATAAAGATGAAGCCGTCCTCGTCTATGGTAACGAAATCGCCCGTTTTCAACCAGCCGTTGACGATGGTTTCATCGGTGGCGGCAGGCATATTGAGGTAGCCCCGCATCACCGAACCGCCCCTGACAATCAGTTCGCCCACTTCGCCGCGCGGCACTTCGACCAGTTCTTCATCGACGGCTTTGACTTCCAAACCGGGAAGGGGGATGCCGACGCTGCGGGCTTTTTGCCTCTCGGGCGTATTGACGGCGACGACGGGCGAGGCTTCGCTCAGTCCGTATCCTTCCAGCAATTTGGCGCGGGGGAACTTGGCTTTGAAATCGAGGATGGTTTGTTCCGCCAAAGGCGCGCCGCCGCTGATAAACAGGCGGATGCGGTTGAACCATCTGAAATACCAAGGGATTTTCGCCTTGCTCATCGCGGTGTAAATCGCGGGTACGCCCAAAAACACGGTCGCGCGTTTGAGCAGTGCCTGTTTCAAAACGTTGGAAAACGGGAAAACGGATTTGACCAAAATAATCGAACACGCCATATAAATCGGCAGCAGCACCATAGCCGTCAGCGTGAAGCTGTGGAACATCGGCAGGAAAACGATAAAGCGGTCGCGCTTGGAGATTTTAAAGATGCGTTCGATGCCGTTCAGGTTGGCGAACAGGTTGGCGTAGCTGATTAGCGCGCCTTTGGGATGCCCCGTCGTGCCGGAGGTATAGATGATATGTGCCAAATCATTTATCCGGGGTTGGCGGCCCAAGTCGGGTTTTTCGGGGAAGCGGCGCACGTCTTCAAAAAAGGCATCGCCTTCCGCCGTTTCGCCGGCCGGCCGGCTTTGTCCCGTCCAAATGATTTTTTCGACGGGCGTTTGCGCCTTCAAGCCCGCTAATTCTTTGGACAGGCCGGCCGAGGCGAACAGGAAGCGCGCCTTGCAGTCGTTCAGGATATACGCGTATTCGCTGTTTTTCAAAAATGTGTTCATCGGTACGGCGACCGCGCCGATGGCGGAGACGGCGAAATAGGCGGTAATAAATTCTGTGGAATTGGAAACCGCCAGCGCGACTGTGTCGCCGAACTTCACGCCGATATTTTGCAGATACGCCGCGACGGCTTCGGCTTCCTGCTTGAGCGCGCGGTAGGCGGTTTTTTCCTTGCCGTCGAACACTGCCGTGCCGTTGCCGTTTTTGCGGCAGGCGGCGGTCAGCATTTCGTAGAAATTGGCATAAGTCCGGTTCATGAAACTTCCTTTATGGTTGCGGACGGAGAACGCCCTCATTTGAAAACAATATGCCGTCTGAAAACGGAAGGCGGCAGTTTATCATCTTTGCCTTCAGACGGCATATCAAACGCCGCCTTTGCGCCGTATGCCGGAGGTTCGCCCCCGTCCTTCCTATGTCTGACCTGAATGCCGTCTGAAGCAATATGAAGGTATGCGTTTCAGACGGCATCCCCCTGTTGTGGAAATACCGTCCGAACCCTGTCCGATTATTGCCTGATTGCGGCGGAGCGGACGAGTTCTTCGAGGCTGTCGGCGAGCATTTCCGCCGCGCGCCGGTAGCCTTTGGCGGAAAAGTGTACGCCGTCTTTGGCGGCCCATCCGTGGTTGAGCCAGTTTTTCATGCTGCAAACGCCGCCCATCGCGTTTTGCCAAGACCAGAACATCGTCTGCCCCTGACGGGCGATGCGCCGCTGCATCTGTTGGACTTCGATCAGGCGGACGGGGCGTGTGCCGCATACGCCGAGCGTGTTTTTCAGAGATTCGGGCGCGCCGATGATGAGGATGCCGGCGGCAGGCAGGCTGTCGCGGATTTGGCGGACGGTATCCAGCCATTTTTGTTCGGTGTCGGTAATGTCGATGTTGTTGTTGAAGGCTTCGTTGGTGCCGTAGGAAAGGATAACCAAATCGGCGCCGGTTTGGGCAAGGTCGTTCATACGGTCGGCACGCCATTTCGACCACTGGGTTAATTGTGCGCCGTTGATGCCCATCGCGGAAACGGTAATGCCGCCGGCGGGATTTTCGATGTTGATGAAGCCGATGTCCCACGGCATTTCGGTGTGTATGGTCAGGGGCAGTGCCGCGCCCGTATCCAGTACCTGCCAGCCGCCGCCGTTGGCGGAGACGGTGTTGCCGTTGACGGTCAGGGTTTGTTCGGCAAGCAGGGGTTTGGCAAACAGGGAAACGCGCTGCTTGCCGGTCTTGCCGTCAGATGAGGTCAGGGTCATGCTGCCGCCGCTGCCGGTGTGGGCGAGGATGCCGCCGAGCGGGAAGTCTCCGGTGTTGTTCCTGCTGGTGAGGCTTTGCCAGTTGCCGTTATAGCGGACGGCCGCCATACGCTGTCCTTTGACGTTGGCGGGGTAAACCCAGCCTATGCCGCCGTCGCCCCAAGTTTTTTGCAGGCGTTTGCGCAGGCTGTCGGTAAAGAAGTCGCCGGCGGTATGCGAGTCGCCGATTTGCAGGATGCGGAAAGTCTCGCCACTGCCTTGTGCGACGGATTGGAGTTTTTTCATCCAAGGCGAGGCGGCGGCGTTGCCGTAGTCGGTCAAGAGCCCGTTTGTATCGGTGTAGGGGGCGGACGGGGAAACGGTAACAGTGTCGAGGCTGACGGAGGCGACGGGCAGGGCGTTTGCCTCGGTTGCGGCGAACAGGGCGGAAAATGTGATGAAGTGTCTGAGGTTCATGGTTGTCTGCCTGGTGTAAAAGTGAGTTTTTCCATTATTTTTTCCGCCAGCAGTTTTTGTCCTTCGGCGGTAAAGTGTATGCCGTCCTTGCTGCGGTAGCGGACGGGTTTGCCGTTGACGTTGACGGAGTCGGTGTAGCGGTCTTTCCCGCCGCTCAGGGTGTGCGTGGTGGGAATCAGGATGATTTTGCCTTTCAAATGTTCCGAAAGCAGTTTGTCTAGGTAGCGCATCTGTCCGTCGAGCTTGGCTTTTTTCATGTAGGGGATGCCGAGCCAGACGACTTGGACGCGGTGCGTGTGTGCGGCTTCAAGGATGCGGTCGACACGTTTCAGGTATTCTTGCGCCCATTCGTCGGAAGCGAATTTGAGATAGCGTTTGCCGACGGGGAAATCCCACGGGTCGTTCGGTCCGAGGAAGACGGCGAGTACGCTGATTTCGGGATGTTTTTGCAGGGTTTCTTCAATCGTTTTCGGCCAGTCGAAGAATGAGGGGTAGGACAGCCCCGTGCTTTGTTTGCTGAGGTTGACGGATTCGATGCCGTATTGCTGTTTCAGGCTTTTTTGCACGAAGGGGGCAACGCCCTGCATCAGCGAGTCGCCGGCGAAAAAGACTTTGTCGCCGCTGCGGACGGCGGCGGCTTCGGTGTCTTGTTTCCATTCTGTTTCACCGGTTTGAGGGACGGCTTCGGATGCGGCGGCTTCAGACGGCATATCTGCCGAACCGCCGTCTTGAGCCGTCGGCGGCGTTTCGCCGGACAGGAAGGCTTTGATGCCGTCTGAAAGGGCGTAGGCGTTTTCTTGCAACGCCGCACCGCTCCGCCACCATCCGTAGGCGGCAAGCGGTTCGAGCGGGCTGTTGCGGTGGTAGGTCTGCTGCCAGTAGGCGTTGATGGGGTTTTGGCTGAACCACACGGCAATCAGGGCAGACATCAGTATGGAGGCGAAAAGGGAAAGAAAGTTTTTCATGTCCAAACCCTTAAAAATTGGCATAAATAAAGCCGGGTATCCCCGAGGGGGCGAGGACGATAATCAGCAGCAGGACGGCGGAAACGGGGATAAACCACAGCCACATCGGGATTTTTTCCAAACCTTTGACCGCGCCGTCGAAAGCGCGTTGCAGGTAAGGGTAGAGCAGCATCACGGATGCAAACGAGGCAAGCAACAGCATGTTTGCCTGTTGCGGCGCATTCCAGCCGTTGGCATTGGCAAAGAGGGCACTGAAAACTGCGCCTGCATCGTCGGGATTTGCGGTATTGAAGACGACAAAGCTAAGGCAGACGAAATGGAAGGTAATGAGCCATGAGAGCGGCGCGAAGTATTTCAGACGGCATAGCGCGTCGCGTCCGAAATAGCGGTCGCCCGTGTTGAGCAGCACCAGTGCCGTGCCGTGCAGCGCGCCCCAAATGAGGAAGTTCCAGCCGTAGCCGTGCCAGATGCCTGAGAGCACCATTGCCGCCATCAGGTTGAGCTGTGTCCGTAAAAAGCCTTTTTTGCTGCCGCCCAAGGGGATGTAGATGTAGTCGCGTATCCAGGTGGAAAGGCTGATGTGCCATTTGTCCCAAAATGCGCGGATGTTTAAAGCACGAAGCGGTGCGGAGAAGTTTTTGGGCAGTCGGAAGCCCAGCAGCATCGCCATGCCGATAACCAAATCGGAATATCCGGAAAAGTCCAGGAAGAGTTGGAAGGTATAGCCGTACACGCCGCCCAATACGCCCCAGCCGTCGAATTGGGCGGGATTTTCAAATACGGGCGACACCCAGTTTTCCGCCAGCATCCCCGCCAGCCACCATTTTTTGGCAATACCCAGCAAAATCAGGGAAACGGCGAGTGCGGGGCGGACGGGCGAACGCGGATGGCGGGTGCGGATTTGCGCCAGTGCGCCCGCCTGTTCGCCGTCCGCGCTTTTGAATACGGCGGCGCGGATAATCGGGCCGGAGGTAACGGTGGGAAAGAAACTCAGGTGCAGCAGCAGCTCGTGCCACCCGAAACGCGCGGCGTGCGGCGCACGGAAGCAGTAAACCAGATAGGCAATCGACTGGAAGGTGTAATACGAAAGCCCCAGCGGCATCAGGATGTCGATTGCGCCGCCTTTTCCAGCATATTGGGCAATCAGCGGCCGGAAAAAATCGAAATATTTGAAAAATCCCAAGACGGTCAGCGAGACGGCAACGCCGCACCCCAGCCAGAAACGGCGCGTATTTTCGCATTCGGAACGGAGCAGTTCGCCCAAAAGGTACACGCAGGAGGAATAGAGGGCGACGATTGCCGCAAATACGGGGCTGATATGGTAGAGCCAGCCCATACCGGCAGCCAGAAGCAGCAGGTTTTGGACGGACGGGTATTTCGCCCAGCCCCAGTAAATCGGCAGGAAGGCGAGAAAGAACAGTGCGAATTCGACAGACAGCAGCGGCATAAACCATCCTTGGAACAAAAAAATAGGCGTTAAAACACGGCAAAGCCCGTTATTTTAAGCAGGGGCGGATATTTCTTCAATCAAAATGCCGTCTGAAGGGCGGGAGGGGCTTCAGACGGCATCGCGCGGTCAGGTTCGGATATGGCGGTTCAAATTCAGGCAGACCCACAAACCTGCCGCCGCCGCAAACATACCGGCGATGCCGATACGGGAAATGCCGGCATATTGCGTTACCCAATGCCCCAGCAGCGCGCCGCCGCCGATGCCGACGTTGTAAAGTCCCGAATAAATCGAGTTGGCAAGGTCTGCGGCATCGGAGGCGAAATCCAAAACTTTGGAAACCATCCCCAAGCTGACGACCACAATCGCCGTCCCCCATACGAACACCAGCGCGTAAATGGCGGCAGGAAAATGCGCCAAAGGCAGCAAAAGCCCCGAAGACAGGGCGATAAGCGATACCGCGCCCGCCAAAAATGCGCGCGGATGTTTGGCAAACCATTTGCCGAACAGGTAAGACGCGGCAAAACCCGCCAGACCGTACAGCCCCAAAACCACCGTAACCTGCCGCGTGGAGAAGCCGCCGATTTGGATGACGAAAGGCTCGATGTAGCTGTATGCGGTAAAGTGCGCCGTAATGACCAGCACCGTTACCGCATACAGCAGCATCAGTTTTTTCCGTTTTAAAAGCAGGGGCAGGCTGCTTAAAGAACCGGCATTCACGCTCGGCAGGCGCGGCAGGCTTTTGGCAAGCACGGCCATCACCGCCGCCGCACACAAACCAATCAGCAAAAAACTCGCCTGCCAGCCCAAATATTGTCCGACCATACGCCCGAGCGGAATCCCCGCCACCATCGCCATTACCGTCCCCGTACTGAGCAGCCCCAATGCCTGATTTCCCTTTCCGACAGGGGCGATGCGTACCGCCAGCGAAGCCGTAATGGACCAGAACACCGCGTGCGTCAGCGCAATCCCCACGCGGCTTGCGAGCAGGATTTCAAAACGCCATGCGGCAAATGACAGGATGTGGCTGACGGTAAACAGCGCAAACAGAACCAGCAGCAGGCCGCGCCTTTCCATATGGCGCGTCAGCAGCATCAGCGGCAGCGAAGTCAGCGCGACAATCCACGCATAAACCGTAATCATTATGCCTGTTTCGGTCGCCGCCATGCCGAAGCTTCGTCCGATGTCGCTCAAAAGCGCGATGGGGATGTATTCGGTCGTGTTGAAAATAAATGCGCCGATTGCCAAGGCAATGATGCTCAACCAGGGTTTGTGTGAAGCGTTCATTGTTGTTGTCCTGATAGGAATTGCCGCCATTATGCGCAAGCGTCCGTATTTTTTCAAACCGCCGCACCGTTTCCGCGTTTGCCCAAGTTCACGCCCCGACTTACAATAACGCCCGTCAGAATGCAGTACCAACGAAAGGAAAAACCATGGAAACCCTTATCCTCGACATCGGCGGCATGAGCTGCGGCGGCTGCGTCAAAAGCGTTACCCGGATATTGGAAGGCGTCAAAGGCGTGGCTAGCGTCGAAGTCAGCCTTGAAAACAAAAGTGCGACCGTTGCATACGACCCCGCGCAAACCGATGCAGGGGCGTTGATTGAAGCCGTTGAAGATGGCGGCTATGATACCGCGTTGAAATAAAGCGGCAAAAATGCCGTCTGAAGCCTTTGCGTTTCCCCGATGCCGTCTGAAGCCCGCTTCGTGCCTTCAGACGGCATTTTTTAGGTAAGGTTTACGGTTCCTGAGGAATCATCAGTACGGGGATGACGACCGCCCATACCGGAATGTCTTCCCGATATTGTTCGAGATATTTTTTGCCGACATCTTTCAAATAGGAGACACCGACAGCGGCAACGGCGGCACGGGCATGTTTGGGGATTTTTTCTTTAAAATTCTTGGCGGTTTTGGCAACCGGTATATTGTTGGCGCAGAAAAGGTAATTGCCGCCGCCGTCTTCAATGATGTCTAGGCTGTCGCCGGTTTTCAACATTTTGGCAGCTTCGATGCGTTCGCCGATTTCCCCGTATGAAGGATTTTCGTTTTCTCGGGCGATAAAGCCGATATCCAACGCTCCTCCATAGTTGGAAAGCATCCTATATTCGACATTCAATTCAGGCAGTTCGGCAAAGGTGCGGTCTATGCGCTCTACGTCTTCGGGCAATGTGTTTATCCATGCGTGGTGCGGCGTGTGGCAGATCAGTGTCAGCGTCTTTTTGGCACGGGTCATGGCGACATAATAGAGGCGGCGGTTTTCGTCGCTGCGCTCTTCCCAGCCGTCGTCCAGGATAAAGACGTGGTCGAATTCCAAACCTTTGGATGAATGCGCCGTTCCCAAGAATATGCCGTCTGAACGGCTGATTTTTTCGTTGCCGACATATTCGTACAGCCAGTTTTTCAGAAATGCCGCAGGATGTTGTTGCGCGTCAGTGTTTTCAGACGGCCGGGCAATGGGGAATTCGTTGAGGAAGTCGGTTTTAAGCTGTGCGAACCAGTTTTCCCATTTCTTGCCGCTGCGCCCGATTTCTTTCTCTATTAGCCGACAGAAATCCGCCGAAGAAAGCATACCGTCCCCCGCCGTTTCGATGCCGTGCACCAGACGGACAAATTCGCGTGTTTTGCATAAAGACAGGCTTTGTTCGTTTTTCAGGAAGTAGGGAATGCCGTTTTGTTCGCACCATGCCTGCATGGGGTTGAGTGTGTCGTTGTTGCGGGAAGGACGGCGATGCTGTTCCAAGAGATGTCCGCCAAATTCCGCAAACGCTGTATTTCCGCAATGACGGCTTGGGATTGGATGTTGAAGCGTTTTCTCCGGTGGAACTCGGGGTGCAGGCGGATGACGAGGACGCGGCCTTGACGTTCGGGGTCGGTTTTCGCCCAGTCGCCGCCGTCGGGGTCTTGCCGCCTTTCGGGATTGACGGCGATAGGGTGCAGGGTTTTCAGGCGGTCGGGCATTCCGCTTATCACGCGGTTGGCGGCGGTGATGATGTTTTGCGTGCTGCGGTAGTTGAAAGTCAGGAAATCGGGCGAATCCACGCCGTATTCTTCCTGAAAACGGCGGATGTATTCGTTGCTGCTGCCGTTGTAGGCAAAGATATTTTGGTCGTCGTCGCCGACTGCAAGAATGGTCAGCTTGTCTTCATCGTCGCGTTTCCTGCCTGCCAGTGCGGAAACCAGCCTGTAATGCCGTTCGCTGATGTCTTGGTACTCATCTACGAGGATATAGCGGAATCCCGACATGATGCGCTCGCGCGCTTCGTCCCCGTCGCCGCCGCTGATGCCGTCTGAAAGCATGGCGGTGGCTTCTTCGCACCATTTTTCAAACTGTTCTTTGGTTTTCTGTTCCTCCTGTTCTCTGCTTTTGCCGTCGAAGCCTTTGCTGTCGAAACGTACGCCTAAAAGCCGCATCGCCATACCGTCGTAAGTCAGGACGGTAACGGCCCGGGCAAGGTTGCCGACCAGTCCGTGCAGGCGGCGTTTGACTTCCAGTGCGGCAAGCCGGGTAAAGGTCAGGACGATGATGGAGGATGCCGGAACGTGTTGGACGCGCAGAAGATAGGCGACGCGGTGGACGATGATGCGCGTTTTGCCGGAACCTGGACCGGCAAGTACCAGGCGGTTCCTGCCGCTCTGATCGGTAACGACGGCTTTTTGCACGCTGTTCAGACCGTCCGTTACGGCATGGAGGGTATCCGGAGAGACGGGTTCTTCCAACTCTTTCAGCCTTCCTGAGAACCATTTGTCCTTAAATGATTTTTCATCCGTTTTAAAATAGTCGGCGACCAGGTTTAAGGCTTCGGTGATGTTTTTGAGCGCGCGTTCCGCATATTCGCGCATGACGTGGATTTGGAAACGTTTTTCCCCGTAAAACGTTTCCAAGGGGCGGTAGTCAGATTTGAGGTATTGCCGTTTGGATTCCAGCGCGTTCCGGTTGGGGACGATGGTCATCGCGTGGCGCAGGATGGTAATGCCGTGGTTCAGTTTGATGATGCCCAGTTTGTGCATGAACAGCAGTGCCTGTTTGAGCAGGGTTTCGCGGCGGTTTGCCGGAATCTGTACCGACAATTGCATATCGTCGGCAAGCCGCTGCACCATTTCGCCGATTCCGGTTTCCACGACGACATCTTTCCGCCGGACACCCTCTGTCTTGTCGACGAGGAAGGACAGGATGCAGGCGCAGATGTTGCGGCGCAAAAGGGCGGTTTCCTGAATATTTTCCCAGCTGTCATTGTTTTTGAAGCGGATTTTCAGGCAGCCGTTGCCTAAGTCGCGGATTTCAAAGCTGCCGTTTTTATTGGATTCGAGTGCGGATTTGTCGTCTGCAAAGGACAGGATGAGCTGCTTGATTTCGGCGGGCGTGCTTTCCAGTCCTGAATCGTGCATTTCGTAGCAGACGGCATTGACGGCGAGATTTTGCCATATTCCTTGGTCGGCATCGGGAATTTCCGTTTTCAATATCTGCCAGAGTTTTTCTTCCCATCGGGTTATTTTTTCCAAAAGTCCCGACGACGGTTTGACATTGTCGGTACGCAGGATGACGGTCATGCGCGTATCGTTGGTCAATATGCCCATTTCTTCGAGGCTGTGCAGGTGTCCGCGCAATTCTTCCAAGCTGCATGCGGTCGCCTGTATCAGGTCGTCGGTACTGAGCGGCTTGTCATCCGGTGCGTTGAATACGATTTCGGCAATGGTCAGGTAGATTTCTTTGAGCCGTCGGGCAAACCGGCCTTTTTGAATCAGCTCCGAAGCCTGTTCCAGAGTCAGTTTGCCCGAGCGTGAAGGGAAGATTCTGGTGCGGTTTTCTTTTCGGTCGAGCAGTTCGGCACGTTCCAGCCAGGAAATGGCGGTTTTGATTTTGGTGTCCGACTGGCGGTCGTCCCTGTCAAAGCTCATATATTCTTCGCTGTCTTTCAGAATCTCGCCGCCGGTGGCGACGACTTCGCCGCAGCCGTCCCTGCCGTGTGCAGCCGCGTTGAGCATGCCGATTTTGCGCCATACCGTTTTGAGGTCACGCAATTCTATTTGCGACATTTTGCTGATGCCGAATTGGGTATCCACATCGCTTTTTTCATAAAGCAGGATGCATTTTGCCTCTTCGCGGTCCCGTCCGGCGCGCCCGGCTTCTTGAAGGTAGTTTTCCAGCGAACCGGTGATTTCGGCATGAATGACCAGCCGTACATCAGGTTTGTCCACGCCCATACCGAAGGCGTTGGTGGCGACGATGACGCGCAACCCGCCCTCGATAAAGCGGTTCTGTATGTCTGCTTTGGCATTGGTTTCCAGGCCTGCGTGGAAGTATTCGCACGCCCAGCCTTGTTTTTGGAGGTATTCGTTATAGCCTTCCGCACTTTTGCGCCTGCCGACGAAAATGACTGCGCCGCCCCTTTGATGGTCGAGTTCTCGGTGGAGCAGTTCGTCGATTTTTTGTTTTTTGATGCCGTCTGAAGCTTCGAAAACTTCGTAAGACAGGTTGTCGCGCGCGTTGTCGCCGATAAATTGCCTGAATTCTATGCCGGCCTGCTCGCGGAAATTATCGGTAATGTCGGCAAGTACGTCGGGTTTGGCGGTGGCGGTAAAGCAGCTTACCGGTGCGGTGCCGCCGTTTTTCCTGCCGTGTTCGGCGATGAATTTGACCGCATACAGGTAATCGGGTCGGAAATCGTGCCCCCATTTGGACAGGCAGTGCGCCTCATCGAATACCCAGCCGTTGATTTGACGTTGGGAAATGGCGGAAATGAAACTGTCGTTGCGGAACTGTTCGGGGGCAACCAGCAGGATGCCGATGTCGCCCAATGCGGTTTTGTCCAAAATTTCGGCACGTTCGACCACTTCGACTAGGCCGTTGAGCATGGCGGCGCAGGTAATGTTTTTTCTGAGCATTCCGTCCAGCTGGTCTTTCATCAGCGACTGTAGGGGCGAAATGACGACGGTCAGCCCGCCGTTACGGTAATAGCGGTTGAGTGCGGGAACTTGATAACACAGGGATTTTCCGCCGCCTGTGGGCAGGACCGCCAGCGTGTGCAGACCTTTCATCCCCGACTGCACAATGGCGCGCTGACCGCCTTCGAAACCTTTGAAATGGCGGAATTCGGACAGTTGGAAATAACGCTGCAACTGGGCTTCGGGATTGAGCATATCGGTGCAGTAGTTACAGTTGCTGTCGCCGCAGTCGCGATCGCGCAATTCGGCAATCAGCCGCGCCGTTTCGGGAAAACGGCTACGCACCCACGGGGCAAGCACGGAGTTGCCGCCGGAGACATTCAGCCATGACAGGGCATAGGCAAGCGAAGGATAGATGTCGCGGTTGCGGATGTCGGTTTTCATCAACTCTAAAAAACGCGTGCGGCAGACTTTCAAACGCCCTTTCCCTTCGTTGTCCTGCATCATCATCCAAATAATGCGTATCAATCGGTTGGTGTCCGGGTGTTCGCTACGTTCGGCGAAGGAGATGCCGTCTGAAGAACGATACGGCAGACGCATATCGGACAATGCCGCCCACAGGGTAAATTCATCGGGCCTTTCGGTTTTGATTTTGCCG
This sequence comes from Neisseria uirgultaei, assembly GCF_962719845.1. Taxonomy (GTDB): domain Bacteria; phylum Pseudomonadota; class Gammaproteobacteria; order Burkholderiales; family Neisseriaceae; genus Neisseria; species Neisseria bergeri. The sequence continues at coordinate 57,608 of NZ_CAUIYF010000001.1, read as the reverse complement.
AATGCGGCACACTGGTCTTGAAAAAGCTGCCAACAGGCGCGGCAGTCCGCCAATGGGGAGTTGAGTTCGGAAGAGATGATTTTGTAGTTTTTAATCAGGCGGTGGTACGGGTTTTGCGGAAAGGCGAGCGGCGACAGCTTCAGCGTATCGATAACGGGCAATGAAAGCCATGCCCGGTCGGGCGCGGCTTTTTTCAAATACGGCAGGTCGTGTTCGAGGAAGTTGTGCCCCATCAGCCATTCCGCACCTTCCGCAAGGGGCTGCATTTCCGCCAATGCCTTCCTGAATCCTTCTTCATGGCGGAAGCTTCGTTCAAACCCGAGGTCAAGGTCGGGTCGGTATGCACCGATTTTGAAAACGGTATCGGTTTTGGGGTTAATTTCCAAGTCGATGATTAAAACGGCAGGTGCGGCAAAATCCATGGCGGTCGGGATGCTGGCATAAAACGGTCAATATACCATAGTGTTGCGCCTTTATCCCTGATTTCGGCAAGATGGCGGAGGGATGCGTCCGGACTTCAGACGGCATACCCGTCCGAAAGCGCCGATAATTTCCGTGCGGTTGAAGTAGGCAGGCGAATTGGTTAAACTTGCGGGCAATAGTGCCTTCAGACAAACAAAATATGCCGAACAAAAAGAATAAAGCCGCCTTTGCGCGCACTGCAACGGAAAACGGTGCGCCGGATGTGTCCGACATCAAAAACTCATATGATGATTTGATGTACGAATCCGGCGCATTCTCTCAAACCGCCATCAATAATTTGGAGGCGCGCGCCCGCCTGATGGGTTTGCAGCCCGCGCCCGCCGCCAATGCCAAGGTCTTGGAGCTGGGCTGTTCGATGGGCGGCAATATCATCACGCAGGCACTTTATTACCCGGATGCGGAATTTACCGGTATCGACTTGTCCGGCAGGCAGGTTGCACAGGGCAACGCCATCATTGAAAAAATGGGCTTGAAAAATGTGCGCCTGGAAGAAAAAGATATTTTGACCGTCGATGAGTCATTCGGAAAATTCGACTATATCATCGTCCACGGTATTTGGTCGTGGGTGCCTGACGCAGTTAAAGACAAAATCTTTTCGATTTGCCGCAACAACCTGACCGAACACGGCATTGCCTATATTTCATACAATGTTTACCCCGGCTGGAAACGGCAGGAGCAGTTGCGCGAAATTATGTACTTTTCCGGCAGGGATGTGCTTGAAGAACCCTTGGAAGCGCGAACGCGGAAAGGCTTGGACGCGCTCAAGGCACTGGCGGAAATTTTGGAAAACGACAAGGGCTTGGGCGGCGGCGGCAAACTTCCGGCGATTCAAAAAATATTGAATCACAATACTTATTATGTCGCACACGAATATATGGAAATATTCAACGACCCGATTTACGTCAACGGCTTCATTGAATGGGCAAACCGCCACCGGCTGGCGTATATCGGGGATACCGATTTGCACGTGTCTTTTGTTTCTTGGATGGCGGAGCATACGCGGGAGCGGATTCTGGCATTGGCAGGGGGCGATTATATTGCCAAAGAATTTTACAGCGATATTTTATCCGACCGCCAATTCCGCCGTTCGCTTTTATGCCGTGAGGAAGTTGGGGATACTATCAGGCGTGATGAGTCGGTTACTGTCGAAGTGATAGAAAGTTTGAATTTCCGCCCGGCAAGAGGGGAAACAATCAACTTTGATGAAAACGATACCCTGCTTTCGGGCATACGTGATGTGATGAAAACCGGAGAGGCGTTTAAAACGGAAGATGTTGCGGAAAACCTCGCCCGCCGATTTCCCGGTCTGGAATTTGACCGTATGAAAATCAATTCCCAACTTTTATTGCAAACCATTCTCGGGCGTTTTTCTGTTTCATCAGACAATACGGGCAAACAATTTTTTGAAGACCATAAAACCTATGTGCCGGCGCGTTTTACAGATTATGTCGCTGCCTTTGTGGAACACGGTGCGGGAGCTTTTGTCCGGCCTGCCAATCGTTACAACGAAAGCACGCCCTCATTCGGATACGGGCATTTGTACATTATGCGCCAATTGTCGCGGCCGACGACCAAACAGGCACTGATTGAAACGGTTGCCGAAAACTTGAACATCGTCAGCACCACGCCCGACGGTTTGACATTCCATCCGCCTGCCGAAGTGTATGTGGAAGAAATATTGGCAGACTTGGCAGACAGGCATTTTCTCGTTTCGGCGGATTGACGGGCAAGGCCCGGCGGCAATCCGTCCGATATATTTTCAGACAGGAAAGACACACACTGCGAAAAACGGTACACGACACATATGAACCAGACATTTACCTTGCCCGATACGCGCCCGTATCCCCAAAATCCGATTAAAAACCACCTGCTGCTCAATGCCTACCAGTTGGCGCACAATTCCTCACAGGCTTCGCGCAAACTCTCGTCCGGCCAACTTCAAACCGAAATCAGGGGGATGCTTGAGCAAAACCACTATATCAACCTTTCCCTCGCGCTGACGATGTCGCCCGATGCCGGAACTTATGCCGCGCTGCTTTCCAGTGTGAACGCGGTACTCGATTGCGAGAAAGAAGGCGAAGTGCAGTGGTTCGCCCTGCCGGTCGTGCTGGTGTCAGGCTGCAAAAAAGAACGTGCAATCGGGATGAAGCTGCCGACGGAGGCATTGTTTGCCTGCCTGCAAAACTATCCGCACCTGCGCGCGTTGACGCAAGAGACACAATGGCTGCCTTATCTTGTGCATTCGTCCGATTTGAGTGCGGTCGCGCCGGATGAGTGGTGGCGTGCCAAACAGGACGAAGCGGCTGCTGCCGGACATTTGCGCCGTTTTGAAGAACGCGCCCTCCTTCTGCCGGAAGGGCAGTCCGTCCACGTCGTTTACGCGCTGGGTTTCGGCAGCGGCAAGGTTCAGACGGCATTGGGTCAGAACCTTCTTCAGGCAGGCCTGCCCTTAATGCAGGTATGGCAGGAAAATCTTGCATCGGAAGGCGTTACGCTGTTTGCCAATCCGCTTTCCCCGGATTCTCCGGTACGCGCGCTTTCAGACGGCAGCCACACGCGCCAACGTATGGCGATGGATGTTTTTGCGGCAAACGCGATACGCGCCGTCCGTATGCAGAGTCCGCGCGTCGGCGTGGTCGTTGCGGCAAAGGCGGGCGGACAGATTCTATTCGGATTTAATGCGACCGACGGCGCGTTTGAAGTCGTGCCGCAGGTGTTTTCGTGGCAGCTTTCCTTTACCGACAACATCGCCGTCATCCAGCAGAATTTCCTCGACCTGATGGCGGAGTGCCGCGTGGAACACGTTTACCTGTTGCACAATCCCCTGGGCGAACAGGAAAACATCCCGAGCTATGCGGAAGCGTTGAAACGGGAAGGGCACAATCCGTTTTTCAGTACACAATACGATTGACCTGCCGATGCCGTCTGAAAGGGTTTCCGCTTCAGACGGCATCGCATTGGAACAGGGCGCGGATATGAAAAAACCGAAAATCCTTTTTGTCTGCCTCGGCAACATCTGCCGCTCGCCGATGGCGGAATACATTTTGCGCCGCCGTGCCGCCGAAGCGGGGATTCCCCTTGAAACGGACAGCGCGGGGACATCGGGCTGGCACGACGGCGAGGATATGCACCGCGAGACGGCGAAAATATTGAAAAAACACGGCATTGACGCTTCAGGCTTTACCAGCCGCAAAATCCGCCAAAGCGATGCAGCGGCGTTCGACTACATCATCGCGATGGACGGCAAGAATTTGTCCGAATTGGAAAAAACCTTCGGCAGGCAGCCGGAAAAAATATTCAAACTGACCGACCTGATACCCGAAAGCGGTTACGACCATGTCCCCGATCCGTGGTACACGGGCGATTTTGAAGAAACCTTCAGGCTTGCGGATGCGGGCTGTCGGGCATTGTTGGAAAAGATTTCCAAATAAAGTAATTGAATACAAACACAAATATAAAACCGCCTCCTGCCGTATCGGTTGTTCAGACGGCATAAACAGGAAATTTATGAAAACAAACTTCAAACAGAAAATCATCGATCAGGCACGCAGCGAAGGCTTGCAGGTAACCGCTTTGCGCGAGCAGGTACTCGATATTGTCTTGCAGCAAAGCGGCGTGATTAAAGCCTACAACGTCTTGTCGCAGATGCAGCAGCAGAGCGAGGGCGCGGTTGCGCCGCCTACCGCCTACCGCGCCCTTGATTTTTGGGCGGAGCAGGGCGTTTTGCACAAAGTGGCGGCGGTCAACGGCTATATTTTGTGCAGCCACGCGCAGCACGAGTGCGACGACCATTGCCACGACCACGAAGAAGCCGAAGCGCACCACAGCGCGTTTATTTTGGTCTGCACCGAATGCGGCACGGCGGACGAGCAAACCCTCAGCCACGAGTGGGCGGCATTGCGCGCAGGCGTTGCCGAAAGCGGCTTCGCGCTGAAAGAAGAACACGTTGTTTTAACCGGAATCTGTAAAAAATGTCAGAAATGAAAAAAACCAAAGTCCACCTGATTTCAGGTTTTCTGGGAACAGGCAAAACCACCGCGCTCAAAAGCCTGATGGCGCAAAAAGACCCGAACGAAAAATGGGTCATCATCGTCAACGAGTTCGGCGAAATCGGCATTGACGGCGCGGTATTGAGCGACAACGGCATCCCCGTGGCAGAAATCGCCGGCGGCTGTTTGTGCTGCACCGCCGGCCCGCAAATGGGCGTAACCGTACAGAAAATGCTGCGCGACGCCAAGCCCGACCGCCTGATGATTGAGGCAAGCGGACTGGCGCACGCCGCCAGCGTCATCGATGAACTCAAAGCCAAACCGCTGGACAGCCTTTTGGAAATCGGCGCCGTCTTTACCGTCGTCGATCCGCGCCAGTTCATCAACCCCGATTACGCGCAACAGGCGTTGTATAAAGACCAAATCGGCATCTGCGACGTATTGGTCGCCAGCAAAACCGATTTATGCACCCCCGAACAGCTTGCCGAATTTCACGACAAAGCGGCAAAACTGTTCCCACCCAAAGCCAAAGTGGTCGAAGTCCGAAACGCACAACTCGACATCCGGTGGCTTGACATCCCCGTCATCGAAAAATCACGCTACCGCCTCAAAGCCCTGCCGGACAACACCATGGGCTTCCAGTCGCAAGGTTTCACATTCCCCGCCGGACGCGATTTCGACGGCGAAAAATTGACCAACTTCTTCAATGATTTGACCAAAATGACCGAAGGACTCGTCCGCGCCAAAGGCGTGTTCCAAGTGCTCGGCACTTGGGTGTGGCTCAATTGGGTGGACGGGCAGTGGGGCGCGAACCAAGTGTCTTGGCGGCGCGATTCCCGTTTTGAATTGATTGCCAAATCGTTTGACGCGGATTTAATCGAACAAAAGCTCAAAGACGCATTGGAATAGCGTTCACGCGCTTTCAGACGGCATATGAAATGAAAATGCCGTCTGAAGGCTTTAACCGTTTCCAAAATCGCCCGCGTCAAAACCGCCGCGTCGTCGTCGGGTAATAACACGCGGGCAGACGTTCAGACGGCGCACCCGTTTCCCAAAAAACGCCGTATGAAGTGAAAAAATATTTTAAAACAGACAGTTATATATTGACAAATTCAAACCGAGGATTTTAAAATGCTGCCAAGCCAAGCCAAGCCAAGCCAAGCCAAGCCAAGCCAAGCCAAGCCAAGCCCTGATTTAAGCGACACAGCCGGGGCGAACACCGAGGCAATCTACACTTCAGACGGCATTACCGCCAACTCTACCCAACTCGAACAGCTCAAAAAACTCTTTCCCGCCTGTTTTGACGCAGACGGGCATTTCCTGATAGACAAATTCCAAGCCGAAATCGCGCCGCAGACCGACATCAGCCGCGAATTTTATGCAATGAACTGGCTGGGAAAATCCTATGCCCGCCTGCTTCGCAACCTGCCGCCCGAAACCCTGATAAGTGAAGACAAGATGCACAACGCCAAGCCCGAAAATGCAGGCAGCCAAAACCTGCTGATTCGTGGCGACAATCTAGAAGTGTTGAAACACTTAAAAAACGCCTACACAAACAGCGTGAAGATGATTTACATCGACCCGCCCTACAACACCGGATCAGACGGCTTTGTCTATCAGGACGACCGCAAATTCACACCCGCCGAACTTGCCCGCCTGGCGAATATTGACGAAGACGAAGCCGCGCGGATTTTAGATTTCACCGACAAAGGCTCAAACTCGCACAGCGCATGGCTCACCTTTATGTATCCGCGCCTGTATGTCGCCCGCGAACTGTTAAAGGACGACGGCGTGATTTTTATCTCGATTGACGATAACGAAGCGGCGCAGTTGAAGTTGTTGTGTGATGAAGTGTTTGGGGAAGGGAATTTTGTTGCTTCTTTTATCTGGAACAACAAATATACAGTTTCAAATGATACAGATGTCTCATATCAGCATGAACATATTTTATGTTATGCAAAAAATAGAAATATATTTTCTTTAAATTTGTTAGATAGAACAGATAAGCAAAATAAAGATTATAAAAACAGAGATAACGACCCTAAAGGTGCTTGGAAAGCAACACCACTTCACGCAAGAAGTGGTAGTAACAATAGCATTTATACAATTACATTTCCTAATGGAATTACTTGGACTGCCCCAACTGGTCGTTATCCACGATATTCAAAAGCTAGGCTACAAGAGCTTTATAATGAAGGTGCCTTATATTTCAATAAAAATGGTGGAATTGATAAAAAAACTTATTTAAATGAAGTAAGAGATGGCGTTACTTGCGGAACATTTTGGAGTTATGAAGATGTTGGACACTCTCATGGAAATAACGAAGAATTAGCAGAAATGCTTGGTAAAGGAATTTTTAATGACCCGAAAGGTATAGCTTTATTAGAACGAATTATAAAACTAGCAACTGCAAAAGATAATGGCGATATTATTTTAGACTTCTTTGCTGGTAGTGGTTCAACCGCTCATGCTGTAATGAAATTTAATTTGGATAAAGGAAACAGAAATTTTATTTTGGTTCAAATTAATGAAGAACCCAAAGCGGAAGCAAAAAAAGCAGGCTACCCGACCATCTTCGACATCACCAAAGCCCGCATAGAAAAAGCCGCCGCCAAAATCCGCGCCGAGCATCCCGATTACACGGGCGATTTAGGCTTCAAAATCTTTCAAACGGCAGACAATTTCAGGCAGCATCCGGACAAGGATTTTTCGCCCGAACAACCGGATTTGCCGTTTAACGACGAATTAAGCGAAGAACAGCTGCAAACGCTTCTGACCACCTGGACGCTGTATGACGGGGCGGCACTGACCACGCCGGTTGAGCCTGTGCGGTTAGGGGATTACACGGCGTATCTGTGCGAAAAACGGCTGTATCTGATGAATGCCGGTTTTACTTCCGCCGATTTGTTGGAGTTTATCCGCAAGCTGGACGACGATGCGGATTTCAATCCCAACCGCGTGATTGTGTTCGGCAGCAATATGGCAAGCGCAATGCAGCACGAACTTGACCAGGCGGTACGCGGTTATACCAATAAAAAAGAGATTGAGTTGAATGTGGTTATCAGGGTTTGACGGAGGCAATTCATGAGCGGTTTTAATTACGAGAAAAACCAGCCGCACCAAATGCGGGCGGTTTCAGCGGTTTTGGGCGTGTTTGACGGGGCAACGCCCAAATATCGGACGGCAGACGAAAATCCCGAACTTTTGTTTGCTGCAAAACAATACGCAGACAATATCCTGAAAGTGCAAACCCAAAACGGCATAGGCGGCCGATTTCCAGACCGTTCGGACGACCAAAATATCCTTGATATTTCCATGGAAACGGGCACGGGCAAAACCTATACCTACACACAAACCATGTTCGAGCTGCACCGTTGGCTGGGCGTGTTCAAATTTATCGTGGTCGTGCCGACTTTGTCCATTAAGGCGGGAACGCAGCAGTTTTTGCAAAGCAAGGCTTTGGCGGAGCATTTTGAACAGGATTTCGGCGGCGATTATGAAGGCGTGCGCCTGAAAACCTATGTGGTGGAAAGCGCGAAAAAGAATAAGGGCAAAAAGTCCAATGCGCCCATCACGATTGAGCAGTTTGTCAAAGCGGAAAACAAAAAGGAAATCCATGTGCTGCTGATTAACGCGGGCATGGTTAATTCGCCGTCCATGACCGATACGGGCGACAAGGCATTGAAGGATTTGTTTGACAATCCCGTTGATGCATTGGCCGCCGTGCGTCCGTTTGTGATTGTGGACGAACCGCATAAATTCCCGACCCGGGAGAGCGCGAAAACGTGGGGTAATATCAAACGCTTAAAACCGCAATATATTTTGCGCTACGGTGCAACATTTAACGACGAATATTACAACCTGCTTTACCGTTTGACGGCAGTAGGCGCGTTTAACGACGGGCTGGTCAAAGGCGTGCGCGTGTTTCAGGAAGAAATGCAGGGCGGCATGGATGCAGCGGTAAAACTGGTGTCGTTTGACGGTAAAGAAGCGAAATTTGAATTAAACGAAAAGGACAAAAAGCAGACGTTCAAACTGGCAAAAGGCGAAGATTTGGCGCAAATCCACCCGGCCATTTCGGATTTGAAAATCGACAAAATGAATAAAACCGCAGTGGTGTTAAGCAACGGCTTGGAGTTGAAAACGGGTGCCGTCATCAACCCTTATTCCTATTCGCAAACGGTGCAGGACGCGATGATGCAGCGGGCGGTTGCCGAACATTTCAAGCTGGAACGCGCACTTTTGGCAGAACGCGCGCCACAGCCCAAAATCAAGCCGCTGACGCTGTTTTTTATTGACGATATTGCGGGCTACCGCAGCGGCAACGAGCTTTCAGGCAGCCTGAAAGATAAATTTGAAAGCTGGATCCGTGCGGAAGCGGCACGCCGCCTGAAAACGGAAAGCGACCCGTTTTACCGCGATTACCTGCAAAAGACGTTGGACGATGTATCCGCCTGCCACGGCGGTTATTTTTCCAAAGACAATACAGACAGCGACGATAAAATCGAGCAGGAAATCAATGAAATCCTGCACGATAAGGAAAAACTGCTGTCTTTGGACAACCCGCGCCGCTTTATTTTTTCCAAATGGACGCTGCGCGAAGGCTGGGACAATCCCAACGTTTTCCAGATTTGCAAACTGCGTTCCAGCGGCAGCACGACTTCCAAGCTGCAAGAAGTCGGACGCGGCCTGCGCCTGCCGGTAAACGAGCTGATGGCGCGGGTGCGCGATGTGCCGTACAAACTGAATTATTTTGTCGATAGCAGCGAAAAAGACTTTGTGAAGCAGCTTGTCGGCGAAATTAACGACAATTCTTTTCAGGAAGAAATCTCCAAAAAGTTTACCGAAGAGCTGAAACAAAAAATATTGCAAAAATACCCAGATATCAAACCGCTGGTATTGGTAAACAAACTGTTTTCAGACGGCATCATTGACGACAATGAAAACTTTACCGAAGACGGCTATGACAAATTAAAAGCCGCCTATCCCGAAGCCTTCCCCAAAGGTTTGGACAAAGGCAAAGTCAGCAACGCCAAAGACGAAGGCAAAGACACCATCATCATGCGCGAAGGCAAATATGAAGAACTCAAAGCCTTGTGGGAGCTGATTCACCATAAAGCCGTTTTGCAGTACAAAATCAAGGATGAAGCCGAATTTGCCGATTTATTTACCGCCTATTTGCGTGAAAACGCCGCCAAATTCCCGCAGGCAGGCATACGCACGGCGGTAAACGAAGCTTATATCAACAACGGGCTTATGCTTTCCCGCCGCATAGACAGTTTTGAAGATGGAGATTTTATCCGTTTCAATACAATGACTTATCGAGAGTTTCTGGAAAAACTGGCACAAACGGCAAAAATCCGCATGCAGACTTTGCATCAGGCGTTTTACCGCGTCCGCAACGAACTGAACATTGGCGATTTTTTGAATATGCAGACCATCGCCCAAATCAAAAACGGCTTCAACCGGTTTTTGCTTCATCATTCCTTCCATAAATTCGAACTGGATTACCGGCTTGTCGGCAGCAAAATCCATCCGACCAAATTTACCGATAAAGACGGCAAACCGCGCGCGGTGAAAAAAGCAGATTTGGGCAGATTTGAAGATACGGAGCACCGGCCTGCCGCCGGCTATCTCTTCGGCGAGATTTTCTACGATTCGGATATAGAACATGAAAATGTCGCCAACAACCAAATTGAAGGCGTAACCGTATTCACTAAAATACCGAGAAACTCCATCAAAATCCCTGTTGCCGGCGGCGGCACGTATTCGCCCGATTTTGCCTATATCGTGAAAACCAAAAGCGGCGAGATTCTGAACTTTGTGATTGAAGCCAAAGGGACTGACGGGGCGGAAGATTTGCGAAAAAGCGAAGAGCGGAAAATCAAACATACCGAAAAGCTGTTTGCCGAGATTTCCAAAGAAATCAAGGTGGTGTTCAAAACGCAGTTTGACGGCGAGAGGATAGCCGAACTGATCGGGCAAAATATGCCCGCAGGAGGACATTCTGAAAACGGACACTGAGAAACAAATGTTTGGGAGCCGTCTGCTTCGGGATTTTAAAATGCCGTCTGAAACGCCAAACGGGTTTCAGACGGCATTTTTGACGGCGGAGGCCTATGCGCCGCAGGTTTTCGGCTTGTTCGCCAGAATATTGATGACTTTGCGTTCGGCTTTTTGCGGCTCGATTTTGATTTCGCTCTCATCTTCTTCGTTGCCGTCTGAAAAACGTTCGGGCATTTTTTCGCTGTCAAACGCTAAATCGCCGCCGTGTTTCAGGCTTTGACCGCGTTCCAATCCGACAAAGTCAAAGAGTTCGGTATCGGCAAGGTGGGAAGGGACGACGTTTTGCAGGGCGGAGAACATCGATTCGATACGGCCGGGGAAGCGTTTGTCCCAATCGCGCAGCATATCGCCGATGACTTGGCGTTGCAGGTTGGGCTGCGAGCCGCAGAGGTTGCACGGGATAATCGGGAACTGTTTCAATTCGGCGTATTTGATCAAGTCCTTCTCTTTAACATACGCCAGAGGGCGGATGACGATGTGTTCGCCGTTATCGCTCACCAGCTTGGGCGGCATGGCTTTGAGTTTGCCGCCGTAAAACATGTTTAAAAACATGGTGGCGAGGATGTCGTCGCGGTGGTGTCCCAAGGCGATTTTGGTACAGCCTAATTCTTTTGCGGTACGGTAGAGGATGCCGCGGCGCAGGCGGCTGCACAGCGAACAAGTCGTTTTGCCTTCGTCCAACACGCGTTTGACGGTGGAGTAGGTGTCTTCTTCGACGATTTTGTACGGCACACCTATGCTTTCGAGATAGGTCGGCAATACTTCTTCGGGGAATCCCGGCTGCTTTTGGTCGAGATTGACGGCAACCAGTTCGAAATCAATCGGCGCGCTGGCTTGGAGCTGGCGCAGGATGTCTAACAGGGCGTAGCTGTCTTTGCCGCCGGAGAGGCAGACCATGATTTTGTCGCCCGGCTCGATCATGTTGAAATCGTTAATCGCATCGCCGACGGCGTGGCGCAGGCGTTTGCTGAGTTTGTTGTTTTCCAGTTCTTGTTTGGTTTTTTTGGACATGGCGGTTTGGGTTTGAAAATTGGAAAGGCGGCATTGTAACCGATTGGCGGGGCGGCAATGCCGTCTGAAGGGCTTCAGACGGCATCGGCGGCTTATTCTGCACTTTCGGTTTTAAAGAAAGTGCGGACCGCTTTGAAGCTGCCGCCGTTTGGGGCGGACAATGTTTTTTGCGCGGCGGAGAATTTAATCACGGCAAGGGCGGTAAAGTTTTCCGAATCTTGAACGCTGTCGAGTACGATGCCGGCCTCTTCGCCGTCTGCCGCCAGCAGGGTTCCTGCTTCGACGGCCGAATTTCCCGACAATACCGCCAAGCCGCGTTTGACCTGACCCCGATACTGGGCACGGGCAATGATTTCCTGTCCCGGATAGCAGCCTTTTTTAAAGTGTACGCCACCGATGATGTGCTGATTGAGCATTTGGGCAACGGCAGTTTCTTTGGTAGCCGCGCATATCCACGGATAACCGCTGCGGATTTCGTGCAGCCGCCACGCGCTTTCGGCGGCGGCATCATAAGGCGGCAGGGCGTTTTTGGGGGCAATGTGCAAAATGCCACGATGGGGCAGGACGACGGTGCAGATGCCGTCTGAAGCGCATTCGGCGGTAAAGGCGAGACTGGGTTCTTGTGCGGCAAGCGGTTCGGCGGATGTTTCCAATTCCGCGCCGACGGCGTAATCTTCAAGGATTTCAAAAACGGCTTTGGCACGCAGGACAAACATCCGCAAGCGTTTGACCGTTGCTTCAAGCAGGTCTTGCGCCATTATCAGCAGCAAATCGCCGCCTCGGTTGACGACAATCATATTGGCGATGACGCGGCCTTTGGGCGTGTTGTAAGTCGCATAACACGCCTGCCCGGACTGAAGATTATTGATGTCGTTGGAAAGCTGTCCGTGCAGGAAGGTTTGGCGGTCTTCGCCGCTGACGCGCGCCACGCCGAAAAAGGGCAGTAAGGTTTTCATCATTTGCGTACTCTGAAATATAAAGGAAATCTGTTTATGCAGTTGCCGCGTCTTTCTTCACGGCGGTTATTTTGATTTCGACACGCCACTCCGGACGGGCAAGCCGCGCTTCCACGCAGGCGCGGGCGGGCGTTCTGCCGGCGGCAACCCAAGCGTCCCACACGCCGTTCATTTCCTCATAGTCGCCCATATCGCGCAGATAGATGACCGCATCCAAAACGTGTGCCTTGTCCGAGCCGCATTCCGCCAGCCAGCGGTCGGTTTGGGCAAGCACGTCGGTAGTCTGTTCGGCAGCCGTTTCACCGTTTTCGGGAACCATGCCGGAGAGGAAAATCAAACCGCCCGCGCAAACCGCTTCGGAATAGCGGGGCGTTGTGCCGAAATACCGGATATCCATATCGGTTTCCTTCGATAAAGGGGATATATGGTAACATTGCACTTGACCGATTTCCATGTTTTGCATGACGAAAAATGAGTAAACACACTTATCCGATAACACCTGCCGTGCGCGTTTTGCGTGAAAACGGCATCGAATTTGAACCTTTTACCTATGCCTATGAGGAACACGGCGGCACGGCCCAATTTGCGCGCCTGTTTGGAAAAGACGAACACTTAGTCATTAAAACCATTGTTTTACAGGATGAAAACAGGCAGGGGCTGATTGTCTTGATGCACGGCGACAAACAGATTTCAACCCGCAATCTGGCGCGGCATTTGGGTGCGAAACACATCGAACCCGCCACGCCCGCACAGGCAAACAAGTGGACGGGCTATCTGGTCGGCGGCACAACGCCGTTCGGCATCCGGACAAAATTGGATATTTACGTCGAACAGTCGGTGATGGATTTGGACATCATCTATATCAATGGCGGAAAACGCGGGTTCATTATCGGCATCCGTCCCGGAGATTTAAATATTTTGAACCCGAAAACAATACAGGCAGCGGTTTGATGGGGGAGTATAAAGGAGCAATATGGACAAAGATTTGTATGCCGTATTGGGCGTGTCGCCGCAGGCGGGGGCGGACGAAATCAAACGCGCCTACCGCAAGCTGGCGATGAAATACCATCCCGACCGCAATCCGGGCAATCCGCAGGCGGAAGAAAAATTTAAAGAAATCCAACGGGCTTACGATACGCTTTCCGACCTGTCGAAACGGACGCAATACGACGCGTCCTTCAGACGGCATGATGAACGCGGGCGGCAGGAAGAGGCATTCCGCCGCGAACAGGCGCGCAGGGAGCAGTTTTACCGCGAACAGATGCGCCGCGAACAGGCGTTCGGACAGGAGTTTGAACGGCAGGCCTCACGTTCGCGCCATGCTTACGAACCGTCCGGCAGTGGAAGCGGGCGCAACTATGTCCTCGCCGCCTACATCCTGTTCGGTTTGGGTGCAATCATGCAGTTTATGCCCATAGTCGGCGTGATTCTCGCCTATATGAAACGGAACAGTTTGGACAGCATTATCTATGCCGCACATACCGAATACCTGATTAAAACCTTTTGGCGCACATTTTGGCTTTATCTTGTGGGCGCGCTGACTGCCCGTTTCGGTATCGGCGTGCTGATTATTATTGCAACGACCGTCTGGTATTTCTACCGCATCATCGCCGGCTTTATCCGCTTCAACGACGGCAGGGCGGTTGCACCCGAGAAATGGATATAGTATGGCTTACCTGTTAATCAGCATCGTGTTCAGCGTGTCGGTTTCCATTTTGCTGAAAATGGCAAGGAAGAAAAAAATCGACATCACGCAGGCGGTCGCCGTCAATTATGTGGTCGCGGTTATACTGACCCTGTCGGTATTGAAGCCGGATGTCGGCAATATCGGCGCATTTTTGCCGACATGGTGGCTGTTTGCCGCTTTGGGCGTGCTGCTGCCGTCCGTATTTGTCATTATGGGCAAATCCGTAGAAGCCTCCGGTATCGTCAAATCCGACGCGGCGCAGCGTTTGTCGCTGTTTTTGCCGATTGTTGCGGCATTGACCCTGTTTGGTGAAAAACTCAGCGAAGGCAGACTAATCGGACTGTGCCTCGCATTTGCCGCGCTGTTCTGCCTGCTTTGGAAGCACGGTGGCGGCAAAAAATCAGGCAGCGCGTGGCGGCAGGCGGCCTTGCTGCTGGGCGTGTGGGCAGGTTACGGCATTATCGACATCCTGTTCAAACAGATTGCCAAAAGCGGCACAGCATTTGCGGGCAACCTGCTGGTTGCATTTGTGCTGGCGGGTGTGCTGATGTTTGCCTGCCTGTTTGCCAAATCGGTCAGATGGCGCGTTGAGAGTGTGGTCGGCGGCATACTCTTGGGCGGTTTGAATTTTATGAATATCGTAACCTACATCACCGCGCACCAAATGATGAAGGACAATCCCACGCTGGTTTTTGCCGGTATGAATATCGGCGTGATTGTTTTGGGGACGCTTTCGGGCGCACTGTTTTTTAAGGAAAAAATCAACACAATCAATACGGCGGGAATCGTGTTGGCACTGTGTTCCATCGCCTGCCTGTTTTATTGGGCGGAGGTCAAGGCACTGTTCGGCATATAATCCGGCTGATTGATATAACAAAATGCCGTCTGAAGCAGCATCCCTGCTTCAGACGGCATTTGTCTGCAACGTTACAGATGGGGGTTCATCAGGTTTTCAGGAGAGAGGATGCGGTTGAGTTCTTCTTCACTCAACAGCCCGCGTTCCAAAACGACCTCACGCACGCCTTTGCCGGTTTGGGCGCAGATTTTGCCGACCAAATCGCCGTTGTGGTGTCCAATATACGGATTCAGATAAGTCACCAACCCGATGGAGTTGAAGACATACCGCTCGCAGATTTCTCGGTTGACCGTAATGCCTTTGACGCATTTTTCGGCGAGGTTGACGGCGGCATTGCCCAAGAGGGAAATCGTTTCAAACATACATTGGGCGATGACCGGCTCCATCACGTTTAATTGCAGTTGCCCGGCTTCGGCGGCGAAGGTAATCGTCGTGTCGTTGCCGATGACTTTGAAGCAGACTTGGTTGACGACTTCGGGAATCACGGGATTGACTTTGGCGGGCATAATGGAAGAACCGGCCTGCAATTCGGGCAGGTTGATTTCTTTCAAACCGGCGCGCGGGCCGGAAGAAAGCAGGCGCAAGTCGTTGCAGATTTTGGAGAGTTTGACCGCCGTGCGTTTCAATGCGCCGTGTACCATCACATATGCGCCGCAGTCGGAGGTTGCTTCGATCAGGTTTTCAGTCAGTTTGCAAGGCAAGCCGCTGACTTCGGAGAGTTTCTCAACGACTAAAGCCGCATAGCCTTTGGGTGTATTCACGCCTGTGCCGATGGCGGTTGCGCCCAAATTGACTTCCAAAAGCAGTTGGCGCGTGCGGTCAAGGTTGAGGATTTCCTCTTCCAGCAACACTTGGAAAGATTGGAATTCTTGTCCGGCAGTCATCGGTACGGCATCTTGAAGCTGGGTGCGGCCCATTTTCAAAACGTCTTTAAATTCTTCGGCTTTGGCGGCAAAGGCATTTTTCAGGATGGCCAGTTTGTCGAGCAATTCGCCGATGCTGTAATACACGGCAAGGCGGAAGCCGGTAGGGTAGGCATCGTTGGTAGATTGGCTGGCGTTGACATGGTCCATCGGATTAACGATGTCGTAGCGGCCTTTCTCATAGCCCAAGGCTTCCAATGCGAGGTTGGCGATGACTTCGTTGGTGTTCATATTGACCGAAGTACCTGCGCCGCCCTGATACACGTCGGATGGGAATTGGTCGAGGCAGCGGTTGTTCAGCAGAACTTCGTCGCAAGCCTTTTCAATGGCGGCGGCGATTTCGGGTTTTACTGCACCCAATTCTCCGTTTGCCTGCGCGGTCGCTTTTTTGACCATCACCATACTGCGGACAAACTGCGGCACGTCGGAAATTTTTTGCGTGGAAATTTTAAAGTTTTCAATGGCGCGCAGGGTGTGGATGCCCCAATACACTTCGGCGGGAATCTCGCGGTCGCCCAATAAATCGTGTTCGATACGGACAGTCATGTTTTTACCTTTGTAAGTCGGATAATTAATATTGAAAAAATGCGCCATCGGAAAGATGCCGCAGCAGGACGAACACTATACCAGTTGGGCGGCGTTGTCTATGGTGTTTTCAAGAACAATGCCGTCTGAACGCCGAAATGCCGCGTCTTAAGGATGCTGCTCCGGCAGGTCTGCCAGCGTTTTCCGCGCCAGCGTCGCACCGAGGTTATGGCGGTGCAGCCCCAAAACCATGCCCGTCCACACACCGCGTCCGCTCGGGTCGGTCAGCAGCGCAACGCCTCCGGTCAGCCATTGGTAGAGGGAATGCGGAAGCACATGGACGGAATATGCCGCATCATGCCTGCCGCGATAACGGACACGCCCGAACGCACCATAAACAACCAGTTCCTTATCATCGATATAAACCGATTTGCACGTCGTCAGCGCATACCACCAACGCTCCATGCGCCACATCCAAAACACGGAAAAACCCGCCGTCAAGACACTGTAAACCGAATCGGATACGGGAGGAACACCCCATTCGAGCAACTGGTTTCCGCCGCCTATCCAAAGCAGCAGACCGAAAAACAGCGCAAGCAGCGGCTGAAACAACCTGCCGCGCAGAACGGAATGCCGGAACAGCAGCCCTTCGCCCGCAATAGAAACCCCGAACGGCAAATCACGTTTTAAGGTTCTGATGTATTCGGAAAGGTTGGTCGGATTGGGATGCGGTGCAACCATATCGGTTTTCGGTTTGCAGCATGTCGAACAATGCCGTTTGAAGGGATACACCTTTTGAGTCCTTACAGGCTTAGGAAGAGGGTAAAACGTACCATAAAACATACCATAAAAAAACGGTAACGGATAGTAATCAATGGTAACGTGATGTGATGTGGCGTAACTGATTTTCTACAATAGAATCAATGCGTAAGTAACAAAAAATCCCAAACTGTAAAAGTTTGGGATTTGTATTTGGCAGAGAGGAAGGGATTCGAACCCTCGATACGCTATTCACGTATACACGCTTTCCAGGCGTGCGACTTAAACCACTCATCCACCTCTCTAATGGCGGAAAATTATCCCAATCGGGATAATTTATTATTTGGTGCCCAGGAGAAGACTCGAACTTCCACACCCGTGAGGATACCAGCACCTGAAGCTGGCGCGTCTACCAATTCCGCCACCTGGGCAATCTAAATATTGAAATAAAGCAAAGTATGATTGGTGCCCAAGAGAAGACTCGAACTTCCACACCCGTGAGGATACTAGCACCTGAAGCTAGCGCGTCTACCAATTCCGCCACCTGGGCTTTGCTTTATTTACTGTTTTGCGGTACAGTGTCGTTCCGCAAAGAAGTCGCCATTATATAGGTCATAAAAAGAATGTCAACGGTCAAAATGAACAAAAATATTAAATATTTAAATTTACGGGAAAAAGATCCGTTTTTGGGTCGGGAGAAACAGCGTTATGAACATCCTTTGCCCAGTCGGGAATGGATAATTGAATTGTTGGAGCGCAAAGGTGTACCTTCAAAAATTGAATCGCTTGCACGCGAGCTTTCGATTACGGAAGACGAGTATGTCTTTTTTGAACGCCGTCTGAAAGCGATGGTGCGGGACGGTCAGGTTTTAATCAACCGCCGGGGCGCGGTTTGCGCGGCGGACAAATTGGATTTGGTCAAATGCCGCGTCGAGGCGCATAAGGACGGTTTCGGCTTCGCCGTACCGCTCATGCCGACGGGCGAAGGAGATTTCGTTTTATACGAACACCAGATGCGTGGTGTCATGCACGGCGACATTGTTACCGTTCGCCCTGCCGGCATAGATCGCAGGGGGCGGCGCGAAGGGACGGTTCTGGATATTGTCGAACGCGCGCAAAGCAAAGTTGTCGGCCGTTTCTATATGGATAGGGGCGTGGCGATTTTGGAGCCGGAAGACAAGCGTCTGAACCAAAGCATCGTATTGGAACCGGACGGCGTGGCGCGTTTCAAACCCGAATCCGGTCAGGTTATCGTCGGCGAAATTGAGGTTTATCCTGAGCAGAACCGGCCGGCAGTGGCGAAAATCATCGAAGTATTGGGCGATTATGCCGACAGCGGCATGGAGATTGAAATTGCCGTGCGAAAGCATCATTTGCCGCACCAATTCGGTGAAGCGTGTGCCAAAGCCGCGAAAAAAATTCCCAACCATGTACGAAAAAGCGATTTGAAAGGCCGCGTCGATTTGCGCGACCTGCCTTTGGTAACGATAGACGGCGAAACGGCGCGCGATTTTGACGATGCCGTGTTTGCCGAGAAAATCGGACGCAATTACCGTTTGGTCGTGGCGATTGCCGATGTCAGCCATTATGTCCGCCCCGATGACGCTATCGACACAGACGCTCAGGAACGCAGCACCAGTGTTTACTTCCCGCGCCGTGTGATTCCGATGCTGCCGGAAAACCTGTCCAACGGCATCTGCTCGCTCAATCCTAATGTCGAGCGTTTGTGCATGGTGTGCGATATGGTCATCACTTACGCGGGCAATATTAAAGAATACCGCTTCTACCCCGCCGTGATGCGCTCCCATGCCCGCCTGACCTACAACCAAGTTTGGAAATGGATTTCAGACGGCATCGACCATCCGCACAAAGCCCAAATTGATACCCTTTACAAACTCTTCAAAATCCTTCAGAAAAGGCGTTTCAAACGCGGCGCGGTGGAGTTTGAAAGCGTCGAAACCCAAATGCTTTTCGACGGCAACGGCAAAATTGAAAAAATCGTGCCCGTTGTCCGCAACGATGCCCACAAGCTGATTGAAGAATGTATGCTGGCGGCGAATGTTTGCGCGGCAGAGTTTTTGCTGAAAAACAAACATACGGCTTTGTTCCGCAACCATTTGGGTCCCACGCCCGAAAAACTCGCCACCCTGCGCGAGCAGCTCGGTCTGTTGGGGCTTCAACTTGGCGGCGGCAACAACCCGACGCCGAAAGACTATGCCGCGCTTGCCGAACAATTCAAAGGCAGACCCGATGCCGAATTGCTGCAAGTCATGATGCTGCGCTCCATGCAGCAGGCGGTTTACGAACCGCATTGCGAAGGGCATTTCGGTTTGGCTTATGAAGCATACGCCCACTTCACTTCCCCCATCCGCCGCTATCCCGACCTGACCGTCCATCGCGCCATCAAAGCTGTATTGGACAAGCAGACCTACACGCCAAACAAAAGCTGGCAGGCTTTGGGCGTGCATACTTCGTTTTGCGAACGCCGTGCCGACGATGCCGCACGCGATGTGGAAAACTGGCTGAAAACCTACTATATGCGCGATAAGGTCGGCGAAGTATTCGAAGGTAAAATCTCCGGCATGACCAGTTTTGGTATCTTTGTAACACTAGACGGCATCCACATCGACGGCTTGGTGCACATCAGCGATTTGGGCGAAGACTATTTCAACTTCCGCCCCGAAATCATGGCAATCGAAGGCGAACGCAGCGGCATCCGTTTCAACATGGGCGACAGGGTTGCCATTAAAGTGGCCCGTGCCGATTTGGATACCGGAAAAGTTGACTTTGTCTTGATTGCGGGCGGCACGTCCGACAGAAGGCATTCCGGAAAAAACAAAATGCCCAATGCAGAACCCAAAAGAAAAAAAGCCAAACCACCCAAGAAGAATACCCCGTCAAACAGCAAATTGGAAAAAGGAGGGAAAGGGCAGAAGGGGAAAAGTAAAAAATCCGTTTCCATCAAAATAAAGAAAGCCAAGAATAACCGCTAATCCGTATCGAGGAAGTTGCCGATGCGGTCGAACTTGACCTTTTCCCAATCCGATTTCCCCATTTTGTTTACGCTTGTGCGCAATGCGGAACGCTATTTTGCCGACGATTCCAACACGTTGGTGATGAAAACCCGTCAGTTTGCCAAGCTGACGGCGAAAACCATGGCGGCAAACTATGGACTGGCGGAGTTGGAAAACGGTTCGTAGTCGGATCTGCTCAAACAGTTGCACGTTATGGCATTGATTGAGATATGCTGCATCTTTTCCACGGCTTGCGTAAATCCGGCAATGCGGCAACGCACGTATTTAACGACGACCGTAAAGCGGCGGTAGAAAGTTTGATGGCGGCGTGGCAGATTGCATTGTGGTTTTGCCGCATTTTTGCCGACGGGCAGGAAGATTTTGTGTCGGATAATCCTGCCTATTTGCAGACACAAAGTACGCTAGAAAATCCGCCCGTTTCCAACGGAGAAGAGCAACGCCTGTTGAAAGCGCAAGAAGCGGAATTGGCAAAATTGCACACGGAATTGGCCGCGAAAAGCGAAAAAGAACAACAGGCACGCCGCAACCAATTGGACAAACATTTTGCCCACAGCCGCCAGATGCAGAATTTGGATGAAAAATAAACCTGCCTGCTGTTGATTGATGCCCAACTGCGCGAAGCCGGTTGGGAAGCGGATACGGAAAATCTGAACTACCAAAAAGGCACGTGTCCGGAAAAGGGCGGAATCTGGCGATTGCCGAATATCCGTGCGGTAAGGACAGGGCGGATTACGTGCTGTTTTGCGGTTTGATGCCGATTTCCACGGCGGATGAAGCGCACCAAGAAAAATCTCGGCATTTTCTGAAAAAAAACTTTGGCAGTTTATTGCACTATTTGCAACTCCCTTGTACTTTTATAAAAGCGACGGTTATCATCGCTTTTGTTTTACCGGTTGCAGATAACCAGTTCGCTGCTGGAGACCTTTACAAAAATCCCCAAAACCCCCTAAATCCCCACCAAGACATTTAGGGGATTTCTCATGAACACCTTCTTCCAGCAAACCGCCCAAGCCATGATTGCCAAACACATCGGCCGCTTCCCATTATTGAAGTTGGATCAGGTGATTGATTGGCAACCGATCGAACAATACCTGAATCGTCAAAAAACCCGTTACCTTCGAGACCACTGCGGCCGTCCCGCCTATCCCCCGTTGTCCATGTTCAAAGCCGTCCTGCCCGGACAATGGCACAGCCTCTCCGATCCCGAACTCGAACACAGCCTCATCACCCGCATCGATTTCAACCTGTTTTGCCGTTTTGACGAACTGGGCATCCCCGATTACGGCACCTTATGCCGCTACCGCAACCGGCGGCGCAAGACGACACCCTGTCCGAATTGCTCAAACTGATTAACCGCCAACTGACCGAAAAAGGTTTAAAAATAGAGAAAGCATCCGCCGCCGTCGTTGACGCCACCATTATTCAGACCGCCGGCGGCAAACAGCGTCAGGCCATAGAAGTCGATGAAGAAGGACAAGTCGGCGGCCAAACCACACCGAGCAAAGACAAAGATGCCCGTTGGACAAAGAAAAACGGTTTATACAGACCCGGTTACAAACAATATACCCGCACCGATGGGGAAGGCTATATCGGGAAACTGCACATTACCCCCGCCAATACCCATGAGTGCAACCACCTGTCGCCTTTGCTGGAAGGGATAGCCGAAGGTACGGCCGTCTATGCCGACAAAGGCTATGACAGTAAGGAAAACCGGCAACATCTGGAAGAGCATCGGTTGTCGGACGGCATTATGCGCAAAGCCTGCCGCAAACATCCGCTGACGGAAGTGCAAACCAAACGCAACCGCTATTTGTTGAAGACCCGTTATGTGGTCGAACAAAGCTTCGGTACGCTGCACCGTAAATTCCGCTATGCGCGGGCAGCCTATTTCGGACTGATTAAAGTGAGTGCGCAAAGCCATCTGAAGGCGATATGTTTGAACCTGTTGAAAGCGGCTAACAGGCTAAGTGTGCCTGCTGCCGCCTAAAAGGCGGCCCGGATGCCTGATTATCGGGTATCCGGGGAGGATTAAGGGGGTATTGGGGTAGAATTAGTGGATATTTGAAACGAAAACAGCCGAAAACCTGTGCTGGGGTTTCGGTTGTTGGGGGGGGAAAGGAATTTTGCAAAGGTCTCGGATCAAATTTCCATTAGCTCATTATTTTAAAATTGAAATTTTATATTTTATTTCACTGTTGTTAAAACGCTGTTCACATTCCTTTATCGGTTTTATCATTCATCACCGTATTTACGGCTTCGGGAGACAGGGGCTTACCGCATTTGCTGCAGTAATCGATTTTTGGAACAGGGGAAACGCCTTTAAAGAAAGTAAAGCTATCCGACCCGATGCCGACGGAGGTGCCATAATTCATCTTTTGGAATTCGTGGCAATAGGGGCAGATTCCTGCGATGATTATGTAGAATAAAATTATGATACCTCCGAAACTGAAATATATCGCAAATATTATTTGCACAATTGTTATTTGCAGAAAGTTAGAACCCGTTATCACGTCTTGGATAAATGCCAAAACCACTGTGATTTCGAGAATTAAAAAGAAAAATTTCGGAATCCTCATCCTTTTCTGAAACCTGATTGCGGTATCCATGGCTTTGTCTTTGTCATTTAAGTTTGTGTTCATATTTTTGACCTTCTTTGCTTTTTAAATCCTTTTTAAATTGCCGACTTTTTCCGTTCCAAATGTCCCATTTGAACATTATCCCGCTGCCTAAAATACGACCCAAATTCATCGGCTGTTCTTGCTGCGATACCTGCAAACAACAGTTCAATGGGTTTATTTTGTTTATTCTAACCTATTACTGTTTAAATAAATTTCCAAAGGCTTGGGCAGGCCGTAATCTTTCAAATGCGCCGGCTTTATCCAAATGCCGTCTGAAGGGCTTTCAGACGGCATTTGCCCTTCAAACGGCGTAATCATCAGCAAACGGTGAGTCAGGCGGTGGGTCAGGGCGGTTTGTTCGTCCATATCTGCCATGGTCAGGGAGAATTTGGCGGCAAAGTCGGAAAGCCCGTTCAAACTTTCAAAACACGGTACGCAATACAGACCGCCCCAAATGCCTTTGGCAGGGCGTTTTTCCAATAAGATTGCGCCGTTTCGGTTGCGGACAATCAGCCAATAAAGCGGCAGGGTTTGTACTTCGGGGGCAGTTTTTTTGCGCGGTAACTCAGCAATGCGGTTTTGCTTTTTCGCTTCGCAGATGTCCGCCATCGGGCATTGGTGGCACAAGGGTTTCGTCCGTTTGCACACGGTCGCGCCCAAATCCATCAAGCCCTGCGTGTAGGCAGGCATATCGGTGTTTTCAGACGGCATCAGGCTTTCGGCAAGCGTCCAGAGCGAGTTTTCAAATTTTTTGTCCTGCGGATTACCGTCGCGGGCAAACACGCGGCAGAGTACGCGTTTGACGTTGCCGTCCAAAATGGTCTCGCGGCGGTTGAAGGCAAAGGCGCAAATGGCGGCGGCGGTACTTCTGCCTACGCCGCAGAGCGTTTCCAAGTCTTTGCGTTCGGATGGAAAGATACCACCGAATTGTCCGACGACTTGTTGCGCGGCTTTGTGCAGATTGCGCGCGCGGCTGTAATAGCCCAACCCCGCCCACAACGACAACACTTCGTCTTGCGGCGCAGCGGCAAGCGTTTGTACGGTCGGGAATTTTTCCAAGAAACGCGGATAGTAGTCCAATACGGTGGCGACCTGCGTTTGCTGGAGCATGATTTCGGAAAGCCAGACGCAATAAGGGTTTTGCACTTGCCAAGGCAGGTGGTGCCTGCCGTATTGTTTTTGCCAGCGGATGAGCCGTTCGGAGAAGGGGATGGGTGTGTTCATTAATATCAATCTGTGGTTTTATTTATATTTAAAACAATATGTTATGGTATAACATTGTGAAAGTAATTCTTATTGACATACAGATTATAGGGGTATATAACTCATACAAAGAGACTTTATTGCGGTATTGAAATTATTTATCAACAAGCAAGGAGTATCAGCATGAAAGCAATGGTTTATCACGGCGCAAACGACATCCGTTTTGAAGAAAAACCTCGTCCGCAGATTATCGATCCGACCGATGCGGTGGTGAAAATCGTCAAAACCACGATTTGCGGTACTGATTTGGGTATTTGGAAAGGCAAAAACCCCGAAGTCGCCGACGGCCGTATTCTCGGCCATGAAGGCATCGGTATTGTAGAAGAAGTCGGCGATGCTGTAAAAAACATTAAAGTCGGTGATAAAGTCATTATTTCATGCGTCAGCAAATGCTGCACTTGCGACAACTGCAAAATCCAACTCTATTCACACTGCCGCAATGGCGGTTGGATTTTGGGCTATATGATTGACGGTACGCAGGCCGAATACGTCCGTACGCCTTATGCAGACAACAGCCTTGTTCCGCTGCCCGACAATGTCAACGAAGAAGTCGCCCTGCTGTTGAGCGACGCTTTGCCGACCGCACACGAAATCGGCGTGCAATATGGTGATGTCAAACCCGGCGACACCGTATTCATCGCTGGTGCAGGCCCTGTCGGCATGTCCGCCTTGCTGACCGCCCAACTGTATAGCCCCGCCGCCATCATCGTTTGCGATATGGACGAAAACCGTTTGAAACTGGCGAAAGAGTTGGGCACGACCCATACCATTAACCCTGCTTCCGGCGATGTAAGCAAGCAAGTTGCCGCTATCGTCGGCGAAGACGGCGTAGATTGTGCCATCGAAGCGGTCGGTATCCCTGCAACTTGGAATATGTGCCAAGACATCGTGAAACCCGGCGGCCATATCGCTGTGGTTGGCGTACATGGTCAATCCGTTGATTTCAAACTTGAAAAACTCTGGATTAAAAACCTTGCCATCACAACCGGCCTGGTAAACGCCAATACCACCGAAATGCTGATGAAGGCAATTTCCAGCAGCTCCGTCGATTACACCAAAATGTTGACCCACCATTTCAAATTCAGCGAATTGGAAAAAGCTTACGACGTGTTCAAACACGCCGCCGAAAACCAAGCGATGAAAGTGGTTTTGGAAGCGGATTAATCGGCGTTGAATCAGTTGTTTTTTAAGCGGATGCCGTCTGAACGTGTTTCAGACGGCATTTTTTCAGCCGCGTAAAACGGGCTGTGCCTGATCAATCAGGTATAGTGGATTAACAAAAATTAGGACAAGGCGACGAAGCCGCAGACAGTACAAATAGTACGGCAAGGCGAGGTAACGCCGTACTGGTTTTTGTTAATCCACTATATTTAAGGGGGATTAATGGGATATTTTGGTGGGAACGGCGGGTATTTGAAACGAAAACAGCCGAAAAACCTGTGGTTGGATGTCGGCTGTTTGAAGAAAAGGAATTTTGCAAAGGTCTCTGAGCGTTATTTTTTAACGACGGTTAACTTGTTAGTTTTAGCTGTTCATCACGACATTTTACCGATAGGGCGATTTTCTAACTACTTGATAAATATATTATAATTATTTTTCTCGTCATATATTTCCTCATATCGTGTGTCCTTCGCATTATGCGGGAGATGGATGGGTATTTTAGGGGAGGTGCTGCCGTGTATGCCGACTGGGCCGCCAAGCGGCAAAATGCCATCTGAAACAGCAAAGGGCTTCAGACGGCATTTTTACGATGCGGTTCAGGCTTTGGGTTTCAATGCCGCCGCTTCTTTGGCGAGGCGGGTGATGGTGTCCCAGTCTTTGTTTTTTACAGCTTCTTTCGGCGTCAGCCATGAGCCGCCGACGCACAGGACGTTGGGCAGTGCCAAGTACTCGGGGGCGGTGGCCAGGCTGATGCCGCCGGTCGGGCAGAAGCGTACGTCGGCGTAAGGTCCGTAGAGGGCTTTGAGCATCGCTTTGCCGCCGACAACTTCGGCAGGGAAGAGTTTGAGTGTGTCGATGCCGTGTTCCAAAGCCAGTTGGACTTCGCCCGGAGTGGCAACGCCGGGAATCAGGGGGATGCCGCTATTGTGGCTGGCTTTGGCGAGGGATTCGTGCAGGCCCGGGCTGATGGCGAAAACCGCGCCTGCGTCTTCGACGGCTTTGAGCTGTTCGGGATTGGTTACCGTACCTGCGCCGACGATGGCGTTGGGTACTTCTTTGGCAATCAGGCGGATGGCGTCGAGGCCGACGGGGGTGCGCAAGGTGATTTCGAGGGTAGGAATGCCGCCTTCGACAAGGGCATGGGATAAATCGACGGCAGTGCTCAAGTCGTCAATCGCCATTACCGGCACAACTGCGCCGGCAGTTAAAATTTTGCGGGGGGTCAGTTTGGACATTTCGGTTCTCCAAGTGGAAGGGAGTGTTGTTTTTTGCTGCGGTCAAACGGGATGGGGGTTTAAGTTTTCAGACGACCTTTGGGGGCTGTAGGTCGGATTCGAGAATCCGACCTACGTCTTTGGTTTTATTCGCGGGCTAAGCCCACGCTACGTCTGCTGTGTTCAAACGGGACGGGGTTTAAGTTTCAGACGACCTTTAGAGGCTGTATTCGGATACTCATATTCGACAAATGCCCTGATAACGTTGGATTCGAGAATCCGGCCTACGTCTATCTTAAACGGCTTCAATAATTTTTCAGACGACCTTCCGTTCACAAAGGTCGTCTGAAACGTGCATCAAGCAAATTCGCCGCCGAAACTCATAGCACCGGTTTCTGCGCTGCTGGTCATACTGCGGAAGCCGGCGAAGAGTTCGCGACCGCAGCCTTGTTGGTTCGCGCCCAAGTCGATGCGCTCGACTTCGCGGGCGTTCCATTCGGCTTCGTCAATCAGGACGTTGAGTTCGCCGGTAACAGAGTCGAAGCGGATCAGGTCGCCGGTACGGATTTTGGCGATGTTGCCGCCCATCAGGGCTTCGGGCGTCATGTGGATGGAGGCCGGAACTTTGCCGGACGCACCGGACATACGGCCGTCGGTCAGCAGTGCTACTTTGAAGCCGCGGTCTTGCAGAATGCCTAAAGGAGGGGTCAGTTTGTGCAATTCGGGCATACCGTTGGCGCGCGGACCTTGGTAGCGGACGACGCAGACGAAATCGCGTTCCAACTCGCCGCGCTCAAACGCAGCCAATACTTCGCGTTGGTCGTTGAATACGATGGCGGGCGCTTCGATGATGCGGCAGCCTTCGCGCACGGCGGACACTTTAATCACGCCGCGACCGATGTTGCCTTTCATCAGGCGGAGACCGCCGTCCGGGGAGAACGGATTGTCAGCTTTACGCAGAATGTCTTCATTGCCGCTGGTTTCGGGCACTTCGCGCCATTCGAGTTTGCCGTCGATGAGGAAAGGCTCTTTGGTGTAGTGGCGCATGCCGTGTCCGACGACGGTATCGACATCGTCGTGCAACAGGCCTGCGTCCAGCAATTCGCGGATAACGAAAGGCAGGCCGCCGGCAGCGGTAAAGTGGTTCACATCGGCTTTGCCGTTGGGGTACACACGAATCAGCAATGGAATGATAGAAGAAATTTCATCAAAGTCGTCCCAGTTCAAAATCACGCCTGCGGCACGCGCCATGGCAACGAGGTGCATGGTGTGGTTGGTCGAGCCGCCGGTCGCCATCAGACCAATCAGGGCGTTGATGAAGGATTTTTCGGTCAACATTTCGCCCAAAGGTTTAATCGTGCCGTTTTTGATGCCGCGCGCGAGATGTCCGGCGGCGTAGCGGGTCAGGGCTTCGCGCAGGTCGGTATAGGGATGGACGAAGGCGGCGGCAGGCAGGTGTACGCCCATCATTTCCATCATCATTTGGTTGGAGTTTGCCGTGCCGTAGAAAGTGCAGGTGCCCGGGCTGTGGTAAGAACCCATTTCGCTTTTCAAAAGTTCGTCGCGTCCGACTTTGCCTTCGGCAAAAAGCTGGCGGGTGCGGGCTTTTTCCTTATTGCCGATACCGCTGGACATCGGGCCGGCGGGAACGAAGATGCCGGGGATATGACCGAACGAAAGCGCGCCTATCATCAAACCCGGTACGATTTTGTCGCACACGCCCATAAACAGGCTGCCGTCGAACATTTGGTGCGACAGGCCGATGGCGGTACTCATGGCGATGACGTCGCGAGAGAACAGCGACAATTCCATACCGGCGTAGCCTTGCGTGATACCGTCGCACATGGCGGGCGTACCGCCGGCGACTTGGGCGGTCGCGCCGTTTTTCTGCGCTTCGTCTTTGATTTGGTCGGGGAAGTCTTTAAACGGCTGGTGTGCGGAAACCATGTCGTTGTAGGCGGTGATGATGCCTAAGTTGGGGACGGTGTCCTGAAGCATTTCGATTTTGATGCTTTTAGGCATGGCAGCATAGCCGTGCGCCAAGTTGGAGCAGCCGAGCTGGTTGCGCTCTAAGCGTCCCATTTGTTTGGCACTGCGGATTTTCGCCAGATATTTTTCACGCGTCGGACGGCTGCGTTCGATAATGCGCCCGGTAATTTCGGCGAGTTTGGAGTGGATAGGAGTAGTGTTCACGGTCGGTCTCCTGTCGGAACGGGGTGGTATTGGGGATTTGTTTGTGCGTTTCTGATTTTTGTATCGGGTATTCAGACGGGGAGTGTTTTAAAAGATATGCCGTCTGAAAGTGGGAAGCGGGTGCTATTATAGTACAAAATTTGTAATTTTGTTACAAAAAAATCAGGCATTGAAAAGAAATTTGATTTAAATCGCAGAATCTTCCGATTGTTGTAACGGAATAGGGGAAACCTGCCCGATTTTTGGACTAAGTCAAATAAATTGTAAAAATGGGAATAGACAAAAAGTGTAGCGGTGTGTAGTATTACTACTCATTATGCCGCCTGCCTTTGTTTCCGATATTGTGATGCAGCGTGATGGGAAAAGCAGGTTTCAGACGGCATCGAAAAATTCTTTCCTGACGAGATAATACGATGAGTACACAAACAAATTTTGATTTGGTGTTGTTCGGTGCGACCGGCGATTTGGCGATGCGCAAGCTGTTGCCCTGCCTGTATCAGGCGCACGTGGCCGGTCTGCTTCATCCCGAAGGGCGTATTTTGGGGGTCAGCCGCAGCGAGTTGGATACAGAAGGTTTTCTGGCGAAGGTGGAAACCAGTTCCAAAATCCATGTGAAAGAAAATTTTTCCGATGAGGCTTGGGCATCGTTTGTCGAACGTCTCGCATATCTCAAAGTCGATGTTACGCAGCCGGACGATTTTGCCGCTTTGGGCGATTTGGTCAAAGCGTGCAAAGAAACCGACAACGTCGTCATTTATCTGTCCACCGCGCCCAAATTCTTCGCGCAAGCCTGCGAGAACCTTGCTGCGATCGGTTTGAATGCCGACAATGTGCGCGTGGTTTTGGAAAAACCGCTGGGTACGGATTTGGCTTCTTCCCAACAAATCAATACCGATGTGGCGCGTTATTTCAAAGAAGGGCAAATTTACCGCATCGACCACTACCTTGGCAAAGAAAGCCTGCAAAACCTGCTGGCGCTGCGTTTTGCCAACGTGATGTTCGAGCCGCTGTGGAACAACAAATATATTGAAAGCGTGCAGCTGACCATTGCCGAACAGCTCGGTGTGGAAGAGCGCGGCGAGTTTTACGACATTACCGGCGCGTTGCGCGATATGGTGCAAAACCATTTGATGCAGATGCTGTGCATGACTGCGATGGAAGCCCCCGCCAGTTTGGATGCCGACGCGGTGCGCGACGAAAAAGTCAAAGTCATCAAGTCATTGAAGCCGCTGACCGTCGAATCTGTCAATGAAAACGTCGTGCGCGGACAATATACCGCCGCCAAAGGCATGAACGGTTATCTTGAGGAAATCAACGTTCCGCAAGACAGCTTTACCGAAACCTACGTCGCCATTAAAGCCGAAATCGAAAACGAACGCTGGAAGGGCGTTCCCTTTTACCTGCGTACAGGCAAGCGCATGGCGGGCAAAGTGGCGGAAATCGTTTTGAACTTCAAAGATTTGAACAGCCATATTTTTGAAGGCAGCCGCACCGCGCCCAACCGGCTCGTTATCGAGTTGCAACCGCATGAATCCGTGCGCCTCTATACGCAGATGAAAACCCCGGGTGCTGGCAATAAGGTCGAAACCGTGCCGCTGGCAACCGATTTGGGCAAAGCATTGGAAGGCCGCCGCGCCGAGGCTTACGAACGCCTGCTGTTGGATGTGATTAACGGCAAACTCGCTTTGTTCAACCGCCGCGACGAACTCGAAGCCGCTTGGGAATATGTGATGCCGATTTTGGAAAACTGGGCAGGCAATACCACGCCGCCGCACGGTTACGGCGCACATTCTTGGGGTCCCGAAGCCGCCCGCGAACTGTTGGCACGCGACGGACACAAGTGGCACGAAGAGCAGTAATGCAATAATGCGTTCAGACGGCATGGGGTTTGAAATGCCGTCTGAAGGAGGTCGGGGCAGGAAAAGCAGTCCCGCTTCGGGGCGGAAGCGGCATAAGCCATTGCCCGGCAGCCGCCCCGTAACGGGATATGCCGTCTGAAATCACAAAAGGACACAAATATGTTTGTTTGGCACGAATACGGAAACGCGGCAGAAGCGGCGCAGTCTTTGGCCGATGCCGTAGCGGCTTCATTGCAGGGCGCGCTGGATGAAAAAGGCAGTGCGGTGTTGGCAGTCTCCGGCGGACGTTCGCCGATTGCGTTTTTCAACGCCTTGTCGCAAAAAGATTTGGACTGGGGCAAAGTGGGCGTTACTTTGGTTGACGAACGCGTCGTGCCGACCAACCACGCCGACAGCAATACCGGTCTGGTGCGCGAATACCTGTTGAAGAACAAAGCGGAAGCGGCAATGTGGATTCCTATGGTGGAAGACGGAAAAACTGAAACCGAATTACATCCCGATGCTGTTGTCGATTATGCGCTGAAACATTACAAGCAGCCCGATGTTTTGATTTTGGGTATGGGAAACGACGGGCATACGGCTTCGATTTTCCCGAAAGCTCCGCAGTTTCAGACGGCAATCGACGGTTCGGCAGGTGTCGCGCTGGTGCATACCACGCCCGTTACCGCGCCGCACGAGCGTATCAGCATGACTTTGGATGCGATTGCCCATACGGGGCATGTGTTTTTGGCGATTCAGGGCGCGGAGAAAAAAGCCGTGTTCGACCAAGCCGCACAAGGCGAAAACCGCGAATATCCGATCAGCTTCGTATTGAACCGCCAAGGAGTGAACTGCCATGTCTTCTACGCCGAATAAACACGCCGATTACCCGAGGCTGGTCGCCGACATCGGCGGCACAAACGCCCGTTTCGCATTGGAAACCGCGCCGCGCGTCATCGAAAAAGCCACCGTGCTTCCGTGTAAGGACTACGATACGGTTACCGACGCGGTGCGTGCCTATCTGAACCAAAGTGGTGCAACAGGCGTGCTGCACGCGGCATTTGCCATCGCCAACCCGATTTTAGGCGACTGGGTGCAGATGACCAACCACCATTGGGCATTCTCCATCGAAACCACCCGTCAGGCTTTGGGTTTTGAAACGTTGATTCTGTTGAACGACTTTACCGCGCAGGCATTGGCGGTAACGCAGACTTCAAGCAAAGACCTGATGCAGGTAGGCGGGCAAAAACCTGTCGAATTTGCCCCAAAAGCCGTTATCGGCCCCGGTACCGGCCTGGGCGTGAGCGGATTGGTGCACAGCCCCGCAGGCTGGGTGGCTTTGGCGGGCGAGGGCGGGCATACCAGTTTCCCGCCGTTTGACGATATGGAAGTGCTGATTTGGCAGTACGCCAAAAACAAATACGGCCATGTTTCTGCCGAACGCTTTTTGAGCGGCGCGGGCTTGAGCTTGGTTTACGAGGCTTTGGCTGCAAAACAGAAAGCGAAACCCGCCAAACTGATGCCGTCTGAAATCACGGAAAAGGCTTTGAGCGGCACGTCGCCTTTGTGCCGTCAGACTTTGGACATCTTCTGCGCCATGCTCGGCACGGTTGCTTCCAACCTCGCCCTGACGCTGGGCGCGCGCGGCGGCGTGTACCTGTGCGGCGGCATTATTCCCCGCGTGTTGGAATACTTCAAAACTTCCCCGTTCCGCAGCCGTTTTGAGAACAAGGGCAGGTTTGAAGCATATCTTGCCGCGATTCCCGTGTATGTCGTCTTGAGCGAGTTTCCCGGAATTTCCGGTGCGGCTGCGGCTCTCGACAACCATTTGAGAAACGTTTAACCACAGCGGCTCCTTGCAGCGGGGCTGCATTATCGAAGGGCATATCATTATGTTAAGCAAAATCAGCGAATCACTGGCAAACCTTTCCGGTGCGGAACGCAAAGTCGCCGAATGTGCATTGGCGGAACCCAAATGGTTCGTCCATGCCGCCGTTGCCGAAATTGCCGAACGTGCGTCCGTCAGCCAGCCGACCGTCATCCGATTCTGCCGCAGCCTCGGTTATAAAGGACTGCCCGAGTTCAAGCTCGCGTTGTCCGCCAGCATCGGTCATGAGGGTATGCCCTATGTCCACGAAGAACTCAACGCCGACGACGATATGGCAAGCGTGGTCGAGAAAGTATTGGGCAATGCCGCCGCCTCGCTGTTGGGCGAACGCCGCTTCCTGAAAGAGTCGGAGCTGGAAAACGCCATTGCCACACTGATGCACGCCCGCCGCGTCGAGTTTTACGGTGTCGGCAATTCCGGTATCGTCGCGCAGGACGCGCAGCACAAGTTTTTCCGTTTCGGCATGTCCACGGTCGCCTATGTCGATACGCACACGCAGCTGATGGCGGCATCCGTTTTGAGCGATCAGGATGTTTTGGTTGCCATTTCCAACACGGGTTCGTCTATCGAACTTTTGGATGCAGTCAGCATCGCCAAAGAAAACGGCGCGTCCGTCATCGCGCTGACCCGCAACGATTCGCCTCTGGCGCAACTTGCCGACTGCGTGTTGAGCGTTGCCACACAGGAAAACGCCGAACTCTACACGCCCATGGTTTCCCGCCTCTTGCAGCTTGCCGTCATCGATATTCTCGCCATCGGACTTGCCCTGCGCTTGGGCGATGCTGCCAGCCTGCAATTGCAGAAAAGCAAAAAAAGCATACACAACAAGCACATCGATTACGACAAAGATTGACCTTCAGACGGCATCCCGCAAATGCCGTCTGAAATGCCGGACAACGGCCGTCAGCGGCTTGCGGCAGTTTCCGGCAGCCTCTGCATCCCACAACAAAAAACCTCATTCAGGAGCATACAGATGAAACACCTTCACGACTTACCCGCATGGTCGAAATTGTGGAACCACTTTGACGACAGCAAAACATTGCATATGCGCGAAATGTTCGAGCAAGACCCGCAGCGTGCGGAACGCTACTGGCTGCAGGTCGGCGGACTGACGCTGGACTACTCCAAAAACCGCATCAACGACGAAACCATGTCGCTTTTGTTCGAGCTTGCCCGCGAAGCAGGCGTGCCGGAGCGAATGCGGCAGATGTTCCACGGCGAAAAAATCAATACGACGGAAAACCGCGCCGTCCTCCACGTCGCCCTTCGCAACCGCACCAATTCGCCGATTGTGGTTGACGGTGAAGATGTTATGCCCAAAGTCAACCGCGTTTTGCAACGTATGGGCGAATTTGCACACGAAGTCCGCAGCGGAAGCTGGCTGGGCTATACCAACCAAGTGATTACCGACGTTGTCAACATCGGCATCGGCGGATCGGATTTGGGCCCGCTGATGATGTGTACCGCGCTCAAGCCTTTCGGACATCCGCGCCTGAAGATGCACTTCGTCTCCAACGTGGACGGATCGCAACTGCGCGACGTATTGTCCAAAGTCCACCCCGAAACCACGCTGTTCATTATCGCCTCCAAAACCTTTACCACGCAGGAAACGCTGACCAACGCGCTGACCGCGCGCGAATGGTTTTTGAATCATGCGGGCGATGAAAGCGCCGTCGCCAAACATTTCGTTGCTGTTTCCACCAACCAAAAAGCCGTTGCCGAATTCGGCATCGACACCGCCAATATGTTTGAATTTTGGGACTGGGTCGGCGGCCGTTACAGCCTGTGGTCCGCCATCGGATTGCCGATTATGCTGTATCTCGGCGAAGAAAACTTCATCGAAATGCTCAACGGCGCGCACCTGATGGACCAACATTTCATCAACACTCCGCTCGAGCGCAACCTGCCCGCCATCCTCGCCCTTATCGGCATCTGGTACATCAACTACTACGGCGGCGGAAGCCACGTCATCGCGCCTTACGACCAACATCTGCACCGCCTGCCCAAATTCATCCAGCAGCTCGATATGGAGAGCAATGGCAAACAAGTGACCCTTGACGGCAAAGCTGTCGGTTACGAAACTTCGCCGATTATTTGGGGCGAAACCGGTATCAACGGCCAGCATGCCTTCTTCCAACTGCTGCACCAAGGTACGCACATCACGCCGATTGACCTGATTGCCTCCCTTGAAAAACGCAGCAACCTGCGCGGCCACCATGAAATCCTGTTGGCGAACGTCTTTGCACAAGCCGAAGCCTTTATGCGCGGTAAAACGCCGGACGAAGTGCGCGCCGAGCTTCAAGCTCAAGGCATGGACGAAGCGCGTATCGAAGAGCTGATTCCGCACAAAACCTTTTCCGGCAACCGTCCGACCAACCTCATCCTCATGGATAAAATCAATCCGCGCAATATGGGCAGCCTGATTGCCATGTACGAACACAAAACCTTCGTCCAAGGCATCATTTGGGGCATCAACAGCTTCGACCAGTGGGGCGTGGAACTCGGCAAACAACTGGCTAAAACCATTTTGGGCGAACTGACCGGCGAAACTGTGCCGCAAAAGCACGACAGCTCGACCGAACGCCTGATCAACCTCTACCTGCAAACCAACCGCAAATCATAAACACCGGGGCAAAATGCCGTCTGAAAGGTGTTCAGACGGCATTTTGCACGATACGGGTTTGAAAACGGGTCAAAGGCATCCCGCAATCCCGTATAATGCGCCGCACCATTTCAGACACTCACAGCCATACATCCCGCATCCGCCGTGTGTGGGAATATACGGGCAGACCGACAGTCCGTTTGGACGGAAAAGGAAATCCGATGAAAAAGAACTTACCCGCACTGGCATTGGCAAGTATGCTGATTTTGTCGGGCTGCGACCGTTTGGGTATAAGCAATCCGTTTTTCGAGAAGGAGGTTTCCTGCGGAAGCGAAGAGGCTAAAGAGATTTTGGTCAAACTTATCCGCGACAATGTCGAAGGGGAAACCGTCAAAACTTTTGACGATGACGCATTCAAAGAACAGGCATTTGCCGACATCGACATATCGCATATCCGCAGCATGATCGAACGTTTGGGCATAACCATCGATGAAATCCGTACTGCCGAAAAAACCGACACTTCCAGCAAACTGAAATGCGAAGCCACGCTGAAGTTGGAAGTGCCGGAAGATGTCGTCGGTTATGCCGTCGCCGCCAACCAATCCATAGGCAACAGCTATAAGAAAACGCCCGACTTTTTTGAACGCTACTACCGCAAAGAAGGCGCGTATTACATCAAAACTATTTCTTATAGCGTCCAGCCGACAGACGACAAAAGCAAAATCTTTGCCGAGCTGAATCAGGCGTACGAAGTCATCCATCCGCTCAGCGAGCTGGTGTCTATGGCACTGATTAAAGAGCCGTTGGACAAAGCGAAACAAAGGAACGAAGAACTTGAAGCGGCAGAAGCCGCCGCGCAGGAAGCGAGGGAGGCAGAAGAAGCGGCGGCGCAGGAGGCATTGAGCCAAGAACAGGAGGCAGCCCGCGTATCAGAATGGGAGGAGCGCTACAAATTGTCGCGCGGCGAGTTTGAACAATTTTGGAAAGGTCTGCCGCAAACCGTCCAAAACAAGCTGCAAGCCTCACAGAAAACATGGAAAAGCGGGATGGATAAAATCTGTGCCAGCAAGGCAAAAGCCGAAAGTGAAACGCCAAACGGCATAAAAATCAGCGAACTGGCATGCAAAACGGCGGAAACCGAAGCACGCTTGGAAGAGCTGCACAACCGCAAGAAAGCAGTGATTGACGAAATTATTAGGGAAGCAGACAAAAAAGAAAGGACTGCCAAGGCGGCATTGGATGGTGCGGTTCAGGCATTGCCCGCCGATATTGCCGAAACCGTTATGCCCGAATACCGAAACTGGCAAAACGGTTTGAATGCCAAATGCGCCGATGGCGACGAATACGGTTTGGCGCAATCTGACTGCCGTACTAAAGAAATCAATGCAAAAACCAAGGAAATCCAAGGGTATCTGATTAACTGACCTTCGATTTGAAGATGCCGTCTGAAATGCTTTTGCGTTTCAGACGGCATTTTTGCTGCTGGCCTTTTGGATGACGGTTTTGTTTATTCTGTAAAAAACGTATGTGCTCCAAGGTAGTTTTTGGCGTAAAACGGTGTGGAGAGTTTTTCGGTTTTGATGGTTTTGCCGCTGCTGGGGGCATGGATGAATTCGCCGTTGCCGATGTAGAGTCCGACGTGTGAGTAGCGGTGTGCGCCGCCGGTGTTGAAGAATACGAGGTCGCCCGCTTTGAGGCGGCTGTCGGGGATTTTGCGGCTGGCTGCCGCCATGTCGCGGGCGGTGCGGGGAAGGTTGACGTTAAGGGCGTTTTTGTAAACGAATTGGATCATGCCGCTGCAATCGAAGCCGGTTGCGGTGCTGCTGCCGCCCCATTTGTAGGGCGTGCCGATGAGTCCGAGGCTGTGGAGCATGAGTTCCTGCGAGCCTTGTGTGTGGTCGATGTGGCTGATGCGGACGGCTTGGATTTGCCGGACTGTCTGTTTGGGTTTCGGTTGGCGGTGTTTGCCGGAGGTCGTGCCGCATGAGGCGAGGAGCAGTGCGCTGAGACAGAGGAAAAGGGTTTTGTTGAGGGGAAACATGGTTTTTCCTTTGCGGGTTCGGATATGCCGTCTGAAGGTGTTTCAGACGGTATAGTGGATTAAATTTAAATCAGGACAAGGCGACGAAGCCGCAGACAGTACAAATAGTACGGAACCGATTCACTTGGTGCTTCAGCACCTTAGAGAATCGTTCTCTTTGAGCTAAGGCGAGGCAACGTCGTACTGGTTTAAATTTAATCCACTATATTTCTATAATAAACCTTCTATGGGCAGCAGGGATAGGATTTTTGCGGCGATGCGTTTCCAAAGTTTGGCTTCGGGTTCGTTCGGGTAGGTTTTTCGGGTGGCGGGATCGTGCCATTGCAGGCGGTTGTGTTTGTCGAGGGTAACGCGGTAGGCGTATTCGGGTGTGGTATCGGCGAGGGTGCGCTCCATCTGTTCTGCGATTTTGGGGCTTTCGATGACGACGCCCATTTCAGTATTGAGGCGTGCGGAACGGGGGT
This sequence comes from Neisseria uirgultaei, assembly GCF_962719845.1. Taxonomy (GTDB): domain Bacteria; phylum Pseudomonadota; class Gammaproteobacteria; order Burkholderiales; family Neisseriaceae; genus Neisseria; species Neisseria bergeri. The sequence continues at coordinate 20,036 of NZ_CAUIYF010000001.1, read as the reverse complement.
CGAGGTTGAATGAGCCGATGAAGATGCGTTTGCCGTCCACAATGAAGGTTTTGGCGTGCAGGCTGGTTACGGAGCTGCCGGTCAGGCCTTTGTCTTTTGTGGCGGGGACGGCATGGTTGGGTTGCAGCTCGTAGAGTTTGATGCCGGCTTTGAGCAGCGGTTTTCGGTATTTGACGTAGCCGGAATGGACGGCGGCAACGTCGGTCGCCTGTAGCGAGTTGGTCAGAACGGTAACGTCTATGCCGTCCTGCACCAGTTTTGCCAGTGCGTCTGTGCCGGATTTTGTGGGGACGAAATAGGGTGAAACCAGATAGACACTTTTTTCGGGCTGTTTGAGCGCGTCTTGCAGCCGCCCTGCAATCGGCGGTTTGCGGCGGTCGCGGTCGAGTCCTTTTGCAGGGTCGTCGCTGATCAGGCGGGTTTGGACGCTCTGCCAGTCGATGCGTCCTGTCTGTATTTTCCGGTAGAGGGGCGACTGTTCGACGGTTTCGCGGTAGCGCAGGAGCGCGTGTCTGGACGTTTCGTCGTTGTATCCGAGTGCTTGAAGACCCTTGCCGATGTTGCCGCTGCGGATGATGCGCGTGGCGTTGTGGGCGGAATGGCTTGCCCAGTAGCGGTCGAAGTCGTGCGATACTTCGCCGACGACGCTGCCGGTAGCGAGGATATCCAGGTCGGCGAAAACGGTGTCCTCACCGACTTTGAAATATTCGTCGCCGATATTGCGTCCGCCGAGTATGGTGGCGCGGTTGTCAGCGGTAAAGGATTTGTTGTGCATGCGGCGGTTGAGGCGGGGGAAGTCAGTCAGGTAGCCGAGTGCGCGCCATTTGCGGAAGACGAAGGGGTTGAACAGGCGCACTTCGATATTGGGGTGGCTGTCGAGGGCGAGCAGGAGGTCGTCCAAGCCGCGCGTGTTGTTGTCGTCCAACAGCAGGCGTACGCGCACGCCGCGTTCTGCGGCAAGGTACATCAGGTTGAACAGCAGCCGACCGGAAATGTCGTTGCGCCAGATGTAGTATTGCAAATCGAGGCTGTGTTCGGCAGATTCGATAAGGGCGGCGCGGGCGGCAAAGGCTTCGTGGGGGTCATTCAGCAAATAGATATCGGATAGCCCGTTGTTATGAGGGGTGTGCCGGATTTGCAGGATGTTGTCCAGGCGGACGGGTTTGGAAGTATTGAAATGGCGGCTTTCCGTCCGTTCTTCCAGTGGGGGCAGCCATGAAGAACATGAACAGAGAAGGAGACATAAAAGGGAAATGAGGCTGCGTGTTTTCATAGGAAATCGGTTCAGACGGCATTGCCTGTGTTTTGGGGTTGGCGCGCATGGAAGTGCGACATCATAATCCAAACGTTGAAACGGGTAAAAGTTTTGCGTGCGAACCGCTTCAGGACGGTGTGTTCCGTGTCAGGTTGGTGCCGTCTGAAACGTGCAGCCGATTGAATACCAGCGATGAGGCAAGGGTGATGCCGCCGATGCTGAGCAGGGTCATACGGAAGGCGGAATGCAGACCTGAAGAAGCCGGTATCAGAAATGTCCAGTTTTTAAGGATTAATGCGCCGGCAACAATGCCCATGCTGATGGCAAGCTGTTGGTTGACCGCCATCAGGCTGTTGCCGCTGCCGGTCTGTTGCGGGCGCAAATCGGCGAGGGTCAGTGTGTTCATGGCAGAAAACTGTAGGGAGTTGCACGCGCCGATCGCCAGTGAGAGGAAAATCCAAATCCACAGTGGCGAGTTTCCGTCAGGCAGGGCAAGTAGCATGATGAAGGCGGCAAGCAGCTTGGTGTTCCAAAGCAGTACCGTACGGTAGCCAAAACGTTTCATGAGCGGTGCAATCAGCGGTTTGACCAGCAGCGAAGATAGGGCGACGGGTGCGACCAGCCAACCCGACAGGCTTGCGCCGAAGCCGAAAGCGACTTGAAACATCAGGGGCATCAGAAAAGGAATTGAGCTGATGCCGAGACGGCTGAACAGATTGCCTGCCAGTCCCAGACGGAAAGTGCGTATCAGAAACAGGTCGGCGGAATAAATCGGTTTGGACGTGGTTTTCATATGTCGGAAATAACGGCGTGCAAACAGCAGTCCGCCGCACAGCGGCAACAGTGCAAAATACGGAGGCAGCGCGTGCGACAGGCTTTCTGCCGCAAGCAGCAGCAGGCAGGCGGCAGCGGAAAAGGTCAGATAGCCTTTGAAATCCAGAGCGGTATCGTTGCCTTTGACATCGGGCATGATGTTGCGTCCCAATATAAACCCCAGCAGACCGATGGGCAGGTTGAGCAGGAAAATCCAGTGCCACGAAGCGTATTCGACCAGATAACCGCCCGCCAAAGGTCCCAACACAGGGCCGATCAGTGCAGGCATGACCGCATAATTGATGGCGTTGAGCAGCTTAGACTTGTCGTACACACGCAAGATGGTCAGACGCGGTATCGGAACCAGCATCGAACCGCCGATGCCCTGAACGACACGGGAAAGCGTCAATTCAAACAGCGAACCCGATGCGGCACACAATGCTGATCCGAGCATAAAAACGGCAATCGAACCGAAAAAGACTTTTTTCGTTCCGAACTTGTCCGCCAAATAACCGCTCAAAGGAATCAGCAGGGTAACCGTCAGCGTATAGGCAACGACTGCCAGTTGCATATCCAGAGGCGATTCGTTCAGGTCGGCGGCAATTTCGGGCAGTGCGGTATTTAAAATGGTCGCATCCAACATCTGCATAAAAATGGCAATTGCCAGCAGAAGCGGCAGCCAAGGGGATGGTGCGCGGGCGGATAGGGTGTTTTTTTCCATAGGGCGATTGTACCCCATTCTCACGCCGCGACCGCTTCCAAATGCCGTCTGAACGGCGGTAAGGCGCAAACCTTACACGTTTACAAATAAATGAAACGCCATTTTATTATAATGATTACTATTATCAAATAATAGACGAAATAAGGCAGGGCAAGCATCAGCGCGGGAAGCCGCAAGGAAAATCAGATTATTTTTTAAAATTACACTTGACCCGCAACAGTCAATTACTTAAAGTAAACGCTTACCTTTCTACAGAAAAAAACGGGTTTCCCGTTATCAAAAAAAATGAGCGCAACCACTCCCCCAAAAATCATCCGATACGACAGCAATCCGACAGATGTCTATTTTTTCGGCACCTGCGTCCTCGATCTCTTTATGCCCGAAGCCGGTATGGATGCCATTACCCTAATCGAGCAGCAGGGCATACGCGTCCATTTCCCGATGGCGCAAAGCTGCTGCGGCCAACCCGCCTACTCTTCCGGTCACCCGACCGAGGCGTTTGATGTCGCCAAAGCGCAACTCGACCTTTTCCCCGAGGAGTGGCCGATTGTCGTGCCGTCCGGTTCGTGCGGCGGTATGATGAAACACCATTGGCCGACGCTGTTTAAAGGCAGCGAGTACGAGGAAAGGGCTGTGGATTGCGCCAGCCGCATCATCGAGTTTACCCACTTCCTGCTTGCCATCGGCTATAAACCTGAAGACAAAGGCGAGCCAGTCAAAGTCGCCGTTCACACTTCCTGCGCCGCCCGCCGCGAAATGAATGTCCATCTCTCGGGCTGGCAGTTGATTGACGGCATGGAAAACGTCGAGCGCGTCGTCCACGACCACGAAAGCGAATGTTGCGGCTTCGGCGGTACATTCTCCGTCAAACAAGCCGATATTTCCGGCGCGATGGTTACGGACAAAGTCGCCGCGCTGAAAGAAACCGGTGCGACCGAAATCATCAGCGCGGACTGCGGCTGCATGATGAACATCGGCGGCAAAATCGCTAAGGACGAACCGAATATGCCGCGTCCGAAACACATCGCATCCTTCTTGTTGGAACGTACCGGAGGCAAAGTATGAGCGCGCGCGAAAATATTTTGGCAAAACTGAAAAAAGCCGATGCCTTGCCGATGGAAGAGCCTGCGGTTTTCGATTATTACCGCGAAAAGGGTGTTTACTGGGACAGCGAAGCCGAGCGTTTGAAACATTGGGCTGCCGCAATGCGCGCGGTCAAAACCGAAATCTATTGGGTGACGAAAAGCAATTGGATGCAGGTTTTCCGCGAAGCGGCAGAAGGCAAGGGTTTGAAAAACATCCTTCTGCCTCTCGCAACCGAGCACGGACAAATCGCCCGTGCCGCGTTGGCGGGCAGCAATATCGAACCGATTGCCTTTGAGCGCGAAATCGATACTTGGAAAACCGAGTTTTTCGCGAACATCGATGCAGGCTTCAGCGGCGCACAATGCGGCATCGCCCGTACCGGTACGCTGATGCTGTTTTCCAGCCCTGAAGAGCCGCGTACTTTAAGCCTCGTTCCGCCCGTGCATTTCTGCCTGTTCGATACGTCCAAGATGTACAACGAGTTTCATAACGCCGTCGAAGGCGAAAAACTGGTGAAAAACGGTATGCCGACCAATGTATTCCTGATTTCCGGCCCGTCCAAAACCGCAGACATCCAACTGACGCTTGCTTACGGCGCACACGGTCCGCGCGATTTGGTCATCCTCGCCATCCTGCCCGACCACATTTCCCCTACCGATTTGGAGGAAAACGCATGACTACGCAAACCATCAAGTTCCACATGAAGCCGGAAACTTTCAAACAAAATGCCGCAATTTCCCTTCAAGACAAGCCTTTGCGTAAAAGCCTACGTACCGCGATGGATATGCTGATGACCAAGCGCAAAGCCGTTTTGACCGACGAAGAAGAGCTGCAAAGCCTGCGCGATTTGTGCGAACACGTCCGTCAGCGTTCCCTGTCCAAATTGCCCGCGCTGTTGGAGCAGTTGGAAGAAAACCTGACCAAGCTGGGCGTGAAAGTGCATTGGGCGGAAACCCCTGCCGAAGCCTGCCAAATTATCCACGACATCATCACAGCCAAAAACGGCAAGCTGATGGTCAAAGGCAAATCGATGGTCAGCGAGGAAATCGAGCTGAACCATTATCTTGAAGCAAAAGGCATTAAAGCGGTAGAAAGCGACTTGGGCGAATTTATCGTCCAAATGGCAGGCGAAAAACCGACCCATATCGTGATGCCCGCCATTCACAAAACCAAAGAACAGGTTAGCGAACTTTTCCACCAAAATCTTGGAACTCCCTTAACGGACGACGTGGACCAACTGACCGGCTTCGCCCGCAAAGCCCTGCGCGATATTTACAGCACTGCCGATGTCGGCTTGAGCGGCGTAAACTTCGCCGTTGCCGAAACGGGTACGCTGTGTCTGGTCGAAAACGAAGGCAACGGCCGCTTGAGTACCACCGTTCCGCCCGTGCATATCGCTATTACCGGTATTGAAAAAGTGGTGGCGAAATTGTCCGATATCCCTCCCTTGTACAGCCTGCTGCCGCGTTCCGCCATCGGTCAGAACATCACAACCTATTTCAATATGATTACCGGCCCGCGCCGCAGTGAGGAATTAGATGGTCCGCAGGAAATGCACTTGGTTCTGCTCGACAACGGCCGCAGCCAGGCTTATGCTGAAGACCAAATGCGCCGCACCCTGCAATGTATCCGTTGCGGCGCGTGTATGAACCATTGCCCGGTTTATACCCGCATCGGCGGCGCGGCATACGGCACAACCTATCCCGGCCCGATTGGCGAGATTATTTCCCCGCACCTGTTGGGTCTGGATGCCACCCGCTACCTGCCGACCGCCTGTACCATGTGCGGTGCGTGTGTGGAAGTCTGTCCGGTACGCATCCCGATTACCGAACAAATGCAACGTTTGCGCGTTGAAGCACAACGTTCGCCGACCGAAACCGTGCCGCACCCCATCCGAGGGCAAGGCGCATCGCATACCTTCGGCGAACAAATGGCGTGGCGCACATTCAACGGTATTTTCAGCGGCAGCAAAACCTACCGCGCCTTCGGTTGGGCGGCTACCAAATTCCGCAACCTGACCCCTCGCAAACAGTTGGGTTGGACGCAAAACCGCGTACCGATGAAACCGGCGAAGAAAACCCTGCACGAACTGATGGCGGAAAAAATGCGCCAAAAAGAAAAAGCATAAGCGATTGTGTATGAAATGCCGTCTGAAATCTTTTCAGACGGCCTTTTAGTTATGCGGATTTTAATCCCAGGTCTGCTTCCGGAGCGGTTTTCAAATCGGACTTGTACGGTTTGACCCACTCGGACTTTTCAGCCGCCTCAAGTCGGCTGCCTCCCTGTCAATTCCAGCCGACAGATAGTCGAACAATTCGGACGGGGCGGTTTTCCTACTTAAAAATACTTTTATTTCTCGGCTGACATACAGTTCAGACGGCATGACCTACTCCGATATTTTTATCAATAAGCAGACTTTATCCCGCTGTTCTTGCGGCAATGATAACACATACCGCAACAATGTCTTTGCAGTATTATCCCACCACCCGGTTGATTTCATACCGGCATATATAGGCGAAATTCATACGGGTGGGCGAATACATGGGGGGGAACTGCAACAGGGTGCGTGTTTGCGGATAGCTTGTGTAAGCACAAAAGTGTGTAACAGCCTGATAATTGGCTGGAAGCTTGCAGCTTTTTGCATTGCCGATTTGTCGGCAGTAACGTTGGCTTTGGCATTTTCTTCTGTTTTAAGGTAACTTGTGGCAAGCTTCCTCCATAAATGGCGAAAACTCAAGCATACCCCAGCACATTCAGGGTAATAAAAAAGCCCTGAAACTGTTATATTTCAAGGCTCTATGCATACTTCAGGATACTGCTGAAAATAGGGTATGGTGGAGGCGGGGGGAATCGAACCCCCGTCCGAAAGTCCTCTACAAAGCGTTCTACATACTTAGTTGTGTCTATTTGAAAATCTTATTTCCATCATGCCGACCAACAGGCCTTTTGGAAACCAGTTACCTTAAGTCTTATTTCCTGCCAAGTAACCCGGCTGGAAACCAGTCAATGTAAGATGACGTTGCAGTGGCTTTCGCCACACAGCCCATTGACCGACTGCTGCAACGGCTAGCCTTAAGCGGCTAAAGCGTAAGTTTCGTCGTTTGCGACTATTTGAATTCAGTGTTTTACGGGAATCTGAGACCCCGGTATGCCCGCATCTGCTTCGCAACCCCCGTCGAAACCAAGGTCGCCCCCAGAAATGGTTTGCAAATTATACGGATATTGTGCGGTGCTGCCAAGTCTGTCGGAGAAATTTGTCAGTCTTGCTGCCTTAATTTGCGTTTGAGCAGGATGCGGACGCAGCCGTCGTTGCCTTCCCGGGGTTCGACGTAGGCGAGTACGTCGGGGTGCTGCATCAGCCAGTTTCGGGTCATGTTTTTGAGTACGGGCGTGTAGCCTTTGGAACCTAATCCGCTGCCGTGGATGATTTCTCCGCATACGCCGCGTTTTTGGGTGAACTTGATGAATTCGTTGAGGACTTTTTGGGCTTCTTCTTGGGTGTAGCCGTGCAGGTCGACATCGGTAACGACGGGATAGTATCCGTTTTTCAGGCGTTGGATGTCGTTTTTTCCCTGTCCGTTTTTGCTGAAGCTAGCGGGCGGGTCGTTGTATGTGCTGCCGATGTAGAAGTAGTTTTCTTCGTCGGCGCGGTTGTCTTTGGGACGGACTTTGATGGGGGTTTTGTCGGGCGGCGCATAATATTGCTGCCGGGTTTTTAATGGGGAGACTTGTCCGACTGCTTGTGAAAAATCGAAATCCTGTTCTTGTTTTTGCTTGTTTTTTTCGGCTGCCTGTTTTTCTGCCGCTTCTTTTTTGGCCTGTTTGCCCAATTGTTTGAGGATGTTTTGGAAGTCGGTATTCATATTTTTTCCTGTTATTTGTCCGATGGCTGTTTCGGGCGGGGGTTTAATTTGCCGGAATGTTTGCCAAGCGGGGGCGGATGATTTTGTTGCCGTCGTATGTTTTTTGAAAGTGTGATTGTATATCAAAAAGAAATGCGGCAACCGTCGGCAGTGTCGATTGCCGGAAATGCGGGCCGGTCGAACCGATATGCCCGAACGCCTGATAAAGTTTTAAAAACCTGCTTTGTGAAGCAGGTTAATGGTTTTGCCAATCTTGAATTGCCGGAAACTCGAAACACGGAAATCTGATGTTTTATAAATGTTCCGATACGAACCGCAAAATATTGGTTTTGTTTCTGACAGGCAAAAGCACTGTTTATTTGGCTGTCAAAAGGGATGGTTAAGGAAAGCTATGCCCCCTTTGATGAAGTGCACCCTAGATAAGGATGGTTGCGCTGACGGCTTCAGACGGCATTTTGGCGGCGGCGGTGTTGGGTTTTGTATCCGGTTTGCCGTTGTGTCTTGCGATGATGATTTTGGGCGCGGTTTTTCTGTTTTGATGTGTGAAATGCCGTCTGAAAGGCGGTTCAGACGGCATAGTGGTCATTTTTGTGCGGTCAGGCGGTCGAATATGCCGCCGTCGGCGAAGTAGGTTTTCATGATGTTGTCCCAGCCGCCGAATTTTTCTTCGGGAGAGAAGGTGTCTAAGTCGGGGAAGTCGGCTTTGTGCCGCGCCAATACTTCGGCGTTACGCGGGCGCAGGTAGAGTGAGACGGCGAGTTCTTGCGCCGGTTCGCTCCAAAGGTATTCGAGATAGGATCGGGCGACTTTTTGCGTACCTTTTTTCGCGACGACGCTGTTGACGACGGCAACGGGGCTTTCGGCGGAAATGGTGTAGCTCGGATAGACGATTTCAAACTGTCCTTGGGTCAGTTTTTTACTGACGTAGTTGGCTTCGTTTTCAAAAGTGATGAGTACGTCGCCGATGTTGCGTTGTGTAAAAGTGGTGGTGGCGGCGCGTCCGCCGTTTTCAAAAACGGAGGTGTTTTTGAGGATGGATGCGACGAGTTTTTGGGCATCCTGTTCGTTGCCGTTGTTGGCTTTCAGACCGTAACCGTATGCGCCGAGGAAGGCGTAGCGTCCATTGCCCGAGGTTTTGGGATTGGCGATGACGATGTTAACGCCGTCTTTGGCAAGGTCGTTCCAATCGCGGATCTGTTTGGGGTTGTTTTTTCGGACAAGGAAAACCATAGTGCTGGTGTAGGGCGCGGCGTGGTCGGGGAGGGCTTGTTGCCAGCCTTTTTCTACCAGTCCTTTTTTTTCGAGCAGGTCGATGTCGGAGGATTGGTTCATGGTTACGACATCGGCTTGAAGGCCGTTGGCTACGGATAATGCCTGTTTGCTGGAGCCGCCGTGGGACTGTTGGACGCTGACGGATACGCCGGGATGTTCGGATTGGTATGCCTTGATAAATAAAGGGTTGTATTCTTTGTAAAAATCCCGTGCCACATCGTATGAGGCGTTGAGCAGGGTAATGTTTTTTCCGTCGGATTCGGTATTGGCCGGGGAATTTTGTCCGGACGGATGGTTTGAATCGGCTGCGGGGCTGCAGGCGGTGAGCAGGGCTGCGGTATAGAGTGCCGGTGCGTAGGTTTTCATATGTTGTCCTGTCGGTTGGTAGATGGGGCAACTTTATACGGCTGTCTGCGCTTGTGGAAATAATGTTTGATTTGAAGATTATCAGTTTTGGTTATAAGGACGGGTCAGAGGTGTTTGCGCATCAGTTCGCATTTGATTTTGATGCTGGGGTCAAGCTGCAATACTGCCGAACCGAGCGATTCGTAGCGGTTGAGGAAGTAAAACGGGACGGAGTTGAGCGATGCGTAGAGTTTCAGAAAGCTCAAACCGGATTTGTGGGCGATGGTTTCCGCCTGACGGAGCAGGGCAGTGCCCAGCCCGAGGTTGTGGAACAGGGGGTGGACGTAAAGCGCATCGAGTTGTGCTTCTTGGCAGTCGATTTGGAAAAATCCCTGTATGTTGCCTTTGTATTCGGCAACCCAAAGTGCTTTGTCGGGGTCGGAAATGGTAGGCAGGTAGCTTTCTGTGTTTAACAGGCCTTCCCATACTTTTAGGGCGTGTTCGTTGTAGCTGAGGATGCAGGTGTATTGGACGGAGTGCAGGTGGACGTTGAAGATGTCTTTGCAGTCTTGCACGGTGGCGGGGCGTAACAGTGTCAGCAGGCTCATGGCGGTATGTCGGCGGCTTCAGACGGCATCTGTGCCGTTGGTCGGATTATAGGGACTGATGCAGTTTTTTTGCTTCTTGAAATGCGGTGTCCGAATCGGTGGTTAAAACGGTGAAATGCCCCATTTTCCGCCCTTTCCGTGCGGCTTTTTTGCCGTATAGGTGCAGGTGTGTATTCGGATGGCTTTGCAACGGCAGCCAATCCGGTTCGCCGCCGTCTTCCTGCCAAACGTCGCCCAAAATATTTGCCATACAGCAAGAACTCAGTAATTTGGTATCGGCAGGCGGCAGGTTGCACATAATGCGTACCTGCTGCTGGAACTGGTCTGCTGCGCAGGCATCTATCGTATGGTGTCCGGAATTGTGCGGGCGCGGCGCGATTTCGTTGACGACCAATTCATGCGTGTCGCCGACAACAAACATTTCCACCGCCAATACGCCGACATAATCCAATTCGTCCGCCAAGCGTTGCGCCATTTGCCGCGCCTGTTGCTGCACGTCGGCACTCAGCCGAGCGGGGACGATGGAATAAGCCAAGATGCCGTTTTCGTGGATGTTTTCGGCGGGGTCAAAGGTTTGCACGTTTTCATTGTTCAGACGGCATACGACCACGGAAATTTCGCCGCGCAAATCCACCATTTTTTCCAAAACGCAATCCACACCGCCGTGTTCGGCAAACGCGGCTTTGAGTTCGTCCACCGTTTTGACGCGGATTTGACCTTTGCCGTCGTAGCCCAAAGTGGCCGTTTTCAGGATGCCGGGCAAAAATTGCGCGCTTGCTTCAGTAATGTCTTCGGCTTTGCAAACCGCTTGATACGGCGCGGTTTGTAGGCCTGCTTTGCGTATCCATGCCTTTTCCTGAATGCGGTTTTGCGCAATGGCAACGCAGTCGCCGTTGGGGGAAACATTGGTGTGTTTGGCGAGAAAACGCATCGCGTCGGCATTGACGTTTTCAAACTCGGTCGTAACCGCCGCACATTTTGCCAATTCTTCCAAAGCGGCCGAATCATCAAACGGCGCGCACAAATGGCGGTTGGCAAATTCCGCTGCCGGAGCGTCCGGATCGGGGTCGAGTACGGTTACTTTGTAGCCCATGGTTTTGGCGGCAACGGCAAACATTCTGCCTAATTGTCCGCCGCCGAGGATGCCGAGCATTGCGGGCGGAGAAAGAGATATGTTTTTCATGCTGATTCTTCAAATTGTACAAGTTGATATCTATAACTAATTCTTGACGGATGTCTTGTATCGCTGGAATTACCAGTTTCAGAAATACAGAATACTTTTTCCATAAATTTTTCTGTTTTTAGAAATTCCAGTATTCTGTTTTTTTCATCCTTATAAGCACCGCGGTCTGTACCCCATGCAAGAATAATCATATCAGCATCTTCCAAACATCCTTTAAATTTGGAAAAATCGGTTTGGGTGTTTGCCCTAATTCCTGTTTGCTGTGTAGAGTAACTGGAAAAAATATTTAACATTTTGAAGTTGGTAAAACCGTACATATCCAAGAAACGTGCAAGTTGGGTAAGGGTTTTGTCGCTTCTTTCATCATTTGCTTTACTTGGATTAATTCCTATAGCAACAGCTGAGAAATTTTTAGGATTTTCTGTGTTGCCGCTCCATCTAACCGTTAGGATTTCTCGATTTTTTTCATTATCTGTATAGAGACCATCTTTGGTAGTCGGTCTGAGTGTTTGGCGAAGCTCATAAAGTTTTTCATAAGTCATTTATCCAACCCCTCCTGCACCATCTGCGCTGCGCGGATTACTGCACGGGCTTTGTTTTGTGTTTCCTGCCATTCTGATTCAGGATTGGAGTCGGCAACCACGCCTGCGCCGCTTTGGACGTATAGCGTGTTGTTTTTCACCACGGCTGTACGGATGGCGATTGCCAAATCCATATCGTTGTTGAAGCCCCATACGCCGACCGCGCCGCCGTAGATGCCGCGTTTGCTCGGTTCAACTTCTTCGATGATCTCCATGGCGCGGACTTTGGGTGCGCCGGAGAGTGTGCCTGCGGGGAAGGTGGCGGCGAGGATGTCCATGTTGGTGATGCCCTCTTTCAGATGACCTTCGACGTTGGAAACGATGTGCATCACATGGGAGTATTTTTCAATCACCATTTTATCGGTTACTTTGACTTCGCCTGTTTTGCTGATACGGCCGACGTCGTTGCGCCCTAAATCGATAAGCATGACGTGTTCGGCGATTTCTTTGGCGTCGCTTAATAAGTCTTGCTCGTTGGCAAGGTCTTCAGCAGGGGTTTTGCCGCGCAGGCGCGTGCCGGCGATGGGGCGGACGATGACGTCGTCGCATTCGCGGCGGACGAGGATTTCGGGCGAGGAACCGACGATGTGGAAATCGCCGAAATCGTAGTAAAAGAGATAAGGCGAAGGGTTGAGCGTGCGCAGGGCGCGGTAGAGGGCGAGCGGGCTGTCGGTAAATTCCATGCTCATGCGCTGGCTGGGGACGACCTGCATGCAGTCGCCTGCGAAGATGTAGTCTTTGATTTTGTTGACGCAGGCTTTGAACGGCTCTTCGCCGAACTCGCTGACAGCTTCGGTGTGTTTGCTGCCGAGCGAGAGTGGGATGGCGCAGCTTTGGCGCAACTGGGTGCGGATGTCTTCGAGGCGTTCGCGGGCGCGTTCGTAGCCGTCGGGCTGCGAGGGATCGGCATAAACGATGAGGTGGATTTTGCCGCTCAAATTGTCGATAACCGCCAACTCTTGCGACAGCATCAGCAGAATGTCGGGCGTGCCGAGCGGGTCGGCTTTGGCGGTGTTTTTCAGGCGGTGGGCGAAATGCTCGAAATTGTAGATGGTTTCGTAACCGAAGTAGCCGACCAATCCGCCGGTAAAGCGCGGCAGGCTTGGGATTTCGGGCGTTTTGAAACGGTTGTGAAAGGCTTCGATAAAGGGCAGCGGATTGCCGTCGTGTTGCTCGATGATTTCGCCGTTTTGGTAAACATCGACGTGTTTGCCGCTGGCTTTGAGATAGTGGCTGCAAGGCAGGCTGATAAAGGAATAGCGGCCGAAACGCTCTCCGCCGACAACGGATTCGAGCAGGTAGGTATAGGGGCGGTTGGCGAGTTTGAGATAGAGGGAAAGCGGCGTATCCAAGTCGGCAAGGAGTTCTTGCACGAGCGGGATGCGGTTGTAGCCTTGGGTGGCTTGGGCTTGGTATTCTTGCTTGCTGATCATTTCTGCTTTCCCAAAAGGCGGTTTCAGACGGCATGATAAGGGGTGCGAGTATAGCATTTTATCGGAATTGTTGACAGTCTGACCGGAGATGCCGTCTGAAAAAAGACGGGCTTACGGCTTTGTTTTGCGCTGCCGGTATTGTTTCCATTTAAACAGATAACCTGCGGTTACGGGAATCAGGGCCAAGATGGTTTTGAACGTCCATGATGCATACCAAGGTAAAGAACCGGGTGCGACCGATTGATTCAGATACGGCCACCAACAGGCAGTCAGGCAGCCGAGCAGCAGCGGCCAGATATGCCGGCTGAGGTTTTTTTGCCAAAGGAGGAATGATGCGGCAGACCAAAGCAGGGTAAGGGCAGTGATTTTTAACACGGTATAAGTATCCGCTCCAAACAGGGCGGCGAGAAAATACGTACCGGCAATCCAGAGGACGGCAAGTATCAGCACGATGATTTCTTCAGGTCGTTTGAACATTTTTTTCTTCCTATTTGATTTCAGACGGCATTGCCGTTCTGTTTGGTTTCCAGCAGCTCCCAGCGTTCCAGCTTTTCCAAAAGCAGCATTTCGATTTCTTCGGCACGGTTTTGCAATGCACCTGCTTTTTCGTAATCTTTGAAAATTTCAGGATCGGAAAGCTGGGTATTGATTTCAGCCTGCTCGGTTTCCAAAGCGGCGATTTCGTCGGGCAGGGCGTCGAGTTCGCGCTGTTCTTTGTAGGAAAGTTTGACCGTGCGGTTGGCTTTGGGTTTTTCTTTGGCGGGTTCGGCATCGGATGCTTTGGGTGCGGATGCCGTCTGAATTTTATCTTCCCGCGATTTTGCGTCGATATAGTCCTGATAGCCGCCGATGTATTCTTTCAGACGGCCTTGTCCTTCGAAAACAATGCTTTGGGTAATTACATTGTCGAGGAACATACGGTCGTGCGAGACGAGGAATACCGTGCCTTGGTAATCGCGCAGCAAATCTTCGAGCAACTCTTGGGTGTCGATGTCCAAGTCGTTGGTCGGTTCGTCCAAGACCAAAATATTAGCAGGACGGGTAAAAAGTTTTGCCAGCAAAAGGCGGTTGCGTTCGCCGCCGGAGAGCGATGAGACGGGGCTTTGTGCGCGGGCTGGATGGAACAGGAAATCTTCCAAATAGCTCATCACATGCTTTTTCTTACCGCCGACTTCGACGTAATCATTGCCCTGTCCGAGTGTGTAAAACACGGTGTCGTTTTCGTTCAACGCGCTGCGGAACTGGTCGAAATAGGCAACCTCCTGCTTACTGCCGATACGGATTCTGCCGTAGGTCGGCTGCAATTCGCCCAAAATCAGCTTGAGGAAGGTGGTTTTGCCGATGCCGTTTGGACCGATTAAGCCGATTTTGTCGCCGCGCTGCAAAATCGCGGAGAATTTATCCATGATAACTTTGTCGCCATAGGCAAACGAGGCGTGTTCCAGCTCGGCGATGATTTTGCCGCTTTTTTCGCCGCTGTCGAGCTTGAAGTTGACCTGCCCCTGCACGTTGCGGCGTTCGGCGCGTTGGCGGCGCAGCTCTTCCAAACGGCGCACGCGGCCTTCGTTGCGGGTACGGCGCGCTTCGATGCCTTTGCGTATCCATGCTTCTTCCTGAGCATGGAATTTGTCGAATAGGCGGTTATGTTCGGCTTCAACCGCCAATTCCTGCGCTTTTTTCTCGCTGTATTTGGAGAACGAGCCGGGATAGGAGCGCAGAATGCCGCGATCGAGTTCGACAATGCGCGTGGCGATATTATCCAAAAAACGGCGGTCGTGGGTAATCACGACCAAGCTGCCTTCAAACGCTTTGAGCAGGTTTTCCAGCCAGATAATCGCGTCGATGTCCAAATGGTTGGTCGGTTCGTCCAGCAGCAAAACGTCGGGCTTTTGCACCCAAGCCTGCGCCAAAGCGACGCGCTTTTTCTGACCGCCGGAAAGGTTGCCGATTTTTTCATTTTCCGGCAAACCGAGTTCGCCCAAAGTCTGCTTGACTGCCGCATCCAGCTTCCAGCCGTCCTTCGCTTCGATTTCAAGTTGCAATTCGTTGAGCTCTTTCAACAAAGCCTCACTCGAACCATTTTCCAACTCATGACCGATGCTGTGGTAACGGCGCAATAAATCACGGATTTCGCCCAAACCTTCGGCAACGGTATCAAATACGGTTGCGTCCTTATCAAAAAACGATTCCTGCGGCACATAAACGATTTTGAGGTTGTTTTGAACGATAATCTGCCCATCGTCGAGTTTCTGCACGCCGGCAAGAATTTTCAGAAACGAAGACTTACCCGCACCGTTGCGGCCGATTAAACCGATTTTCTCGCCGCTGTCGAGTTGAAAAGAAGTTTTGTCGAGCAAGGCGACGTGGCCGACGGCAAAGGAAGCGTTTTCTACGGATAATATATTCATAATGTCAATTTCCAACAATTAACGTTTGGATTTTGCCGCAAGTTTGGCGCGGGCAATTTCGATGATGCCGGGCAGGACGGAAACAATAATGATACCGCCCATCACCAAGCCCAGATTGTTTTTTACGACGGGGAAGTTGGCAAAGAAATAGCCTGCATAAGAAAACAGGATAACCCACAAGAAGCCGCCGATGATGTTATAGCGGATAAATTTGGCATAGTGCATTTTCCCCATACCGGCAACAAAGGGAGCAAAGGTGCGGACGATGGGCACAAAACGCGCGATGATAATCGTTTTGCCGCCGTGTTTTTCGTAAAAACGGTGGGTTTTATCGAGATATTCGCGTCGGAAGATTTTAGAATCGGGGTTGGCGAACAGCCTGCCGCCGAAATACTTACCGACGGTAAAATTGAGCGCGTCGCCGAGTATGGCGGCAACAAATAGCAGCATAACCATCAGATGAATATCCATACCGCCCAGCGCGGCAATCCCTCCGGCGGCAAACAGCAGCGAATCGCCGGGCAGGAAGGGCGTAACAATCAGGCCGGTTTCGCAAAACACGACGACAAATAAAACGGCGTAAATCCAAATGCCGTATTGCGCCGACAGCGCAAGCAGGTGTCGGTCGATATGGAGGATGAAGTCGATGGCGGAGGCAAGCACGGTGCGTTCCTAAAAAAACAGACCGCGTATTTTAACCGATTGGAAAAATGCCGTCTGAAAAGTTTCAGACGGCATTGGTTTTATTTTTTCCTTGCAAGGCAAAAGGCGGTCAGCCCCGCGCAGCGGTTGCTTTTTTGTATGCAGATTTCAAGGCGGCATATTGAAGCCAGTATGCGGTTGATGACGGGATGGTGCCGCATCAGTTGGGATTTGGGATTTTGTCCGGATCTCAACCGTCCGAGCAGGCGGACGGTTGCGGCAAGGGGGAATACTGCGCCAAAATAATAGTTCCCCCCGAGGACGGACAGCCCGGTGCTGCGGATTAAGTTCTCGAGCTGTGTCAGGCGGTAGCGGCGGTAATGTCCCAAAAATTCGTCGTGCCCGCTCCATAGGGACTGGAAGGCGGGTACGGAAATCAGGAATTCCGTACCGGAAGGGACTTTTGCGATATAGTCCTCAAGCATTGCCTTGTCGTCTTCGACGTGTTCCAAAACATCCATCATCAGAACCAGGTCGGCATCGCTCATGCCGATGGTGCGGCGGAAATGAATCGGTTTGCCGCAATATGCCTCATCTTTTTCACCCGTGTAGGCGGTGTCGATGCACAATGCTTCGCGTATATCGGAATTTTCCAGCAGGAAGTGTGAAAAAAAGGCGGAGCCTGCGCCGACATCCAGCACTTTGCGGAAGGTTCTGCCTTTTAAAAGATTGGCAACGGCAAGTGCTTTGGATACGTAATACCAATGGCTGTTGATGCTGTCGCCCAAAATACCGCTTTCTTTCACATCCATCTTATTATCCTTTCTTTCGGTTTTTTAAAATATATCGGGGACGCTGTTTGGTTTCGATATAGATACGTCCGATATATTCGCCGAGTATGCCGATACCGATGAGCTGGATTCCGCCGAGAAACAGGATACAGGCCAAAAGCGACGGGTAACCGGGAATATCTTTTCCATAGACGAGCGTTCGGAGAATAATCAATGAGCCGTATAAAAATGCGGTAAATGCAAACAAAAAGCCGATATACGTCCATATTTTGAGCGGGACGGTCGAAAATCCGGTAATGCCGTCCCAAGCGAGATTCCAAAGTTTCAAGGCATTGAATTTGGTATGGCCGATGATGCGTTTCGGACGGGTGTATTCGATAACTTCCCCTCTGTCCGGCCAGGAAAGCAATCCTTTCATAAAGAGGTTTCGTTCGGGCATTTTGATAACGGTGTCGATGATGTCGCGTGAAATTAGTCGGAAATCGCCGACATTTTCTTCGATTCTGACGGGGCTGATTTTATTGTAAAGTTTATAGAAGAAGGACGCGCTCCATCTTTTGAGCGGATGGTCTTGCGTGCGTCCGATACGTTTTGCCAATACGGTTTTTGCGCCGGCGTGCCATCTTTCGAGCATAGTCGGAATCAGCTCTATGGGGTCTTGAAGGTCGACGTCAATCGGAATGGCGGCATTGCCCGATGCGTGTTCCAAGCCGGCGAAAAGGGCGTTTTCCTTGCCGAAATTGCGTGTAAAGTGCAGCGGTTTGACCAAGGGGTCTGCAAGGGCGAGGTTTTCCAAAATGGTTTCCGTATTGTCTGTGCTCCCGTCGTTGCAGAAGACGATTTCGACTTCGTATTTTTGAAGCCCCCTGCTTTCCCTGACGGCACGGTAGAAGATCGGAATGGCGGCTTCTTCATTCCACACCGGGACGATAAGCGATATTTTCATGGTTTTCCTTTTGTTTGGGCAAAAACAAGGTAACTCGAGCACAGGTAGCCATATATCAGACTGATGGCGGAAAATCCGACGGCAGCGACCTGCGGCGGCATAGCAAGGGCATCCGATGCCAAACCGCTTGCCGATGCCGCAAAACCCATAAACAGTACGAAACAGGCATAGCGTTTGAAGGAAGCTTTTGTACCGAACGTCCATCTTGCATTTGCGGCAAAACCGAATGCTGAGGCTGAGGCAAAGGCTATGAGGTTTGCGGCGGCGGCGGAATATTGCCGGTTTGACAGCACGGTAAAAACGGCGATATGGATTAGGGTGTTGATGATGCCGACCGTGCCGTAACGCGCGAACCGTTTGAGCCGCATATCAATGCCGTCTGAAAAGCGACCATTCCCCTATGGTCTTGATATGGGAAACACGGGAGCAGGAGGGATTGGCGGCAAGCAATTTTTCCAATGCGTCCGACGTATGGTTGGCGGTCAGGATAAGCAGGTAGTCATAGCGGCGGCAGTCTGTTTTCCGAGTCAGGTTATATTCGGACAAAAACCTGACTTGACTGTACCCGTCATACATTTCTTTCATTTTCATGCGGACGGGCATAGCGTGCGCCGAGGCAAAGCTGTAATCCGCCCACCCCTGCCTTTCGGCCTGATACCATTGTGCGATATGGAAGAACTCGCCGCCCGAAGTCAGGCTGCCTTCGCTGATGGACAAGGGGTCGTTGACAGTCAGGACTTTTTTGCCGTTTTCCATCATTTGGGAAATCTTTATAAAATCAGCCAGCTTCTGCGAGCGGTCAAAAAGGACGTTGTTAAGGTAGGCTTTGCCCGTCAGCGCAGCGATGCACAAGGCGAACAACAGGCAGGCTGCTTCCGATATTTTTGCTGCGGTCCTACCCGGCGTTTCCGGTTTCTTTTCCCAAATCAGATAATAAAAAGGGACGAACAGGGCGAAGCGTTCGTAAAGGAAGCTGGTTTGAAAGGTAAAATGAGGCATCAGGAAATAAACCGCAAGACAGGCAAGCAGCGGGACGTACCGGCTTTTTTCCCGAGTGGGGCGGCAGTTTGCCGCTATGGGGGCGGCAAAGAGGAAGAGGCAGGCAATGTCGTAGTAGAACAGGACCGACATATTCCAAGGCAGGTAGGCAATTTCCAGTATTTTGTCCCAAAAGGAATGTTGGATAAAGTTGTCTTCAAATGCCTTATAGGGGACGGGGTTGGGTTTTGCGGTATAACGTGCCAAAAGGGCGGCGAAAAAGAGATAGGCGGCTGTCAGGGAAAAACGCTGTTTCCAAGGGATTTCTTTGATTCTGAAAAGAAAGTATCCGTATGAAAGCAAGCAGAAAAACGAAAAGGTCAGAATATGGGAGAAGTACGACCATATCCCCAATGCGGCAACGGCGGCAAGCATCTTTGCCGAGGGGTTTTCAATCCAACGCTTGTTGGTAATGAAAAACAGTATGCCGACGGGAATGCCCATAATGTAGCCGATAAAGCCCCATTGAAAGGCAAATCCGAAAAAGCAGGTCAGCGCGACCCAGTCGGTCATCCTTTCCGCCCCCATTTCCTTTCTCATTTTGACTGCCGCATAAATGAAAAATAAAAATTCGAGGGCGACCAAAGCCTTAGAAGAAGCATTAATGCCCATAAACTGATACAGCGCCAACCATAGGGCGTAAACGGTCAGATAAGGCGTATCCCAATTTATTTGCAGCATATCTGCCCACGGACTGCGGTGTTTGAGCAAATCATCCAAGGCGGCAACCTGCGCGGCGTGCTGCGGCAGGTCGTTCATCGGCAGGTATTTCGGATAAAACAGGAAACATACTGTTGCAAGGACGGTAAGGAAAAACAGCCTGTTTTGTATTTTGTCGGATAAAGGTAGTGCGATGTTCATCAAAATTTTCTTGGTTGTTTCATTCCTACCCGTCAGGATATTAGTATGTTTGAAAGGTAAGCTTTTCTAAATTGGGACGCACATAGGACCGAACTGTATGTGTGTCCCGTGGTATGGCAGTTGGCTTTTACATAACAAAACAATTGTTACGGTTGACATAATAAAGAAATCGGGGGGGGGGGGGAGGTTT